>DAIRVG010000060.1:28763-31036 GCA_036802945.1 Vicinamibacterales bacterium
AGACGATGTTCTCGCCCCAGACGATGTTCTCGCCCCAGACGATGTTCTCGCCCCAGACGATGTTCTCGCCCCACACGATGTTGGCGGCGAATGCGGGTAAGTTTCTGCTCAACATCTCGCCCCAGACGATGTTCTCGCCCCAGACGATGTTCTGCGCCCACGGGATGGTGATCCCGGCGTAGACGCTGAACGGCATGACTGACTGAGTGATCCAGAACGACCCGGTCGGCGCGCTTGTATCAAGCGCACGCGCCATCGAAAGCACACCGGCGCCGTTCACGCGCCCGGCGCCCTGCGTCATGCGGTCGTAGACCACATCGTTCGCGTCGTGCAGCGTGATTGCGGTGTATTCCATCGCAGCTTTCATGGCGTTGGGCGTCAATCCGGGTCTGCCCGACTCGCGCGAGGCCTGCAGTGCAACCGCCACGAGCCCGCTCTCGACACCGGCCGCCATGCTCGTGCCGCTCAGCGCGATGTAGCTCTTGTTGCTGGGAACAAGCAGCGACGTATATGTCGTGACCAGCAGGCTGCCTGGCGCCGCGGGCGCGATAAGCAGCTGACCCGGAGCAATGACATCTGGTTTCGCAAAACCGTCGAACCATGACGGCCCGCGCGAGCTGTAATTCGCAACCAGGTCGTCGTTCGGGTTGATCGTTCCCTGGGTCTTGGCCGAGCCGACGGCAATGGCCGAATGCGCGTTGGCGGGCGAGAGGATGCCGCCGTAGCCGATCTGGTTGGTCTGCGGATTCACGCCGACGTTTCCGGCTGACACAACGACGATGATCCCTGCGCGCGAGGCGGCGTCGACCGCCCGGACCAGCGGATCCGTCGCTGTTCCCTCGTACGGCGGATGTCCCAGAGAGATGTTAATGACGTTGATACCGAGCGCGACACGGTTCGCGGTCGCAAATTCAACCGCGCTGATGACGTCGCTCGTCCGACCGGAGCCATTGTCACCAAGCACTTTCAGGCCGATCAGCCGCGCGCCAGGAGCGACACCCTGATACTTGCCGAGCGAACTCAGACCGCTGCCGGCAATGAGGCCCGCGACGTGCGTGCCGTGACCGTACCGATCATTGGGCGTCGTCGCGATGCCGTTGGCGCCGTCGGTGAAATCGTAAAACGCGCTGATCTTTCCGGCGAGATCCAGGACGGGGGCGATACCGGAATCGACCACCGCCACGCCAACCCCGACGCCGGTCGGGTCTGTCGAGGACAACCCGAGCAGCTGGCGCAGCGCGCCCACCGACGAAGCCTTCGACGTCCAATCGGTCAGGCTGAATGAGGCTTCGGCCATCGACAGCGGTGCGGACGCGACGGGTGCGTCGACCGAGACCGAGGCTATGCCCTCGAGCTCCTGAAGCCAGGACAGATCGTGCGCGGCGATGTCGAATGTGAGCGTGCCGCTTAGGTTCTGCTTACGAACGGCAATCCCGCGGCCCTTCAGCTCTTTGAACAGCTTTTTCAGATCCCCGTCGGGCGTCACGATGACGTGCACCGTCGTCTCTCCGGAACCCTGACCGAGCTGCTCGATCTGCTGATCGACGTGGGATCTCCTTGGCGGGGATCCGCCCTTTCCAACGAGTGTGACCGGGGCCTGGAGCATCACCAGCAGGGCGATGGCAGACCACGTACGGACCTTGAGTAGACTCATGACGGGCAACCCATCAGCAACTTGGGATCCAGGAACTCAGCTATTCACTTTTGGCAGCTAAGCCCTTGTTGCAGCGATACTTGAGTAGGTTCCACGGAATTGTATTTGATCAGCACATGCGCCAGCTCGGAACACGCCCGAGTGCGTGATCGCACATCTTGTCGGCACGAACAGCGGCTAACACATTGGCCGCGAGCGTGTTATGAGCGTAGTTCCATTCTGGGACACGCGTGTCTGAAGACAGCACACGAGCTGGCCGATCGATACGACTTGGAATGACAGAAAGCGACCGAACAGGGCGAGTCTGACCGGTCCCTTGGCCGGGATCGGCGCACTTCGAGCGTCCGATCGCACGCTTCATCAGGGCGGGTTTTAGCTTGAGTACGTGCGCGATTTTCTCGATCACGTTGCCACTATCGGCAGAGACCGCTGTTTCCTTTGTCTTCATTGCACGGGCACCGCGGCACCCGGCGGTGAGTAGGGAGTTCCCAGGGGTGGGGCCCCACCACTGCGGTGAGCCCAGTTCTATTCTGTCGAGGCTCTCCTGAACGGGTCGGTGATCGTGATGCGCACGTTCGACTACGTTTGTGATCGCCGAACGACGAAAGTGCAATTCAGA
>DAIRVG010000061.1:0-30734 GCA_036802945.1 Vicinamibacterales bacterium
ATGTGATGGGATACGGAGAAATCGGCGGCGGTGGAAGCGTTAAATGGCTGGTGGTGGGCGACCACGATGTCGTCGGCGTCAAACACGAGAAAAGCCACCACCGAACGGGATCACGAGGCACGGACGGTAAGCACAAAATGCCTTCAGACGGGAGATTTAGGATTTTCGTGAAAGGGGTCGAGCTCGTTCTGCCCAACCCCGATGATCTGATTATCGACGACAACGATCCGCACCAGGTTGTCGTGACCTGGGGCGGGGACAATTTCACGACCGCGGTTGAGGATTCGGACAGGCGTGCCGCGAAAGAGGGAGACGAATTCCCCGCGACCTAGCTTTCAAAAAGAACTCGTACGACCGAGTGTCGCACACGCGTTTACATCCGGAGGACAGAGATGGGATATGGAGAGATCGGTGGCGGCGGAAGCGTGTACTGGAAGATGGTGCACGAAAACCAACCAAAGGTCGGGAAGTCGACGGCGCGCGCGAAGACGCGGCGGGCGAACGACACTCCGGGGGCGCTTGACGACGAGATCAAGGGTCGCGACCCGATTCCTTTCGAGAGCATAGGGGTAAAGGGCGGCCACAGCGGGAAATTCCGGGTGACCCTTCGCTTCGACACCAGGGCCCAGGCCGTTGCCGCTGCCCTCCGGCTCGGGAAGATCAATAAGGTGAACGAGAAATACGTGCTTGTGGTTGACGTACCCGCCATCAAGAGACCCAGCCCTGATGTAGATCCTCCAGCTGAAGTCCAGGTCGAGTGGTAAGCAGGTAGATCCGTGTCCGCCTTCAGCGGACACGGATCTTTGTGGTGTCGCCCGTGAGGCGCTAGCGAGGGCGGAGGCGCCGCAACAGGTTCGACATCGGGCCTCCCTTCGTCCGCGTCATGGCGTCGAGATCCACCATCGCCTCTTCGGCCGACTGGTAACGACCGCCGACGGGCTTCGACAGAAGGCGCGCGACGAATCCGCCGAGCGCCGCGGGCCGCTGAGGCGCGAGTTCGGTGATCGGGATGGGATCCTTCTCCAGGATGTTCGTCACCGTCTCATGCGGGGACGCCCCTGCAAACGGGAGGCGCCCCGTCGCCATCTCGTAGATCACGACCCCGAGCGAAAACAGATCGCTGCGCGGGTCGAGCGGCCCCTGCAGGATCCGCTCGGGCGCCATGTAGTTGGCCGTGCCGAGCGGGCGGCCGAGAATTGTCGACCCGTACATCGTGATCTCGCCCGTATCGGGCATCTTGAAGCGCCGCGCAAGGCCAAAGTCGAGCACCTTCACCTGGCCAGCTGGCCCGATCATGATGTTGGCAGGCTTGATGTCGCGGTGCACCACACCCGACTCGTGCGCCGCCTGCAGCGCGGCCGCGACCTGCCGCGCGATGTCGACGACCTCGCTATCGGTCAGCGTCTTGCGGGTCATGTGGAGCTTGAGGTTGGTGCCCTCAACGCGCTCCATCGCGATGAAGCGACGTCCCTCGTGCTCCTCGATCTCGTAGATGGTGCAGATGTTGGGGTGATTGAGCAGCGCGATCGTCTCCGCCTCACGTTGCAGACGGCGTGACGCTTCCTGGTCGGCGGCCAGCTCCTGGGGCAGGAACTTGAGCGCGACGCGCCGCGGCAGCCGCGTATCCTCGGCGTCGTAGACGACGCCCATCCCCCCTACCCCCAGTTTCCCGATCACGCGGTAGTGCGACAGGACAGTGCCGATCATTGGTTTTCGCGAGGATACCGCAGGGTGTTCGAAAACGGCCCGTCTGACGTTAATACAAGCAACGGCTCGGTATTGTGAGGAGATTCGCTATGATTTCGACTGCGCTCCAACCGAACATGAAGGAACTCGAGCCTCCGCCGGACCAGGAGGGCCCGTCGCTTTTGAGCGACGAGCCGACTATTGAGCTCGTGCTGCAGGCCCGCGGCGGCGATCGGATGGCGCTCGAGGCGCTCCTCGAGCGGTGCCTCCCGCCGCTGAAACGCTGGGCGCACGGACGGCTGCCCGCCCACGCGCGGGGGTCGCTCGACACGGGAGACCTGGTCCAGGAAGCGGCGCTCCACGTGCTCGCGCGCCTCGACAAGTTCGAGCCCCGGCACGTCGGGGCGATGCAGGCGTACCTCCGCATGTCGGTCATCAACCGGATCCGCGACGAGATCCGTCGAGTGGGGCGCCGGCCCGAAGCCGTCGAGTTTACCGACGATACGCCGGGAGACGCGACGTCGCCTCTCGAAGCGGCGATTCGCGACGAGGCGTACCAGCGCTATCGCAGCGCGCTCGGGCAGCTGCGGACGCGCGACCGTGAGATGGTCGTCGCGCGCATCGAAGTGCAATGGAGTATTTCGGAGATCGCGCACCGCTTCGGCATGGCCTCGGTCGATGCGGCGCGCGTGGCCGTGAGCCGCTCGCTGAAGCGGCTCTCGGCTCAGTTCACCGCTTAGGATCAATACCCAACTTCCAATTCCCAACTCCCAAGGCGATTTATCTTGGGAGTTGGAAGTTGGGAATTTGGGCGTTGGACTGTCACATCGCGATGATGTCGACCAGCTCCTTCACTGAGGCGGCGGACTTCTTCAGCGCCGCGTCCTCTTCGGGTGTCAGCTTGATCTGAATAATCTGCTCGACGCCCCGGGCGCCGAGCTTCACGGGCACACCGACGAACAGATCGTTGATGCCGTACTCGCCCTGTAGGAACACGGAGCACGGCAGGATTTTCTTCTTGTCCTTCAGGATCGCTTCGACCATCTCCGTGGCCGCCTGACCCGGCGCGTACCAGGCGCTCGTCCCGAGGAGTTTCACCAGTTCCAATCCTCCGCCCGCTGTCCGCTTCACGATCGCGTCGATCTTCTCCTTCGACAGCAGATCCGTGATTGGGATCCCGGCGACAGTGGAATACCGCGGCAGGGGCACCATGGTGTCGCCGTGACCGCCGAGCACGAACGAGGAGACGTTTTCGACCGACACGTTCAGCTCCATCGCGACAAAGGTGCTCATGCGTGCCGAGTCGAGCACGCCGGCCATGCCGATGATCCGCTCTTTCGGGAATTTGGTCAGCTTGAAGAGCGCCTGCGCCATCGCGTCGAGCGGGTTCGCCACGGGGATGATGATGGCGTTCGGGCAGTGCTCGACGAGCTTTGGCGCAATGCTCTTCATAATGTCGAAGTTGACGCGCACCAGGTCGTCGCGGCTCATGTCCGGTCCTCGCGGCCTGCCCGACGTGATGACGACGATGTCGGAGCCAGCGGCTGCGCCCCAGTCAGCGCCCCCGATCACGCGGCTATCGGATCCGATGATCGGACACGTCTCGTAAATGTCGAGAGCGATGCCCGCCGCCTTCGTCTCGGCGATGTCGATGATGACGACATCAGCCAGTTCTTTTTCAGCGATCGCACGCGCGACCGTTGCGCCCACGTTTCCGGCGCCGCCGACGACTGTCACTTTGCGCTTCATTGAGCTCCTCTTGTTTTTTCGACGAGACAGCGGCGGGTCTTAGGACCCGCCTCTACGACCCGTCCCACACAAGTCGACGATCGCTGTCGACGATCTTCTGTCGCCCATCCATTCGTAGAAGCCGACCTCCCACGTCGCTCTTCCAGCTTCGTCGGGCACGTCCGGTCGGCGAGCGTGTTAGGTCAGAGTCCCACGCGAATTCCGCGGGTTACTCACAGTTTCTGTTGAAAACCCTGTTGAAAACGTCCTGCGAGGTGCACGATCGCCCCGTGATCCCGAGCATTTTAGCGGTTTGCACCATCGTAGTGCGGCTGTTACATCACAAGCCACGGAGACACAGAGACGCAGAGAACGCTTTCTGAATTTGTATTCTCTGTGTCTCTGAGTCTCTGTGACCCGTTTCAGTGGAAGATACGAAGTCATGCTCGCGTGCCAGCCGCAGATTATACTTGGCGTTTGTGGAAGCTGCGGCGTCGAGTACTGAGGCCGCGGACATCATCAACGCGTCGTCGACGCCTTCTTCTCGGAACCAACATTGAAAATCGTAGTCGCCGACGACCTTCCTGCATCCGCGCTCGACCTGCTGCGCGCGGAAGGCTGGAACGTCGATGCCCGTACTGGCCGGGCGCCCGAACAACTTGCCGGTGACGTCGCGGATGCCGACGCCATCGTCGTCCGCAGCGCGACCAAGGTTACCTCCGCCATCATCAACGCCGCTCCGAAACTTCGTGTCATCGCCCGCGCGGGCACCGGCGTCGACAACGTCGACGTTGCCGCCGCCAGCGCGCGCGGCATCGTCGTGATGAACGCCCCTGGCGCGAACAGCGTCAGCGTCGCCGAGCTGGCGGTCGGGTTAATCCTGGCGATGGCGCGCCACCTCGCCGCCGCCGACAGCGCCATGAAGCAGGGCAAATGGGAGAAAAAGAAGTTTCTCGGCGAGGAGGTCCGCGAGAAGACGCTCGGTCTTGCCGGCCTCGGACGCATCGGGCAGGAGGTGGCGCGGCGCGCCGCCGCGTTCGACATGCGCATCATCGCGCACGATCCCTTTATCTCTGAGGAAGTTGCCGGCGATCTCGGTGTGGAGCTGGTGTCGCTCGACGACCTCTTTGCACGGTCGGACTACCTCTCGCTCCACATGCCGTCGACCGCGACGACCAGGAACATGGTCAACGCCGACCGGTTGTCGCGCGCGAAGAAGGGCATCCGCATCATCAACACCGCTCGAGGGGATCTTGTCGATGAGGGCGCGCTGGCAGACGCGATAGAAGCGGGACAGGTTGGGGGCGCGGCGCTCGATGTGTTCCAGAAAGAACCGACCGTCGATCAGCGCTTGCAGATGCTGCCTCAGGTCGTGGCCACGCCGCACATTGCCGCATCGACGCGCGAAGGCCAGGAACTGGTTGGCATGGAAACGATGGCCGCTCTGCGCGACTTCCTCCGCGACGGCATCATCCGCAATGCAGTGAACTTCCCGTCCGTCTCGGCCGAGGAGTTCAGCCGGTTGCAGCCGTTCCTCGAGCTTGGCGAGCGCCTGGGCGTGTTTCTCGCGCAAATGAACGACAGTCGGGTGAAAACGTTGGGGGTCCGCTACTACGGCGATCTGGCGGTCGGCCGGAACGACATGATCGTCAACGCCGCGCTTGTCGGACTCTTCAAGCCGATGCTGTCGTCCGGCGTCACACCCGTGAATGCGAGAACGGTGGCCGCGGAGCGGGGCATCGAGGTCATCGAGTCCCGCAGCACGCGGTCGCGCAACTACACCAGCCTGCTCTCGGTGAAGCTTCACACCACCGATGGCGAACTCTGGGCGGAAGGCGCCGTTTTCGAGCGGACATCCCCGCGGCTCGTGCTCCTGGACGGCATTGCCGTTGAAGCGCCGCTAGAGGGGACGATGATCGTGATTCGCAACACGGATCAGCCAGGAGTCATCGGCGACATCGGAACGATTCTCGGCCGCCACCGAGTCAACATCGCGAACTTCGCGCTCGGACGGCAAGGTGACAGCGCCATGGGCGTCGTAATCGTCGACGAAACCTCGGAGATCCCGCAGGCGGTACTCGATGAGATCCGAAGAGTTCAGGGAATACGGGAAGTCAGACTTGTCAGAGTCTGAGACGCTTCGAATCCAGACTCCTTGGGAGTTGGGAGCGGGATATTGGGAATTGGCGGCTAGCGGAGTACGATGCGCAGCACCGACCCGTCAGCGACATTCACGAGTTCGATCGCGTCCGCCGCGATCTTGACGACCCGGAACTGCCCGGCCACCTGCTCGCCTTCCTTCGCGAGCACGATACCCGAGTCCGTATTGAGGATAGCGGTCCGCTGTTCCTGACCGTCAACCACGTCTGTGGCAATGCCGTCGAGCGATAGCCGTGGCGGCGGTGGCGCCGGTGGTATGGTGGCCAGCTGGGCGACCGGGGGCGGACCCGAGGTACCAGATGGGCGCGCCTCGGGCGCCGGACGCGCGCCAAAACGAAACGGGTTACGCGCCGTCTGGCTGTAACGAGATTCCTGGCGCGTCCGAAGCTGAAGTCTCGCCGCTTCCTCTTGAATATCGATCGCCGTTGGGGATGCTTGAGGCGCGCGCGCGGCAGGCGCGATCGAGTTGGTCGCCGGTGGCTGGACAGCAGGCATCGAGAAGAACCAGGTTGCCAGCAACCCGGCTCCCGAAATCGCGGCGGTCGATTTCCAGTCCATCACCAAATACACGCTTATCTTAACATTCGGTTCAGCCGGCTCCCGGTTTCATTCTTCCAGCGCGTGCTATTATTCGTTGTGCACCCTGTCGGGTTCCGGGATCCCTTCGACAGAACACTCTCCGCTCCAAAAATCGTCGCCGTCATCCCCGCCAGATACGAAGCCACGCGCTTACCGGGCAAACCCCTTGCCGATATCGCTGGACGTCCCATGGTCGAGCATGTTTATCGTCGCGCCGCAGCCGCGCGCGGCGTGGATGCCGTAGTCGTGGCCACCGATGACGAGCGCGTGGCCGCTGCGGTGACGGCCTTTGGCGGAATCGCGAGGATGACGCGCGCAACGCACCGCACCGGCACCGATCGCATCGCGGAAGTTGCCGCCGACCTGTCGTGCGACATCGTGCTGAACGTCCAGGGCGACGAACCGCTCATCGAACCCGAGATGATCGAGCAGGTCATCGGACCACTCGTTGCCGATGCGGCGGTCCACATGTCGACCGTGTGTTGCGCGATCCGGGATCCCGCGGACCATGGCAACCCGAACGTGGTGAAGGTCGTGAGTGACGGACGCGGGCACGCACTGTATTTCTCTCGCGCGGCTATCCCGCACATGCGCGATATCCGGTTGCAGCCGGCGTCACGGGCCTACAAGCACATCGGGCTCTACGGTTTCCGACGCACGTTTCTTCTCAAGTTCTCTGAGCTGCCGCAAACGCCTCTCGAGCTCTCCGAGTCGCTCGAGCAGCTTCGCGCGCTCGAGCACGGCTACGGTATTCACACGGTTGAAACACAGTACGACTCCATCGGCGTGGATACGCCCGAGGACCTGGACCGCGTGCGCCGCCAGTTGCTGGCGGTTCCGGCGCGCACATGAGGCTGCATGACCCAACGACCTGACGGACGGCCAGTGAAGTACATCTTTGTCACCGGTGGCGTGGTTTCCTCGCTTGGCAAGGGACTCGCGGCGGCCTCGATCGGGCGGCTCCTGGAAGACCACGGCTACACGGTGGCGCTGCAGAAGTTCGACCCGTACATCAACGTCGACCCCGGCACAATGAGTCCCTACCAGCACGGCGAGGTCTACGTCACCGACGATGGGGCCGAAACCGACCTGGATCTCGGGCACTACGAGCGCTTCACCAGCATGGTGGCGACACGCAACAGCAACTGGACGACGGGCAAGATCTATCTGTCCGTGATTCAGAAGGAGCGGCGCGGCGACTACCTGGGGCGAACCGTCCAGGTGATTCCGCACATCACCAATGAGATCAAGGACGCGATCCGTATCGCCGCGCGCGACGTCGACGTCGTGCTCGTCGAGATTGGCGGCACCGTCGGCGACATCGAGAGCATGCCGTTCCTCGAAGCCATCCGGCAGTTCCGGCTCGACGTCGGCCGCGAGAACACGATCTACGTGCACCTGACGCTCGTGCCGTTCATCGGCACCGCGGGCGAGCTGAAGACCAAGCCGACGCAGCACAGCGTGCGTGACCTGCGATCGATCGGCATCCAGCCCGACATCCTGCTCTGCCGGACCGACCGCTTCCTCGATGCCGACATCAAGCGTAAGATCGCGCTCTTTTGCGACGTCCCCGAAGAGGCGGTCATTACCGCCAAAGACGTCCCGACCATCTACGAAGTACCGCTCGTCCTTGCCGCTGAAGGCCTGGATCGCATCATCCTGAAACTGTTGCACCTGCCGCAGACCGAAGCAAAGACCGAGGCGTGGCAGGAGCTCGTCCATCGCATCAAGAACCCGATCGACGAGCTGACGATCCACGTGGTCGGCAAGTACACCGGCTACGAGGATTCGTACAAAAGTCTCAACGAGGCGGTCTTTCACGGCGGATTCGCCAACAAGCTGAAAGTGCGCCTCAACTGGGTGGAGGCGGAAGCGCTCGAGAAAGAAGGCGGCGCGCGGCTCCTCGCGGATGCGCACGGCATTCTCGTTCCCGGCGGATTTGGATCGCGCGGCACGCGCGGCATGATGAAGGCGGCCGAGCACGCCCGCGCGCACGGCGTCCCGTTCTTCGGAATCTGTTATGGCTTCCAGTGGGCGACCGTCGAATTTGCGCGCAACGTCTGCGGCCTCGAGGGCGCTGATTCCACAGAGGTCGACGAGAATGCGCCGCATAAGGTGATTTACAAGCTTCGCGACCTGCTCGGTGTCGATGAACTGGGTGGAACGATGCGGCTGGGACGTTACGCGTGCGAGCTGGCGCCCGGATCGGTCGCTGAGAGAATCTACGGCCAGAGCCTGATCTACGAGCGTCACCGCCACCGCTTCGAGTTCAACTGCCTGTACGAGTCGGCGCTGGCGCAGAGCGGCATGCGCGTATCCGGCCGCTCGCCCGATGGCAAGTTCGTCGAGATCGCAGAACTGCCGTCGCATCCCTGGTTTGTCGCCGTCCAGTTTCATCCGGAGTTCCAGTCGAAGCCGCTCCGGCCGCATCCGCTCTTTGGGAGCTTCATCGAGGCCAGCCATCGGCATAAAACTGGACAGCTCGCGCCGTTGGTTGTTGAAGCGGCGCGCAGATAGCATGCAGCTCGCAGCAGGCAGCCGGCAGTAGCGACGTCGTAAATCGAGGCGCTTCGTTACGCTGCCAGCCGCAGGCTGCCCGCTGCGGGCTGCCCACTATAATGTCCCAGTGAAGCCGGTCCGGATCGGGTCCTTGTCTGTCGGTGGGGGCCACCCCCTCGCCTTCATCCTCGGCCCCTGCGTCATCGAGAGCGCGGCACACGCCCTCGAAATGGCCTCGGCGATCCATGAGGTTGCCGCGCGGTGTCAGGTGCCCGTGATTTTCAAGGCGTCGTACGACAAGGCCAATCGGACATCCGTGCAATCGTTCCGCGGGCCCGGCCTCGCTTCCGGCCTTCGGATTCTCGAGGACGTCCGCGAACGGACGGGTCTCCCCCTGTTGACCGACATTCACGATCCCGCGCACGCCGCCGCCGCAGCGGAGGTCGTCGACGTCCTGCAGATACCGGCGTTCCTCTCCCGCCAGACGGATCTGCTTGCCGCCGCGGCGCGCACCGGCAAGGCGGTCAACATCAAGAAGGGCCAATTCCTGGCGCCGAAGGACATGCGTCACGTCATTGCCAAGGTGACCGCTGAAGGCAACGAATCAGTCCTCGTCACCGAACGCGGCGTGAGCTTCGGCTACAACGACCTGATCGTCGACATGCGGGCATTGCCGATGCTCCGCGAGCTCGGCTATCCCGTCGTCTTCGATGTGACACACGGCTTGCAGCTGCCGGGCGCGGGCGACGGCGTCACGGCCGGCCTCGCGAAGTACATCGAGCCGCTGGCGGCTGCGGGGGTCGCCGCGGGCGTGGACGCTGTCTTCATGGAGGTCCATGACGATCCCTCCAAGGCGAAGAGCGATGCCGCCAACGCGCTGCGCCTCGACCGGCTCGAGGCGCTGATCATGAAACTGAAACGGATTGACGCCGCGGCGCGCGAGACGACGACCGCGGGAGCGCGCGCATGAGCCGGGTCACGGACATCGACCTGGGACTCGCGCGAAGAGTCCTTCAGACGGAAGCGGCTGCTATTCTCTCGCTCGTCGACCGTATCGACGAGCGCTTCGAAAAGGCTGTACGAATCTTGGCCGAGTGCCGCGGGCGCGTGATCGTGACCGGCACGGGCAAGTCCGGCATCATCTGTCGCAAAATTGCCGCAACGCTGTCGAGCACCGGCACACCTGCCATCTTCTTGCACCCTGCGGATGCACCTCACGGCGATTTCGGCGTGCTCCAGGCCGATGATGTCGTGATTGCGTTGTCGAACAGCGGCGAGACGGATGAGCTCCTCGAATTTGTCAAACGGATAGGGGCGCGTCTCATCGCGATGACTGGAGACTCCACATCGTCTCTGGCTCAGGCGGCGGATGTGACGTTGGATTGCCAGGTGTCTGAGGAGGCCTGCCCGATGAACCTCGTCCCGACGGCAAGTACCACGGCCGCGCTCGCCCTTGGCGACGCGCTCGCGATGACCCTGCTTGTCGCCAAGGGGTTCCGCGAAGAGGACTTTGCCAATCTTCACCCCGGGGGCAAGCTGGGCAAGCGCCTGATGCGCGTCGAGCGTCTGATGCACGACGGCGATGCACCAATCGTCCGGTTGGACACGCTGATGCCGGCGGTGATGCAGGAGATGTCCGACAAGAGCCTCGGCATGACGTGTGTCGTCGACACCGAGAATCGACTCGTCGGGATCATCACCGACGGCGATCT
The DNA here is from genome assembly GCA_036802945.1 of Vicinamibacterales bacterium. Classification (GTDB taxonomy): domain Bacteria; phylum Acidobacteriota; class Vicinamibacteria; order Vicinamibacterales; family UBA2999; genus Gp6-AA40. The sequence goes on from DAIRVG010000061.1 coordinate 10,365, forward strand.
CCGGCGCCACCTGATTGCCGCGCAGAGAGATGCTGGGAGCCGATCGATTCTCGAACTGATGGCATCCGACGTCATGACGCCCAATCCCGTGACGATCAAACGCGCCATGCTGGCGGTCGAAGCCCTGCGCCGCATGGAAGAGCGAAAGATCACGTCAATTGTGGTCGTCGGTGCCGAGCACCAGGTCGAGGGGGTCGTCCATCTCCACGACCTCTGGCGCACGCAACTCTTCTAGGCTCCTGGCAATGGGCGAGTACTTCCCACTGCTTGCCGTCCTCTTCGCTCTCCTGGCGGGCCTGGTCGTCGGGAAAGCATGGGAACGCTACAAGCTCCGCGACGGCCGCTGGATCGATCGGCGGCGGCTGCGCGAGACTCCGCACTACATGCTGGGCCTCAATTTCCTCGTCGACAACCAGGTGGACCAGGCGATCGACGAGCTCACGCAGGCGACGAGCATCGGCGACACCGACGCCCTCGAGCTCCAGATGATCCTCGGCAACCTGTATCGCGCGAAAGGGCAGGTCGGCCGCGCAATCAACGTGCACCAGGCGCTCCTGCAGCGTCCGGATCTCACCAAGCTGGAACAGGCCTACGTGCAACTCTGCCTGGCGCTCGACTTCCGCCATGGAGGGTTCGTGGACCGCGCGCTCGAAGCGTTCCAGGAAGTCGTCAGGGTCGATCCGAAGAACCGGTACGCGCTCGTCAACCTGCAGAAGCTGTACGAGGAGCAGCATCAGTGGCCCGACGCGCTGAACGTTCGAGAGCAGATCTCGAAGATCGACGGTGGCAACCGCCCGGACGATCAGCAGATCCTGGGATTTCTCACCAACGAGATCGGCAGCGTCCGCCGGCGCAATGGCGAGGCGGACGCGGCAGGGCGCGCGTTCTCAGAGGCGATCGAGATCGACCTCCGCACGGCGCCCGCGTACTTGAACCTTGGCGATGTGCGTGAGCAGCAGGGCAACCTGTCCGCGGCCATTAACGCATGGGAAACGCTGACGCAGGCCGTGCCGGATCGGGCACACCTCGCGTTCGATCGCCTGCAGCGTGCCTACACCACGCTCGGCGCACCTCGCCGCTTCGTCGATCTCTGCCAGCGGCTCGTCGCGCAGAACCCGCAGGACTGGCGCGCCCGGCTTGCGCTTTCGCAACACCTGACCAACGAAGGACACCATCGGCAGGCGCTCGACGTGCTGTTCGACGCGATTCCGCACAACCCGCACGGACTCGCCATTCACCAGCAGATCTGGCACACGCTCTCGGCGCTCGGCCTCGAGCCGTCGCTTGTCCGCCGGTATGTCACGCTGACCCGCGAAGCCGTCTTCTATCTCGACCCGCACGTCTGCGTGCGCTGCCGCTACCGGACCACTGAGCTGCTCTGGCAATGCCCGCAGTGCCACGAGTGGAATACCTTCGTCGAAGAGCGACTCGCGCCGGCCAAGGACAGCCCGACGGCGGAGTTGGAGCCTACCGAGCCGTAGGCGAGTGCCAGACACAGGTCGCGTCCGCCGCGTGGCGCTTACCGGTGGCATAGCTACCGGCAAGAGCTATGTACGGTCACGCTTCGAGCTGCTCGGCGTACCCACGATTGATGCGGATACATTGGCCCGCGACGCAGTGGCACCCGGCACGCCTGGCCTGACCGAGGTCGTTCGCCGCTTCGGGCCGGATATCTGCGATTCGACCGGCGCGCTGGATCGAAAGAAACTCGGCGCGATCGTGTTTTCGGACGCCGACGCTAGACAAGCGCTCGAAGGGATCATTCATCCGTTCGTGCGTGAGATGACGGACAAATGGTTCGCGTCGCTCGACCCTGCGCGGTACCCATTCGCGATCGCTGATATTCCCCTCCTCTTCGAAGGGCGGCGAGAACGTGGCTTCGACAAGGTCATCGTGGTCGCATGCGAGCCGGCCACGCAGCTTCGACGAGTGATAACGCGCGACGGCATCAGCCCGGACGATGCGCGATTGCGAATAGCAGCACAGCTGCCTATTGAGGAGAAGGCCGCAAAGGCCGACTACGTCATTCGCACAGACGGAACCTTCGATGAGACCGATCGACAGATCGAGCAGGTCCTGGCTCAAATCCGTTCCTGAGCGTTGGGTTGAAGAGATTCAGTGCGGTAGGGCGCGCTGACCTGTCAGGGAGTGTGTGCGTTTCGACAGGCCAGCGTATGTCTGAAGCGCGGTTTATGCCTGCGCGTGCGTCCTCTTGCGGCGGTTTCGCAAGATCGCGATCAAACCAAGCCCTCCGGTCCCGAGGAGGAGGAGGGACGTGGGTTCAGGGACGGCATTTAGGTCCACTGGTGCCAGGAAACCTCGAATCTCGCCGCCCGGATACAGAGTTGAATGAATGTTTAGATACGCGCGGCCCGAGGTGATGCCGCTGAAAAGCGCAGCCTCCGCGAGTGCCGTCGTGCCGCCACTATCAGTGATCCATCCCGCCCTGTAGCTCGACGCCAACGTCATGTCGAGGGTGTTGTCATAGGCGCCCGCGATAGCCCCGCTGGGAAACCCGGTGAAGGTTGGGGTTGTCGTCGTGACCGGACCCAGGGTGTCCGCCGTGTTTGCGTCGCCTGGACCGTTGATCACGTGAATGTGAGAAGCGGTATTGCCGGCGAGCAGATCCTGAAACGTGACTTGAACACGCATTGTGTGAAGGGCCGCGTCAATGGTGACAAGCGCAAATCCGGTCCCCGGCGATGTGTTCGCGGGTGATTCCGCCGGCCCCGATAGAGCCGCAGAGAAGAGGATCGGTGACGCGGTGGCCGGTCGTATCGCCCCCGTCATCATGAGCAGCACCAGCACGACTTTCCATTTCATAGAGTCCAATTTCCTTTCAGCCCTCGGCCGAGGCGACGCAGACAAAAGGCGCCGCCGACGGAGCCAACTTCGACAACACTCCTGATATTCCGAAGAATCTAGAGGGACCGCACCGGCGCCAGCAATGCGACGGCCACAGGTAATTGATGAGTCGGATGCCGTCAGACCCGAGTCTTCGCGGCCCGCAACGTGTTCTTCATCAGCATCGTAATGGTCAACGGACCGACGCCGCCGGGAACCGGCGTCAACGCGCCAGCGACGTCCGCGACTTCAGGGTGAACGTCTCCGACAAGCACCGATCCTTTCGAGCGGAAGACCTGGAGCCGTGGGTGTCCGTCACGGAACAGCAGTTGTGCAACGGCCGAGTCGGTCACCTTGTTCATGCCCACATCGATGACCGTCGCCCCCGGCTTCACAAATGTCCTCGTCACGAGGCCCGCCCGGCCGACGGCCGCAACGAGAATGTCCGCCTGACGGCAGACGTCGGCGAGGTTCGGCGTTCGCGAATGGCAGATGGTCACCGTCGCATCGCGATGCAGCAGAAGCAGCGCCATCGGTTTCCCAACGATCTCGCTGCGGCCGATGACGACGGCGTGCCGGCCCGCGATCGGGATCGACTCGCGCTCGAGCATCTCGATGATCCCGGAGGGCGTGCACGCGACGAGCGTTGCGCGTTTCTGAACAAGCAACCCCACGTTCACCGGGGTAAGCCCGTCGACGTCCTTCTCTGGAGCAATCGAGTCGAAGACATGCTGTTCCGCATTCGCCCCCATTGCCTTCGGGAGCGGCGACTGCACCAGGATGCCGTCGTGCGCCGCGCTTCGGTTCAGCCGGTCGACCAGCGCCAGCGTGTCCGCGAGCGTCGCGCTGGCCGGCAACCGCTCGAGGTCGGCGCGGAAGCCGATCTCGGCGCCTGCCTTCAGCTTGTTGCGCACGTAAACTTCAGACGCCGGGTCTTCGCCGACAAGGACGATTCCCAGCCCGGGCGGCCGCCCGTGCGCCGCCGCAAAAGCCGCAACCTCCGGCCTGATTTCTTCCTGCATGGTCCGGGCAAGCGCCTGCCCGTCCAGCATCCTCGCTGTCATACCGCGACACCCTTCTCGAGCGCCTTCACGCTCTCCGTCCGGCCGAGCACGACAAGCTCGTCGCCCGCCTGCATTACCGCCTCGGCGGGAGGATTGAATTCCATCGCTCCGCCGGCGCGCTTGATGCCGACGATGATGACGCCAAATTTCTGGCGGATATCTGCGCCAGCGATCGTCTGGCCGGCCAGTGCCGATTTGTCATGGATGTGAACCTGTTCCATCGAGAGATCGAGCCGCTCCGAGCTGGTTGCGAGGTGAACGAAATCGACGACGGCCGGCCGCAGGGCCGTCTGCACCATGTGGTTCGCTCCGATGTGGTACGGTGAGATCACACGGTCGGCTCCCGCCCGCCGCAGCTTTGGCTCCGCATCATCGGCTTCGACGCGGGCAATGATGAAGAGATCCGGGCGCATGACCCGCGCCGTCAGCACGGCGAAGACGTTCTCGGCGTCGGTGCCGACGGCGGCAATCAGGCCGCGGGCGCGGTGAATACCTGCGCGCATCAGCACCTCTTCCCGACTCGCGTCGGCCTCGATCGCCAGCCATCCTCTCTCGATTGCCTGTCGCACGCGTTCGGGATTGCGCTCGATAACGACCAGCGGGACGCCTTGCTGATGCAGCTCCGCGGTGATAATTTCGCCGATGCGGCCATAGCCGCACAGGATGAAATGGTCTTTGATCTGTTCCAGCATACGGGTGACGCGCCGCCCTTCGAACCGCCGATGCAGCCCGCCCTCCACGATAATCGATGCCAGCAGGGTCACGGTGTAGAACGCGGTTCCCACACCGCCGAAGATCAGCAGGATGGTGAATACCTGACCGGCGAGGGTGAGCGGGTGAACCTCGCGGAAGCCGACGGTGGCCACCGTCGTCACCGTCATGTAGAACGCGTCCCACGCGCTCCACCCCTCCACGAGCATGTAGCCGGCGGTGCCGCCTGCAATCACGATGAACAGAAGCGTCATCGCCAGCCGCGGCCCACGCGTCCACGACCAACGATCACCTCCAGTTGATCGCGGCATGTGACGATCGACGAATGGGCTAAACCGCCTGCGGTTTCGCCCCTGTCCGCGCCAGCAGGCGGCCGACGACGAACAGGACCGCCCCGGCGCCCAGCACCTGCCATCCCAGGACGTCAGCGCTCTCCGGAGTCACGCCGAGCCCGATTCGCGAAAGCAGCGCATCGAGCTCGTGCCATTTCGCCGTCGTCTCGGTCGTGATGCCGAATCGCGTCATGTATGCGAGCAGCGTCATGAAGAAGCCGTTAAACAACGTCAGCGCCCCGAGCATTGTCACCAGATTGCCGAACGCTTCGCCGGACGACCGAGTCGCCAGCTCCGTCCTGTCGACGAGCGGGCTGTTGCGGCGGCCATAGGACCAGTAGATCGCAATCCCGATGTCGAGCCACACGAGGAAGCGCACCCACGTGATGACCGGCAGGCTGAGCATCAGATAGAGGCAGGAGACGATGCCGAGAATCGGGAACACAGGGCCGCCGGGCACGCGGAACGGGCGGTGTGCCTCCGGACGCTGGAAGCGCAGGACCAGCACCGCTGCACAGACAACGACGAAGGCGAACAGCGTACCAATGCTCGTCATTTCGCCCACGACCTGGATCTGCGTGAGGCCCGCAACGATCGCGACGACAACGCAGGTAATGATCGTCGTGATGTACGGCGTGCCGAAACGCGGATGCACTTTGCTAACGCCCCTGGGCAGCAGGCCGTCCCGGCTCATGGCGAAAAAGATGCGCGGCTGGCTCATGAGCATGACCAGCAGCACGCTCGTGATACCCGCCACCGCGCCGGCGGAGACGAGGTAGGCCGCCCAGTCCTGACCAATCAGGCTCAACGCGAAGGCGACAGGCGCGTTGAGGAACTGGGTGACGACGGTCGGATCGGCGACGGGCGCGCCCGGCAGGCTCGCCGGGTTCGAGCGGTATTCGACGACCGGAACGATACCCGAGAGGATGCCCGCCACCGCGAGATACAGCGCCGTGCAGATCACCAGGGACGCGATGATCCCGATCGGCAGGTCGCGCTTTGGATTCTTTGCTTCTTCCGCGGTCGTGGAAACGGCATCAAAGCCGATGTAAGCGAAGAAGACGACCGCAGCCGCCGCCATCACGCCGGACCATCCGTACGGCGCAAACGGCGTCCAGTTCTCCGGCTTCACGAACCGGATGCCGGTTACGATGAAAAAGAGGATCGCGACGAGCTTGGTCGCCACCATGGCGGCGTTGAAGCGCGCGCTCTCGCGCACGCCGATGACCAGCAGCACCATGATGAAGAGCACGATGATCACAGCGGGCAGATTGATGATCGTGCCAGGGGTAAGCGAAGAGGGCGCGGCGCTCATCCACATCGGAAGCTGAATCCCGAAGCCCGAGAGCAGCTTCTGCATGTAGCCGCTCCAGCCGATCGCGACAGTCATCGAGCCGACGGCGTACTCCAGGATGAGGTCCCAGCCGATCAGCCACGCGACGATCTCGCCGAGCGATGCGTACGCGTACGTATAAGCGCTGCCGGCCACCGGCACCATCGACGAGAACTCCGCGTAGCAGAGGGCGGCAAACGCGCAGGCGAGCCCCGACGCGAGATACGCCATCGTGATGGCCGGGCCAGCCTGGTTCGCGGCCGCCGTCCCGGTGAGCACGAAAATGCCGGTACCGATGATGGCGCCTATGCCGAGCAGCGTGAGGTCCAGCGCGCTCAGGCTGCGCTTCAGCGCCTTGCCGCCGCGCTCGGCGTCGCTCATGCATTGCTCGATCGACTTCGTCTTCAGCAGATTCGAATCCATGGCGGCTCGGATTATATGGGATTAGGGACTGGGGTTCGCGGTTAGGGATTCGGGACTCGGCGTCGATTCAGATGTTCAGTACACGAATATAGTCCGCCACCCGCTTCACCGGATCGTTCCCCACGAGCAGGTCAGCGATCACCGCGACAGCCGATGCGCCGGCGGCAATGAGGTCGGGCACTCGATCGAGCGTGATGCCACCGATCGCCACGAGGGGACGGTCGTGTAACCGCGCGGCAGCGGCCGATACGAGCTCGAGTCCGACGGCCTCGTACCCCGTCTCCTTGGTGCTGGTGCCAAACACGGGACCCACCGCGACGTACGACACTGGCTCGAGGAGGGCCGCGTCGAATTGATCGGTCGTGTGCGTTGAGTAACCGACAATCGCGTCGGGTCCGAGCACACTTCGTACCGCCGCGGGGGTGAGATCGTCCTGACCGACATGCACGCCCGCGGCGCCAGACAGGAGTGCGAAGTCCGCGCGATCATTCACGACTACGGTCGCGCCATGCGCCTCGGCGATCCGCACCACCGAGTCGCACAGGTCGAGAAAGTCTGCGGACGGAAGCTGTTTGGCGCGGACCTGAATCCAGGTGGCGCCGCCATCGAGGAACGCACGGCACAAATCGGCGGGCGCCCAGCCGGCGCGCTCAGCCGCATCGACATCCAGGATGGCGTGGAGGGTGGCTATGACGCCTCGGCGAGCGACCCTGTCGCCTTGGGAGCCGGCGCGAACCGCTCCATGAACGAGGTGTTCACCTTTCCTGCGGCAAAGTCCGGGTCGTTGATGATCTTCAACTGCAGCGACACCGTCGTCTTGATGCCTTCGACGACCGTCATTTCGAGTGTGCGGCGCATGCGGGCGATCGCTTCCTGACGGTCGCGTCCGTGCACGATGATCTTGGCGATCATCGAGTCGTAGTAGGGCGAGATCGTGCACTCGGAATGGGCCGCCGTATCGACGCGCACTCCGGGGCCGCCGGGAACGCTGAACACCCGGATCACACCCGGCGACGGGGCGAACGTCTCGGGATCCTCCGCATTGATTCGGCACTCGATCGAGTGGCCGGTGAACGTGACCTCGCTCTGCTTGAACGACAGGCGCTCACCAGCGGCGATCCGGATCTGCTCTTTGACGATGTCGATTCCGGTGACCATCTCGGTGACGGGGTGCTCCACCTGAAGGCGGGTGTTCGCTTCCATGAAATAGAACTTCCCGTCGTGGTCCATGAGGAACTCGAATGTGCCGGCATTCGTGTACTGCACGGCCTTCGCGGCATCGACGACAAGGCTGCCCATCTTGCGGCGAACTTTGTCAGTCAGCGGCGACGCCGGCGATTCTTCGAGCAGCTTCTGATGGCGGCGCTGGATCGAGCACTCGCGCTCGCCGAGGTGCACGAGGTTGCCGTGATGGTCACCGAGGATCTGAAACTCGATGTGACGCGGGTTCTCCAGATACTTCTCGACGTAGACGTCGCCCACGCCGAATGCGGCCTCGGCTTCGCGCTGGGCGGTGCGAAGGGCGTTCCCGAGGTCGGCGGGGCTCCGGACCACCCGCATCCCCCGACCGCCGCCGCCGGCCACCGCCTTGATGATCACCGGGTACCCGATGTCTTTGGCGACTTTGATCCCCTTCTCTTCGCCATCGACGGGACCATCGCTGCCGGGCAGCATCGGAACGCCGACCTTCTTCATCGCCCGTCGGGCGCGCGCCTTGTCGCCCATCAGCTTGATCACGCTGGGGTCCGGGCCGATGAACCGGATGTGGCACGCTTCGCAGACTTCCGCGAGGTACGCGCTCTCCGATAGGAAACCGTAGCCCGGATGGATCGCATCGGCGCCGGTGATTTCGGCGGCGCTGATAATCGCCGGAACATTGAGGTAACTGTCCGTGCTCCGCGGCGGTCCGATACAGACGTCCTCGTCCGCGAACTTCACGTGGAGGGAGTTTTCGTCGGCCTCGGAATAGACCGCGACCGTCTTGATGCCGAGCTCGCGGCACGCCACGATCACGCGCAGCGCGATCTCTCCGCGGTTCGCTATGAGAATCTTCTTAAACATTCGATTCGATGGGCCGTTCACTGAGACACGCCACGGAGGCACGAAGGCACGGAGCGAGCAAACATATATTGGATCTCCGCGTCTCCGTGTCTCCGTGGCCCGTGACCGTGAGCATCGCTACGCCGGTTTGAGCGCAAAGAGCCGCTCCCCGTACTGCACGGCCTGGCCGTTCTCGACGTACACCTTTACGACCTCGCCATCGCACTCGGCGTTAATCTCGTTCATCAACTTCATCGCCTCGATGATGCAGAGGACCTGACCCTTCTTGACCGTGTCGCCAACCTCGGCGAACGGCTTGGCGCCAGGCTCCGAAGCCCGATAGAACGTCCCGACAATGGGCGACTTCAGCACTGCGAGGTCGAGCGCCTCGTCTGCAGCTGCAAGAACTGGCGCTGTTGCGTCGCCCGCGGACGCCGCCGGCGAGGTGGGCGGACCGACAGGCGGTGCAAACTGGCCGTTCGGCCCGACCGACGTCCCGTTCCATGTCCCGGCGGTGTTTTTCCGGAGACGCAGCTTGAAGTCATCGCGCTCGAGCTCGAACTCCGACAGATCGTGCTCGCGCATCATGTCGAGGATCTGTTTGATTTCGTCGAAATTCATTAATCTACAGGGAGAGCAGCTCGCGCGGGAGCCGGGTGAGTACGTCGCAACCGGTCGCGGTCACGAGCACGTCATCCTCGATTCGGACGCCGCCGAACCCCGGCAGGTATGCGCCGGGCTCGATTGTGAAGACCATTCCGGCCGCGAGGGTCACGGACGGCATATCCGTTCGTGGCTTCCCGATCCGCGGCTCCTCGTGCACGTCGAGGCCGAGACCGTGTCCCGTCCCATGTCCGAACGCCTCGCCGAGCCCACGTTCGAAGAGCACGTTTCGCGCCGCCGCATCTACGGCGGACGCGTCGATACCCGGTTTGACCGCAGCGATTGCCGCCGCGTGCGCATCCCGCACCGCGTCGTACACCCGCCGCGCCTCATGCGAGGGCGCACCGATCGACACCGTACGCGTCAAATCACAGCAGTATCCGTCCAAGACGCCGCCAAAGTCCAGCACGAGCAGGTCCCCGGTCGCCAGCGCGCGCGCGCCCGCGCGGTAGTGGGGCATCGCGGAGTGCGGCCCGGAGGCGACAATTGTGTCAAAGGCCATGCGCTCGTACCCCGCCTCTCGGATCGCCGTTTCGATTGCCCCGGCAATGCGCCGCTCGGTTTCCCCGGCGCGTACCGACGCAAGCGCTGCCGGCATCACCTGGTCGAGCCGCGCAGCCGCGTCACGCAGCGTCGCGATCTCGGACGCGTCCTTGATCATGCGTGCCTGTTCCACGATGCGTTCTGTCGACCGCAGCGTGATGTCGAGACAGCGCGCCGCGATCGTCTCCCGCCACCATTCATACCGCGCAACGCTGACATGCGGGGCCTCGAAGCCGACTGTCGCTGCGCCAATCTCGGCGAGGCACGCGACGACAGCCTCTTCGTAGCTCGAAGGCACGTCCCACACGCGCAGGCCTGGACACGCCGCGGCCGATTCCTGGAATGCGCGCACCGATTCGTGATACCGGAAATCCACGAGCAGATGCAGCGCCTCGCGCGTCAGCACGAGGATGCCAGCCGTCCCGGCGTGATTGGAGAGGTAGCGGATGTTGGAGGGCGGCGTGACGATCAGGGCGTCAAGACTGAGCGTCTCGAGCGCTTTGCGAATACCGTCATGCCGGCGCGCCAGCGTGGAGGAGGAGGGAAAGCCCACGCGTCACTGCTGATGGGAGCGATCCTCAACGATCGCCGCAAGCCATCGCTCGAGCTCCGCGATCGCCGGATTCGAAACTGGGACGACGTCGAACGATTCGTCCTGGCCCGGCTGCGCCACGGATGGCTCCTCCGGATCCTGGAAGTGCGTGTCAACACGTTGCGACGCCGCATGTGGCTCGTCAGGAATCTGGAAATGGATCTCGACCCCCGATGACGCCACGAGTGGCTCGTCCGAGACGGGGAGCTGCGTGTCGAGGCTCGAGGAGCTGAAATCCGGTGTCGGCGGGAGATCGAGCGTGAGCGCGTCGAGTGCGCCAAGTGCTTCGATCGGCTGTGGCTGTGGGGCCGCGGTCGGAGGAGGGTCGATGGGCGACGTGTCGCCGGCTTCGCCGCGACGCTGATGGATTTCTGCGAGGCCGCGAATGGCAGCCAGGTTGTCTGACGCCAGATCCAGCACCGCCTCGAGCTCCGTCCGGGCGTCGTTATACCGGTGGAGCTCCATCAGGGCACGACCGAGCGTCACGCGGGCGGAGAGGTACGACGGATGATGGGCGAGGCCGGCGCGGCACGTGGTGATCGCCTCCTCATATTTGCCCATGCGCCGGTATTCCTCGGCGAGCTGCGCAAACGCAATGGAGGTCGGATCCTTCTGCACCCGCCGGCGCAGCTCTTCGATACGCGGGTATTGGGTCACTTCCATCAGATTCTACGTGCGGTACATACAACCGACGCGCCTGACCAAATAAAAGCGCCGGAGCCCTGAGGGCCCCGGCGTATGGGATCCGGTCTCGGGCGCCCCGCCTACGGGACCACAGCGACGTTCTGCTGGTTAACCCCGTTGCGGTTCTGACTGTCGACGACGGTCAGTTTCACGACGAACGTATTCGCCGAACCGAAGGTGTGCGTCGCCAGTGGATCGGATGTCGTGCCGCTGCTGCCATCACCCCAGTTCCACTGGTATTCCTTGATCGTCGCTCCATTCGAAGGCGTCGAGCCAGATGCGTTGAAATATGTCGTGGCGCCGACGTGGACGACTGTCGGCGTAAAGAAGTACGCCGCGGTGATGCCGCTTGCGATCGTAAACGACGTGCTGGCCGCGCCGACTTGCCCCACATCATCGGTCGCCCTGACCGTTACAGCGACAGTGCCAGGCGACGAATACGTCTTCGTGACCGTCCGGCCCACAGTCGTGTCGTTCGTTCCATCACCGAAATCCCATTCGTACCGAACGACCTGGTGATTGGGCGCCGGCGTGGCGGTGGCGGTGAATATCGCCTGCTGGTTGAGAATCGGCGGACTCGGCGCGACTGCCAGGACCACCGTGGGGCTGGCCGGGGCAAACGGCGTCACACTCTGACGTACGGTCACCACGAGGCCTGACGCATCGGTCACAGTGAGCGCCACGTTGTAGGACCGCGAAACGCTGAAAGCGTGGGTCACGATGCGACCCGCGGCCGTCACGCCGTCGTCGAAGTCCCACTCGTATATGCACGAACTGAGGCACTGGCCTCCCTCGTCGGTCGTCGGCGTTGCATCGAACGTGGCGAGCTTATTGATCTCGGGAGCCAACGGCGTCACGGTGAACGCTGGCGCCGGGGCGGTCGTGTTCGACGTTCCCAACAGCGCGATCGAAAGGCTCCCCGCGACGGCATTGTCGGAGTTGCCGCCAACGGGAACGGCCGTGACGACGATCGAGTTGTTGGGCATTATGGCCGTGGAACTCGGCGCGACCACCGCAAACGTCGCCTTGCCGTCTGGCCCAGTCGTCACTTGCGACTGAGACAGCGCCGCACCGGGACTCACGCCCAAGGTGACGATCTGGCCGCCGATGCGCAGCCCGCTCGCATCCCGTAACTCGAGGGTCACTGTCGACAGCGACGTCGCGTCGCGCGGCAACTGGTCCGGTGACGCCGTCATGACAACCGACCGGCCGAACCCCGATGGACCGGACAGGGCCGGCATGGCGTTGTTGTCGAGGCCGCAGGCCGCGGCAGCGATCGTCGCAAGGACGAGCCCGCCGAGTGCGGCTGTGCGTCGCAGATAATTTAGCGTATGCATCTTCATTCCTAGTTGGTGGGATCCCCGAAGTCGCCGAAATTGATCCCGATGGAGCCCGTGACCGCGACGTTCTTGCCGCCCAGGTCCTTGCCGTAAAACGTGACGTCGGCCACCGTGTTGATAATTGCACCAGATACTTGAAGAGCCTTGAGCGGCGCCTCCTCTTTTGCCGTGTGCCGAACGATTTCAAATCCCGCCTGCGCCGCTCCTTGGGGAGACACGGTAAATGTCAGCCCCGAGTCAAAGGCGTACGGCACGTCCACACCTTGCACATTGCGGCCGTCCGTGCGGCGGTAGACGACGCGGTAGTGAGTGAACATCACGGAGTTCAGCGGGCCCGGCACGTTGGTGACGCCGGGCGCACCCTCATCCTTCAACGCGAGCTCCATCGAGACCCGCCCGTTATCGTTGAAGACAGTGGGCACGTCGACGTTGTTCCTCTTCACCATCGTGATGACGTCGGATCGGAGCGTGCCGCCCATGTCGTCCGGCTTCGCGCCGGATGCGGCTTGGAGCGAGCGGATGGCGACGACCACCGACGCCGGCCCTTGTTCATGAACGCCGCATCCCGCCGCCAACATGGACAGGGACGTCAGCAATGCGACGGTTGTCGACTTCGTACTCACAATGCACTCCTACAGCGTGATGATTCGGGGCGTGATGAAAATGAGCAGCTCGCGGCTTGCGTCGGTGACGGCGTCGCGTCTGAACAGCCAGCCAAGCAGCGGAATCCGTGACAGGCCAGGTGTGCTGTCCTTGTTCGTCTGTTCGCTGCTGATGTAGATGCCGCCGATTACGGTCGTGGCGCCGTTGTTGACGAGCACCTGCGTAATCGCGCGCTGCGTGTCGATCGGCGGAATGCCCTGGATCGCCCTGCTGTAATCGGGCGACGCGTTCTCGAGCGCGATGCGCATGATGACCGTGTTCGCCGCGGTGATCTGAGGCGTCACCTTGAGCGTCAGCGCGGCGTCCTTGAAGGTGACCGTGATCGTGTTGTTCGCCATGGTCTGAATCGGAATCTGCACACCCTGCGTCATCTCCGCTTCGATGTTGTTCTGCGTCGTTACCCGCGGTGTCGACAGCACGCGTCCCTGGCCCTGTTTTTCCAGCGCCGACAGTGCAACGTCGAGGTTCAGCGCACCGTTGATCGAGCCGAGCGCGACGCCGAGCGCCGTCGTGGCGTTCTCAGCGGCCAGGTTGACGCCGCTCGGGACGGAATCGAAGCCCTGGTTGGGCGACGGTGGCCCCTGCGTGGGTCCGGTGCGACCGGTCACGCTGCCCTGGTTCGGGAACGCCAGTCCTGTTGTGTTGCCAATCGAGTTGCTCAATTGGCCGCCCACGCCCCATTGCACGCCGATTGTCCGGGCGAACTCGCGAGTCGTCTGAACGATGCGCGCTTCGATTTCCACCTGGGGTTGAGGCGAATCGAGCGTGGAAAGCAGCGCTGCGGCGCGGTCGAGCCGGTCCGAAAGGTCGTTGATGATCAGCGTGTTGGTTCGCACGTCGGTCTGGATCGATCCGCGCGGCGACAAAACCGTGGCCAGGAGCAACGGACGGAGGTCCGCGGCTTTCGCGTAGCTCAATGCGCGCGTCAACACCCGAAGCTCGCCCGACAGCGCCTGCTCGTCGGTCAGCTTACGCCGCGATGTTTCCTCATCGGCGAGCACCGCAAGAGGTGCCACGCGGACGATCGTACCGTCCACGACGTACCCGAGCTTGTTTGCACGCAGGATGATGTCGAGCGCCTGGTCCCACGGCACGTCGCGCAGGGATACGTCCACGGTCCCCTGGATCGTCGGATCGATGACGATGTTGAGCGCGCTGATCTCGGCGAAGGTCCGCAGCACGGCCCGAAGGTCCGCGCCCTGGAAATCGAGGCTGACCGGGTGTCCCGTGTAGCGAGGTGTGCCTGCGCTCCCAGTCTGAGGCGCCGGGACGTTCACGGTTGGCGGCACCGTCTGCGCGGCAGCCCGCACTTGCGGCGGGGCGACCTGCACCGGCGGCAACACGACAGCCGGCGGAAGCGCCTGCGACTGCGCCATGTTGGCAACCAGCTGCGGGGCCTGGGTCGGGGCCACCGGCGCCTGCGAAGGCGGCGTCAGGAGCACGGCTGCGCGCGTCTGCGGTGACGCAGGAGCGGCATCATCGAAAATGATCGTCAACGCCTGCCGGTCGGGCGACGGCTCGAGATGGTAGGTCGCGCGTCGCTGCAGCTCCACCGCTACACGCGTGCCGAGCGCACTCTTCTCGTTCAGCCCGATACGAACGTTCTGCACCGCCCCCTGCCCCACGGGTGTGAGACCCGGAAGCGCCGACGTCACGTTCGCGAGATCGACATAGAGCCGCGCCGGCCCCTCCTTCGATTCCTCGACGTTGGTCGTGACCAGAGGACCGGTGCCCTGCAGTGTGATGGCCGTGGCTGCGCCGCGGCGTGACACCAGCAGATCGCGGATGACTGACGACGGGCCGGCAGCGCCGATAACGCCTGCCGCCGCCCGATCGATACGATCGGTTTCGACGTAAATTACGTTCCGGGAGCTGCGGACGCGCGGGCGGATCGGCTGCGCGAGCGTCAGGCTGACGCGCGCAATGGTGGCGCCATCGAACGCCCGCGAGTTCTCGACCCGTACGCCGGCAATCGGCACGCGCGGATCGACGATGAAATTGTCGGCGAAGCCCACAGCGACGACATCGCGCATCTCGATGACGAACGTCCTCGGGTCGGGTTGTGACGCGACGTACGGCACCGGGTCGGAGGCCTCAATCGAGATCACGCCCGCGCGGTTGTCCACACGGGAGCTGATCCGCTTCAGGACTGCCAGATCCGTGCTGCTGGCGCGCAGCGGCACCATGACGCCAGTGCCAAGCGCCGCGCACAGCATCCACAGAATTGCGTTTCTCGGTCGACACGCCATCACTTCGCCTCTTCGGTCTGTCGGAGCACCTTGCGCACCTCGCGCTGTTTTTCCAGAGACAGTGGATCGGTCACCTGCTGAGTGACCACCATGCTGTCCTGGGTAATCGTTCGAATCGTCCCGTCGAGCAGCCGGTCGCCCGCCCTCACGATGTAGGTCTTGGTGTCGGCGCCCTGCAGGATCCCCACGAAGCCGCCCTGGCTCGCGATAGTTCCCTTCAGCGTCACTTCACTTGTCTCGAGTCCCGTCAGACCGGCGGCGCGAGCCCCGAGCGTCGGGTTCTGTAGCTGACTGCCGCGCAGCAGCAGACTGGTGAATGGATCGCGCCGGCCCTCCGGGTGGTACGTGTACCCCTGCGGCTCGAGCGCGGGTCCCGCTGCCACGGGGGCAGCCGGAGGGGGTGTCGCTGTCGCGGGCGCCGCTTGCGTAGCAGGTTCAGCAGGTGCAGCGGGTGTCGCGGGTGTCGCCTTGGGATCTGACGCAGGCGCGGCGGCCCCCTGGGACGATGACGCCGGAGGCGGCGTCGGCTTGGGTGCGGACGCCTGAGGCGCCGTGCGCACCACGTACGGGTTCGCGAACACGAGCACGAGCGCAACGGCGAGCGACAGGAGGCGCGGTGCGATTTCCATCGCTATTCCGTCCTCGGCGCCGCGGCGGACGCCGCAGCGGGAACCGCGGGCTTCTTCGGCTCGATGAGCACGAACGTTGTCGCCGTGCAGTCGGCGGTGATCGTGTCACCCGCGTTCGCGCCGCTCTTCGCCTTGATGTGAATGCTGGTGACGTTGATGATGCGCGGGAACTTGCTCACGCGCTCCAGGAAGCTGCCCAGGTTGTGGTACGTGCCATCGAGCTGGAGCCCGATGGGCCATTCGGCGTACATCTGCTTGGTCGCCACCGCCTGCGGCGCAAAGCCGCGGATCGTGAGGTCGGACTGAGTCGCCATGCCCTGGATGCGGCGCAGCAGATCGCCCACGTCTTTTTCGTCTGGCAGCACGGGCCGCAGTCGATCGAGCTGTGCTTCGAGCGATGCGACCTCGCGGCGGAACTCGGGGAGACTGCGCGCGGTGGCCAGACCACGGTCGATGTCGGCGCGGATCGTCGCCAGCTGAGCCTGGCGCTGGTCGATGGTGTCCTGCACCGGTTTCGCGTACCAGTTCCAGAAAACGCCCGCGCCCAGAAGCGAGAGCGTGGCAAACGCGCCAAGCTGGCCGTACCACGGCATTTTGGTGAAACTGAGGTTCATAGCCATTTCTGCGTATCGGGCAGCCCGGAGGCCGCTTTATCGCGTCCCTCCTGTGGTCGGTGCGGGTGACGCAGCTTTGGCCGAGGGCGCGAGTTGCGCCTTCACCGTGAATTTGATCAAGTCGACGCCGCTTCCCGGACCCGTGCCGCCGACGGTTTCGACCTTGCTGTCGACGATCTCGATCGGCTTCACGAGGAGCGACGTGTTCCCAAGGTTGCCGACGAAGTCGGAGAGCGAGATGAGCGTCGTGCTCTGTCCCTGGATGGTGATGCCACTCCCCTTCTGCTCGAGGTCGGTCAGCCACAGCATGTCGGGCACGCTCTTGCTGACCGCGTCAAGCAGCTGTACCGGAACGCTCTGGCCGCCGCGAAGCTGCTCAATGAGGGCCACGCGCTGCTGCAACTGCGCGCGTTGCTGATTGAACGCGGCGACCTCGCGGATGATCGACTGAAGGCGCGCCTGTTCCTGCCGGGCGGACGCGATATCCGCATCGACCTGCGTCGACCGCTGGGTGAGTGAGTAGTACCAGTACCCGACACCCACCGCGGTCATCACGAGGAGCAGACTGCAGGCCAGCGTGAGACGCTTGCCGAGGTCGAAGACGATCGCGCGCTTCTTGACCTGCCGCTCGCCGCCGAGAAGGTTGATGCGAATCATCGGTCGCCCATCGTTCGCATCGCGAGACCGACAGCCACTGCCGCCGTCGCCGCCAGTTCGGCGGAGTCTCCGCCAAGTTTCTTCGCATCCCACGTCACGGTGCGGAACGGATCGAATTCCTCGACCGGCGCGTTGAAGCGCTCCTGCACCATCTCGCGGAATCCGTCAACGCGCGACGCGCCGCCGCTCAGCATGATCCGGTCGATCTGATCGGAGGACGCGGTCGCCTTGAAGAAATCGAATGTCTTCTGGATCTCGAGGAGGACGTTCTCGGTCACCGCGCGGAGAACCGGCTGCGCCTCCTCGAACGTGGCGCCGTCAACCGGAATGCCCTTCTTGAGTTGCTCGGCCGCTTCGAACGGAAGATCGAGCTCTTTCTGGACCGCCTCGGTGTAGGCGTTGCCGCCCATCGAGATGTCTCTCGTGAACACCGACTGGTCGCCCTGGAGGATGTTGATGTTGATCGCGCTGGCACCTGCGTTCAGGAGCACGACGACGCGACCGGCGTCGAGGCCGTAATTCACCTCGTACGCGTTCTGCAACGCGAACGCATCCACGTCAACGATGATCGGCGTCCGGCCCGACTGCGTGATCACGTTCGTGTAGTCGGTGATCTTCTCTTTCTTCGCCGCCACCAGCAGCACGTCCATGCTGCCCCGCGCGTTGGCGCCGGTGCCGGGGTCGAGAATCTGGTAATCGAGGTTGACGTCCTGGATATCAAACGGGATGTACTGCTCCGCCTCCCAGTAGATGGATTCGGACAGCTCGTTCTCCGTCATGACCGGCAGTGTGATCTTCTTGACGATGACCGCGTTGCCCGAGAGCGAGGCGCACACTTCCTTCGTCTTGAAGGCTTTGTTGCCGTCGAAGACGCGGCGGATCGCGTCGGACACCGAGCCGGCGTCGATGATGGCTCCGTCGACAATGGCATCGGGCGGCACCGGCTCGATGCCATAGGCCATCACGCGATAGCTCTTCCCCGAGGCCTTCAGCTCGACTGCCTTGACCGCGCTCGATCCGATGTCGAGACCGATGACTGTCTTGGCTTTTCCGAAAAACTGCATTCGTCCTCTGTCGTTCCGCGTAAGCTCGGCAACGGATGTGCCACCTGAATTTCCGTGTATCCGTCGCGATTTCCATTGAGCGCGCCGAGTCCCGCCTGTTACAGATGTGCAAGCGGCTCACACATTCGTAAGAACGGTGTGTTTCAAAAATTGCTGACGAGCTACTTATCGGCCCTCTTCCGTCGCCGCATCACCAGTTGGGTGGTTCCGCGCATCGCAGGCCCGCTCAATCCCAACCGCAAAAGTGAACGTGCGTCTCAAGAGTTGACACTCGCGGGAACCGTCCGTATCATTGGGGTTTGCGGTTGCAGGTCACGTCTCAGCCTGACGGGAACGAGACCCAGGGATAAGGCTCAGAACGAGCCCGAAAGATGGAGCGCGAGAAACGAGCCCGAAAGACCGGGCTTGTTGAGCCCCCAGAGAAGAAGGCTCCGTGTCAGGCCGGGCCCGCGAGGATTCCCTTTTCATGCGTAGTTTCGTGGCAAGCGCGAAGAGCGCAGACAGCCGGTGGCATGTCATCGACGCCCAGGGTCAGGTGCTCGGGCGTGTGTCGACCCTCGCCGCGCGGCTCCTTCAGGGCAAACACAAGGCGATTTACACCCCGTACATCGACACCGGGGATCACGTCGTCATCGTGAATGCCGCGTCGGTCAAACTGACCGGCCGGAAGGAAGAGCAGAAGATCTATCGGCACCACAGTGGATATGAAGGCGGCCTGCGCGAAGAGCGCGCCGCAGTCGTCCGCAAGCGGCAGCCGATTCGCCTCGTGGAAGAAGCTGTCCGCGGCATGCTGCCAAAGACCAAGATGGGTGACGCGATGTACCGGAAACTGAAAGTCTATGCGGGCGCCGATCATCCCCACGCCGCCCAACAACCCAAGAACATCGAGGTCGCATAGTTTGGCAAGCATCGAATACTACGCAACGGGTCGCCGCAAGACCTCCGCCGCCCGCGTCTTCCTTCGCCCTGGCAAGGGCGCCATCACCGTCAACCACAGAGAGTTCGACAAGTACTTCACGACCGAAGCGTTGCGTACGCAGGTCCGCCGGCCGCTCCTGCTCACAGAGACCGGTGAGAAGTTCGATATTCTCGCGACCGTGAACGGCGGGGGCGAGCACGGACAGGCCGGCGCCGTTCGCCTCGGCATTGCGCGGGCGCTCGTGGCGTACAACGCCGAGCTCCGGAAACAGCTCAAGAAAGACGGGCTGCTGACGTCGGATTCACGCATCAAGGAACGTAAGAAGTACGGTCTGGCTGGTGCGCGCAAGCGCTTCCAGTTCAGCAAACGATAGCGGCAGAGGCGGGCCTCCAGGTCCGCCTGAACGTCAGAGGAGAGGGAGGGAGCTTGTCAGGGATTGCGATGAAGGATCTACTGGAGGCCGGCGTGCACTTCGGCCACCAGACGAAGCGCTGGAATCCGAAGATGAAGGAGTACATTTTCGGAGAACGGAACGGCATCTACATCATCGATCTGAACAAGACGGTGAAGCGGTTCCGCGACGCCGAAGAGTTCGTGACGAACCTCGCCGCTGATGGCAAGACGGTTCTCTTCGTCGGCACCAAGCGCCAGGCTCAAGACGTGATGGCCGAGGAAGCGCAGAAGTGCGGCATGTACTTCGTCAATCAGCGCTGGCTCGGGGGACTCCTCACGAACTTCACGACAATCCAGCGCAGCCTCGGACGCCTCCGCGACCTCGAAGCCATGGTCACCGACGGCCGCTACGACACGCTCTCGAAGAAGGAAATCGCCCGGAACGAGAAGGAGAAGCGGAAGCTCCTCAAGAACCTCGAAGGGATCCGGCATATGTCGCGCCTCCCCGACGCGATCTTCGTCGTCGACACGCGCAAGGAAAAGATTGCCGTCGATGAAGCGCGCAAGCTGAAGATTCCGGTCATCGGCGTGGTCGACACCAACTGCGATCCCG
>DAIRVG010000062.1:0-30632 GCA_036802945.1 Vicinamibacterales bacterium
AGCCGTAGATGTTGTCGAACTTGCTCTTGGTGACCGAGTCGTTGACGTTGATGGCAGGGAACAGCAGCGTGCCTGCCTCCATCATCTGGTAGAGGCGGTGGACACCCGTCGTCGTCTCCTCACTGACGCCGCGGATGCCGGCGGCGATCTTCGACCAGCGCCCGGGGTTCACCGTCAGCTCTCTCGAGATCGTTTGAAGGATGACGCCCCATTCCTCGGGCTCCTTCTCCGGATTGAAGGCGGGCACGGCTCCGGCCTTCTCGAACTCTGCCGCCTTGTGCACGAAGAGCGTCGCGTCGCCGCCATCATCGACGATCAGCGTCGGGCCGCCGCTGTCGGGCCACACGAGCGCCTCCACGGTGCACCACCAGTACTCGTCGAGCGACTCGCCCTTCCAGGCGAACACCGGAGTGCCCCTCGGCGCGTCAACGGTGCCACCGGTCTCGGGGCGACCGACGACAACCGCGGCGGCCGCATGATCCTGCGTCGAGAAAATATTGCAGGACACCCAGCGGACATCGGCACCCAGCTCGGTGAGCGTTTCGATCAGCACCGCGGTCTGGATCGTCATGTGGAGGCTGCCCATGATGCGGGCGCCCGCCAGCGGCCGCTTGCCCGCATAGCGCGAGCGCAGGGCCATCAAGCCGGGCATCTCGTGCTCGGCGAGGCGGATCTCCTTGCGTCCCCAGTCCGCGAGGTTCAGGTCGGCGACCTTGTACGGAGGACGGGCGGATTTGGCGGCCGCCTCGAACGCATGCATCTTCTCGAATAGAACCGTAGCCATTTATCTGTCTCCTCGTGTTGCGATTGCAGCGAACAGCGCGGGGCCCTTTGCATCCGAATCGACCGGCAGCGGCCGCACCCGCGCATCCTCGAATCCTGCTGCGGTCAGGAACTTTACGACCTGCTTCTCTGAAAACCCGAGCCACACGTGGCCCATCTGCTGCTGATATTCCTCGTGATGATGTGGCAGCATGTCGACGACAATCACCCTCGCGCCCGGCCGGCAGACGCGCGCAACCTCGGCGAGTGTCCGCGCGGGGTCGGGCGAATAGTGCAGTACCAGCGACAGAAACGCCGCATCGAGCTCGCGGTCCTTGATGGGCAGCGCCTCAAGCTCGCCCTGACGGACGTCGACGTTGGGTTGATCGGCGAATCGCTTCCGCGCGGCATCGAGCATGTCGATCGAGCCATCCACGGCGATGACGCGGCGGACGTACGGCGCCACCGTCGCCGCGAGCTGCCCCGTACCACACCCGAGATCGCCGACGGTGAGCGTGGGATCGATCAAGCCAAGCACCGCCCAAAGGTAGAACGTGTCTCCGAAGAGATCCTCGCGAAGGCGGTCCCACTTCCCCGCCGCGGTGGCGAAGAATTCCTGCGATTTGACGCGTCGGCGATCGAGCACGCCGCGGAGTCGCCGCTCGTCGTGCGCGGCTGCGGTCGTTGATGCCACCTGTTCCCGAATGAGCGGCCAGAGCCGGCTGGCAGCCGAGTCGAGGTCATCGAGCGGCATCGTGTAGAAGCGGCTCGTCGCGTCGCGCCGCGACGCGACCCAACCGTCGTCCCCCAGCGTCTTGAGGTGACGACTGACGCTGGACTGAGGCATCTGCAGCACAGAGCAGAGCTCAGAGACCGTCAACTCGTGTTTTTCGAGCATGAGCAGCATGCGGCAGCGCGTCGTATCCGACAGCGCGGACATGTGCTCGAGGATGGCCACCATATATCCGTTAATCCGGATACATGATATCACACCTTCTGTGCAGGGGTCTGACTCGCGTTACGGGTGCCACCCGAGTCAGGCGTCACGCGAGTCTGATATTAAAGACGACTAAAAGCGGTGTGTATACAACAACTTAGACGATGCGCGGCGATCGAGGGAGGCGAACCGACGCTGCAGCGGGTCGTCAAGCCAGTTGTGGACATAGACGAAGTACACATCGCTTCCCGGTTTCACGATCCAGCGGAAACGCGACTGCCAGCCGAGCACCGCGCTTTGCGTGTCGAACTGCACGTTGTTGACCCATGAGACGAACGGCGTGAACTGCAGCTCGGAGATCCCGCGATACAGGCGTGTGTAGAAGCGTCCCTCGGCGAGGGACACACGATTCCATTCGCTCGCCAGCGTGAACATCACACCGGGACGAGCTCGAATGTTCATCTGCAGCTCCGTCCGCAAACGGTCGCCGGAATAGAAGCTGCCCCATTCGACTTGCGGCTCGATCGCGATCAGGCGACGGCCTGCCGTTTGCGCCTCCACGGTGTAGCGCGTAAACGAGTATTCGTTCCCGACCGGCAGGGTAATCCCATCGGCGATCTCGAAGTCTTCGTCCAGACGCTCGTACGTCGGCGTCACTCCCACCTTGAAGGAGTCCTGCGAGTGCGTTTCGATCTCCAGCAGCGTCACGTCCAGTTCCCGCGTCTGCGTCCGGTTGGTAATCGGATCGACGAACAGATCGAACTCTCCCTCGAAGTTGAAGTTCCGGATCCATGGATGCTGCCGGGGGCGCGGAGAGAACGACACCCGCGGGTCGTATTCGCGGAACCCGACGCGTCGCGTGAAGCCGACGGCGGCGTCGTAGTTCTCCTGCACTTCGCGGAATTCCATCTGGGCGCTGAACGGATCGTTCGGGTATTCGAGCTGCAGGCCGATCGCCGCGTCGCGTCCCGGTCGCCCTGGATTGGGGGTCTTGAGAAAGAACCCGTTGAAGTCCAGGTTGTCGGAGCCCAGAAAGCTCGAGGTGGCGAGCTGGAAGTCGAGCCCGGCGGTGTGACGATCGTCGATCGGCGCCCCACGCGCGGCCCGGCGCGTGTAGATAGCGCCAACCGACGATTGCCGGAGGAGTCGACGCTTCAGGCGCATGACCGTGAAGTCTTCGCCGAAGGCGGGGCCGTCTTCGCGCGTCTGAACTTGCAACACGCCGACGTCGAACGCACCGGCCTGGCCGGTGAGCTTTCCGCCAAAGTTGATTGGCTGAGGTTCGTTCCGCTCGTTCAGACCGATGCGGCGGCTGAAGAACGGCGCCAGGTCGATGTCGTCACCCCCGCCGCCACCACCACCGCCGCCGTCGGCAAAATTGAAAAAGAGCGAGCCGTCGAGAAAGAAGTCTCGCTTTTCAGGGAAGAACAACGAGAACCGCGTGAGATTCGTCTGCCGCTGGTCGACTTCCGCCTGCGCGAAGTCGGTGTTGACCGTCAGGTTGGCGCGCAGTCCCGGCGTGACGTTGTAGAACAGGTCCGCGCCCACGCCGGCGTCGTTGGTCGTCCCTTGGTTGACGCGTCCCGGCGTCGCCTGCGACGTGGCAACCAGGTACGGCTTGATGTCCAGGCCGTGCCCTTGGGTCACGTCTCGAATGCCAGTCACGTGGCCGGCGTTCGACATCCTCCGGAGCCCCTGGTTGCGGGCCCATCCCATCCAGAGGCTCTCTTCATTCTTGCGCCGCACTGTGCGCTGGAAGTTGATGCCCCACGTGTCGCTGCCCGGATTAAAGTTCAGCGTACGGAATGGGATTGCGATCTCGAGCGTCCATCCGATCTCGCTTCGCCGTGCGCGGGCGTTCCAGATGCCATCCCACTGACGGTTGTTGTTCGCCGCTCCCTGGAGCGCGTCGGCCATCAGCCCCGACGGGTTCATCTCGAAGAAGTAACCGGTGCGGCCGTCCAGAAACGTGTCGATCGTCCACTGGAAGCGATCATCGGAACCGAGGCCGCCGTCACGTCCACGCTGAAAGCCGAGCCACTTGTCCGGCTCGGAGTCGAAGCAGGTGACGCCCATGTAGAGCGTGTCCTTGTCGTACACGATCCGGACCTCGGTCGGTTCGGTCGCAGGTTGTCCGTTGTCCGGATCCTGTTGACGAAAATCCGCGGCCGGCACGGCGCGTTTCCACACGGGCTCGTCGAGGATGCCGTCGAGCTCTATCAGTTCTTCGACCTGGAGACCGAGCGCCACCATGGTGCGCGGTTCCGATACGCTGCCGCCCTGCGCCGCTGGGGACGCCGGTAATTGCGCGGCTGTCGCGGGGCCGGACTGCGCGCGCGCGTTCGTCGAAAGGATGACCGGTACGAGAATCAGCCAAATAAGAGCGGACCGCAACGTCATGAAATCTCCCTGTGAGCGCGTTGAGCTTCCGCTCGGCGCGAACACTACTCCAATCTACGTGAAGCAATGATGAAGCGGCGGCAAGTGCACAAATGAGCCCCGCACGCGAGCGTTGCGATACAATCCCCGGTCACCGAGATCTGCATGCGATCCTTAGTGCTTGTTGCGATCGCGATGATCATCGCATTTCCGAAGGTGACGCTCGTCTCCGATGGGACGGCGTTGATCCGTACGTTCGATGACGATCCCGTAGGCGCGGCGCCGCCGGGATTCACCTTTACCGCCATCCGTCAACAGACACCAGGACGATGGCTCGTCCGAGACGAAATGTCGCGTCGATATCTGGTCCACCTGGCTGATTCAGGCCCTGCGTCGGGGATGTCGGTAGCGGTGCTGCAGCTGCCACAGGCAAGCACCAGTCCCATAAGGGCATCCGTCCGTCTGAAGCTGCCGGATGGTCACCGCGTCGGCGGACTTGTCTGGCGCTATCGCGATCCGGAGAATTTTTACGCCGCAGCGCTTGATCTCGGAGGCCAGGCAATCGATCTGTATCGCGTTGTCCGCGGCAATCGTATCCGGCTCGAGCACGAGGACGATCTCGAGCTCGACCCGGACGGCTGGCACGCGCTGCGCGTGGTGGAGGACTCCAACCGCATCCGTGTGTACCTCGGAGGCATTCGAGTCCTCAACGCACGCGATGGCGACCGCTTCGAAACAGGGCGCGCCGGCGTGTGGTCAGGCGGTGCCACGACCGGCTGGTTCGATGATCTGCGTATCGATGAAGCCGAGGACGGCCGCCGATGAGGCTCCTGGTCGTCGAAGACGAGCGCGACCTCGCTGAGACGCTCCGCAAGGTATTTGACGAGGAGGGTTTCGCGGTTGATGTCGCCTTCGACGGAGAAGAGGGACTGTTCAAGATTACCGAGACGGCATACGACGCCGTGATTCTGGATCTGATGCTGCCGCGGCTCGATGGGTGGCGCGTGCTGGCATCCGCACGGACCGCGCGCGTTCGCGTGCCCGTACTCCTTCTCACCGCCCGTGACTCGCTCGATGACCGCGTGCGGGGGTTGAATCTCGGCGCCGACGACTACGTGATCAAACCGTTTGCTCTTCCGGAGCTCGTCGCGCGGGTGCGCGCGCTCGTGCGGCGCGCCTATGACGCGCCGTTCCCCACGCTGGTGCTCGGCGCTCTGACGATCGATACGGCCGCCCGCCGTGTGTTACGGGAAGGGTTGCAGGTCGAGTTGACGGCTCGTGAATACGCCATCCTGGAATTGCTCACCCATCAGCAGGGACGGCTGGTCACACGGTCGACAATCTGCGAGCACCTCTACGACGAGAACACCGACGTACTCTCGAACGTCGTCGACGTCCACATCGCCGCGTTGAGGCGCAAGCTCGGCGCAGATGTCATACGAACGCGGCGCGGTGAAGGCTACATGATCGATGCTTGATTCTCTGCGCGCGCGCCTGCTGCTGTGGTACGCCCTCATTCTGGCCATGGTGATCGTGGCGTTCGCCGGAACTGTCTGCTACCTGTTCTGGCGCTCGCTTGTGCGCGACATTGACGCAAACTTACGAGCCGACGCGGTCACCATTGTCCGTGCACTCCATCCAGCCGGCCCCGATGGCTTCGACCTCGATCTCCCCGCCCAGTACTCGGATCCGGAACTCGTCGATCGCACGATTCGGATGGAGTATGCCGTCTGGAACAACCGGGGCGAGCTGATCGACCGATCCGACGTCAGTATCGAGGGGCCTCCCCCGGTGCGTTCTACACCGGCAACCGCGGGGCAATGGCGGGAGCTCTCGAGTGGCGGACCGCAAGGTGTGACGATTCTGGTGCGTCGGGATTTGGACGATGCCCGGAGTGCCGTGCTGTCGCTCGGCGGCACGGTGACCGCCGCTGGCGCAGCAGCGCTGGCGCTGTCGCTCGTGGGCGGCTGGTTTCTCGCCGGCCGGGTGCTCTCGCCGATCGCGAGAATCAGCCGCGTGGCAACCGCGATGGCCGCCGGCGACCTTACCGCCCGGATACCGACCGACCGCACTGAAAATGAGCTGGAGCAGGTGGCGTTGGCGCTCAATGAGGGGTTCGACCAACTTCACCGGGCGGCGGAACGTGAACGCCGCTTCACTGCCGACGCGTCGCACGAGCTCAGAACGCCCCTCGCGACGATGTGCGCCGAGGTCGACTGGGCTCTGATGCGGGACCGCACACCGGCAGAGTACCGCCAGACCGCCGAGATCTGCCGGCGGGCGATCAACCGAATGCAGCGGATCGTGGAGGGTCTTCTGCTGCTGGCCCGGGGAGACCCCGCCTCGTCACCGTTTCAGTGGCTCCCCGTGACCCTAACAGCCATCGTCCGCGACGCCGTCATCCTCCTGACCCCGCTTGCTACGCAAAAAGGGATCGCGATCGAGACGCGCCTGGACGAGGTCACCCTGCGAGGTGATGCTGACCGGTTGACGGATCTTGTGCTCAACCTGGTGTCGAATGCCATCGAGTACAACAAGCCGGGCGGCAGTGTGCGCATTACCCTCTGGGCGGACGACACCGATACACATCTCTCGGTGGCTGACACGGGTATCGGCATTCCCGCCGAGCACCTGCCGCGGATCTTCGAGCGTTTCTATCGAGCGGACGAGTCGCGGACACGCGGCTCTGGCGGAGCGGGACTGGGCCTCGCGATCGCCAAGTGGATCGTCGACGCACACCGCGGCCAGCTCGAGTGCAGGACGTCGGCTGGACAGGGCACTGAAATGCTGGTGCGCCTTCCGGCGCCCGACTACAGTTCCTCTTCGAGTCGGGTGACCAACGTATCAAGTTCGGTGCTGACGGCCAGAACCGTATCCGGCTGGCTGAGATCCACGCCGGCACGCGCGAGGAGATTCATCGGGTAGTCGGAGCCGCCCGCCCGCAGCAGATCGAGGTATCGCTTCACCCCGTCCTCTCGTTCCGCGGGAGTCTTCGATCGGACGCCCTGCATCAGCCGGGCTGTCGACGCAAAGCACGTCGCGTACTGATAGACGTAGTACGGCGTGCTGAAGAAGTGCGGAATCCGCGCCCAAGTCACCCGCGACACCTCTTCCTTGTCGATGACGTCGCCATAGTAGGCATCCAGCAACGCCGCGTAGATCGTGTTGAGCGCCTCCGCCGTGACCGGCAGATCCTGTTCGACAAGGCGATGCGCCTGCAGCTCGAAGTCGGCAAACATGACCTGCGTATAGAACGTGCTCGCAATGCTGTCGATCGCGTGCTGCAGCAGGACGACGCGCTCGTCACGGTTCCTGGCGCGCTCCAGCATCAAGTCGAGAAACAGCGCCTCGTTGAGCGTGGAGGGCACCTCCGCCACGAAGATCGTATAGCCGGCATAGACGAACGGCTGCGACTGATGCGACAGGAGCGTGTGCATCGAGTGGCCCATCTCGTGCGCCAGCGTGAAGACCGCGTCGAGGGTCTCGTTGTAGTTCAGCAGCATGAACGGATGCGCACCGTACACCGGGGCCGAGTACGCGCCGCTCCGCTTGCCGCTGTTCTCGAAGACGTCGATCCAGCGGCCGTCGAACGCACGCCGCACGTTCTGCTGGTACTCGCGGCCCAGTGCCGCCACCGAATCGACGATCCACGCGCCCACGTCGTCGTACGGATACCGCGCCGTATGTTCGACGAGCGGCACGAACACGTCGAACAGCCGGTACGTTGGCCCGCCGAGCACGCGGCGCCGCAGCCGATGGTACCGGCGCAGCGGCTCGACGCCCTGCTTCGTCACCTCGATGAGGTTTTCAACGACCGACGTGGGAATGTTGTTGCCGTGGAGCGCCGCGTCCAGTGTGGTCTTGTATCCGCGCGCGCGCGCGTGGAACCAGTCGCGCTGCAGCACGCCGTTGTAGAGCGCGGCGTAGGTGTTCTGGCTGTCGGCAAATGTCTGATGAAACGCCCGATACGCGGCGGCGCGGTCGTCCTGGTTGGGGTTCGTTTCGAGCAGGGCTCGGTACTGTCCATACGTGAGCGTGATCTTGTTCCCGTTCGACAGCGTCAGCGACGGAAACTTCACGTCGGCCGTCGTCAACGCCGAATAGCTGTCGTACGGCACGCTGTTGAAGCGTCCCGCGAACGACATCAGGCGCTCGCCCTGTTCGTCGAGCACGTGCTGCTGCTCGTGGAACAGACTCTCGATCGCAAAGCGATACGTCGCAAGATCCGAGTTCGCCGCGAGCCAGCCGCGGACGGTCTCGAGCGGAATCGCCAGCAACTCGGGGTTGAACCAGGAGCTCGCCTGCTGCTGGCGGGCAAACAGGATCTGCACCTGCTGGCGCCGCGCGTTGATGTCGTTGTTCCGCTGATCTTCGTCGTACTGGAGCGACGCGAAGTACCAGACGCGATAGCTCAATTCGCCCATCTCGTCCATCGCCCTGAACGCAGCGAGGAGCCGGTTCGGTCCCTGCGCCAGCGTGCCTTGGAAAGCGGTGAAGGCTGCGATGGCGTCGTCGAGCCGTTTGTAGCCGGTCGACCAGTCGTCCCATGTGGCGCAGATCGACGTCAGGTCCCATTTGTAGCGGTCAGGAATCGCGTCGCGTGTCGGAAGGGAGCCAGGTTCAGGACGGAATGTATCGAGCGTCGGCATCCGACGATCTTAGCGTGAGTGCGCGAGCAGCAAACTCTTCAGCGCCCCGTAATCGACCGGGAGGCGCTCGCTGTGACGCGGGCGGGTAATGGCCTCTGCAAGCACCGGCGGCAGCGGAATCACTTCGCCAATCGCCGGTTCGACGACCTCTCGGAACTTTGCCGGGTGCGCCGTCGCCAGGAACACGCCGGGCGCACGCGGATCGCCGGTCGACAGCGTCCCTTGCAGCCCTAGCCAGGCGATCGCGGCGTGCGGGTCCAGGAGGTATCCGTACCGGCGGTAGACCGTGCCGATCTCCGCAACGACCGTCGCATCGTCAAACGCGGCACCGACGATGTCGCAGCGCAGCGCCTCGAAGTTATCGCCGTACATCGCGCGCATCCGCTCGAAATTGCTCGGAGCGCCCACGTCCATGGCGTTGGCGACCGTCTTTACCGACGCTCTGGGCTTGTACTCCCCTGATGCAAGGTATTGCGGCACCACATCGTTGGCGTTGGTGGCCGCGACGAAGCGCTCGACAGGAAGGCCGATCCGCTTCGCGATCAGACCGGCCGTCAGATTCCCGAAGTTGCCGCTGGGAACGGAAACCGTCGGCCTCTCCATCGCCGCGAGCACGAAATAGTAGAAGACCTGCGGCAGTAACCGTCCCAGGTTGATGGAGTTCGCCGGCGTCAGCCACACGTGCGTTCGCAAATCGTCATCCGCAAACGCCTCCTTGACGAGCCGTTGACAGTCATCAAAGGTGCCATGGACGGCTACAGCAATGATGTTGTCGCCAAGCGAAGCCATCTGCGCTTCCTGAACGTCGGTCACCTTCCCCTCGGGGTAGAGCACGACGACGCGCGTGTCGGGAACGCCGTGGAACGCCTGCGCCACCGCACTGCCCGTATCCCCTGATGTGGCCACGAGAATCGTCAGCGGCGTTCCATCGGTGAAGTGGTGCAGCAGCCGCGCCTGCACGCGCGCGCCGACGTCCTTGAAGGCCATCGTCGGGCCGTGAAACAGCTCGAGCGCCCAGACGTTGTCTGTGACCTGGACCAGGGGAATAGGGAAATCAAGGGCGTCCCGGACGAGCGCGTTCAGGTCCGTCGCGGAGATTTCGTCCCGCAACAGGTGTGCGCCCACGATGGAGCCGATGTCGACGATGTTCCCGTTGGCGGCGCGGATTGCGTCCAATTGCGAAGGAGAAAGCGGATCGAGCCGCTCGGGCATGTACAACCCGCCGTCAGGCGCGGTACCGGCAAACAGCGCATCGATGAACGGCACCGCGGGCGAGGCGCCGCGGCTGCTGATCCACTTCATGCCGTCACCGGATCGGGTCGAATGGGCACGGGCTTGCCGTCGGCGTCCACGGCGACGAGGATCACCTCCGCCTCGGTGACTTTGACCCGTTCACCTCGTTCGACGCCCCGTTTGGCATCCCACCCCCATCGCTCGGCCTCCACCTCGACGCGGATGGTGACCGACGTCCGGCCGACGCGAACCGTCGAGGCATAGAAGCTCACGAGGTCGCCGGTGAAGACCGGATGGTGGAATTCGACCTCGCGCATCGCCTTCGTGACGAACAAGTGCGGCGCGACCTTGAACGCCTCCACGCCGGAGGCGAGGTCGATGTTCGAGAGGATGACGCCGCCGAAGATCGTACCGTGCGCGTTGGTGTCCTTCGGCATCATGACGACCTTGATCGCGGGCACGCGCTCGCTCATCTCGTCAGCATATGTGTGGACGCGGTCGCCATCCAAGAAATTTGCACGCGAGCCGCGATCAGCGCGATCAGATTGGCGGGAAAGCGTTTATCATGATGCGCACATGAGCACGATCACGAACGGACGACCCGCGCCGCCCCCGCTCGCCGGGAGCACCTCGTCGACCACCGCGTGGAGCGTGCACGACGCGAGCGAGCTCTACGAGGTGCCTCGCTGGGGTAACGGCTACTTTTCCGTGAACGCCTCGGGTCACGTCCAGGTCCATCCGACCAAGGACCCGGCACGGGCCATCGACATGAAGGAGCTGATCGATCGCCTGCAGTTGCGCGGCATCAGCCTCCCGGTGCTCGTGCGCTTTACCGACATCCTGAAACATCGCCTGAGCGAAATCCACTCAGCGTTTCAGGGCGCCATCACGCAGCACCAGTACCAGGGCGGCTACAGCTGCGTCTACCCGATCAAAGTGAACCAGCAGCGCCAGGTCGTCGAGGAAGTGCTCCATTTCGGACGGCCCTACGGCTTCGGCCTCGAAGCAGGCTCCAAGCCGGAGCTGCTCGCCGTGGTCGCACTGGCGGACAACGACACGCCGATCATCTGCAACGGGTTCAAGGACGCGGAGTTCATCGAAACGGCGATGCTCGCGGTCAAAATCGGACGCAACATCATTCCGGTCGTCGAGAAATACACCGAGCTGGGGCTGATTCTCGAAGCCGCGGAGAAGCTTGGCGTCCGGCCGCAGATCGGGATGCGCGTGAAACTGGCGTCGCGCGGAAGCGGACGCTGGCAGTCGTCAGGCGGGTTCCGCTCGAAGTTCGGCCTGACGGTCAGCGAAATTATCCGAGGGCTCGAGGAACTCAAGTCGCGGGATATGCAGGACTGCCTCAAGCTGCTGCATTTCCATCTCGGCAGCCAGATCACGAACATCCGGATCGTCAAAGGCGCACTGAACGAAGCGGCGCGGTGCTACACCGAGCTGG
This sequence comes from Vicinamibacterales bacterium, assembly GCA_036802945.1. GTDB lineage: Bacteria > Acidobacteriota > Vicinamibacteria > Vicinamibacterales > UBA2999 > Gp6-AA40. The sequence continues at coordinate 11,411 of DAIRVG010000062.1, forward strand.
CGAAGCTTGGCGCCGGCCTTCAGTACCTCGACGTCGGCGGCGGGCTTGGCGTGGACTACGACGGATCGCAGACGAACTTCGAGTCGAGCATGAACTACACGCTCCAGGAGTACGCCAACGACGTCGTCTACCACATTCAGACCGTGTGCGACGAGGCGGGCGTGGCGCATCCGACGATCGTGTCGGAGAGCGGACGCGCCGTCGTCGCGTACCACAGCGTGCTCGTGTTCAACGTCCTCGGCGTGTCGGGTTTCGGCGACGAGAAGATCCCGTCGGTGGCGAACCCGGACTGGGAGCAGCCGCTCGCGGACCTGATCGAGACCTATAACAACGTCACCGCGCGGAACGCCCTCGAGGCGTTTCACGACGCGCAGCAGGCGCTCGACATGGCGCTCAGCCTCTTCAACGGCGGCTACCTGCCGCTCGATCAGCGCAGCATGGCGGAGAATCTGTTCTGGGCGATTTGCACGAGGCTCCAGAAGATCGTGCAGACGATGGCCGAAGTGCCGGAAGATCTGCAGAACCTCGACGAGCAGCTCTCGGATACCTACTTCTGCAACTTCTCGCTCTTCCAGTCGATTCCCGACAGCTGGGCGATCAAGCAGTTGTTCCCGGTGATGCCGATCCATCGCCTGAACGAAAAGCCGCTGAACCACGCGGTGCTCGGTGATATCACCTGCGACTCGGATGGCAAGCTCGATCGTTTCGTCGACCGACGCGATGTCAAGAAAACGCTACCGCTCCATACGCTCAATGCGGACGACTACTATCTCGGGGTCTTCCTCGTTGGCGCGTACCAGGAGATCCTGGGGGACCTCCACAACCTGTTCGGCGACACCCATGCGGTGCATGTCTCGCTCGACGAGCACGGCCACGCGCGTCTCGACACGTTGATCAAGGGCGACACCGTGCGCGAGGTGCTGGACTACGTCGAGTTCGATGCGGAGTCGCTGCTCTCAAAGCTCCGGACGGATGTGGAAACAGCCGTGCGCGCGGGGAAGGTCGATTACGAGGGCGCGGGGCGGCTGCTTCGGTTCTACGAAGACGGCCTGCACGGGTACACCTATCTCGAAGGGTAGGCATCTCACCCCCACGGGCCACGGAGACACAGAGACACGGAGAATTGTGTTGCGGCGCGGACCTTTCAGGTCCGCGTGACCGCAAGGGCCGGCTTCAGCCGGCCCTTTGTGTTCAGGACGCTTTGCGTCTCGAGTCGTAGAACTTCCGGCACGCGCGCTGGAATTGCTCGTTCAGCGGAGCGGCCACCTCGGGCGGCACTGGCCCGAGCCGCATCCACTGCGCCTGCGCGCTGCGGACTTCCTGCTCGGCGTTTCGCCACCGGATTTCTTCGTTCTCTTCAGCCGCGCGCCCACCGGCAATTGTGTTTGCGGCGAGGCGCTCACGCCATTTTTCGGCAAGGAGCTCGGTTGGTGACAACTGTCTCGCCTGCGCGCGCTCCTGCGCCGTCGGCACGAGCTCTTCGACCTTCGAGAGCAGCTTCTCCATCCGCTTGCGCGTCGTTTCGGGGTCGAGATCGGTTCCGCCAAACGCCGCGGGCCAGGTGCCAACGAGCCGGCCGACCGCCTGGAAGTAACGGGCGGCCAGATCCTGCTGCACCTGCCGCGGCACCTCAGGCGCCTGCTGCCACCTGGTGCGGGCTTCCTGCACGGTGCCATAGAGATTCGGGGGTGCCTCGCCAGGCGCGTCGCCGTTGTGCGGCAGCAGCGCTTCCAGCTGGCGGATAATCGTGTCGCGCGCGGCCGCCTTCTGCTGCAGCTCCAACTGGTCGCGATGCTTGTAACGATCGAAGAAGCGATCGCACGAGCCGCGGAACCGCTGCCATACGGCTTCGGACTTCGATTTCCTCACCGGCCCGACTGTCTTCCACTCGGCTTGCAAGCGCTTGACCTCCGTCGCCGTGATGTCCCACTCGGTCGACTCGGCGAGCGCCTCGGCTTTCTGGCACAGCTCTTCTTTCTTCGCCAGGTTCGCGGCCCACTCTTCCTTGCGATGCTTCAGATCTTCCTGGCGCCGGGTAAAGAACCGATCGCATGCGGCCCGGAACCGCTCCCAGACGGCCTTCTCGTGACCGCGGCTGACCGGTCCGATTGTTTTCCACTCCGCCTGCAGTTTCTGGATCTCGGCGGCCGTCCGGACCCAGTCGGATGAATCTGCCATCGAAGCGGCGCGCTCACAGAGCGCCTGCTTCTTGACGAGGTTCGCGGCACGTTCCTCGTTCTGTGCGGCCATCTGAACCGAGGTGCGCGCGAAGACAGCGTCCTGCGCCGTCTTGAAGCGGCGCCACATCGCCTCACCCTGCGCCCGCGGCGCCAGCGCGACCTGCTTCCAGCGCCCCTGCAGCTCGCGCATCCGCCGGCTCGCCACGTCGAGGTTCTCTTCGGACTTGAGCTCTTCCATCTCCTTGCAGAGCGCTTCCTGCACGGTGAGATTCGCCCAGCGCTGCCACTCGTCGGCGTCGCGCAGCTCCTGGACGCGCGGTGCGATTTTCAGCCGCGCCGCCTCGAGCCGGCCCTGAATGTCCTGTCGATCCTTCTTCGACGGCAGCGGCGCGCGATCATCGATGGCGGATCGGATGTCGCGCAGCGCGCGGTCGCCCGCCTTGAGCGACATCTGTTCGCCGCCTGCGAGCGTCTCGACCTGCCGTACGATCTGCTGCAACCGCTTCAGATTGTCCTGTTCCACCTTCGCGCGGCGCTGCTGATGCTCGTGTTCCTTTTCCTCGATGGTCGAGATCGATTTCTCGAGGCGCTCCGCAGCGTCGGGGTTGGCGGAGGCGTGCTCCCGCAGCACGTCCGCGTCGCGCCGGAGGCCACGCCACCGCGCGACGATTTCTTCCAACGGCTGGTCCGAGGCGATCAGCTGCTCGAGCTCCGTGGCCAGCGTTTCCAGGCGCCCTGCGGCCGCCCGGGCAAGCATCCGGCGCCTCTCGCGATCCTCGTACGCGCGGCATCCATCCTGGAACCGGCGGTTGAGCGATGCGGCGTACTCCGACGGCATCGGTGGAAGGCCGTCCCACTGCACTTTGAGCTCGGCGATGCGATCGTTGGCGTCATCGCCAGAGAGGTTTTCGATCTGCTGACAGATCGCCACGCGATCCGCCTGCTCGCGCGCAAGCGCCTCGGCGCGCTCCTGTTCCGCCGCGCGCTCCCGCTGCCGCTCGACGATTGCCTCTCGTACCGCGTCGGACGCCGCCTCGAACTGCTGCGCGATGCCTGAATCGACCACGACGTCCGCCTGGAATTCGGCCCAGGCCAGGCGGGTTTCCGCGAACCTCGCGGCCGCCTCTCCCGGATCAGGGACCGTGACGATCGATTCGGCCCGCTGCAGGAGTTCTATGGCCCGCCGGCGATCCTCAGCGGTCATCGGCGCCGATTCTTCGCGCGCCGGTTCCGCCGGCTCCTCGATGCCGCGAAGCTTCGTGCGCGCCCGCCGCGCGGCGACCTTGTTGCGCGCCCGCTGCGCGATCGCCGCAAGTTGTTCGGGGCCGTTGATGCGTTCGAGCGCGGCCACCGCCACGTCGGTATGCTCGGCTTTCAGCGCGACGTTGAGCAGCTCCTCGGCATCCGCAATCCGCGCCAGGGCGCGCAGCCGAGTCTCGTTGTCCTGCGCGTGACGGCTCACCGAGCCAAGCGCCTTTTGATCCTCGAGCAGGTCGACGATGGCCGCGCGCACGCCGACGCTGGTGCTGGCGCGGGCGACGACAACGACTTCCTTCGTCCGTCCAAGCCCAAGCAGCTGGCGCACCGCGTCGGTGGCGCTCGACACGTCGTCCGCCTCGGCGGCGAGTCCGGCGAGGCCGCGGATCGCTTCATTGCGAACGTCCTCGTCGGGATCCGTCCGCGCCACGTCGGCGAGCACGCTGATGTCGTCGATCCGCGTCACCGCGGCGCGGCGGACGCGCGCATCGGGGTCCTCCCGCGCGAGCGCGCGCAGTGCGTCACCTTCGTCGGGCCCGAGCTCATAGACAGCTGCCGCACGCACGGAGGGATCGGTGTGTTTCCAGCGAGGTGTTGGACGGAGCTTTTCGAGAATGCCCATTCGCTTCTAACCGCCGCATAATCACGACCCGGTTTATCGCCGGATCGCTTGGTCTACCTGTTTTGAAGCGCGGCCCGGTTGGACGCCGAAGCCGCTACCCCATCCGGAACTTTGGATTCGATCCAGAACCCCGGAGTCCACGTCGTCTATGTACGCCGCCGCATTCCGTAACTGTTTACAAGTACCGTCGTACTGGCTTTACGAGCCTTCCGCTGCATCCGGGTCATCCGTCCGCGTGCCATTTCGCCTCAGCTCGAGGCTGAGAACGCGGCCAAATGCTTGGAACCAGAACGGATCGACAGTCTGCGTAACAGCTCTTCGGCACCACAGTTTCGCGATGACGTGCGTCGCGCTTTCACACGCGAGCCGCATTTCGCGCAAAACCCCCGGGGAAATCCATGCCCGATGGGGATCCTCTCGCCCTCGTTCCGGGACCTCTGATTTACGCAAGTCGCACGGCGGCCAAGTTCGACAGTGCAGCCGTGCAGGATGGGTACCAGCTTTACGACCACGCCTTCCTTTTTTCGGGGGCGGAACGATCGGTCTCGAAGGTCTTCCGGGCGGATGCTCCGTGCGCTTGCGCCCGTATTCGAGGTGATGACGGGACGAGGGGCCACCGCCACGGCAGGCAACAAAGACCGATTAGCAGTATTCCCCGTGATCTTTGTGGCCAATTCGTCTTCGTGGCCTACGTAAACAAGGGCGGGTCTGAGGACCCGCCCCTTCCCTGACAACGTTTTGGACTACTTCACAAACAACATTTCGCGATAGGTCGGGAGCGGCCACAGTTCGTGCGGCGTGAGCACTTCGATCTCATCGCCGATGACGCGAAGCTTGGCCATCGCGGGCACGATCTTGTCGCGCATGTACTTCGCGTGCTTCTCGGCAGACGTTGCGCTGTGATGCTCGAGGAGATCGCACAGCGCGTCGGACTGCGCCTTGAACTTGTCGACCAGCTTCGTGTACTTCCCGAGCAGCTTCTTGCCTTGCACGCTCGAGCTCCCGGCCGACTTCACCGCGGTCACGCTCTGACCGATCCGCTTCAGGTACTCGAGCGCTGCTGGAAGGATGTAGCGGTTCGCCATGAGGACCATCAACTGCCCCTCGACATTGATGGTCTTGTTGTAGTTCTCGAGGAAGACCTCGTAACGGGCGTGAATCTCACGCTCGTTGAGGATCTTGTACTTGTCGAGCAGCTTGGTGGCCTCAGACTTGATCAGCTGGGGCAACGCATCAACGGTGTTCTTCAGGTTCAGGAGACCGCGCTTCCCGGCCTCCTTCTCCCACGCCGGCGAGTAGTTGTTGCCGTTGAACACGATCCGCTTGTGCTGCTTGACGATCTTGGTCAGCAGCTTGGCGACCGCTTTGTTCAGATCCTCGCCTTTCGCGCCTTCCAGTTCGGTCGCGATCGAATCGAGCGCATCGGCCATTGCAGCGTTCAGCATGGTGTTCGGGAACGCGATGTTCTGTCCCGACGATACGGCGCGGAACTCGAACTTGTTGCCGGTGAACGCAAATGGGCTCGTGCGGTTCCGATCGCCGGCGTCGCGTGGAAGCTTGGGAAGGACGCTGACGCCGATGTCGAGCGTGCCACCCTGCTTGGTCGACTTCGCGCTGCCCTTCTCGAGCTGCTCGAAGATGTCGGTGAGCTGGTCGCCCAGGAACACCGATAGGATGGCGGGAGGCGCCTCGTTCGCGCCGAGGCGATGGTCGTTGCCTGCACTCGCAATACTGGCGCGGAGCAGACCCTGCCACTTGTCGACCGCCTTGAGCACCGCTGCACAGAACACGAGGAACTGCATGTTGTCGTGCGGTGTGTCTCCCGGACCCAGCAGGTTGTTGCCGAACTCGTCGGAGAGCGACCAGTTGACATGCTTCCCGGAGCCGTTGATGCCCGCGAACGGCTTCTCGTGCAGCAGGCACGCGAGGCCGTACTTCGGCGCGATCTTCGTCAATGTCTCCATCGTCATCATCTGATGGTCGGCGGCGACGTTGGCGTTCTCGAAAACCGGCGCGATTTCGTACTGACTTGGCGCGACCTCGTTGTGGCGCGTCTTCACCGGCACGCCGACTTTGTACAGCTCCAGCTCGGCTTCGGCCATGCAGGCGAGCACGCGCTCGGGAATAGCGCCGAAGTACTGGTCTTCCATCTCCTGGCCCTTCGGGGGCGTCGCGCCGAACAGGGTGCGGCCGGCGTTGATCAGGTCAGGACGTCCGAAATAAAAATTTCGATCGATGAGGAAATATTCCTGCTCCGGACCGCACGTCGCGAACACACGCTCCGCCGTCGAGCCAAACAGCTTCAGGACGCGAACGGCCTGCTTCGAGACCGCTTCCATCGAGCGGAGCAGCGGGGTCTTCTTGTCGAGCGCCTCGCCGGTCCAGCTCACGAACGCGGTCGGGATGACGAGCGTGGCGCTATTGCCACTGACGTGCAGCCAGGGCGGGCTCGTGGGATCCCATGCCGTGTAGCCGCGGGCCTCAAAGGTGGAGCGCATGCCGCCTGACGGGAAGCTCGATGCATCGGGCTCGCCCTTGATCAATTCCTTGCCGCGGAACTCGGCGATCGCACTGCCGTCGCTGGAGGGTGCGAGAAACGAATCGTGCTTCTCGGCGGTAATGCCCGTGAGCGGCTGGAACCAGTGCGTGTAATGCGTCGCGCCGTGTTCGACCGCCCAGTCCTTCAACGCGGTCGCCACCGCGTCGGCGGTCGACACATCGAGTGTCTCTCCACGAGTAATGGTGGCTCGCAATGCGCGATACGCCGCCTTCGGCAACCGCTCCTGCTGCGCTTTGTCGTTGAATACCAGGCTGCCAAACGCCTCGGCGGCCTTGGCCGTCGTCAACGAGGAGGTGCGCCCCTCGTTCATCGACCAGTCGCGGATGCTCTTGACGGCTTCTGAGAGTGCTGCGGATCCCATTGTTACGGCCTGCCTTTCTACTCGTGCGTCTGTCGTTGGTATGAAAGCGCTGCGGGCTCGGATAGCGGCGCGGAAGTTCAGATTATGCACGAAACAGTGATCACTTCGCAATATTCGATGGTCTATCTCGAAGATGTGAATCTGTTTTTTGCAATCTGAGTCCTAATTTAGTGCTAACTATGCACAATTCAAGTGACACCAAGCATAATCGGACGTGCTTTTTTGGGAAATTCGAGGCAATCCCGTGCGCGAATGCAAGAGTTGGCCGACCCAAGGGATCCGGGGGTTGAGGTGATCATATCGATATATGTATATTTAGAGATGCAATGCAGCAGACCTCAGCGCTTTTTCGCCTCCTCTCGGACTCGACGCGTCTGCGGCTGTTGCGCCTCCTCGCCCAGGACCGTTTCAACGTCACGGAGCTCACCGGGATTCTCGGCGTCGCCCAATCCAGCGTGTCCCGCCATCTGGGGCTGCTGAAGGACGCCGGGCTCGTCACTGAAGAGCGCGAAGCAGGTTTCGTCTATTACACCGTCGCCGAGGACGCGCGGGGCAATGGCAACGGTTCGCTCTGGACGCTGCTCGACGCGCACTTCGAATCGGGCGCATCCGATCGCGCGGTCCGCGCCGACGAGGCGCGCATGCAGGAGGTGCTGCGCCTCCGCAAGGAGAACTTCGAGACGCACGGCGATCCCCGACAGCTCGTGCCAGGCCGCAGCTGGGCGGCCTGGGCGCGCGCCCTGGGCCACCTCCTGCCGCCGCTCGACGTCGCCGACATCGGCTGCGGCGAAGGCTATCTGACCCTCGAGACCGCGCGGTGGGCCCGCACGGTCGTCGGCATCGATCGCTCCGATGAAGTCCTCGAGCGCGCCAAGGCGCTCGCCGTGCGACGGCACGTCGAGAACGTCGAGTGGAAAAAGGGCGACCTCTCACGCCTGCCACTCCGAGACGACTCGGTGGATGTCGCGATGCTTTCGCAATCGCTGCACCATGCGAGCGACCCCGAGCGGGCGATCGCGGAAACGGCCCGCGTCCTGCGGGCGGGCGGCCGCCTGTTGATCCTCGATTTGCGAGAACACGACCAGACGTGGGTCCGAAACCGCTTTGGCGATCGCCACCTCGGTTTCTCGAGCACGGAGCTGGACTCCATGCTGCGCGCCGCCGGATTGACCGACGTGCGAGTCCACGTCGGCGCAAGCAAGGCTGGCGATCCGTTTGCTGTGCTTATCGCAAGCGGAGTGAAGACGCAGATGGCAAAGCCCAAATCCCAAAGCCCAAAGCCCAAATCCCAATCCAAATCCAAACGGTACGCATGACGACGATCGAGCGACTCCACGGGCTTCTCGCCACACGCATCCTCCTCCTCGACGGCGCGATGGGGACGATGATCCAGCGCTACCAGCTGACCGAGGCCGACTTCCGCGGTGAGCGGTTTCGCGAGCATCCGTGCGACCTGAAGGGTAATAACGACCTGCTCATCCTCACGCGCCCCGACGTCGTCGGCGAGATTCACCGCGCCTACCTTGCGGCCGGCGCCGACATCATCGAAACCAATACGTTTTCATCGACCGCGATTGCGCAGTCCGACTACGGGCTCGAATCGCTGGCGTATGAGTTGAGCCGCGAGGGGGCGCGCCTGGCCAGGGCCGCGGCCGATGAATGGACCGCAAGGACACCGGAGCACCCGCGGTTCGTCGCCGGCGCAATCGGGCCGACGAACCGAACGCTGTCGATCTCGCCCGACGTGGGCAACCCGGCGTTTCGCGCGGTGACGTTTGACCAGGTCGCCGAGGCTTACCGGGATCATGTACGCGGCCTTGTTGATGGAGGCGCCGATCTAATCCTGCTTGAGACGATCTTCGATACGCTGAACGCGAAAGCCGCGATCGTCGCCATTCTCGACGTGTTCGAGGAGAAGCGGGTCCAACTGCCACTGATGATCTCGGTGACAATTACCGACCGCAGCGGACGGACGCTGTCGGGACAGACACTCGACGCGTTCTACGCGTCGATCCGGCACGCGCGGCCGTTCAGCGTGGGACTCAACTGCGCGCTCGGCGCGCGCGAGATGCGGCCATATCTCGCGGAGCTGTCGCGCATCGCCGAGACCTACGTCACCTGCTATCCGAATGCCGGACTACCGAACGCGTTCGGCCAGTACGACGAGCTGCCCGACGAGACGGCCAGGCTCGTACGTGACTTCGCGGAGTCAGGCTTCGTGAACATCCTCGGGGGATGCTGCGGGACCACGCCCGATCACATTCGGGCCATCGCGGCGGCTGTAACCGGTCTTCCGCCGCGGGAGCAAATCCCGGATCCCAAATCCCAAATCCCAAATCCCAACGCGTTTACTCAACTCGCAGGGCTCGAAACGCTGACGATCCGCCCCGAGACCAACTTCATCATGATCGGCGAGCGCACCAACGTCACCGGCTCGAAGCGCTTCGCGCGGCTCGTGACGACCGGTGATTTCGTCGAGGCGGCGCACGTCGCGCTCGATCAGGTGCGCGGCGGCGCGAACATCCTCGACGTGAACATGGACGAAGGGATGCTCGATTCGGAAGCGGCGATGACGACGTTCCTCAATCTGATCGCCACGGAACCAGACATCGCGCGCGTCCCGATCATGGTCGACAGCTCGAAGTGGACCGTCCTCGAAGCCGGGCTGAAATGCGTCCAGGGCAAGGGCGTCGTCAATTCGATCAGCCTCAAGGAAGGCGAAGAGGATTTCCTACGAAAAGCGCGGACCGTTCGCCGCTACGGCGCGGCCGTCGTCGTCATGGCGTTCGACGAGCAGGGACAGGCGGACACGGTCGCCCGCAAGGTCGCCATCTGCCGGCGGGCCTACACCCTGCTCACTGAACAGGCGGGGTTCGACCCAGTCGACATCATTTTCGATCCGAACATCCTCGCGATTGCGACCGGCCTCGACGAGCACAACGAATACGCGATCAACTTCATCGAAGCGACGAAGGTCATCAAGGCCGCCTGTCCAGGGGTGAAAATCAGCGGTGGCGTCAGCAACCTGTCATTCTCCTTCCGCGGCAATGACATCGTCCGCGAGGCCATTCATTCGGCGTTCCTGTTTCACGCGATCAAGGCGGGTCTTGACATGGGGATTGTCAACGCCGGTCAGCTGGTCGTCTACGAAGACATCCCGAAGGATCTCCTCGAGCACGTCGAGGACGTGATCTTCAACCGGCGCCCGGATGCCACCGAGCGGCTGGTGCAATTCGCCGACACCGTCAAGGGCGACGGCACGAAACGGGTGCACGACGTGGCGTGGCGCGATGCGCCCGTCGAGAAGCGCCTGGCGCATGCGCTGGTCCATGGCGTCGTCGACTTCATCGAGGTGGACGTCGAGGAGGCCCGGCTGACACTCGCGCGTCCACTCGACGTGATCGAGGGACCGCTGATGGACGGGATGAAGATCGTCGGCGACCTGTTCGGCGCCGGCAAGATGTTCCTCCCGCAGGTTGTGAAAAGCGCGCGCGCGATGAAGAAGGCGGTCGCCTACCTCCTGCCGTACATGGAAGAGGAGAAGCGGCTGAGCGGCGATACGCACCGGGCACAGGGCAAGGTTGTCATGGCGACCGTGAAAGGCGACGTCCACGATATCGGCAAGAACATCGTGGCGGTCGTGCTCGGCTGCAACAACTACGAGATCGTCGACCTTGGCGTGATGGTGCCGGCTGCGAAGATTCTTCAGACAGCGCTCGACGAGAACGCCGACATGATCGGCTTGAGCGGGCTCATCACACCGTCACTCGACGAGATGGTCTTTGTCGCGCGCGAGATGGAGCGCCGGGGCATGACACTCCCGCTGCTGATTGGTGGCGCGACGACCAGCCGCCAGCATACCGCCGTGAAGATCGCGCCGGAATACAGCCAGCCGGTCGTGCACGTGCTCGATGCGTCGCGCGCAGTTGACGTCGTCGCCAGACTGCTCAGCGACGCCCAACGGCCCGACTTCGATCAGGCCAATCGCGCCGGACAGGAGCGGCTCCGCGAGCAGCATGGCGCGGTTCGTCGCCGTCCTCTGCTGACATGGCCTGCGTCGAAAGCCAATCGGCTCCGGCTGGACTGGCGCCCGGACGCCATCGCGACGCCGTCATTCACCGGGTCACGCCTCCTGGATGATGTGCGACTCGAAGACGTGGTCCCGTTCATCGACTGGACGTTCTTTTTTTCCGCGTGGGAATTGAAAGGACGATTCCCGGCGGTTTTGGATCATCCGCAGTACGGCGCCGCCGCGCGCGAGCTCTACGAGCATGCGCAAGAGCTGCTGGGTCGAATCGTACGCGATCGCCTGCTGACGCTCAGAGGCGTTTACGGGTTCTGGAAGGCGAACACTGACGGGGAAGACATTGTGGTGTACGACTCGGATCCCGGATCCCGGATCCCGGGTCCCGGCGAGTTATTGAGATTCAACATGCTCCGACAGCAGGAGGACATCGGCGACGGCAAGCCGAATCGCTCCCTCGCGGACTTCATCGCGCCGCTCGACAGCGGCGTCGCCGACTACCTCGGCGCGTTTGCGGTGACCGCGGGCGTCGGCGCACAGGAGCTCGTTGCGCTCTACGAGTCCGACCATGACGACTACAACGCGATCATGGTCAAGGCGCTTGCCGACCGGCTGGCGGAAGCGTTCGCGGAATATCTGCACGCGCGCGCACGAAAGGATTGGGGTTACGGCACGCAGGAGCGGCTCACAGCCGATGATCTCGTGCACGAGAGATATCGAGGTATTCGTCCCGCCTTCGGCTACCCTGCGTGCCCCGACCACAGTGAGAAGTGGAAGCTGTTCTCTCTGCTTGGCGCAGAGCGCACGGGCATCTCGCTGACGGAGAGCTGCGCGATGACGCCCGCGGCGTCGGTGAGCGGTTTGTACTTCGCGAATCCTCACGCGAAGTACTTCAATGTGGGCCGTCTCGGCCGCGATCAGCTCGAGGACTACGCGGCGCGAAAGGGCATGCCCATAACAGAGGCGGAGCGCTGGCTCGGGTCGAATCTCGCCTACGAGCCCTCGCTCGCGCCGGCATGATGCTGACGACCGAAGTCAAGGCTCAAGGCTCAAGACTCAACAGCGTTTGTCATTGGGCATTGGGCTTCGAGCTTTGGGCGTTGGCCATCGGCAGATAGATGAGATAGCGCATTCCGTCACGCATCGCAGAGACGCGAACGAACTCGCCACCCTTGAGCATCTCGACCCGCGGCTTTGAAGAACCCGCGCGGCCCGCCGTCCCAACCACGAATCCCTCTGCCGTCATCACTTCCGCGGCGTCGCGCGCGACGACCTGGCCGTCTTTCACAAACTCGACGACGCGCACCGCGTCCGGCGACTGACCGGGATTCGGCGGAAGGGATTCATCAGTGAGCCGCACCTCGTAGGTCCCGGGCGCAAGCGGCTTGCCGTGAGCAAGCACGGGTTGGGTGATGCGGATCGTGCCCAGTGTCATGGATGCAGACTGCGCGGCGGCAACGCCCGCTCCGACACTCAGCACGAGTGCGACGTGAACAATGGTCTGGCGAATCATGTGTCCCCCTTATGAGGTCAGCGCCAGCAAGGGATGTGCCCCGTCGCTCGTCGGGTAGGACATCCACCTGATGCGCTCATCAGCGGCTGGGCCGCCTTCAGGCGGACGTCGTTCTTTTCCGCGCGCGGCAGTACAACAGCATCCCGAGCCGCCCGAAGAGCGCGTGCATCAGGTTGTCAGGGATCATCTTCTCCATCGCTGGTCGCATCGATGGAGGAACGATGTGCGTCAGAACGGTTTTCTGTTCGAATGCGCGCAGCTCCACGAGATCGAAGCCTGCGGCCGTCATGAAAGAACGGAGCTCGCCTGCGCTGAAATAGCCGACGTGAGGGCAGCCGCCGACCCCGCGGCCGTCCGAGTACCGGTTCCACAGGTCCTGCACCGAGTGACGCAGCAACTGCATGCGCAGAACGCCGTATCGCGCGATGATTCCAAGCCAGTTGTAGATCGAGTGGCGGTTGTAGATCATCATGCGCACCTCACCGCCGGGGCGCAGCACACGGTGCATCTCGGCGATGGCCTTCGCCGGATTCGGCGCGTGCAGGATGACCCCCCAGGACCAGACGAAGTCGAACGATCCGTCAGCAAGCGGAAGCCGTTCGGCCTCGCCCTGGACGGGTGAGCCGTGGGTGCCGTCGAGCGCGAACCGGCGCGCGGTCGACGAGGCGCCCGTCCAGGTCAGATCAAGAGCCGTGACCTGCGCTCCGTGGCGAGCGAGCGTCGCGGAGATGGCGCCCAGCCCGGACCCCACCTCCAGGACCTGCTTCCCGCGCAGGGAACGGTAGTCGATCAGCCCCGCGAAAAGCGGCTCGCCGAGCGGCTGCGCAAACCAGGCAGCGCGATAAAGCGCGGCATCGATACGCCTGAAGAACCCGCGCGCGATCTCGTCGTCGGACAGGTCGGGACGTCCCTGATGTCCGAAGTAATCCATCGGATGGTGTTCCCACCAGAGACGTGTGCGGCGGGTGAGTTCGTCGGAGGGATCGGTCAGAATGGGTCTGGCGGAGCATTATAGAATTCGGCAGAACACCATGGAGCGAGTTTGGAGTATCTGATCAAGCAATACCCGCTCGACACGGGCGCGCTGGAGATTCAGTACATCGAGGAGCACTTTGGCGAATTCCCGCGCAAAAAGACCGCGCAGGAGATCATGAACCGCCTGCGCAAGCGCGAGAGCCTCATCCTGATGGCCGAAGCGCCGCTGCCATCCGACCCCGGACTCGTCGTGCCCGTGTCGTACAAGATCGTCCACGAGCTGCGCGAACGCGAGGACGAGCCAAAGCTCACCGATCTCGTCGCGCGGCTGAAGAACGCGGTGCGGTTCGAGGGCCGCAAGGTCCTCTATAGCTGGATTGGCGGCACGCGGCGCGACTGGCGCGGCCAGGGACACTTCCGCGCGCTCACCGAGGAGTCCGAGGCGTGGGCGCACGCGTCCGGGTACCACGAAGTCGTGGTCAAGACGAAAAACCGCTTCTACGACATGCGAGGGACGCTCGACCAGCTCGAGTTCAACGTGGTCAAGTACGAGGTCAACCCGTACGACAACCGCGAGTCGAAGGTTTATCTGAGCAAGCAGCTCACGTCCGACGTGCTCCGGTCGCACACCAGCACACGAACTGTCGTGTTCGCCGACTAGGCATGAAGTCCGACCGGAGCCTCGCGCGCTCGGTCATGTTTCCTCGCGTCGTCAACATCAGCGACCTGAGGAGGCTGGCGAAGCGCCGGCTTCCCGCTGTCGTCTTCGCGTATATCGACGGCGGAGCGGAAGACGAGGTCACGCTGCGCGAGAACAGCCGCGCTTTCTCCGACGTCACTTTTCGCCCGCGCCAGTGCGTAGCGGTTCCGAGTTGCGATCTGCGGACGACGGTGCTTGGAACCACGCTCGACCTCCCGTTCATCCTGGCGCCGGTCGGTTTCTGCCGGATGTTCTATCCGCGCGGCGAGGTGCACGCGGCGCGCGCGGCGAACGCAGCAGGCACCGGTTACATCCTGTCGACCTTCTCGGGCACACGCCTCGAGGAAATACGGGCAGGCACCAGCGGCCCCCTCTGGTATCAGCTCTACGTCCCCGGCGGACGTGACGTCGCAGAGGCCACGCTTGCGCGCGCGCGTGCCGCAGGGTACTCCTCCCTTGTCGTCACGATTGACACGCCGGTGTCGGGGATGCGAGAACGCGATTTCCGGTACGGCGTGCGCCCGCTGCTCGGTGGCGACTTCTGGGGAAGCATCCCGCATGTCTGGCAGTTCGTGACGCGACCACGCTGGGTGATCGATTACCTTACCGATGGAGCGCCGAAAGTGTTTCCGAACGTCGAGCTGCCGGGCATTGGCGCGATGCCGTGCGGTGACGTCGGCGTGATTCTCGAAAAGACCATCGTCACCTGGCAGGATCTCCGCTGGATGCGCGACGCGTGGAAGGGCCCGATCGTCGTGAAGGGCGTCCACACGGGCGACGATGCGCGGCACGCGATTGATGCGGGCGCGAACGCTGTAATCGTCTCGAACCACGGAGGCCGTCAGCTTGATGGGGTCCCGGCAAGTCTCCGTGCGCTGCCGGAGGTTGTCGCGGCGGTCAACGGGCGGATCGAGGTCCTCATGGATGGCGGCATCAGGCGCGGCGGCGACATCGTCAAGGCGCTCTGTCTTGGCGCGCGGGCCGTGCTCGTTGGTCGTGCCTATGCGTGGGCGCTCGGCGCGGCGGGTGGACCCGGCGTCGATCGAGCGATCGAGATCCTGCGGACCGACGTTGTTCGCACGATGCGGCTGCTAGGATGTCCGTCGATCGCCGAGCTCGATCGCTCGTACGTCGACGCGCCGTCAGAGTGGTTCGCGGACCGGTATGCCGGGTCCGAACCAAGGACCCGGCCAACGCCTGTCCGCATGTAGGGCGGTCACTTGGATCGGTAGGGCGAGTCCTTTTGGACCCGCCGAGGAGGGACCATGAACTGTCGCCCGATAGTCAGCGCGCTCGTCCTTGTGTGCGGCGTCGCTGCGTGCGGCCGATCCGAGCCGCCGGCCACAACGGATACGCCGGCACCTGCGGCAGCACCAGCCCCTGCTCCCCCGCCGGGCGTCGGCGTCTACGTGACGAATGAAACAAGCGGCGACCTGTCGGTGATCGACGCCGCCACAAACGCGGTCGTCGCAACCATCACACTCGGCAAGCGGCCCCGCGGAATTGTCGCCAGTCCGGATCGAACGCTCCTCTACATCGCGCTGAGCGGATCGCCGGTCGCCGGGCCAGGAGTCGACGAGTCGAAGCTGCCGCCGCCCGACCGCACCGCTGACGGCATCGGCGTTGTAGATATCCGACAGCGCAAATTGATCAAGGTCCTGACGTCCGGCCCAGATCCTGAGGAATTGGCGATCAGCCCAGACGGTAAAGAGGTGTACGTCGCAAACGAGGATACGGCTCAGCTCAGCGTCATCGACACCAGCGACGGTCACCTGATTCAGAGCTTCAAGGTCGGCGACGAGCCTGAAGGTGTGACGGTGGAGCCTGGTGGCAAGCGCGTATGGGTCACGTCCGAGGCCGACGGGGCCGTGTTCGTGGCCGACCTGGCGGCGCGAAAGATCGCCAAGTCTATCGAAGTCGGCCCGCGACCGCGGTCCATCGCGTTTCTTCCCGACGGCTCGCGCGCGTACGTGCCGTCCGAAAATGGTGCCACGCTTACCGAGATCGACGTCAGGCGCCTGGCGCCGATCAAGACCATTGACCTGGGCAAAGGCATGCGTCCCATGGGCACCAGGGTCAGCCCCGACGGCAAGTATCTGTACGTCAGCACCGGCCGGAGCAAGATGGCGGTCATCCTCGACACGGCCACGAACATGGTGGTCGCCTCGGTCGAAGCGGGCGATCGCCCCTGGGGCATCGGCGTCTCGCCTGATGCGAAAACGCTTTACACAGCCAACGGACCATCACACGATGTGTCCGTGATCGACATCGCTTCACGGCAAGTCACACAGAAGGTCGCAGTTGGCCGCGGACCATGGGGTCTCGCGGTCGTCGAGGCGCCCGCCGGCGCGCGGTAAAGCCACCATGAAACTCACAACGTGTATGTACGCTTTCGTCCTCGCCCTCCTTGTGAACGGGAGTGCCACTGCCCAATCCGCTGGAACGATCACCGGAATGGTCGTCGATTCCTCGGGAGCACCCCTGCTCGATGCAACCGTGCGTCTGGAAGTGGCGGGCGCCAACCTGGGCGAGCTCCATACGGCGACCGACGGGCGTTTCGCATTCACGACGGACGCGCCCGGTATGGTTCGCATTCTTGTCACCGCCGCCGGCTTCGCGCAGGCGGTCACGACCGTTACGGGCGACAGGCAAGAGCTGCGCATCACGCTGCAGCCGGCACCGTTCTTCGAGGAGGTCAACGTCACCTCGTCTCGTACCGATGTGCCGCGCGCCGATCCCACCGTCACGATGACGGTCATGTCATCGTCTGAATTGCTCAGCAGCGGCGCGCTCACCGTCGACGATGCGCTCAAGGCGGTACCGGGATTCACCCTGTTTCGTCGTACATCCTCGCGGGTATCGAACCCGACGGCGCAGGGCATCACTTTGCGAGGGCTCGGTGGGACGGGCGCGAGTCGATCGCTCGTACTCGCGGATGGTGTGCCGCTCAATGACGCGTTCGGCGGCTGGGTCTACTGGGACAGGGTCCCGCAGATCGCGATCGACCGTATCGAAGTGCAACGCGGCAGCGGCAGCGACCTGTATGGCGCCGACGCCGTTGGCGGCGTCGTGCAGATCCTGACCATGCGTCCGGCGCGTCGGACTGTGCGCGCCCTCGTCGAAGGGGGCAATCTGGGCACGGGCCGAGCCTCGCTGTTTGGCGGCGGACGCAGCCGCGGATGGTCGTATAGCGCCGCCGGCGAGTGGTTCACCACCGCCGGATACATCACGGTTGCGAACCAACAGGATCCCGGAATAGCACCACGAGGCCCCATCGACACGAAGGCCGGGTCCGATCATCGCTCTGCGCTCGGGGCGATCGACTACCAGGCGAATAACGGCTGGCGATTCAACGCACGCGCCAATCTGTTCCGTGAGAATCGTGAGAACGGCACACCGGCCGTCGTCAATGACACCGATGCGCGGCAGGGCGCTGGCGAGGTTGCAGGCGGCATCGCAGGCGGCTTGCTCTCCGCTCGCGTCTTTGGCGGAACCCAGGATTATCACCAGACCTTCTCAGCTGTGAGTGCCGATCGCAGGTCGGAAGCGTTGAACCGTATTCAGGACATTCCAACGACGGCGACCGGCGTCGGCGCACAGTGGGTTCGTCCGTGGAGTCGCCATTCGCTGTTGATCGGCGCGGAAGGGCGATTCATCAAGGGCAGGACGATTGAAACGCCATACACCGCGCAGGGCCTTCCCCTTGTCACGACTGACGCCGGCGGCAAGCAGCGTGTCGGGTCCGCATTTGCGCAGGCAACGTTCAACGTGAGCGATCGGCTCACGATGGTGGCCGGCGTGCACGCCGATGGCTGGCATTCGGAGTCGCGGAACACGACGTACAACAAGACGCTCGGGTCGGTGAACCCGCGAGGGTCGGTGGCGTACCGCGTCGGGAACACCGGACTCTCGCTGCGCGGTTCCGCCTATCGAGGCTTCCGCGCGCCAACACTCAACGAGCTCTATCGCGGTTTTCGGGCCGGCAACACCGATACGAGACCCAACGAGGCGCTCCAGCCGGAGCGGCTGGCGGGCGGCGAGGGTGGCGTCCTGTTCGCGCGGGGGCGCGTATCCACGCGCGCGACCGCGTTCTGGAACGTGCTTGACGACACGATCACGAACATCACGCTGTCGATTACGCCGCAGCTCATCACCAAGCAGCGCGCGAACGCCGACAAGGTGCGGGCCGCGGGCGTCGAGCTCGAAGGAGAGCTGCGGCTGCCGGCATCATTCTCCGTGGGTGTTTCGACTGCGATTGTGAATTCACGATTCAAAGGCGACACGAGCCTGCGCAACAACAGGGTGCCGCAGGTGGCGAAGTACAACGTCGGCATGAACGTCCGCTACGCCGACGAAAAGTGGATTGCCTCAGGTCAATTCCGGGTCACGGGGCCGCAGTTCGAGGACGATCTCAACCTGTTTACGCTGCGCCGCGCGAACGTCCTGGACGTCTTCGGTAGCCGCCGTTTCGCGGGCAAAGTGTCCACGTTTGTCGCGGTCGAGAATATCTTCGACAGCCTCTATGACGTCGGCCGCACGCCGATTCTCACGACAGGCCTGCCACGGACCGTCCGCGCGGGCGTTCAAATCTGGCTGCCGTAGGCCTGCCCTACTCGCGTCCTCCCCGTCCGCCCTGCCCCGGCTCGCCCTGCGCCCCACGTCCGGGCCCGCCGCGGCCGGCGCCGAAGGCCGGGTACGTGCGTGGGTTGATGACGTGGCGTTCGAAAAAGAAATCGACCAGCTGCGCGGTCGACTCCGCGAACTCGGAGATTGACACGAATTCATGCGGCACGCCAGCGAAGGTGTGGAGCTCGGCCGGCACGGTCGCATCTCGAAGCAGCTTGAGAAACTCCTGGCTGCTCTCCGGCGGGACGGTCACATCCGCGAGCCCATGGAACAGCATCGTCGGCGGGAAGCTCTTGATGTACGCGCCGGGCGTCGCGAGCCGCCAGGCTTCATCGCTGCTGCCACGACAAACGCGCGGTAATCAAACGGTCAGGACAATCTTTCCGACGTGCTCGCTTGATTCC
>DAIRVG010000063.1:0-7029 GCA_036802945.1 Vicinamibacterales bacterium
TGCCGAACCTCCTCCGGCACCGGGGACCGGCAGGGCTTGCGCGACAGCGACCCGAAATAGTCCGCAAGCAAGTCAACAGCGCGGTACCCCAGTCGACGAAATTCATCCGGTGGAATGTCAATCATCGATTTGTCTCAGCGCCAACCGGAACCGACTTCCTGACGAAGGCCCGCCTGCCTCCACTTCAAGAAGTGGCCCTTGAGGTACATGACTCGCCGAAATCCAGACGCACGAAGGAAGGCTCCGGCCACGTACGCTCGTGGTCCGTGGCCGCAATACACCACTACCGGATCTGCCAGCGAAGTCGAAATCTGCGACATGCGAGTCGGTAAAGCCCAGAACGGGATGTGCCGCGCTCCTGGAACGTGTCCATCTGCGAACTCCCGCTGAGACCGGACATCGAGCACAGTCGGTGCGCTGCCAGCCTCGATCTGGGCAAGCAGAGTTATCCCACTGATATGCGACGGGACTTTTTTGGACTCGTCCACGGAAGGGCCAATCCGATTCTGACAGCGTCGGGGTCTCTGCGGAATAGGCACGGTCACAGGCCCCTGGTTCCAGTACTATTGGCGCCTGCGCGACGCAGAAAGCGAGGAGGGACGATATGAAGTTTTTGGCAGCGCTCACGACGGTGTTGATGCTGGCTGTATATCTGGCCGCGGCCGGGCTGCCCACGAAAGTGACCTACGTTCCGCACGACAAGGTCTCCGCGACGATGACGAAGGGCGGCGCGATTATCGAGGACGGCGGCTTGCGCGTGCTGGCTCAGCGGCGCGGCTCAGGCGAGGTCGAAGTGCACGACACCACCAACCACGTCTTCATCATCGTCGAGGGCGAGGCGACGATGGTGACGGGCGGGACGTTGGTCGGCGCCAAGCAGACGGCCCCTGGACAGGTCCGGGCGTCGGATGTCAAGGGTGGCCAGACGTACCATCTGACCAAAGGCGACGTCATCACGATTCCGGCCAAGACGCCGCACTGGTTCAAGGAGGTGCCGACCAAGACGGTGGCGTACTACGCCGTCAACATGGAGAACTAGCCGCGCCTCAGGTTGGCAAGTCCTGTTCCGCGGGCCTGAAAGGTCCGCGCCGCTCTATCAGGAGGCCGAGCCAGACTCGGTCTCTGACACTCTCAGGCCACAGGATTCGTGCGCCCAACGGCGTCACTGCATGAGAGCCCCGATCACCTGGACGGGGTTCCCGTCCTTCCGGGGCACAAACTTCTGGATGCGGTATGCCATGTCCTCGCCCACGTAGAGGTTGCCTTCGCTGTCGGTCGTGAAGAAGTGAAATCCCCAGATGGCTCCCGGCGCGATGCCCATCGTCCCCCACGTTGAACCGGGGACGAGCTTCCCAGTGAGCGCGTCGTATTTCATGACCTTCTGGGTGTACCCGTCATTGACCCAAGCGTACCGGCCATCCGCGGTCAGGCGGATGCCGTAGGCTCCGACGATGTTCGGCCACTGATCCAGGAACTTGCCGCTCAGATCGAAGATGTCGATCCGGGAATTGACGCGGTCGACCACGTACATGCGGTTTCTGTTCGAGTCGATGACGATGCCGTGAATTCCGTTTCCGTGCAATCCCTCTCCCACGATGCCAAACTCGCCCGGCCCGGTGCCGGCCTTCCCAAATGCCGACACGAACTTCCCGTCCTTGGAAAACCTGACCACCCGGTGACCGCCGGCGGCCCACAGATCGCCATTCGACGAAAAGGTGAAGAACTCGACCACGAAGTTGCCGTTCTGGGTTTGTGCCGGAGGGATGTCCTTCACGTCGAGCGTCTTGACGTGGGTCTTGCCGTCACGCGTCAACTCCACCAGGGATTCATCGGTCGCAATCCAGATATGGTGTTCGGGATCGTACGGGTTCTCCTGGACCAGCTGCACGTCCACCAGCAGTGGGCTCCACTGATCCCACGATTCAACCACCTTGCCTTGGCGATTGTAGACAACGATCATGCGCTGCTGCTTCTGCTCCGCAGGCGGAATGGGCCTGCCAAGGTTACGAAACGCCGCCGGCCCCCAAAAAGTCGTCCATGGGCTCTTGCGGGTGCCGCGCCCGACCGCGATGATGCGATCGGGGGACTCGGCGTACATCGACTCGGCATTGATCGTCCAGCCCTCGACGACCGGCTGGGGCCAGCCCTTGACGACCTGGTAGGGGCCGCTGACCTCTTCTCCGCCCTTTCCATCAACGGGCTCATAGGCGGAAGAGATCACGTTGGTGTTGGACGCGAGCGCGCCCTGCGGCAGGGCCGCCGGCGCCTGACCTTGTCCGAGACCGGCCGCGGCAGCCTCTCGAGCGGGTCCTAGTGACCACGTGCCCAGCGCACCCAGCGCCAACCCCAACCCCAAGGCCAACATGACACTCATGGGCGATTGCCGTTTCTGTTCACTCATATACGTCCTCGTTGAATGCATCCGTCCCTGCGCCCACCAACCTCGCGAGTTCTCGCGCACCCGCACCAGACCTATTGCGCCGGTTCTATTCGCAGCAGCGCACCGTCGTCCTCATCCGTCAACAGGTACAAGTACCCATCGGGGCCTTGGCGGACGTCCCGAATCCTCTGCCTCAACTCGCCGAGCAACGATTCGCGCCGCAACTCCTCAGTCTTCTCATTGAAGACAATGCGCTCCAAATGACCGGTGCCAGGGATCTCGCCAGTGCGCATCGAACCGACAAAGACGTTCCCTTTCCACTTCGGAAATCGGTCACCCGTATAAACGGTCATTCCGGAAACCGCAATAGAGGGTATCCACACAACGACAGGAGACTCCATGCCTTCCCGCGTTGGATGCTCGGAAATACGCGGGCCAGGGTAATCGCGCCCATAGCTGATAACGGGCCAACCGTAGTTCCGACCCGGAAGGATGATATTGATTTCATCGCCGCCGTTCGGACCATTCTCGTTGTTCCACAAAGCGCCCGTCTCGGGATGGATCATCAGGCCTAATGAATTGCGGTGACCAAGCGTGTAGATCTCCGGCCTGTAACCGGCGCGGCCGACGAAAGGATTGTCAGGCGGGACCGAGCCGTCATCGCGCATGCGTAGAATCTTTCCCCTCAGGCTGCCTGGTTCCTGCGCGACCTTGGGGAGATTCCCTCCGGTCGACATATAGAGCATGCCGTCGCGCCCGAACGCAATGCGCGCGTCGAGAGCCGAGTTGCCTTCGTGAGCATCGGTAACCAGAACGTCCCGCACATCGACGAGAGCCCCACCTTCCAGCCTTCCGCGAGCAACCGCCGGGGCCCCTCTGTCGTTTTCTACCGGCTTGATGTACGTGAAATAAAGGAGTCGATTTTCGGCAAACCTGGGATGCAGCGCGAGATCCTGGAGGCCACCGAGTCCTTTCGCTCTCACCTCCGGCACGCCGCTGACAGGCTTCGCGTCCAGTATTCCATTGCGAACGGAGCGAAGTCGGCCAGGCCGCTCGGTGACGAGCATGCTGCCATCCGGCAGGAAGGCCAAGCCCCAGGGGTGGACAAGCCCCTTGGTCACGATTGTGACCCGAATCCTGTGTTGCTCCGCCGTATCAAGCACGAACGGACCAACGCCCAACGGTGTCACAGGGACGCCGATGGGCGGCTGCTGGCCTTGGGCCATGACGAGCGCGGCCGACAGCAGCAGCAGCGTTAACCAAACCGCAGACCGTCGAAAAACAAGCGGGAGCGTTATCAACATGATCGAATTTCGCCTTCTGTGCAGTCGATGAACCGCACCGCACCACGACGCCTTATACGCCAAAACCCTCTACGGGGAGCGGATTCTTTTCGTCGCACGTTTCTTCCGTGCCCACAACGCGGTTGGCGCGCCAAGGACTCGAGCGCGCTCGCGTCGAGCGTGAGCGAGACGCGGCGCGCCCCATGAATCACTTGCGAGCGCTGGCACGCGCCGGTGCACGCGGCTCTATTTGGCGCGCTCGTCACGCAGATCCTTAGCTGCGGCGACTGGCCCCGCGCGACAGCAACGTCGCAGCCGTTAGATCGGCTGTCACATTCGATATCGTGAGAAACATGTCGGGGATGGGATCGAGCGCGATGAGCAGGCCAATGCCTTCGACAGGCAGATCGAGCGCCATGTAGACGGGCGTCATGACGAGCAGGCCACCACTCGGTATTCCAGGCGAATAGAACGGCAGGACGGTCAGAGCGGCGGCGAGCGTCAGCAGTTCGGCACTCCCCAGTTCGATGCCGTACACCTTCGCGATGAACAGCGTGCCCGTGATGCGGGCAACGGGCGACCCGTACTTGAAGACGGAGACGGCCAGCGGGATCGTGAGCCCGGCAATGTCGGCGGGCAGTTCGATCTTGCGTGCAGAATCCAGGAGGGCCGGCAGTGACGCAAGCGACGAACGTGTGCTGATGGCAACCGCCTGGGCCGGCGCACAGGCGCGCGCGAATCGGCCCAGTGGCACGCGACCCCACAGCGCAACCAGCAGGTACAGCAGCCCCGTCCCCGCCGAGAGCAGCACGCAAGCGATCAGGATGAAATAGCCGATTGCGCCGGCGAACGCGGAACCCAGCCTCGCCGTCAACGGCAGCACGAGCGCGAATACGCCGATCGGTGCAACGACAAGAATCCCCCGGATCAATACGAACAGCGTGTCACGCACGGCGACAAAGAAAAGGACGATCAACGCGCGCCCATCGGATGAAATGCGACAGGCCGCGAGCCCGAACAGCAGCGAGAACACGACCACTGGCAGGACCGCACCTTCCGCCGCGGCCCGGACCGGATTGAGCGGAACGATGGAGACCAGCCAGTCGCGAAACGAGGGCGACGGCATCGACGGCGTCGCTGCCGCCGCACTCGCGCGCAACGACTCTGCCGCGCTCGCGTCCAATGGCAGTGGCGCGAGCGCGAGCGGCGCGGTCAACATTGCAAACACCATGGATAGCGCGACCATCGCCACAAAAAGGACCATCGAGCGACCGCTCTGGCGAGTCGCGCTGCCCGCATCCGCGCTCGAAGCCACGGCCGTGATCAACAGTGAGATCAGCAACGGGATGACGGTCATACTGATGGCATTCACCCAGAGTGTGCCGATGGGTTCGACAATGACGGGAATGCGTTGCAGCATCGGCGAGCTGGAGGACTCGATGAGCGCCCCAGCAAGCAGGCCCAGGACCAGGCCGAGCAGCATTAACCACGACAGCCGTTGACCGCGCTGCGGCTGCGCGCCGCTGTCGCTCGCGACCAGTGCCTCCCTTTTCTCGGTAGTGGTCTCGGCCATTTCGTCGGCGGCTCGTTGGTTTGAAACGGAGTCGTTCAGTCGATGACCGTTTCGCCTTTATGCATCACAGGGTGGGTATCGTGCTGGCGCGCTCCACACGTAACCGCTGCGTTAGCGTGTGACCAACCGATGATACGCCTGCGCGTCGCGTCGAGCGTGTGCGAGAAGCGGGTCGGCACGGCGTCGGTCGTACGAGCGGTGACCGTGAGGTTGTCCGCGCGACTCGACAAGTACAGCTCATCGTCGGGGATCGATGGGCTGAAGGAGACGCGACTCGCGGACGTGGCGATCGGGGCCCGCGCGACGCGGGCCCCATGTAGCAGCTTCTATCGAGTGCCAGACGCGGCGCTGATTCTCCAGATCCGGTTGCTGCCGTCGTCGGAAATCAGCAGGCCCCCGTCGCGAGCCACGGTGACGCCCACCGGGCGTCCCCATCGCTCGACTCGCGTACCGCCTGCGCCGTCATTGAGGAGGAACCCCGTCATGAAGTCTTCGAGCGGCCCAGGCTTGCCGTTGGTCATCGGAAAGAACGCCACTTTGTAGCCGGACGCCGTCGAACGGTTCCAGGAACCGTGGAGCGCGACGAATCCGCCGTTGCGATATCGCTGCGGGAACAACGTGCCGGTGTAGAACGCGACGCCGAGCGCGGCGGAATGCGCCGGAATCAGCACATCTGGCACCAGGGCGCGTTTCACGAGATCTGGAAACGCCCCGACGTAGCGCGGATCGGGGTGCTGGCCGATGTAGGAATACGGCCACCCGTAAAATCCGCCGTCCTTGATCGACGTGGCGTAGTCGGGCACCAGGTCGTCGCCCAGATTGTCGCGCTCGTTCACCGCCACCCACAGCGTGTCCGACCCCGGCTGCAACGTCAGTCCCACGGGATTGCGAATCCCGGACGCATACACCCGATATCCGGTGCCATCCGGGTTGAACTCGAGCACAGCCGCACGCCGGCAATCCTCGCCCGCGTTGTTATTCGATTGCGATCCCACCGTGACGTACATCTTGGTCCCGGCGCGATTGAAGACGATGTTTCGAGTAGAGTGGCCGCCGGTTGGCAGATCGAGCAGCTTCTCGGGCGCGCCCTGCGCCTTCAAATCGCCAGTCGTGTACTTGAAACGGACGATGGAGCCGGTGTTTCCGACGTAGAGATAGCCGTCATGGAACGCCATCCCGAACGGGGCGGCCACGGTGCCGGGGCCTCGGTTGGCGAACGCCGGAGGCGCCACACAGGCGGGCGCGGCGGCGCCAAGGATCGGACCGTTGATTTCGGGGTTCACGACGGCTGCTGGAGCGGGCGCTGGAGGAGGTGTAACTGGGGCAGGCGTGGCTCCAGCGCCGGCTCCGCCACCCCGCGCGACGACCTCGCCTTGCGCGTAGACGCCGCGCGATTCGAAGACGCCGTCGTTGTTCGCGTCGCGCAACACGGTGATGTTGTTGGCGGCAGGCGAGCTGACAAACAGATCGCCGTTCGGCGCGTAGACCATCAAGCGCGGCGCCTGCAGCTCGGCATAAACGCTCACTGTAAAGCCGGCCGGCACCATCGGCATGACCGTGGCCGGCTTCTCCAGCAGTGTGCCCCTGGACGGCTTCGCCACGCCGACCGGTGCCAGCCTGTCTGCCACCGGCTGCGGCGGGACGGTACTCCTCTGCCCCACCAGCACGGCGCAGAAACCTGCGACCCCCATGGCAACGGCAGCCGCGACTCGCGAAAGATTCGAATTCATTGAGGTCACTCCTGTCGTAAGTTGTCGACCTGACAGGGTACCTCAGACCACGCCTGGCGACAG
>DAIRVG010000063.1:7129-30284 GCA_036802945.1 Vicinamibacterales bacterium
GATCAGGGACCGGCGGCAGCCGGTTCCTGATTGCTCGTCCCTCACCACCATCCGCGCATGTGTGGGCGCTCCATGCGGCAGGGATGGCTGTCGTTGGCCGGCGAATTCACCGCCGGATCGTGCTGCCAATTCCGGATCCGTTCGTCGAGTAGACGGTTACCGAGCGGGCGTTCCCGCCGGTTGACCCGTGAACTCGTTCCTGGTCACAAACCCATCGTCATTCGTATCCTGCTGGTAGAAACTGCGCAGCGACCAGCGCCACTCGACGGGCGAGACCATGCCGTCTCCGTCGGCATCCAGCGTAGCGAAGAGATCTGGCTGGGCGGCGGTCGTGGTGGTGGTTCCGACAACTTCGGCGCGGCTCAGGACGTTGTCGCGATTGCGATCGAGCCGGCTGAACTCGCCTGGGGTGCCATGCCACTCGTTGCGTTCGATGCGGCCGTTGCCGTTGACGTCGAGATACTCGAAACTGTCGGTTCGATCGTCATCGTCCGGTGCAAAGAACTCTGCGGGCGACAGCATGCCGTCGTTGTTGCGATCGGCACGCCGGAACGTTTCGACATCGTAGTACCACTCCGCGCGCGCGACCCTGCGGTCGTTATTCCGATCCAGCGAGCGGAAATCGGCATCCGACCAGGTCAACATGCTGCTCACATTGCCGGGCGTGTAGTCTTGCTCCTCCATCCGTCTCGCGCGCGCGGCGCCCGGACGGACCTCGTCACCTGACAACACACCGTCGCCATTCCAGTCGTGCACCTTGAACGACTGCGTGCTGCCCCGCCACTCGCTGCGCGCGATCTGACCGTCCCTGTTGCCGTCCATCTCGCGGAATCGCATTCCCTGAATGGCAGCCTGAGCGCCGGTCGTGCCCGTGGAGCGGTTGGCGTCCGGTCCGCAGAACCTCCGACTGCTGCCCGGCACGCCGAAGTCGCCGTACGACTGCCGGTATTCGGGCGACGCGAGGATGTCGTTGATGACAAACTCCATACCCCTCGAGGCGGCGGCATCGGCGTATGCCTTCGCGCCGCCGACATCTGGCGCGCGGTTCAACAGGTGCCGGTACAGATATCCGACCGCGCTCAAACGCTGCTGCGGCGTGTTGAACGGCGAGAGGAACCGCTGAGTATGCTCAGTGCCGGCTGCGTACTCGCGTACCAGATCCTTGACGGTTGCGCTTCCGCTGGTAAGTCGCTGGACCATTGGACCAATGTTGTCAGGAGCGCGCTCGAGTATCTGGCGATGAATGTCCCCAACCACCGCCGACGCATCCGTCGTGCACGGCTGTTGAGCTGAAATCGCCGCGGGAAAGAGAAGCCACGCGCCGATAACAAGAAATGCACGCAACATAAAGGACCTCCTGAGTTATTCCGTTCGAGCTCGTCTTGCGATCTCGACCAGATTCGTCACGCGTCGCACATATTTCCGCGTCTCGGGGAATGGCGGCACGCCGCCGTATCGCTTGACGACACCCGCTCCCGCGTTGTAGCTCGCGAGCACAAGCGGCAGACTACCGCGGTGCTGCGTGAGCAGCCGGCGGAGATACTTCGTGCCGCCGACGACGTTTTGCCGCGGATCAAATGGATCGTCCACGCCGAACTCGACCGCGACTGCCGGCATCAACTGCATGAGCCCCATCGCGCCCGCGCGCGAGACGGCATGCGCGTCAAAGGCCGATTCGGTCTCAATAACCGAGCGGATGAGTGCGGAATCCACATCAAATTCTAGGGACGCTTCGCGGATCAGCATGTCGTAGGCGTGCGCCGCCGGCACGACCGCCATGCTGTCGATCGTCATCGTCACCGAAGGCACAGTCGGCTGCAGTAGAACGTTCAGCAGCTCAGGTTTGACATGGTGAGGAAGAACCATCGCCGCGGTCGCGAGAAGCGCGCTCCGCAGACCGGCGTGGCGCCGGTCACCCTTTCTTCGATCGAGTGCGGACCTGGGATGCGCGCGGCGATCGTCACGGCGGCGCTCGCTGCCGTGACGGATACCAAGCGGGTGCACGCCGTCCGCATCTGAGCTGAACAGCATCGGTTGCTGTTCAGATCAGGAGCAATCGCGGGGCCGCTCGTCAGCTCTTCTGTTTCGGTTGGCTGGTTTTCCTCCAGTCGTCCTTGAACACCCACTGCACGCGCCTGACGGCTTTGCGCTCGCGGATGACGACGCCCGCTTCCATGCGATTGTCCAGCTCGAGTTTCTGAAGTATCGGAAGCAGCGGATAGACGGATGACGGCGGACCGATCGTGACCGGGACACTGGCCGCGAACTCGTCAGATTGCCGTGGCGCGCAGCCGGCACATCGGAGCGCCTCGACGTGCCGGCGGCCTGATCACTGTTCGGCGGTAACGGGTGTCCACGAGCGATCGGGGTTGAAGCGCTCCAGCTTCGCGAATTCGTCGAGCGTGGCCGTTCCGAAATCTTTCTCGTAGACCACACCGTCCTGGCTGATCATGAACGTCTTCACGCCGGTGACGCCGTATTCAGCCGGAGCAGCGGCGAGAGCGAAGCCACCAATCATCGCGCCGTTGATCACGTAGTCCATCTCTCCAAGCGGCGCGGCCGGTCCCTGTCCTTTCAGGATCTTGAAGAAGTAGCCGTGATACGGTTGCGCCCCGGTTGAGTAGCCCTGCTCGATCACGCTCGCGATTTTTTCGCCCACAGGGCCGTCCCACGTACCGTCAGCCGTCTGCCAGGCGAGACCGTCCTGCTTGCCCGGACTGCTGACGATGCGTTGCGCGTACTGGTTCACGTCATGGCCTTCGCGCGGCTTCTCAGCGTACTCGTACTGGGCCTCGTGGTAACCGCGGCAGACCCGGATCGCATCGAGCTCGTTGCTCCCGATGCGGCGATAGAGCAGTTCCTGCCGTCCCGCCTTCGTATCGAATGACCACTTGCCGCCACGCTTGACGATCGGAATTGGAAACGGCCAATCCTCGTCGCCCACGATCACGAAGGCGCGGGTGCCGGTCTTCGGATCAACCGACACGCTGATCTCGTCGTGTGCCATCGCGACGAAGTCGGCCGCGCGCTGGCGGTCTTGTGCGTCTTCGCCCGACAGCAGGACATGCCTCGTGTCTGGACCGAACAGCTCATCGAGCAATCCGACATCAAATACGCCGGCCGCGACCACCAGCGCATCCGCCGCCTGCTGCGGCGTGTCGAACGTTCGGACGCCCACGCCTGATGTCGTTCGTGCATTCGCCCGCGACGCCTGCGGGCCCGCGTAAATCGTCGCGGAGATTAACGTCGTCGCCAGGCAAACAAACAGGGTCGTTCTCATGGTTCGCACTCCTCGTGAACCGCCGAGCCTCTCGATTCTTAGCGTCTGCCGCCGCCGCCACGGCTTCGTCCGCCGCCGCTCCGGCTGCCGCCGCTGCTCCGGCTGCCGCCGCCCCGGTTGACACTACCGCTCGAGCGACTGCCGCGCTCAGACCTGACACTCGACGAACCGCGCCGGCTCGCATCGCGCGCGGCGGATCCGCTGAATCCTCCAGAGCCGCCGCCGAATGCGCTGCTGCCGCCGGCGCCGCGTGACACATCGCGGCTGCCGATGCGATCGGCTCCACCCCGCGCTCCTACTGTTCCGGCGCCGCTCCCTGGGGCGCGACCGCCAAGGCCACTGCCTGCGCGGTCGGCAACCGCACCTCCGCCTGCGCGGCCTGCAACCGCACCCCCGCCTGCGCGACCTGCAACCGCACCTCCGCCTGCGCGACCTGCAGCCGCACCCCCGCCTGCGCGACCGGCCCCGGTCGTCCCGACCGCGCCGCTCCGCAGGTTGCCGCCCTGTTGGCCAAGCTGCTGTCGCGCTCCGGCCTGCCGATTCGCCAGCGAGTCGCCGCGCGCGGTGCCCCCGAACCTGTTGGCCGTTGCCCCATCGCGGTACGGCGCGCCGCCGCGATGCTGCGGGTTATGCTGCCAGCGGCTGCCGTTTGCAACGCGGTTGCCGCTGTTGATACTGGCGTTACGGTTGATGTTGGCGTTACGGTTGAAATTGTTGTTGGTATTGATGTCGATGTCGTTGTGGCCCCAGCCGGCGCCCCAGCCCCAGCCGCCGCCGCCCGCGACCGCACCCATCGCGAGGCCGACACCGAAGGAGATCGCGGCGCCCGCGGCGTAATAGCCAGGTGGCGGATAGTAGATGGGCGGATAAGGATAGACCGGTGGTCCGTAGACGACGTCAGGGTTGTACGACGGAACGTACACGACCTGCGGGTCGGCCTGTTCGATCACGATGACCTGTTTGTTCTCGACGACCCTGGTCTCGACCGTCTGCTGTTCGGTCGACGTCAAGTTGCCCTTCATCGTCGCCTTGGCGCGCATGCGCTGCACCGCGTCCATCACGTCGCTCTGTTGAGCGAGGAACGCGTTGCCCAGGTCTGTGGTCCACTGAATGTCGTCGGTCAGCCACTTCACGATGTCGGGCAATCCCGCCATCGCCTGGATGCTGGCATCCCATGGCTGCTTCGACACCGAGTCGAGCAGCGCCTTGTCTTTCAAACCTGCATTCTTCGCAAGCCATTGCTGGAGTTGCACGAGCTCGAGCGGATAGGTCGATGCCGCGAGGATCTGCGCGAGAAGCGGATCGGGATGCAGCGCGATTGGCGCGACCAGCGAATCGAGCTGGTCGGTAGGGATCCGCGACTGATCGGCGGCTGGTGGGGGCGTCTGTGTATGCGCCGTCAGTGCGGATCGTACGTTCGCGAGCACGTCGCCCGGAGCGACGGCGAAGGCACAGACGAGTGCCAGCAGGCTGCGTGCAGTTCGGTACGTCACACGAAATGTGGCACTCATCCCATCACCTCATTTCACGCCCGTCGTCGCACGCGCTTGGCGCCCGAGCGCGTCGGTGAACGCCCGCGCTTCCGCCGGGGCCGCTACCCGGGTCGTGCCCATCACAATCTCCCGCGCCGAAGCGGTCGCGCCATAGGCCCGTGTGTTCGCATCCTTGTCAGCAGCCAGGCTGCCACCGGACAGATTAATGCCGGCGAAGAGGCCCTTCGAGTGCGAGTACGACAGCATCTCTGCCGACAGCTGCACGTCGGTCCCCGCGGTCGCCGTGCGTCCGACGGGGCCGGCCGCAATCGAGGCGTCGGTTCCGAGCGTCGTCTTGTTGCGCAGCAGCTTGTCTGCTCCGCTTTCGTTCATCACGAACAGCACAAGTTCAGTCGATTGCGCGCCGACCTGGAAACCCGCGCTGCCTTTCGTCAGTTGCATGAAGATGGGGGCGCCCCACGTACCGTTGGATTGCCGGCAGCTCATGACGCCGGAGCCGGACTCTCCGCCAACGATGAACGCAACTTTTTTCAACGACGGAATCACGAGCACGCAGTTGGCCTTGCTCCAGACCGATTCCGGAATGTCCGATGAGTTCCGGAATTCGCTGAGCACCGCTGTCGCTTTGTTGAGGTCCTTGATGTCGCCCTTCGAAAGCGCACCGAATGCGAGGGTCGCCGTCAGTAGACTAGTGGTTCCGACGACGACCGCGATTGGCATCCGCATACATCACCTCCCGGAAGGAGGTGACTGCAACTGGAGGCCCAGTGGACAACTCGTGTTCTGCGGGTATCCGCGTGCGCTCATTCCCGCGGGTGGAGAGTTGGATCACGATCTGTCGGGACCCTTGCGACTGATGAGCTGAGGCACAAGCGCGTCTGCCTTCGGGCCTCTGGTTCAGAATCCCGATTCCTGCAGCGCCAAGGGGAGGCAGACGTGCACCTGGGTGCCAACGCCCTCCTGGCTTTCTACGCGCAGCAGTCCGTTCAGACGCTGGACGACCAGGTTCACCCCGTGAAGACCAAGGCCAGTATCTTTTTCTTCGGTCGTAAACAATGAGTCGAGGATTGTCGTTCTTTCGTTGGCGGCTATCCCGGGTCCAGAATCACTCACGCTGAGACGGACATACCGACGGGGCTCCTCACGCGGTTCGTCAGCGTCGCCCCCCAGTTCAAAGGAGCTGGTCTCGATCGTCACGACACCGCCGTCCGGCATCGCATCGCGCGCGCGTGAGACCAGATTGAGGAGAATTCCTTCCAATTCGACGGGGGCCGCGCGCACAATTCCGCCCATCGTCGTAAGTCTCATCCTTAGGTCTATTTTCGGACCGAGTATGCGACTCAGCGTGGCGTCCATCTGTACGACCAGCCGACTGATGTCGATGAACAAGGGCGGCTCGACGGGCCGCGCATGACCCACCACAAGGAGTTCATTCACCAAGTCAACAGCGCCATCAATCGCTTGTCTCAGCTCCACCAAGTCCACGGCAACGGTGGTCCCGGCCGGCATTGTTCGGCCGATGGACTCGACACAGCCGACCATCACGGTCAACAGATTCTTCAACTCGTGAACGCGGTTGGCCCGTGCGGCAAAGCGCGGCAATGGCTCGCCAGGAGACTGATCGTGTGGCGCCATGGTTGGGATCGCGGTTGAGCGAGCGGCTCTCGAGGCAACTCGCATGGATTCCGCGGAATCCTACACAGATGAGCTTGATTGTTGTATTGATCCGGATCAAGTTCGCGCGATTCGCCGCTCGCGGCTTGGTTTACAGTGCAGCCACCAGCTCGTCGAAGCGCTTCCGATCGACAACGCGAACGATGTGACGACCGTCGAAAGCGACCAGGCCACGGCGTGCCAGGCCGGTGCTGGCGCGGCTCACGGCCTCGAGTGACATCCCAAGATAGTCGGCGATGTCCGAGCGGCTCATTGGTATCGAAATCGCGCCATGATCCGAAACACGGGCACCGTCCTTCTCGAGCATCCGGAGAAACATCGCAAGTCGTCCAATGGCATCGCGACGAGTGAGGACGATCGCCCGGCGCTGCGCCTCCCGCAGTTCGTGTGTTGCCTTGCTGAGGAACTGTAACCCCAACTCCGGATCGCGGTTGAAAAGCGCGGTGAGGGAGTCAATTGGGAAGCGGTACAGCGTGACGCCTGTAACAGCCTGGGCCGTATTGACATATCGACCGTTCTCAGACAACCCGAATACATCAGCGGCAAAGAGGAACGCGGCCAATCGTCGTTTGCCGCTTGGCAACTCGCGGAAGGTTTTCACGACGCCTTCGGTGACGATAAAAATCGAGTCGGCATCCGTTTCTTCGCGGTACAGGATGCTCCGGGCCGGCACTTTCATGCGTGTTCCGATGGTGGCAAGCTTCTGGCGCTGCCGATCGGTCAGCAGGCGTTTCGTGCCAACGCCGCCCTGGCTCTTGCCAAACGTGACCGCACGAATCGAGGGGCCCGGATCAGACGACCGCCCCCCAGCATGCTTGATCACAGTGTGTGCTCCTCGGTTGGGCTAAAACTCCAAGCGCATCACGAACTGCGGCCTTTGTGAAGGAACTCTCATCGGGGCCTGGTGCAAATGAGTTCCAGCACGACCACATGGGTTCCATTGTGGCAGGGCGATGGATGGCGGGCTGTGCAAATTCGGCAACGAAGCGCGATAGCGCTTGGCCGGACGCTAAAGACGTACACTACGCAGTCCACATTTCGCGAGCAAGTCCGGGCAATGTCCAACGTACGGTTGTCCCAACGCCTCCCAACGAGCGCCGTACGCTACGCCGTTCCGTTTCTGCTCGTCATCGCGTCCTTGCTGCTTCGACTGACCGTCCAGCGATGGCTCGGTGTATCCGTGCCATATCTGCATTTCTTCCCGGCGGTGATGATCGCTGGGTGGTTCGGTGGACTTGGACCGGGCGTCGTGGCCACGCTTTTGTCGGCAGCAACAGCCGTCTATTTTTTTCTGGAGCCGCACAGCTTTCTCACACTTAGCCGTGCCGACGCGATCACCATTCCGGCCTTTGTAGCGCTTGGCGTTGTTATTTCGTGGCTGTTCGAGTCGGTGCGGCGGTCGGAAGTCGCCCTGCGGATTGCCGCGATCACGGCCGACCAGCGCGCGCGCGAGCTCGAGGCGATCTTTGAAGCGATGCCTGATGGCGTCTACGTCGGCACGCCGGAAAGTATTACGCGCGTGAACGTTGCCGGGCTGCGCGTGCTCGGGGCTTCATCGCTGGAAGACCTGAACCTGGGCAGCCGGGAGCGCGGCGAGAAGTTCGAAATTCGGTCTGCGACAGGCGAACGGATTGAGGGCGACCGCTTGCCCTTCTCGCGCGCGTTGCGAGGTGAGGCTGTCGTCGAAGAGCTCATCGCGCGTCGCATCGACACAGGCGAGGACGTCTTTATCCGGACCTCCGCTGCGCCGATCGTCGACAACGACCGCGTGGTCGGAGCAGTCGCGGTGAATGCCGATGTGACGGAACAGAGGCGGGCCGCCGAGCGGTTCAAGGAGACCACTGCCGCGCTGTCTCGGGTCAGTCGGCGTCTCGAAGAGGTCGTCGCCGATGTTCCCGGTGTGGTGTGGGAAGCGTGGGGGCAGCCCGACGCCGCTTCGCAGCGGATCGATTTCGTCTCCAACCATATCGAGGCAATGCTCGGGTACGCGCCGGCCCACTGGACATCGACCCCGAACTTCTGGCTCACGATTGTTCATCCCGACGACAAAGAGCGTGCAGCCCGGGAGGCCCTCGCGATCTTCAACACCAGAGTGGGGGGACGACAGGAGTTCCGTTGGTTGAGTAGCGACGGGCGTGTAGTCTGGGCGGAGGCGCATTCGTCGGTGATCCTGGACGAGCAACGGCGGCCCATCGGAATGCGAGGTGTCACGCTCGACATCACGGGACGCAAACAGCTCGAGCAAGAACGGGCCGCGCTCCTGCAACGCGAGCAGCACGCCCGTGCCGATGCCGTAGCCGCGAATCGTCTCAAGGACGACTTTCTGGCGACCCTGTCGCACGAGCTGCGGACGCCATTGAACGCAATCCTCGGATACTCGCGCATGTTGCGTAGTGGCGTGGTCGGTCGGGACCGTCAGGCTCGCGCGTTGGAAATCGTCGAGCGAAACGCCACAGCGCTGTCGCGGATGGTGGCCGACATCCTCGATGTCTCGCGCATCGTCGCTGGCAAGGTGCAGCTCAACGTGCAGCTGATTGATCTATCGATGGTGATCGAAGAAGCCATCGCGACCATCCGGCCGGCGGCGGAAGCCAAAGGCGTCCGCCTGGTGACCGTGATGGACACCGAGGCCGGGCTTGTCCTGGGAGACGGCGATCGTCTTCAGCAGGTATTCTGGAATCTGCTCTCGAATGCCGTGCGCTTCACACCCCACGACGGCCTGGTGCAGGTACGACTGCATCAGATCGACTCTCACCTGGAGATCGTCGTCAGCGACACCGGCGCCGGTATTGCGCCTGAGTTCCTGCCTCATGTCTTTGAGCGTTTTCGACAGGCCGACAGCCGTCCGTCGCGGGAGTATGGCGGGCTGGGCCTTGGCCTGGCGATCTCGCGTGAGCTGATCGAGCTCCATGGAGGCACCCTCCGCGCCGAAAGCGATGGTTTGGGAAACGGGGCCACTTTTTGGGTGAAGCTGCCACCATCGGTCCCTTTGTCTGCAACACGTTTCCCCGTAGCGAACGAGCGTCGGAGTGCGGAGCCGCGCGACGAGGGGGCGACGGACATGGACCTCCTGGGGCTAGAGATTCTGGTCGTGGACGACGATCCGGATGCTCTGACGCTGATACGTGAGATCCTCGAGGCGGCGGGTGCCGAGGTCATCGGCGCTGACTCGGGTCGTGCGGCGTTGAGCGCCTTGGACGAGCGCACTCCTCACGCGATCGTGACTGACCTTGGCATGCCTGGAATGGATGGTTTCGAGCTGCTTGCTCGGTTGCGCCAATCGCCCATGGAATCCCGGAGAAACATTCCGGCGGCCGCCCTGACGTCATATGCCCGCTCCCAAGATCGGACCCGTTGCCTCAATAGCGGGTTTCAGATGCACCTTTCCAAGCCGATCGATCCGAAGGAACTCGTGGCAGCTGTCGCGACGCTGGCGCGCCGTGTGAATACCACGCCGAGCTGAGGTGCGCATCAATCGCCAATTCTGCGATTCCCGAACGATTCAGAAAAACCTGGCGCGCCCGGGTGACCTGCTGGTTCGATTAGCCATCTTTTCCAGAACGTCGCATTGAGTCAATGAGCGCCGGAATGGCCCGGTCCTCATTCAAGGACCTACGCAAATGCTGACGCTGGCTCAGAAAACGCTCGTGCAAGACAGCTTCGCGACGATCGCGCCGATCGCCGACGATGCAGCGGTGCTCTTCTATCAGCGACTCTTCGAGCTCGATCCCTCGCTGGAACCCATGTTCCGCGGAAACATGGCGGAGCAACGGAAGAAGCTGATGCAGATGTTGACCGCGGCGGTGAAAGGGCTGGACCGGCTCGATCAACTCGTTCCCGTCGTCGAAAACCTGGGCCGTCGCCACGCGGGCTACGGCGTCACCGACGCGCACTACGACACGGTCGGTTCTGCGCTCCTCTGGACGCTCGAAATGGGACTGGGCCGCGCGTTCACGGCCGAGGTGAAGGACGCATGGTCAACGGTGTATGGTCTGCTCGCCACGACGATGAAAGAGGCAGCGCGCGAGGTGAGGGCGGCCGCGTAGCCTAGCGATCGACGGACGGGCCGGCGACCATCTCGACCCTTCCATCGTTCCAGGCAATGACGATGCGACCGTCCGCGAGACAAGTCAGCGACGCTGGGCCCTCCTCGTCATGAAGCAGTGTCGTCACGAGCCGGGCGTTTACAGCGTCCCAGAGGCGCACATAGCCGTCACATCCGACCGACGTCAGGTGGCGGCCCTCGGTACTGAACGCCAGCGCCACGACAGGTCCGCGATGAGCGTCGAGCGAAGCGATCCGCGCTCCGGTTTCCAGATCGAGCAACTCAATTGATCCGGACGCGAGGCCTGCGGCGATCACTCGAACGGGAGCGCTCGCGGCCAACGCTCGCACGGCGCCGATGTTCACGGCCCACAACTCGCCGCCCGTCGACGTCGATCTAGTGATGACTCCGCCCGCGAGTGTTGCAATGCAGATCGTGCCTGTAGCGGCTACGAATACTGTCACTGGCGGCAGCGATTCGCGTTCATGGTGACGCGCGCTACTCCCAGGCGTCGAAATAGGGAAAGCGGCCGCGGTCGGTCGACGGCCTTCGAGAAATCGCTGGAGATCGGCGCCGAGGTCGGCAGCGGTTTGATAGCGACTCGTCACATCGCGCGACATCGCTCGCGCCACGATGTGTTCGAGGGGGCCGCCGAGCGCCGGGTTCACCGCGCCGATCGGCGTCGGGGTGGTCTCGAGCACAAGTTGAATGGCCTCCGGCCACGACACTTCGCTGACCTCGAATGGCAGACGCTCCGTCAACAGCCGATAGAGCAGCACGCCGAGCGCATACACATCGCTGCGGGCGTCGACGTCGGCCGAACGTCCGCGCAGCTGTTCCGGGCTCATGTACGCCAGCGTTCCCATCAGCCGACCGTGCGCGGTTTGAATGGTCATCCGTTGGACGTCGGTGCCGGTCGCCCGCGCAATCCCGAAGTCGAGGACCTTCGGCTGGCCACCGTCGGCGACGAGCACGTTGGCCGGCTTGAGATCGCGGTGGATGACGCCACGGTCGTGCGCGTGCTGCACGGCGTCGGCCAGCTTGACGATCAGGCCGACGCGATCGGCAGTCGACAGCTGCCGCGCGCGCGCGTAGTCGGTGATCGGAGGGCCGGAGACCAGCTCCATCACGAGGTGCGCCGGGGTCGACCGATCGCCCGGGCGGAACGCGTACACCTGCGCGATGCCTGGATGCTGCAGCCGACCGAGCATTTCGGCTTCGTACTCGAACCGGCGGAGGATGTCGGGATGACGGAAACCGCGCCTGAGCACTTTGATCGCGACCGTGCGCCGCGGCCGATCCTGCTGCGCCGCGTACACGACGCCCATCCCGCCGGATCCGAGCGCGTGCAGTACGAGAAAGTTGTCGAGGCTCGTCCCAGGGTGAAGGGGGCCATCGACCGCCGCCATGTCGAGCGTCG
The DNA here is from genome assembly GCA_036802945.1 of Vicinamibacterales bacterium. GTDB lineage: Bacteria > Acidobacteriota > Vicinamibacteria > Vicinamibacterales > UBA2999 > Gp6-AA40. Next base: position 19,042 of record DAIRVG010000063.1, read on the forward strand.
GGATTCTCTCGGGATCGAGGAAGTCCTTGTCAGGAATGTCCAGTGCCGAGACCAGCGTTTCCACGTCGCGACGGAGAGCGGCGTCGTCTCCGCAGCGCGCATCGAGAAATGCCGCGCGATCGCCTGGATCGACGTCCGCAAGCGCCAGAAAAATCGCCTCCGCGGCGGGCAGTGTCACGGGAGTCCGCCTGAGGGCGGCTGGCTAACCGGTCCAAGCGCGCGGTACAGCCATGCCCGGGCAAACGCCCATTCGTTTTTCACCGTCGCCGGGGACAAATCGAGCGCGGCCGCGGTTTCTTCGATGCTCAAACCTGCGAAGTACCGCAGCGAAACGATTTGCGCTTTGCGCGCGTCGGTCTGCTCGAGTCGCGTCAGCGCCTCATCGACGGCGACGAGATCGGTGAGAGCCGGATCGGCGCGCATGATCGCGCTGTCCAGATCGACCCGTTCCGCGCCGCTGCCGTGCTTGATGCGTTGATAATGACGAGCACGCTCGACGAGAATGCGGCGCATGGCAAGCGCCGCGGCGGCGAAAAAATGCCCGCGCCGATCCCAACGCCGCTCCTGCTGATCGCCGGACACGCGAAGGTACGCCTCGTGAACGAGAGCCGTGGGTTGAAGCGTCTGATTCGGCTGCCGTTCGCGGGCGAGACGGGCTCTCGCGAGTTTCCGCAGTTCGTCATAGACTTCCGGCAACATCTCACCCGATGTGCCGGGGCGGCCGTCCGAGTTGCTGTCCGGAGACATCAGGAACGCGGATTATGACACCGGAAACAATCGCTCTGATCAAGAGCAGCTACGCCGACGTGACGGCGACACCACGCCAGCTGGCCGCGCGTTTCTACGACGAGCTTTTTGCCGTAGCGCCCAATCTGCGTCCGCTGTTTCCCAGCGACCTGACACTCCTCCAGGGTCATTTCGAAGCCGCCATTGCGCTCGTCGTCCGGAATCTGGACGAAATGAGCGCACTCCGTGAGTCGCTTCGAGACCTCGGCGCCCAGCACGTTCATTGGGGCGCTCGGCCCGAAGACTACGTCACAGCGCGCGAGGCGCTCCTCGCGGCAATTGGCGCGCTGTCGCCCTCCTGGGATGGCACGCTCGAACGCGATTGGCGAAGCGCCGTGACGGCTATCATCGTACCCATGCTGGAAGGGGCTGCGGTGCATACGGCCCTGGTCGCCGAGCGCCTGGCCGCGGATGCGCCTGATCCTGTGTGACCGTTGCCGCTGCCACGCGGACGTGCCACGCGACCTATTCCGAAAACAAGGATTCGTCGAACGAGTCGGCGGTCATACAACGAACATCAGCTTGAGAGGCACGCCTTCTTCAGCTTGATCGTCGAACAAGGCGGGCCGATACTCATTGTGAAAGGCTCTGCGTATTCGCAGGAGTAAAGTCATGACCCTTGAACGCATTGCCGGCATCTGTTTCTGCATCGTCATCACATCTGCGGTCGCAACCGGCCAACAGAGGAGCGGAACGGCCGATCAGGGGCCGCAGGGACCAGCCAGAAGTGTCATTGAGCGCACCTATGCCGCCGGCGACCTCGCCCCCTCGCGTCGCGTGCAAACACGAAGCGAATCCGGCGGCCGGGAAGTCGTCGTCGAAACCTCCGAAGCGCCGGACATTGAAGGCAGGTTGGCGCCAATTCAAGAAATCGTTATGGAGACGATCCGTACGGCGCCCAATACCGCGCAGACCAGACGTGACGTGTTTGGATTCGCCGCGGACCGCCGACGAAGGCTGTTCGAGACGACCGAATCGCTGCGGGAAACCCAGGCAAACGGAGACACCAGCGCCGTTCACAACACCAGGGCTCAGGACCTCAATGGCCGTCTTGGCTTGATGTCCCGGCAGATGGAACAGACAAGATCGACCGCACCTGATGTGCGCCAGACCGACACTACTCTTCTGGCGCCGGACCTCAACGAAGCGCTCCGAGAAACCGAACGCATCGAGTACACAGAACGCCGGATCAACCCCGGAGTGGTCCGGCACGACAGCACGCACCTGGTTCGCGACCTCAACGGGCAATGGCAACCAATCGAAACACGACGCGGCGAAGCTCGGGAGATCGGAGCTTCGGAACGGATAGAGGAAGAGACGATTCAACGTCGGGACATAAACGGGAAGCTGGCCGTCGATGAAAGGACCGTCACCCGCCGCTCCAATGCGAACGAACAGGATCGTGTGGTGATCGAGACACATGCCCGGTACGCGGATGGATTGCTTCGCTCCGACAGCCGGCTGGCATTGAGCCAGCGAGTTCACCGGACGACGACGGCGACCGCCAATGGCGGCCGCTACACGGTCGAAGAGGTGGAAGGTCGGAGTGGCGTTGCCCCCAATGATCCCATGCGAGTGATCCGCCGGACCGTGACAACAGTCCGCCAAATCGGTACCGACCGATGGGTAACAGAGCGGCAGGTGTTCGAGCGAGATGTAAACGGCCGACTGCGGCTCGTCATCAATGAAACCGAAGAAAGGGCCGGGGGGTAAATTCCGCTCAAGGCCTATTCGGTTGTCCTTTCAGTCTAAGCCACGAATGTGCCCGAACAGAATCAACGACACCGCTTCGAGTAGGCCCTCCCTCGTCAGCGGCTTTTCCAATAAGTCTTCGTTTGCCGCAAGCGTCGGGTGTTCCTTTGACAGCTGATGGCCGGTGAGGTACAGGACCTTGAAGTTCGGACTTGTCTGCCGCAAGAGATCCGTCAGTTGCAGACCCTCCATCCAGGGCATCACGATGTCTACGATGAACAGGTCAAACGGTCCTTGATCGTGCGCAATTCTGAGCGCTTGCAGCCCGTCCCCTGCCAGCACGACTTCGTACCCGGCGTGATGAAGTAGCCGATAACCAAGCTTGCGTACGGATACGTCACCGTCGACCACCAGGACCTTGGGGGGCCGGCGTTCCGGAACGGGTTCAGCTCTTTCGTTGTTCATCGCGATCGTGGGAACGGGTTCGCTAACCGAGGTGCGAGGTCGCTTTGGCGTCCGGTGGTGAGACTCTCGGGTCGATTTTGATCCGATTTGAGGGCAGCGTCAGGCGGTATCCCGCGTTTCCCCGACCGCCTGCGATGAGATACGGCGCTGCGCCGATACCAAGTGAGCGTCTCAGCGTCGCATTGAGCTTCGCAATCACGCTCGGCAATCCGGGACTCGGGCCACATGCGCGCTTGAACATCAACGCGAAGTCGGTCGTTGACTCCGGAAAGAGCGTTGAAAAAATGCGCCTCAGGTAGCCGACCGCCGCTTCGATGTCGTTCCTGCGCGGATGCTCCGGCGCCACGATGATTTCGCCACGTCCACTTACATGAAAATTGCCGCTCACGACGCGAAGCGGAAACGGATGCGGAGCGAGTGTCGCCAGGCTGAACATCCAGAAGAACTGCAGCCGGGGAAGCACCACGTCGAGGTCGTCGATTCGCAACACACGTCGGTGACCGTCCAACCAGAGCACTCCCGGCTCTGACAGACGGCGGCGGCCAAGTCGCCTAGAGACGGCGAGGTCGAGATAGCGCTGACTCGCGGAAAGTGATTCTTCCGCAAGGACCATGGGCAGCTCCAGCAGGAGCGGCTCCGGCGAGGAACCCGACCCGTACTCCAGCACGAAGAAGCGGTCGTTCGGTCTACCGACAAGCTGCAAGGCCGAATGCGTGAGAATTCCCAGCGCACCCGCCCCTGATTGGCAGACGACAGTAACCTCATTCCTCTCGTCGGAACACACTCTTCTGAGAGTTTCCAACGCCCCGTCCGCCAGTGATGCGGCATGCACGGCGCGATCGGACAGACCAAGACCGTGAATGGTTCGTCCGCCGAAGAGCGTCGCGCTCTGCTCGATTCCCGCTGGCGCGCACACGGCTGTGAGACTCACCCGCGACTCGGTCTCCAGGAGGGCGCTACGTACTCGAACTGCGTCCGCCGCGGGTACCAGCACGTGCAGTTCGTCTACTGGTATACGCTCGCTCGTCACCATCGCTGTCACGGCCTCGCGCACGGCCGCTGGATCCGATCCTGGAACCACAACCAAGACCCTGAATACCCGCTGTTTTGACATTGATAGGTTTCAAGCCGACTCGATCGTGGCAATAGCAGAACCTGAATCGCACATCGAGCCGTCGGCGGGCATCGATTTGAAAACGCGCCGAGCGTCGCCTGAAAACGCATCCATATCATTGGAACGCTCGAGGTCCGTCGGAAACAACGTTGACCGCAACATTGGGACTCGGCGAATTCAGGCTTATTCAGAGGATGACTCACCTCGGCCGCTCTTCATGTTGATCAGGATCAAACCTGTCGACGCTGCGCGTAAATTCTTCCGCTCAGGAGCGTCAAAATACGGATCAGGCGACTGCGTGACGTTAGTGAACATCGCTTGCAGCGCGTAACATTGCAGTGAGCTCCTCTTGTGAGTGAGTTCCCGTCTTCTTGAACATTGCCTTGAGGTGATTGCGCACGGTGTCCGGACTAACCTGCAGTTTTTCAGCGATCGATCGCGGCCTGTACCCCTGCCCGAGCAGCTCGAGCACCTGCCGTTCGCGGGATGAGATTTGCTGAAGCGGACTGTCGGCGCGGAATGCCGCCGGCACGGGTCCACTTCGACGGTAATTCTCGAGCGCCCCAGCCAGGTGCTGCATACCCTCCTCGACTTCAAGGAGCCGCTGGCTTTTTTGCGCGAACGATGCGGCGATCGCCGTTTCGTCGCGACTCAACGCGCCAACAATTCGGGTAAGCAGCACGATACCGACGATGGTTCCAGCTGCGTTCCGTAACGGAGAGGCAGCCGTCGAGAGTTGCATCGACTGCCGGCCCCTGCGGCGGATCCACTCGTACGCGGAGCACCGCCCTTCAAGCGCGGCGGCGCAGCCTGCCTCGTGGGCCGCCGCGACTTGCGGACCAAAGACGTCGCGTAACGTGCCGGCTGTCGGCTCGCGCGCTTCGTCGGGGCCATCAGCGAACAGGCCGACTAGATAACGCTCGCGGTCGAGCACAATGATTTCGTCGGCGACGCTCGCAAGAACTTGGAAGAGATCGACTCCGAGCTGCGCGAGGGATCGAACCAGATCTTCTTTCTGGTCGAGGGGGGTCGCCGCATCAAAGCCCGTGTCCATTGCCTTCCTTCCCTGCCCACCGTTGGGCACTCCGCCCGAACAGTCCCAACCCGGTTTCAATCGCTATGCGCCAACCGAATAGCCTTCACCGTTTAGTAAGTTTGCTGCGCCGCGGTGTCCAGCGCCGCGCGCACCAACATCCTCAGTTGCTCCGAAGTGAACGGCTTTTCCAGAAGCATTGCGCTCGCATCGAGGAGACCATGATGAGCGATGGCGCGCTGTCCGTAGCCCGACATGAAGACGACGCGCAACGCAGGTCTTGCCCTGCTCAGACGCAGCATCAAATCGATGCCGGTCATCCCGGGGAGAACGACGTCGCTCACTAGCAGGTGGATCGGCCCCGAATGTGTGGCCGCGAGCTGGTCCGCTTCTTCACCGGAGCGCGCTTCCACCACGCGATAGCCGCTCTCGCGCAGGACATCGCGTGCGACCGCTCTCACATGCTCGTCGTCGTCGACGATGAGGATCGTCTGGTATGCGTCATCGCCCGCGGGCGCCATGCTCTGTTCCGATACGGGCGGGAGATCCGGCACCACCGGAAAGTACACTTTGAACGTGGTCCCGCGTCCGGGCTCGCTGTATACCCAGATGTAACCGCCGCTCTGCTTGACGATACCGTATACAGTGGCGAGTCCGAGCCCCGTGCCTTCGCCGGCCGGCTTCGTCGTAAAGAACGGCTCAAACAGGTGCGCCTTCACGCTTTCGTCCATGCCGACGCCGGTGTCGCTGACAGCGAGTTGCACGTACGAGCCGGGGCGAGGTTGAGCGGGCTTGCGTGCAGAGTAGGTTTCATCGAGGTCAACGACGGAGGTCTCGATCGTCAACACACCACCCGGCGGCATCGCGTCGCGCGCATTCGTCGCGAGGTTCACTACGACCTGCTCCAGATGCCTCGGGTCGATACGGACGCGGCTTTCGCCGCTGTGCAGCGAGGTGTGAATGCGAATGCTCTTGCCAATCAGGTGCATGAGCATGCCGTCGAGCGGAGCGAGCACCTCATCGACGAGAACGGCCTCGGCCGGCTCGAGCACAGGACTGCGGCTGAAGATCAAGAGCTGGCGCGTGAGCGCGGATGCCCGACGACCCACTGCTAAAATCTCGCGCAGATCGTTCTTGAGGTCCGGGTAGACGGTTTCATCCTCGCCGATCTGCTTCAGGGCGAGCTCCGTGAAGCCGATCAGCGCGGTCACAAAGTTGTTGAAGTCGTGGGTGATTCCACCAGCTAGCCTTCCGAGTGCGTCCATCTTCTGGGATTGACGAAGCTGGTCTTCCAGGCGCTTGCGCTCAGTCACGTCGCTAGTCACGCCGAGGACTGCGGCCGCCGTCTTATGGCCGTTCGTCGAGAGATCGAACGGGACCATATGCGAGTCCACCCATCGCTCGTCACCGCCCAGGCCGACAATGCGAAACTCCCAACGTGCCGGAGAACCCACGCTTGCCGCACGATGCATTTCGAGATAGCGGTTCCGGTCGGCAGGGTGAACAAGGTCTGTAACCGGACGGCCGACCACTTGCGTGAGTGTCTCCGCGCCGATCATTTCAAGGCCGGCCGGGTTGATGTCCAGCAGCAGGCCCTCGAAGGACACCAACTTCACGCACGCAGGCTCGGCATCAATGATGGTCTGCAAGCGTCGCTCGCTCTGCCGTACGGTTTCTTCGGCCTCCTTGAGCGCGGTGATGTCCTGCACCGTGCCCCACATCCGTACAACCTGGTCCTGGTCGTCCACCACGACACGCCCGTTCGCACGCAGCGTGCGCACTTGTCCGTCCGGGCGAATGATTCGGTGCTCGAATTCGAACGGCTGACGATTCTCGATGGCGTCGCGGACGCGGGCAGAGACTTTCGAGCGGTCTTGGGGGTGGATGTCGTCAAACAGTTTCTCGAAGTAAGGGACAAACGAATGCGGTTCGAAACCGAGAATGCGGAAGAGTTCCTCGGACCACGTTGCCGTGTTGTCGCGGACGTTCCAATCCCAGCCACCGATCTTGGCAAGCTGCTGCGCTTCGGTGAAGCGCACGTCGCTGATGCGTAGTTTTTCAAGGGTCGATTGCAGATCTCGGGTTCGCGCCTCCACGGCCAACTCCAGCGAGGCGTGAGCCCGGCGCAGTTCCCCCTCGGCCTTCTGCCGACCCGCGACCGCTCCGCCGACCGCTACGCCGACAATGGTCGTCACCGCGATGAACAGCTGTAGTTCCAGAAGCGCGGCGTTGGGGGACTGCGTCGTCGCGAACGAGCCGTGGCCGTGAACCGTGGCCCACGTCGCAAGCACGGACAGGACGCAGGTGGCGGTTGCGGCCTCCCGCTGGCCGAACCGAAACGCCGTCCAAATGCACACAGGAAGGGTGAGGAACCCAATCGGATAATCAGAGGCGACGAACACGGCCCAGCCGACGCCGATCAGCGACAGCAGAACGAACGCGAGTTCGACCAGCTGCGTGCGAGTCCATGCCAAGCGCGGATGCGCCGCCCACAGGAGAATGACGGGAGCGACGACGACCGCGCCGACCGCATCGCCCAGCCACCACGTTAACCAGATCCGGCCGTAGTCGGGCCACCCCCCAAATCCCGCGAGCGAGAGAGAGGTCACGCCGACCGTCGCACTGACCGTGGTGACCCCAGCCGCGAACAGCACGAACAACGCGAGACTCCTACCGCGCGTCAACGCCGATTGTCCGCCGGCAAATCTATTCACCAAGTAAGCGCCAAGAACGGCTTCGAGCGTATTGCCGGTCGCAATCGCGAGCGACGTTGCCAGCGAGCCAGCCGTGGTCTCGTTCACAAGAAAGGCGCCGGCGAAAATGCCGAGCCATGCGCGCGGCCCAAGTATCAAGATCGCTGCTAGAGCGATACCCGTGGGCGGCCAGACCGCGGTGGCACTTGGATTCACAAACGCAAGGGCGAGACCGAATTTCCCCGCCAGGGCGTAAACGGTCGCGAGCGCCAGCCAAATGATCGCGTCTCGCCGCATGGCGGACGCGCGATTCGTGGGCGAATTCATCGCGTAGATGTCTGGATGCGCGTCAGCGTCCGTAGGTGACGTTCACGTCTGGCTACGGCTACTGGGAAGGAGAATCGCGATGCTAGGCCAGTGTGTCATGACCCCATAGTCGACGGCGACCCATTACGGGCCAGTTAAGGTTTATCGACGCTTCAAGGCTCGCGTACATCCCACCTCCCGCTAGTGCGATTTATCAGCCACAATTCCACTTGAGACGGGCGGGCCTCAGCAAAGGCTAAACAAAGTCCGGCAATTGGGAGCCAGCCATAATAGCCCACTTTGGACTACATTATGGCTCCATGCCTTTGAGCTTTGCGAGATCGCCGCCCTGCTCACCCGTACCAAGGACTGCCGACAGCGCCTTCCACAACTCAGACGCTGCGTTCGCGGGATTGATCGCGGCAGAAGCGCCAAGTCGAATCGGCGCCGGCTTTTCGACAAGTCCGAACTGGACCAGCGTTCCAGTATGGCATTGACCGCAAGACCTCGCATTCTCGTCGTCGACGACGAGGAGTCGGTGCGGACATTTGTTCAGAGAGCGCTTGTCGATCAGGGTTATGAGGTGGCAGTTGCGGCCGATGGTCCGAAAGCGCTCAGCGTCGCACAGCAGGAGGGTCCGTTTGATCTGTATGTGATCGATTTGATCCTGCCGCGTATGCGCGGCGATGAGGTCGCCCGCTCCATCCGGCGATCAACTCCAGATGCGAAGGTTCTGTATTTTACGGCCAACCGCGATCGGTTCTTTGAGCAAACCCAAACGCTGTCGGCCAATGAAGCATTTCTGGACAAGCCCGCCACCCTCACTGGGCTGCTTGAAGCGGTCTCGCTGCTGCTGTTCGGCTAACAGTGTGACGATCAGAATCACATCGAACACGAAGAAGACTGCGACATCCTACTGCAACCTCATACATGAACCTGTCAGTCTTTAGCGACATTCTGAATTGATGACAAGACGGCCACTCGACCCGCAGCCTGCGACTCTGTGGACCCTCACGCGCGATCACACCGTCGCGTCCGCGAAAGTCCGCTTCGTGCCGAACGGGGTTGAGGTGAAGGTGACGCGGAAAGGGAAGCTCGTGTGGTCGCGGATCTTCGAGACGGGGGATCTCGCACTGAAGGAAGCTGAGGAAGAGCGGCGGCGCATGATGGACGACGGGTGGCAGATCACCGTGCCCGTTTCGTGGCGCCCACGCTCTGAAGTTAAACATCGGTAGGCACCTCTGTCGTTTTCTACCGGTTTGCTGTACGTGAAATAAAGGACTCGGTTTTCGGCAAACCTGGGATAGTAGATTCTTGATGTCCACTCGTCTGTCCGCGCCGCCACCCCGCTTTGCGGCGCTCCGCGTTCCGGCCTACCGTCGTTACTTCACGTTCAGTCTCATGTCGATGATCGCCGACAACATCGAGCACGTCGTCACGTACTGGGTGATGTTCCAGACATTCCATTCGGCCGCACTTGGCGGGTTCGCGGTCATCAGCCACTGGGTTCCATTTCTATTGTTTTCCTTCTATGCGGGTGCGCTCGCCGACCGCCACGACTGCCGGAGACTGATTCAAATATCGCAAGGGCTTTTCATGCTGGCATCACTCGCGTGGGGGCTTCTCTTCCTGGCCGGCGAACTTCAGATGTGGCATGCGGTAGTCCTCCTCACCATCCACGGTGTCGCCGGGGTTGTAGGCGCGCCGGCCACGCAGCTGATCATTCACGACATGGTGCCGGCCGAGGAGCTGCCGAGCGCAATTCGTTTGAACGCGAGCAGCCGTTACCTTTCCATTCTGCTCGGTCCGGCCGTGGGCGGCGGATTGATGCTCCTGCTGGGACCTGCTTGGGGACTTCTGACGAACATCGTGGTCTATCTGCCGTTCACGATTCTCCTGACTCGTTTTCCTTATACCGGTCACGCACGCGGCCAGGGTCGGACGGCGTCGACGCTGGCCGACGCCTGGAACGTCTTCACTGCTGTTCGCGCTGAATCGCGAATCATGGCGATGGTCGTCGTGGCGGGCGCGACGTCATTCCTTGTCGGCAACGCGTTCCAGGCCCAGATGCCGGCGTACGCCAACTATCTCGGAGCCGACGCAACCGGCACCAGGTACACCGTGCTTCTCGCGGCTGAGGCCGCGGGAGCGGTCCTCGGAGTCCTGCTCCTCGAAGGCGCAAACTTCTCGACGCCCAGTGTCCGGGCGGCGATCGCCTCGGCGGGTCTCTGGGGGTTGACCATGGGCGTGTTTCCGCTCACGCAGAACTATCCGATGGCGGTTGCCCTGCTGGTGCTGGCAGGCGTCTTCAATATTGCATTCCAGTCAATGGCCCAGACGCTTGTTCAGCTGCTCGCGCCATCGACGATCCGCGGTCGCGTGGTCGGTCTCTTCAACACGGCGATGATGGGGCTGCGCGCGGGCAGCGGTCTGACAGTGGGTCTGATGGGCAGCTTCATCGGTGTCCGCTTCTCGCTCGCGGTTTCGAGCTTTGCGATCGTGCTCGTCTCGGTTGCACTTTTGGTGCGCGACGCCCGCGCACGTATCCCGCACGGTCCCGAAAGCGAGGTCACGTCGGTGGGGACCAGAAGCGACTCCCCCACACCAACGCCGACTACGCCCAACGGATAGCGCGCACACCCCTGGGCCAATGACGTCAATCTGGATTTCTTAGACGCATAAAAATCGTGTTCTTATGGCTCAGCACGACGACACCGTCCTGATCCAGCAACTTCATCGACGCCGTCACGATCCCACGATCGGATTTTGATGTGGACCTCCTTTTGGCTACCCATGTCACCTCGAGCCACAGTTCATCACCAGGCCGCACCGGCTTGTGGAAGCGCACTTCGTCCCAGCCACCCGTAGCGATCACGGACTCCTGAATTGGGACGCGATGCATCAACAACGTGCGTATTGCGAGCGTATGAGAACCGGATGCGGTCAGCCCACCAAACGTCGTCTGCTGCGCGGCAGTAGCGTCCGTATGGACTGGAAGGGGGTCCCAGCGTCGTGCATAGCTGACGATGTCATTGGCTTCGACGCGATAGCTGCCGACACGCTCAGACGTTCCGACGACGATATCTTCGTAAAACATCGGCTCAAGAATGACTGGAAAAGGCACTCGCGGCGAACGATTTCCGCAATTCTCTCG
>DAIRVG010000064.1:0-9782 GCA_036802945.1 Vicinamibacterales bacterium
TGGCCGGAAGGGTCGGCGCACAAGAACCGGATGCAGGGGAATGACTTCGTCACAAGCCGGATGTACGCCAAGGGCGTGCGCTGCTGGGCCTGCCATGATCCGCACGGAACCGGACGTTCTGCCGACCTGGTGCTTCCAGGGAATGCTGTCTGCACCCAATGCCATGGACCACAGCTCCAGGCCGGTCCTCGTGGAACGCTGGAGCAGCACACGCATCATCGGACAGACAGCGCGGGCAGCGCGTGCGTCGCCTGCCACATGCCGCAGATCGCCCAGACGATCGCCTCGGTGAATGTCCGGAGCCACACGTTCCGGTTTGTGTCCCCGGCCATGACAGATAAGTACAAAGTGCCGAATCCGTGCACCTCCTGCCACACGGACAAGAGCACCGCGTGGGCGCTCGACGCCATGAGCCAGTGGACCAACGTCTCGCCCTGGCGAGTGGAGTGACCAAGTGATTCCGCTGGTTCCGGCATGGGCGCCAAACGTCCATCCGATGGTCGTCCACTTTCCGATCGCGCTGCTCTTCACCAGCGTGCTGCTCGATCTGCTCGCATACTCGCTGCCCGGAAGGGCGCGTGTGCTGCTCAGGGATGTGGGATCCGTTCTCGGCATCATCGGCGCGGTCGCTGCGCTTGTCACCTATCTGACTGGCCGGGCGGCCGCGCAGACGGTTCTGATTCCCGGCATGGCCCACGCTCTTGTCAACGCTCACTGGGAGTGGGCGTTCTGGACGCTGTGGTACTTCGCTGGTCTCGCGGTGGTGCGGGTGGTAATGCTCCTCCTTAGAGGTCGCGCGATCGGTCCGCGGACCACGGCGGCCCTGGCCATAACGGGCTTGATCGGGCTGGGACTTCTCTTTGAAACGGCCGATCGTGGAGCCGAGCTGGTATACGGACAAGGTGTAGGTGTCATTCCGAACACACCACGCTGAGGTCGGCCTGCGCACTGCCGTGTCCTCAGTTCTTCAGAAGGTGCATATGAGGTCAATAATGGAGTGGGAGGTCATCCAATGTTGCGGCTGAACCCGCCGTTCCGCGCCGACCACGTCGGCAGCCTGCTCAGGCCCCAGCGTCTCAAGGATGCACGCGCGCGCTTTCAAAGAGACGAAATTACGAAAGACGAGCTGCGCGCGGTCGAAGACGACGCCATCAGGGAAGTCGTCAAGAAACAGGAAGCGATCGGGCTGCAGAGTATTACCGACGGCGAATTCCGCCGGACGTTCTTTCACCTCGACTTTCTCCAGCGGCTGCAAGGCGTCGAGATCTCCGGCGGCCTCGCCACAAAGTTCCACACGCGCGAGGGCGATATCGACTTCGCGCCGCCGCGCGTGACCGTCACCGGCAAGCTGCGGCACGTGCAGGATATTCAGACGGCTGACTTCAAGTTCCTGCAGTCGGTCGCGACCAGGACGCCGAAGGTCACGATCCCGTCCCCCACGATGGTGCACTTCCGCGGCGGACGCAAAGGCATCGACATCACGGCCTACCCCGACCTGGACGAGTTCTTCGAGGATCTCGCGCAGGCTTACCGAGACGAGGTGGCGTCGTTGTACAACGCCGGGTGCCGGTACATCCAGTTCGACGACACGAACCTGGCATACCTGTGCGACCCGCAGCTCCGGGCGCAAGCGAAGGAGCGCGGCGATGATCCGGCCGCGCTGCCGCACGCCTATGCGGCACTGATCAACTCGGTCATCGACGGGCGGCCGGCGGATCTCACCGTCGCCGTTCATCTCTGCCGCGGCAACATGCAAAGCGCGTGGGTCGCCGAAGGCGGCTACGAGCCGGTTGCCGATGCCTTGTTCAACGAGCTGCACGTCGACGCGTACTTCCTCGAATACGACGACGCCCGATCGGGGACGTTCGAGCCGCTGCGGTTCGTGCCGCGAGACAAAGTCGTCGTGCTTGGTCTGCTGACCACCAAGGCCGCTACGCTCGAATCGGTTGCCGACATCACGCGCCGGCTCGACGAGGCCGGCCGGTACGTGCCGCTTGAACGTTTGTGCCTGAGCCCGCAGTGCGGCTTTGCAAGCACGGTGGACGGCAATCAGATCACCGAAACGGATCAGTGGAGCAAGCTGGAGCGGATCCTCGACGTCACTCGTGGGGTCTGGGGAGCCGCGGCGGTCTGATCCTCCCTGATCGCGTCACGCCACCGACAACCACACTGAATTCATGGGTTAGAACCGGTAGGTGTAAAGGACCTTCGACGCGAGTCGGTTGTCGAGCGTCGAGAAGCGGTCGAGCAACGGGTCGTCCCGCCAGTTGTGCGTGTACACCACGTACAGATCGTTGCCGGGCGTGACGATCCAGCGGAAGCGCGACTGCCAGCCGAGGACGCTGCTTTGCGAGTCGTACTGAATGTTGTTCGTGACCGCGATGAACGGGGAAAACTGCGTCTCGCCGACCACGCGGTACAGGCGTGTGGTGAAGTGCCCCTCGGACAGCTTGACGTTGTTCCACTGCCCGGTCAGGAAGAAAAAGAGCCCGGGGCGAGCGCGCACCGAGAGGTTGACCTGCCGCTCGGCCCTCGTGCCGGAATAGAACTGCCCAAGCTCGATCGACGAGTTGACGGACAGCCTGCGTCTGTTCGCGGTCGACACGAACATCCGATACCGATTGAACGAATATACCGCGCCGAGCGGGAGCGTGATCCCCTCCGTAATCTGAAAGGGTGTATCGAGACGTTCGTAGGAGCGGGCGGCCGACAGCCTGAAATTGTCCTGCGAGTGAAATTGCAGTTGGAACGGCTGTACGATGATCTTCCGCTTGAGCAAATCGTTCTTCAGATCGGTCAGGGTATCCACGCCGGCGCCGACCGTCACTTGCCGAATGTACTTGTTATTGGCGGGACGCGGCCCGAACTCCACCGCCTGGCCGTACTGGCGGTAGGCGTGGCGCGATACGAACCCGATGGCCGGATTGAAGTTCTCCTGCACCTCGGTGGCCTCGATGCGCGCGTTCCAGAGGTCGTTCGGGTAGAGCAGCGAAGCCCCAAACGCGTTATTCCCTCCGGACACGCCAGGCCGGCTGTTGTGCAGGAACCATCCGCTCCCTTCGAGGTTCTGGTCGCCGAGGAATGTCGAAGTCGCGAGCCGCGAGTCGACCCCTGCAGTTTGGTTGGCGCCGACGCCGGCTAGCCGCGGGTCGCGACGCGTGTACAGACCGCCGACGTAGGACTGCCGCAGCACGCGCCGCTTCACCCGCGCCACCGTGAAGTCCTCGCTCCCGAAGCCGTTGTCTTCGCCCGTCCGTACGTGCAGCAGCCCGATGTCCTGGGCGCCGGCCTGGCCGGTCACCTTGGTGCCGACGTCGATCTTCTGCGGCGTGGCATCGGCGCTCAGGCCGATGCGGCGGCTGAAGAAGGGGATGATGCGCTCGTCGTTGGTGCCGAAGGGACCCAAGAGGCTCTCGCCGTCTCTCCCGTCGGTGGCGAAATCGAAGGACGTCGCGCCGTCAAGAAAGAAGTCGCGCTGTTCCGGGAAGAACAGTGAGTAGCGCGTGAGGTTGACCTGCCGCTGATCGACTTCCGTCTGCGCGAAGTCGGTGTTGATGGTGAAGTTCGCACGCAGCATCGGCGTCGGGTTGTAGAAAAGATCGAGCCCTGCACTCGCGTCGGTGGTCATCGCTGGCTTGTTCCGGCCAGGCGCCGCGAGCGCCGAGACAAGCCCGTACGGCTTGATGTCGAGGCCGTGTCCCTGCGTCACCTCGCGAACGCCGGCGAGGGCTCCGGCGTTGTTCATCCGCTGCAATCCCTGGTTGCGCGCCCACCCGGTCCAGATCGACTGCTCGTTCTTGCGGCGGACAACCCGCTGGAAATTGATGCCCCAGGTGTCGTTGTCCGGGTCGAAGTTGAGCGTACGGAACGGTATCTCGATCTCCAGGGTCCATCCGATCTCGCTGCGCTGCACGCGCGCGTTCCAGATGCCGTCCCACTCACGGTTTTGGTTGCCGTTGAGGCCAATCAGCGCATCGGCCATCAGGCCGGACGGGTTCATCTCGAAGAAGTAACCGGTCCGGCCGTCGAGGAACGTGTCAATCGTCCACATGAAGCCGTCGTCGGAGGAGAGCCGCTCGTCACGCCGGAGCTGCCACCCGATCCACCGGTCGGGTTCGGAGTCGAAGCACGTGACGCCCAGGTACAGCGCGTCGCGGTTGAAGACGATGCGGACCTCCGTCCGCTCGGTGGCGGGCGTGCCGTTGGCAGGATCGATCTGAATGAAATCGGCAGCGGGGATGGCCCTCGACCACAACGGCTCATCGAGACCCCCGTCGAGCGCGATCGCCTCGCCGTCGAAGAGGCGGACCGCGGTGATTGTCCGCCGGCCGCCGTTGTCCTGCGCTCCTTGACCGCTTGCCGGCCCACCCTGTTGACCCGCAAGCGGTGACGGAGAACTCGCGGCTCCGGTCTGCCGTGGAACCGGCTCGACCTGCGCCAGCGCGGGCGGTGCGAATGCGCAGAGCACGACGGAAAGCAGGGAGAGTCCTCTGACTCTCATCCGAAGCATGTTCATCGTGAGATTGTCCCGACGTGGAGGGCCCGGGTCGCCGGCGGCGGCGCCGCGCGTGCCAGGTAGAGCGGCATAGTAACGCAGGAAGGGCTCGGGCCGCGGAGGAAATCAGGGCGTTCCTTCAAAACGTCGATATGAGGTCAATGATGGAATCTGCTGACGCCACGACGCCGTATCCGGAGTTGCCGAGGGCGACAGCTGTCGGAAACGGAGGAAGTGCCGAGTCGGGAGAACCCCTCGGCGTGAGCGGCAACACGTCCTCAGGCACGGGGACGAACTGCGTGGCGATGCCGATGATTCGCAGTTTGTTGGTAGGGGAGAGCTGCACAACCGGGCCGCCACTGTTGCCGTGATTCACCGGAGCGTCGATGATGATTGTTTTGAGCGCAGCATTGACGCCAGCGACAATCCCGCCTCTCACCAAGGGCCGTGAACGATCAATCTGTGGAGCATCGGACAACCCGATTGACGGATAGCCAAACATGAAGATCTGACTCGAGATGTTCACACCCTCATAGCGAGACAAGTATTCGAACGGTGCGACGACCATTGCTCCCTTCGACTTCTCGACAAACACAACACCGGGCGTGGTGTTCAGCCCATCGCGCGCAAGGGTCGCGATACGTGCAACCGTCACATCTCGAAGGGCATCCGTACGAATCTGCTTTGAGTCTTGTAGCTGAGCCGCGTTCACGCGAATCACGTTTACGGCAGTTTCCCTCACGTCTTTGCTCAACGCGCGAAGGGTGGCCTCACTGGATTTGAGTTGTCCGCTACGAAGATCGAATAGCACGTGCATCGCGGTGACAAGAAAGACCTCGCGATCTCGTCTGACAAAGAAACCGGTGCCGCCTCCGCCAGGCACGACAATCTGTACCGGATACGCGAGATTGTCTTCGGGAAGAAATGCCTGCGCGTGTGCCACTCCGCACAGCAGCTGAATCGTAAGCAGCATCGCCGGCGTTGTGATGAGACGCTTGAGGGTCATCCTGTTGTCACTGACGACTATCGACGTTCTCAATAAACCATTGGCTATCGCTGTTGCGAAACTCGAACTTCCACCGGCGCGGTTCGACACGCATCATCTTGCTGCCAACCTTCTGGATGTATCGGACGATACCCGTACAGGAGGCGTCGGCATTTGGTCCTGCGACGGCGATTTCGCACTCATTTAGTTCGAACTGCTGTTCGTCCACGCTCGCGAAGGCTCGGCTCAGCGCTTTTTCGTTGACGTTCGGCCACACGGCTTTCGCTTCTTCAACATCCAAATTCATGAACGCGTTGAGGTAGCGGCCCAGCACGTCTTGAATGGCGCTCGTGTCAGACATGACGACTGGTGGAACCGCTGATACGGCAGTGGATCTTCCCGGCGGTGCCACGCCGGTGGTTCCAGGCATCGGGGCGGGCGGAGGGTCCGAAGGAGCCTCGGAATCAACTGGCGCTTTCGCGACGTCCAGGTCTGCACTCATCGAAGCACCAATCGCACGGTCGGTACTTGTCGGCAACGCCGCGGCGTCACGTATGTCTGGCACCGGAGTTTCAATGGTTTGCCGATCGTCGCGACGAGGTCGCGCCAGATTGATTTCGGGAGGACGCGATCGCGGAGATGGCGCCGCTTCGGTCGATCCCGATGGAGCCGAGGCCGACAACCTCGAAAACGCCGCCCTCACGTCTTCCACGAGGCTCGGGAGAGCATCCGTTAGGGGCGGCGGCGTTGGAGGCGGGTTCATCACAGGAGTTGGAGTGCCTGCAGCGGCGTCAGTCGATCGACTTCCTGTAACTGAATTGAATGGATCCCGACCGAGCGTCAGGACAAGCAAAACGAGCGCGGCCGCTGACACGAGAGCGGCGGAGACCCAGACTCGCATCGAAGGCGCGGCCCCGAACAGCCACTGCACTCGCACCGGGCTCCAATTTTCGAAATCTGACGTGGAAGCCGGCCGGTCGGGCAGCGTCTCCCATTGGCCGAACGCGTCACCTGCGAGTGGTGGATGATGCTGACGTTCGGTCAAGCTGCGGGAAACGCGAGCGTCAGTCACGGTTCGGTCGTCGGCATTGGCTGTCACGTTCTCGGCCGGGAAAAGCGTCAGAGCGTTCTCGGCGTCTTCGGGCGTGACGATGATGGGACCGGTTGATTCAGAATCCATGACCGTTATCCGCCGAACGAGTATTCGATGGCGACGGCCGGGACCCAGCGCGGAGTGAGGCCCGCGTCAGTGAGAGGGCGAAGAACCGTGGCGCTCAGCAGCATGCCTGCGGCCACGTTCCATTTCACCCCTCCAATTGCCAGCACGCGTTCCGTGCCTTCGGGCACGGCCGACAGACGAATGGTATCAACGCCGATCAACCGAGGATGCGGTGCAGTGGTTTCCATAAGGCGTCCACCGGCATCGAGCCGCTGGCCGAGCATTTCTCCAACGACGGTCAGTCTGGGATTCGCCGCGATCGTCACCGCCGTGCCGTAGTCGAGCTGCCTGGAGAGTCCTCCAAATGAATACCCCAAGTCACCGTGGACACCCACGCGAATGCCTTCGAAGGACCCTATCACTCGGGGTTTGAAGACTGTTTCGCCCGATCCCAGGAGGTTCTCTTTCGCTCCGGTTGGCAGCCTGGATTCGGCGCCGATTGCAAGGCCGCTGCCCCCGCGGCGCCATACGTTGTACTTCGCGCGAATAACAATGTCGCCGATACCCGAGGCCGAGGCGTCGGCGCGGGCTTGCAGAAACGTCACGCCGCGCAGTGCGTCAACTCTCTCTCCACGAAGGGTGAGGCGGACGAACGGCAGCGCCACGCCCACATCGAGCCGATCTGTAACACCAAGGTTGCCCCAAAAGGTCACCGTGTGACTACGGAGAAAGAGGGCGACTGTCTCCACGTCGAACGGTTGGACTTCGCCTCGCAGTCGACTTGCGGTGGCTACCAGCGTACCGTCGCGAAGGTTCCTGCCGTCGATGGCGTGGAACGTCGCATCTTGATAACTGACCCCGATCGACGGCCTTCGTGCTCCAGCTGTCAGCGATCGTTCGACAAAGAAGGGCCCGAAGCTGTCGCTCGATCGAACAACGCCGCCACCCAGTCCAGGGTCGAGTCGATAGGTGAAACCACTCCCCGATGAGCCAGTGGGCAGGGTGCTCAGTTCCGCCAACAAAAAGCGTGAGATCGTGTCGCGTGTTGCGGCCGCCGCCTGCTCGTCCTGCGTCGGATCGTCGGTCCGTATGGATCGATTCGTCAGCAGAAATGAGAGGACACCTTCGAGGGTCTGCTGCGCTTCTGCCAAACCAGGCACACCGAGCAAGAGCAGCCCCAGGACGACACCGACGCACGAAGCCCGCTGGTCTGTCGCGCGCGTCGATGCGTCTGTGGTCTTCGGCAATGTGTGGTCGGGTCGGCGTTCCATGACCGTGAAATTCCCAACTCAGTGCTTGGCCTGAGTGACGGTAAATGTATTACCCGCAATCGTAAGAGTGCCGATGCGCTCGAAGTTGTCCTTGTTCTCCGCTACGTGAAACGTGACCTTTCCGTTTCCGCTGTCGCTCGCGCCCGATTTGACAGTGATCCACGGTGCATTGCTGACCGCAGTCCAGCTACACCCCGCAGGCGCCGTGACCGACGACGTGACATCGCCTCCCTTGTCAGACGACGATTTGCTGGACGGGCTAATCGTGTACGAACAGCTCGCGGTCTGAGTCACTGTGAAGGTCTGACCAGCCAATGTGAGTGTCCCTGTTCGCGCTGCTCCAGGATTGGCGGACACGGTGAACGTGACGGAGCCGTTCCCGCTGCCGGTGGCCCCCGATGCGATAGCTATCCATGAGACGTTGCCCGCGGCCGTCCAACTGCAGCCCGCGCTGGTTGACACGGCGATGGGGGTACCGGCTGCCGCCCCCGCGCCAATGGACTGGCTTGTGGGATTGATCGAGTACGTGCAGCCGGTCGCTTGCGTGACGGTGAATGTTTGTCCGGCGATCGTGAGTGTCCCGTTCCGGACGGCGCCGGTGTTGGCTGCGACGCTGAACTTCACGTTTCCAGGACCCGTGTCGGTGGCTCCGGAAGTGACAGTAATCCACGTTGCATTGCTGGATGCGGACCATGCGCAACCCGACGTCGTTGATACGCCGACCTGCGTTCCGGCGCCGCCCGCTGAACCGACGGACTGGTTCGTCGGATTAATCGAGAAGGAACATGTGGTCCCAGCCTGGTTCACAGTGACGACCTGGTCCCCAATCAAGAGGGTGCCGACCCGCGCGACACTCGTGTTTGCCGCGATGGAGACCGTCACGCTTCCGTTGCCGCTGCCATTGGCCCCGGAGACGATCACCAGCCACGGCACGGCACTCGTGGCCGCCCACGTACACCCTGCCGTGGTCGCAACCGCGATGGGCACACCCGCACCGCCGGCGGCGCCCACCGCCTGCGACGTGGGAGCCGCGGACACAGAGCAGTTTCCAGCTTGACTAATCGAAAGCACCTCGCCGGAAATCGACACGTTCCCGGTTCGCGCTGATCCCGTGTTCGCACCGACGGAGAATCTGACGCTGCCGGCTCCGTTCCCATTCGTGCCAGAAGTGATCGCGATCCAGGATGCGGATGTTGTCGCGTTCCATACGCATCCTGCGGCGGCATTGACCTCGACTACGCCGGAACCACCGGCAGCCGGTATTGACGCTGAGGTGGGTTGAATGACGTGTTGACATGGCAAGACCGGCACGGCTGCTGCCTGCGAGACCGTGAACGACTGGTCTTCGATGACCAACGCACCAGTTCGCGCAATGCCGGTATTGGAGGCGGCTGCAAACGTGATGGTGCCGTTGCCGTTGCCGGTACTTCCGGCGGTCACGGATAACCAGGCTGAGTTGCTCGACGCCTGCCACGAGCAGCCATTCGGCGCAACAACGGATACCGTCGCAGTGCCGCCAGTGGCTGGCACTTGCCCGCCCGATTCGGCAAGTTCGACCCGACAGGGCGCCGCAGCCTGACTGATAGTCGCTGACTGTCCACTGACGGTCATAGCTGCTTGGCGTGCGACGCCGTCTGGATTCGGAGACGCCTGAAAGGTGACGTTTGCGCTCCCTTGTCCGGATGCGGGAGAGAGCTCGGATATCCACTTCGCGTCGGTCGACGCTGTCCACGTACACTCCGGCTGGGTCGCGACCGCGACGCTCCCGGCGCCGCCGGCGGCATCTATCGCTGATGAGGGGGCCGCTATCGAAACTGGGCACTTTGCGGGCGTCGGTCCGACCCCGGTGGTAGTTGTGGCCGTTGCGCCGCA
>DAIRVG010000064.1:9882-13581 GCA_036802945.1 Vicinamibacterales bacterium
TTCAAGGAAGGCGATCTCGTGGTGGGTGGCACGACCGATGACCGCCATCGTGATGACGCGCGGCGTCTGTTGCTCGCGACCACCCTCGGAGATATTCGACGAGCCGTCTTCGTCGACGACGGCGTGACGGCCGCACTCAAACGGACGCGCGACCGTCGTCTCGACGACGACCTGGATCCCCTCACGATTGCCCGCGTGAAAGCCATGCTGCTTGGACCCGATGCGGCCGTGTGGGCGCGGAAGCACTCTGACGCGCTGGCAAGCGAGGCGATTGCCGCAGTCGCAAAAGTGATGACGAACGACGAGCTGTCGTGCGTCGCGCGCGCGCTGTTCAATCCGCTGGACGGCGATGGCGTCGTCGTCGGCGCGCCCCGCCATTTTGGCTCGCGCATCCAGCCGAACAGCCCCGGTGACGACGAAGAGGAGATCCTGTTTTCGATTCTGGAGGGACTGTCGTACGGCTGTGGCGACGTGATCATCGGCGTCAATCCTGCCGCCGACGATCTCGACACGATTGTCCGGCTCGAGCAGTTGCTCGAAGGGGTCGTGCGACGCCTCGAGCTTCCCACCCGCTACTGCGTGCTGTCGGACGTCATCAAGCAGCACAAGGCGCAAAAGCACACGCGAATCGACGTGGTATTCCAGAGCCTCGCCGGCACATCCCGGGCACTTGTCGGCATGGCGGGCCTCGATGTGGACGGTGTGCTCGATCTGGTCCGGGACTTCGATGGGCTGTACTTCGAGACAGGCCAGGGATCGGAGGTGACCAACGGCTCCGCCGAGGGTGTTGACATGGTGACGCTGGAGGCGCGCACGTATGGGCTCGCGCGCCACCTCCGCCGGGAGACAGGCGGCGTCAACGGGGTTCGTCCGCCGGTGAGGCCCTGGATGATTGTCAACGATGTGGCTGGTTTTATCGGGCCCGAGGTGTTCAAAGAGGCGCAGCAACTCGAGCGCGCCTGTCTCGAGGACACGGTGATGGGGAAGCTTCATGGCATCAGCATGGGGCTCGACATATGCGCGACGTTCCATATGGGCATCGCGCCCTCGATGCTGCGTCGTCTTACCGAGCGCATCGTCGATCGCGCCGCGCCCGCGTACGTGATGTCGGTGGCCGGCAACGCCGATCCGATGCTCGGGTACCTCACTACGTCGTTTCGCGAGCACCCGCGTCTGCGCCGCCAGGTCGGCCGGCGCATGACATCCTCAATGGAGAAGCGGCTGACAGCTCTCGGTGTGCTGGGCCGTGATGGCGAGCCGAAACCGGGGGCCGAGACGGTCGCGCGTCTCTATGCGACATACGCCAGGAAGAGCGGCGATCAGCGCACATCGTCATTACTCGAAGAAGCAGGACGCCGGCGACTGCACGAACTGCGGGAACGCGGCTTCGACCTCGGCGTTGTGGACGCATCGGAATCCGATGCGCGAGTCGAGGCCATCTACACACACGCTCGCCGCGCGCTGTATGCAACTGTCGACGAAGGCATCATCAGGGACGCGAGCCCACGCAGCGTGCGCGTGCGGTCGGCGGCAACGAGTCGCGACGATTATCTGGCGCATCCCCCGGCGGGCGAGCGCCTGCGCGACGCCGACGCGCGCGCGGTGGCGACACTGTATCGAACGCGCGAACCGCAGGTGCAGCTGGTCGTTTCGGATGGGCTGAATGCCGATGCCATCAACGAGCAGCTTCGCGCGTTGCTGCCACCGCTTCGCCGGCTCCTGTCCGACAACGGATGCCATGTCGGCGAAACCGATATCGTCGTGGAGAACGGACGCGTGCGGGCCGGATATGAGATCGGCGGGCTCATCGGTGCCGCGATCGTCGTCCACGTCGTGGGCGAGCGACCCGGGACCGGGCTCAACATGGTATCGGCTTACCTTACCTACGGACGCGACGACTTGGGACAATCGCGCTGGAGTCGCGACCTCGATCACTCCGTCACGAGCGCGATCTGCGGAATCCATCCGAAAGGTAAGCCGCCGCAGGCGGCCGCCGAGGAGATCGCACGAACCGTTGCACGCATGATGGAACAGCGAAGATCTGGCGTCGCGCTGAAGGCGTCGACCCCTCGCTCCTAGGGATGCGAAGTCAGGGAAAACCCCTAGCGGTGATAAGGGAAATTCTGCAGCAAATCATTGCTGACTCTTTGGACCAGCGGATGTCCTCGCGTCTCGAAGCCATACACGAAACCTTGACATGCCGTCGCTGCGGCTTGATCATCCGCCCTGTCTCTCAGTCGCGTTGCTCCCAGGGAAACCCACGTCAGGAGGCAAGCCGTGCCGAATCGCAGAGAATTTTTCAAGACTGTCGCCGCAGCCACCGCCGGTGCCTACGTCGCAGGACGTGGACGGGAATTGCGCGCGCAGGCACCGCCCGCGCGGCGCCAGGTCACGATCGGGGGACGACGCGTGCGCGTCGTTGATGTGCACGCGCACTGGGACATGCCGCTCGGCGACGTCGTCAAGGGCACGCCATACGAAAAAGATCGGGCCACGGGCCCTGGTCTGGACGATCGCCTCGCGGTCATGGACAAGCTCGGGATAGATGTTGCGGCGCTTACAGTCAATGACTTCTGGTGGTGGGAAATAAAAGACCAGGGGCTGGCACGCGCCATCTGCAACAAACATAACGAGACGCTTGCCCAGTGGTCGCGGCAGCATCCCGATCGGTTCGTCGGGATGGCCTCGGTGCCGCTCCAGTTTCCGGAACTTGCCGCGGACATGCTCCAGGACGTTGTAAAGCGACTTGGCGCACGCGGTGTGACAGTCGGCGGCCACGTGAACGGCGAAAGCCTGACGCTGCCGAAGTACGACGTGTTCTGGGCGAAAGCAGCGGAGCTCGGGGAGCTGGTGTTCATGCATCCGAATGGCTCCGCCAACATCATTCAGCAGGGAGCCCTGGCCGGACGCGGTGGGCTTGGAAACATCGTCGGCAACCCGCTCGAGACAACCGTGTTCCTATCGCGGCTCATTTTCGATGGCACGTTCGACAAGTTTCCCGCCCTTCGTGTCTGCGGCTCGCATGGTGGCGGGTACCTGCCCTCGTATCTTGGCCGGACCGAGGTGGCCTGCCAGCGAACGGGCCAGAACTGCATCATCAAGAAGCGCCCGAGCGATTACATGCGCTCGCAGATCCTGGCCGACTCGATGGTGTTCTCTCCTGAAGGGCTCCGCCATCTCGTCGCGGAGATGGGCGTCAGTCAGGTAGTCTTCGGCACCGACACCCCATTCAACTGGCCCGTCACGGTTGATCTGATCGTCAACGCGGGATTCCTGAGCAACGCTGAGAAAGAGGCCATCCTTGGCGGTAACCTTATGAAGCTGCTGCGCATAACGACGTAGGCATGCTCCGTGCCTTGGCGGTCGGGCACATCGCGATCGGCCTCCTTCTGTTGCCCGTTGCTCTCGTGTCTGCCGGGATTCTCGCACCCATCCTCCTGGTCGGTCCGATCTGGGGGATCGTTCTTGGCGTCAGGTTGTGGCGGTCAGGCGCTGAAGTATTCGCCGCGCTCCGGCGCACGCACTGGACGTTCCTCCTGATTGACGGGCTTCTCGTGGCCTATGGCATATTCGCCCTTCGAGCCGCCGAGCGCAGCGCGGCGCAGGGAGGCGGATTGCTGGGTGGATTCGGATTGCTGCCGCTGGGACTCGGAATCGTGATGGCTTGCTTTTCAGGCGTGACCCTTGTGATGGCTCGAG
>DAIRVG010000064.1:13681-28087 GCA_036802945.1 Vicinamibacterales bacterium
ACAGCGCCGATATGGTTTGTGAAGGCGTCAGCCAGCGGCTGCGCCGACTTGTAACATCCTGCGCAACGGTGTGAAGCTGTCGTAGGCACAAATGTCGGTTGGAGTGACGTGAGAGGCATTTTCAGGTGAGGCTTTATGACAACCTGCTATCGATGTAACGGCGAGACGGTCATATTAGGCGCGCTCTATTCGGCCGTTCGAACATCCTTTCGACCGCAGGAGTCGAAATTCCTGACGCTCGAAACCGGCGACGTCATGACGAAGGCGACGATGTGCAGGAACTGCGGGACGGTTGAGATTATCGGCGACGTCAACAAGCTGCGGCGGCTGACAAGCGATCCGGAGCCCGGGACCGAGAAACTTGCCGGCTGACCCAACCTTGTCCGTCTAAGCCAAATCCCCTCGGATCAACTCCCAACGTCCAACTCCCAACTCCCAAGGCGATCGGCTGTCTGGCACCCGAGGTCCTATTCACCGCAGACCATGCAATGGCGCTTTGTCATCGCAGAGGCCGGCATGGTCATGCCCGGCCGCGCATCCTAGATCCGCGCTGGCCGCGTGGTCGGGACGCCCCGTCAGGTACCTGGCTTCCGCTTCGACGCCGTCGCGCGACATCCTCACCACACCACAGTCAGAAATGTGCCACACTGCCGCCGCACCTGAAGGTCGTGCGCTGACAGGAGGCTACATGCATCGGTTCTTTTTCCTGCTGTTCTTTGCGGTCGCCACGGCCCCACCGTTGGCACAGGCGCAGGTTGCGAATGCGCAACGCCCGAACGTCGTACTCATCATCACAGACGACGTCGGATACGGCGATTTCGGCAGCTACGGCGCGCCGGACATCAAGACCCCGAACATCGATGGCCTTGCGAGGGATGGAGTCCGGCTGACGGACTTCTACGCCAACGGAGCCACCTGTTCGCCGACGCGTACGGGTCTCATCTCTGGACGGTATCAGCAGCGCTTCGGATTGGAGCAACCGCTTGGCTCGCGCGGCGCTGCGGATGCGGAGCGGGGACTACCGTCGAGCGGGCGGTCGCTGCCACAACTCTTGAAGAACAATGGCTACGTCACCGCGCTCGTCGGCAAGTGGCACCTTGGATGGAAGAGCGAGTTCAGTCCTGGCGCCCACGGGTTCGACTATTTTTTCGGGTTCAAGAGCGGTTTCATCGACTACTACCAGCACACGGCCGGCGCTGATTCGCCCGTGAAGGCTGATCTGTTCGAGAACGACCGTCCGGTGGAGGTCCCCGGCTACATGACGGACCTTATTACCGAGCGGTCGATTCGATTCATCGAGCAGAATGCCCGCCAGCCGTTTTTCATCGATGTCGCGTACAACGCCGCTCACTGGCCTTACCAGCGGCCCGATCAGCCGTCCACGGCGCGCGACAACGGCAGACACCTCGGACCATTCGACAATCCGACGAGCACGCGGGCGGACTACGTCGCGATGCTCGAGCGCGCCGATCAGGGAGTCGGCCAGATTCTCGGGGTTCTCGACCGCCTTGGCTTGCGACAGAACACGATTGTCATCTTCACCAACGACAACGGCGGCGAATGGTTGTCTCGCAACACGCCGTTCTTCCACCACAAGGGAACCGTGTGGGAAGGAGGCATCCGCGTGCCGGCAATCTTCCGTTGGCCAGGACGCATTCCGCCGGGCGGCGTGTCGGGCCAGGTGGGGATCACGATGGACCTGACCGCCTCCATTCTGGCAGCAACAGGAACGCCGGTTCCGGCTGAAGCACGCCTCGAAGGGATCAACCTTTTCCCGGTGCTCGAAGGACGCGTGCCGGCGATCGACCGGACGCTGTTCTGGCGTGTCCCAGGCGCGCAGCCGCAACAAGCGGTCCGCGTGGGCGACTGGAAGCTGCTCTACGACGGCGGAAGGGCGATGCTGTTCAATGTCCGCACGGATCTCGGCGAACGTAACGACCTGATGCGGGAGCAGACCGAGATTGCCCGACGACTCGCGCCGCTAATCGCGGCGTGGCAGAAAGACGTCGATGGCGAGGCGACGTCCCTGACGCGACGATAGGCCGCAACTTTACGCTCACGTTCGCGGCTCGCGCGACAGCGTCACTGCACCTGGATTGTCAGTATTCCGACGACAGGCCCCCGCTGGCGCGACGTACATCAAACCTGACGGCTGCTATCGCCTCTCAAATCTGGGGATCGACGATTGGCTCGCCCTCCGCGAAGCGTCCCAGCCGATACGGCCGCGCCTCGAGTGCTTCCGTGCGCCCGAGGCGAATCAGATCGGACGTGATCCGCCCGGCCGCAGGCGCCAGCATGAGCCCGTGGCCGCTGAAGCCGGCGGCAATCATCAGCGACGGATGTTCGGGATGCGGCCCGAGAATGGGGTTCTCGTCCGGCGACACGTCGTAGTGCCCCGCCCAGCCACGCTGCAGTCGCGGCTCGCCACAGCCAGGTAGGTAACGCCG
The DNA here is from genome assembly GCA_036802945.1 of Vicinamibacterales bacterium. Classification (GTDB taxonomy): domain Bacteria; phylum Acidobacteriota; class Vicinamibacteria; order Vicinamibacterales; family UBA2999; genus Gp6-AA40. The sequence goes on from DAIRVG010000064.1 coordinate 16,129, forward strand.
CAGGCGCGGGGCGATGTGCGCCGCGAAGCTTTCCACATCCCAGTCGAAGCGGAAGCCCTGCGGCTCGCCGGGCAACTGGCGCGAGACCAGCAGATGGTCCGTCGTCTCAGTGTCGGAGCGGAAGTTGATGGGGTTGTCGCGATCAAGAACCATTGGCATGGGCGCCGCTGGTGGCGTCCCGAGTTGCACCAGGCAGGCCTGGCGCCGCAGTGGATACACGGGCAGGTCGACGCTCGCGAGTCGGGACACCTCGCTGCTCCACGCGCCGGCAGCCAACACGACCACCGCGGTGGATAACGTCCCGGCGTCGCGCAGGCGCACTGTCGCGCGCGCTCCTTCGAGATGAAGGCCGACGACCTCGTCCTGGCGCCACGCGGCCCCCAACTCACGCGATCGCTCGATGAAGCCCTGAAGCGCGCCGCCCGGGTTGAGGTAGCCATCTTCACGTGTCCACAGCGCACCCGCGACGTCATCGATGGCCAATGGGGGGACTACGTGCCGAATATCCTCCGGCGCGAGCCACTCGACGCCGACTCCGATCGCCTGTTGCGCTGCGCAACGCCGACGCAGCGCCACCTCGTTCGAGCCATGCGCAAGCATCAAGTAGCCGGCCCGGCGGAAGTGTGCACGCGGCCGGCCCCAGCTTCCCGCCAGCGCTTCGTCGAAGCAGGCGAAGAATTCGAGCCCGTATCGCGCCATGGCCAGGTTGCTCACCACGCCGTACTGCGTGCGCACGCCGCCCATGCTGGCTGCCGTGGCCGCGCGCATATGCGTGAGATCGCGGTCGACGACGAGCACACGCCCCGTGAATCCATCGGCGCGCAGGTGGTACGCCACGCTTGCCCCGATGATCCCGCCTCCGACGATCACCACATCCGCCGTGGCCGCCATCGAGCTTCGTCCTAAATTCTTGCGCGGGCGGGCGTGAGGCGAAGCACTACCAGTACTGCCAGTCGTGGGTGACGAAGACGTAGGCTCCGAGCGCCGCATTCGTTGCGGCATGCGCGACGATGGTCGCGAAGAGGCTTCGCGTGCGCCGAAGCCACGCGCAGTACACGATGTTGGCGACCGCGGCCACCAGCCATTCAGGATGGGCCAGAGCGGACGCCGCGATCACGACTGCGAAAGCGCGAGAAGAGAACTCGCCGATTGGAATCGACAGAAACTGGCTTTGGGTGATGTACCGCAGAAGAAACGAACGCCAGAGTATTTCCTCCATGACCGGCACCATGAGCACCAGCCCGTAGAGGCGAACCACCACAAATCCTGCCCGGGTCAGCGGGTTCGGTAACCTGTACGGATCGAATCCAACCCGTTCGCCCATGTGAGGATATGGGATGGCCTTGTCCAGGCCCACCCACAGCACACACACGACGAGGCCCAGCAGGATTGATGGCACGACCACGTTGAAATCCAGCTTGATGTCTCGAAGCGGTTGGCGCCATACCAGGAGCGCCGTGGTCACGGCGACCGCCTTAACGGCGTATGCCACGGCATACAGATCTGTGGGGACGTAACCTTCGAGCGCAGTGAGCACGCCGAACACGACGGTCGGCGCGATGAAGGGGAGTATGGACGGCTCGGTTGTCTCAGCGACCGTATGAGGTACTGCCGGTTGGAAGCTCATCCGCGAATCCCGGCAATGATATCCGCATCCGGCTCGCCTCGCACAACATCGCGCGTTCGCTCTTACTCAGGCGGCACCCAGCAGGGCGACTCCGACCGAACCGACACACTTGACGGCAGCCGTCAGGGCCTCACTGCGGTAGCGCGCACTTCAGGTGCGCAAACGTCCCTGGGCGGTGCTGACTGCCGCCCTCTGACGCCAAGTACACGTCACCGTCATCCGAAATCGCCACACCTTCGCCTTGCACTTCATCAAGCGCTCGCAGATTCGCGTGCCACAGGCTATTCGTGTTCCCGGCGGCGAGATCCAGACTCCGGTAGACGAGGAGCGCCTCGTTCGTTCGGAGTGCGACCCAGCGGCCGTCCGGCGATGTTTCCCCGTCCGTGATGCGCGTGCGCCTCGGTATCGTGCCCTTCAGAAAACGCTCGGTCGGTATCTGGCCAATCCGTTCGAGCGTGGCGAGCGTGCCGTGCGGCATCTCGCGCGGGAACCGAAACAGGAGCGATGGATGGCCTTTCGTGACGAGATACAGTTGCTGGTCGATGACGAACACCGCTTCCGCCTCGTGGTCTTCGCCTTCGGGATATGCCGCGTTGAACACTTCGGCCCGCGCCGTCTCCTTGTCGTCGGGACGTGGCTCGGGCACTCGATAGATGACGACCTCGTTGCGCTGCGTGCCGCCGCCGTTGCCGGCATCGGCGACGTACAAACACGAACCGTTGCTGCAGGGCGCGACGCTCACGTCCTCCCAGTTGTTCACATCGGCGCCGGCGATGCGGACACGTCCGATAGTGTCCCCGGCGGGATCAAGCGCAATCACGACCGGCGCGTCGGAATCGTTGAGCGACCAGAGTACGTTTGGCGTGCGAAGACTCAGCGCGAGACCACTTGCTTCCGGCAGTGACCCCAGCAGCTTGCCATGCGACAAGGTCTGGCACGTGAGCTCTTCCGTTCCGGTCGTAGACGATGCCGAGGATGACGAGTTCGACCGTCCCGCGACCACCGCCAGCCAGACAATCACCATCGCCAGCCCGAGGAGCAGCGCGAGGTAGGGAACGCCGCTAAGCTTGCCCGGAAATCCCCGATCCCACTCGGCCATTCTTCCAAAAGAGGATGCAACAACGGAACCGAGTCGGGGAGCATTTCTGTCGACGCAACCTCGCCATCAGCCCAGCGGCTCCAGTGCCGAAGAGCACGAGTGAAGCAGGCTCGGGCAGGGCCGCGACGCCCGAGGCTTGAATCTCCGAGACCACGTTGTAGAGAGCTCCGCGTCGCCTTGTGATGCGTCATCTGCCGGTGACCGATACACTCGTGGAATGCAGCTCCGTCTCGCCCGTCTCTGTCTCGACTGTGAAGAAGTTCACGAAGCCCAGGCCTGTCCGCTCTGCGCGTCGGAAGCGTTCGCCTTTTTGACGCGGTGGGTACCTTCGCCGGACCGGCCGTTGCGGTCGCGACCGCCCGTGCCGCCTCCGGTCGTGTCACGGGGCGGGAAGGTGGGGACCTGGCTCACAGGTGGCGTCGTCGGGATGACCGCGCTCGGAATTGCGGGCTGGCTGTGGCGCCATCGTGACGACGTCGCGTCGCGGGACGATTCTCGGAAGTAGTCACTCACATCTTCGCGGACCCGAAGGGTCCGCGCCGCTCCCTCACGCCGCCCATGACGGTTCTGTAATGCTCGACCTTGTTTGTAATAAACGATGACGTCGCTCTCCGTGCAGCGTCGTAAAGAAGTGCCTCAGGTTGGACGATACGACGATCGACAGATGGAGAAGCGGACAATTGTCACGATCATTGGCCTTACGGCGTTGGTCTGCAGCGCGTGTGGGGCGTCCCCGACGCAGCCGACGCAGCCGACCGCCAACAGCTTCGCCCTTCGCGGCATCGTGACCGGTTACGAAGGCGCAGCGCTGCAAGGCGCGACTCTGGCAGTGATCGATGGCGTGAACAAGGGCCAGAGCGTTGTCACGGACGCGCAAGGGCGATACGGCTTTGCCGATCTCGAGCCGGGCGGACTGACCATTCAGGCCAGCGCGGTTGACTACGCGCCGGCAACGAGGCCAGTGATGCTCGCCGCTGATGTCGCCGTCGATTTCCAGCTCAGAGTGCTCCTCGCCCAAATCGGCATCATCGGACCGCCAACTCCGGTAGCCCATCCGAATGGAACCTACGGCGCTCAGTTTCAGCTTATGAATAGCGGCGACGGGTGTGCGTCGGACATGTCTGGAACCGCAGATCTATTCGACAAGAACCGAACATTGATAACTAGTTTTGGCTGGTCTGCAGCGGCCGGTGTCATCCTCAGACCTGGCGATCGACTCGGTGACGAGTTCTGCTGCCTCACGCGTGACCAGGCGGCTGCGGTCACGAGCTACAACGCCAACTTCAGGTGGGTGACCGTCCACTGTCCGTAGAGCAGGTATATGCTGCGCGCGTGAGGCAGCCGAACAACGCACAGTGGTGGGCTCTTCTCGTCGTGGCGTTGCTGCTGGTTGCTGTGTGGCCGTCCGATGCCGATCGAAGCCTGGCCGTCAAGTTCGTCAACTGGGCGGTAGATCCCGGCAACAGGCTCCCCGTTTTGCCCGGCCCATTTGCCCCCGGCCAGGGCGATGACCTGGAGACGGTCAATGCCCACGACCTTCAGACCCGAATGTACGACGAGCTGTACAACAAAGGTGGATGGACGCGTCTGCGCCTCGAGCTCAAGGTCGCCAACGATCCGTTCGACCCGGGGACGGAGCGTCAGGTACTGACGGGGATCGGAGTACTGGCCGCGTTCCTCTTCTGGAGGTTCGGCGGTGCGAACAGGTAAGCCTCTTCGCAGATTCCCAACGCCCAACTTCCAACTCCCAAGGAGAACGCTCGCAACCACGGCCTTGGGAGTTGGGAGTTCGTCTAGCTCTTCGTGTTCTTCGAGACCTTCGTGGTTGAAAGTCCTAGCGGGTCGACGCTCCGCCCTTGATCGTGATCTTTTCCACTGTCCAGGTCGAGCAGTCTCCCTTGTACACGACGTTCTCGGACTCGCAGTGGAGCTCGTGGATCAGACAGCCGGTCTGGCCATGCCCCTTGCTGGTCTGGGCCCACCCAACCAGATTGCCGTTCATGTCGAGCTTGTAGATCTTGCCGTTGCCGTCGCCGCTGAACAGGTACTGCGTGGGCGTCGGTGACGTGCACACACTCCAGGGCGCGCCGACATTGGCGATCGACTTGACGAAGTTCAGATCCGTGTCGTAGACCTGAATACGCCGGTTGCCTCGATCGGCGACGTAGATGTTGTCCTTCGCGTCTGACGTGATCGCGTGGACCGTGTTGAATTGGTTCGGCCCGCTCCCTCTGGTCCCGACGGCCTTTACCCACGTACCGTCCTTGGCGACCTTTGCGACACGCGAGTTCGTGTAGCCGTCGGCGACGTAGATGTTGTCCTTGCTATCAAAAGCGACGTCGGTCGGTCGGCCGAAGGTGCCAGGATTGCCGACGGGGAAGCGCACTTCATTGATTTCGCCGTGTTCGAGATAGCGCTCGAGGAAGTCGATCGCCTCCGGCTTTCTGCCGAGCACCATCGACACCATTCCCTGAGGGCTGAACTTGACGATCATGTTCGACCCTTCGTCGGTCATCCAGACGTTGTCGTACTTGTCGACTCGCACGGTATGGGCAAACGACGCCGCGTAGTTGTCCACACCCCACTGCTTGACGAATCTCAGGTTCTGATCGAACTCGAACAGCTGCGAGGCCGTCGCGCCGCGCGCCGGACCGGCATTGCCGCTGCGGGTGAATACGTACAGATGACCTTTGGAATCCTTCGCCACGCCCGTCGCTTCGCCGATGGTGTGGCCGGGCACCACGAGGCGCAGCACCTCCTCGGTGATCTGCAGCTGCGGTGTGGCTTTTTCGAGGGCGTCTTGTTTCGCTATCGCGGCTTGCTGTTCGGGGCTCGGTCCTTGTGGAGCAGCGGGCGCAGCCTGCCCCTGTCCACCTGCCCGCTGAGCAGAGACAGCAGCGACACCCAGCAATAGTGCGACGAGAACGATGATTGAACGTTTCACAACCCCTCCTTCTCACCAGGTTGCCTTGTCAACCAGGGTGGGCGGCGCGGAGTATATCGCGCCTCACCGTCTGCCGCGCAAACTGCTTTGAAGGACGGCGGGCTCGTGGCAGACTCCGCGTGTTCGTCGGTAGTGTCCGCCTTCAGGCGGACCGTCTTTAGGCGAACCGTATGATTCACGCGGACCGGGAGGCATTTATGGTGCGAAGGCTGTTTCTTCTCGTTGCGTTGGTTTGGCTCTCTGTCGGGACCGCTTCCGCTCAGGATGCCCGGACGGTCCTGCAAGCCTCCGTCAAGGCAATGGGTGGCACCGACCTGAAGACGATCCAGTACTCGGGAGCCGGCTGGTTCTCGCAGATCGGTCAGACCTACGGTCTGGCGGAAGACTGGCCGCACTATGAGGTCACTGATTACACGCGGCTCATCGACTATGGCGCCACGTGGTCGCGCGAGGACTACACACGGCGGCAGGGAAACTATCCGACGCTCGGCAGGACGCCGATGGCAGAGGAGCATATGACAGCAATTCTCAGCGGCACCTACGCCTGGAACATGCAGGGCAACATGCCGGTGCCGCTGACGCGTCCGTATCTTGATGGCGTCGCGTTCGCGGATCTCCGGCAGCTCGAGCTTGCGCTGACGCCGCACGGATCGCTGAAGGCGGCGCTCGCGGCGCCCAACGCCACGGCAATTACGCTGCCGATCGTCGGGCCGTCGGACTTCGGCCTCTCGCAGTTTGGAAGAAAGGTGACGATCGTCTCCTTCTCGCTTCTCGGGAAATACAAGATGAACGTGACGATCAATGACCAGAATCTCGTGGAGCTCGTGGATACGTGGTTTCCCAATCCCGTCTACGGCGACATGGACTACGAGATGCGGTACACCCAATACAAGGACTTCGGCGGCGTCATGTTTCCTCAGCTGGTCCATGTGCACCAGGGCGACCCGAGACTGAACCCCGCGCACAATTACTACGAGCTCAAGATCACGAGCGTGAAGCCCAACGTAGCGGTTGCGACGATGCCCGTCCCCGACGCGGTGCGGCAGGCGACAGCACCGCCCGTGAGAGTGGAAAGCCAGAAACTGGCCGACGGCGTCTGGGTGCTTGGAGGTGGGACGCACAACAGCATGCTCGTCGAGTTCAAGGATTTCGTCGCGGTGGTCGACGCCCCCAACAACGAGACGCGGTCGCTGGCGGTGATCGCTGAAGCGAACAGGCTCGTCCCTGCCAAGCAGATTCGCTATCTCGTGAATACGCACCACCATATGGATCACCTCGGAGGTATCCGCACTTACCTCTCCCAGGGAACCACCATCGTGACCCACGAATCGAACAAGGCGTATTACCTGGAGATCCCGTTTTATCCGAGTCCATGGACGCTGCAGCCGGACAGGATGGCGATGTACAGCCCGATGTACATGATCAGTAGGCGGCCCGCTCCGATTGAGACAGTGGGCGGCGATGCGCGCAGCACTGCCACCTATGTCGTGACTGATGGTGTCCGCATGATGCAAATCTTTCATGTGCAGGACATGGCGTACGAGTTGGGAGATCCTTCGTACAGGCAGGGCAATCACAGCGAGGATATGTTGATGGCCTACCTTCCGAAAGAGAAGATCCTGCTGAATGCGGACCTGTACTCACCGCCGGCGCAGGGCGCCCAGCCGCCAACGCCAACAGCGACCATGCGAACCCTCTATCAGAACATCCTCAAGCTGAAGCTCGACGTCGCGCAGCACGTGCCGGCTCACGGGCGGGTCGGGACCAACGAGGAGTTCACGCGGATGTTTGCGAAGACGGACAAGACTAACTAGGCGCGCCATAAGAGCAACCACGAAGAACACGAATGTCTCGAAGGACACGAAAACCTGGTTTTGGAAATTCGTGACCTTCGCGTCTATTCGTGACCTTCGTGGTTCGACGGATTTACCTGTTCGACTCCATGGTCTTCTTGCTGTTGTTCAGAGTTCTACGCTGGCGAACGAGTAACCTCGTTCCTGTGCGCGATTGACGGCGACGATTCCGGCGGGCACGATCCGCGCGTTGGGCACGAGATTGGCCACCATCTCGTTGTAGATCGCATCGGGTGTGGCGCCGATGGCCATCGCGATTCCGGCGGCGTTTCCGCGACTCGACACCTGACACACTCCGAGGCGCAGGCCGCGCTTGATCAGGCTGTCCAGCGTGTTCCCGCGGTTGGGCAGCGCGGCACCGTAGGCGCCAGCATTGAACAGGTTGACCGTCGGCGGCTGGTTGGTCTTTGGATCATTGAAGTTGGTGCGCTGAGTGATCGGCGCGCCGTACTTCCCCCAGATCGCATCGTTGTATGCGAACAGCGTCGAGAGATGTCGAGCGATCAGCACGACCGCGAGGTCATTGTCCTGAAGGGTGTATGCGCCCTGGTTGACGTTATAGAAGTTGTTGAGAAAGGCCAGCGCATTCCCGAACCCCTCCGGTGTCGGCGCGTCGAGCACGAACCGGTGCTTGCCTGGGATCTGATCCAGCCAGTCATCCTGTGCATGGCGAACCGGCTGCCAGCGACCACCCTCAGCTGATTGCGCCTGCGCAGGCGATGCGGCCAGTCCTGCGGCCCCGCCGGCGGTCAGCCCGACACCGAGCTTCGAAAAGAAAGAACGGCGCGCAAGCAAACGTCCCGATTCACGTCCTGACATGTCTGTCCTCCGTGGTAGAGACATGAGATTACCTCACTGAGTCGATGTTTGCGGCCCCATCCCCTTGAACGCGTACCTGTAATACCGCTGACCATCGTTCACTTCGCCGATGAACAGGTTTCCCTTCGAATCGGCAGCGAAACTGTGCGGATGGAAGAACTCGCGCGCGTTATGTCCGGCACGCCCGCCGATATTCGACACGATCTGCAGCGTCTGCCGATCCAGCACCCGGATCGCCTTGTTCGACCCGTCCATGACGTACAAGTACTTCTGCTCCCTGTCCGGTGACAGAACGAAGTTGTGGACGGTGCCCTCCGCCTGGAGGGTGTTCCTCGCGATGAACACCTCCTTGATGAACGTGCCATCGAGCCTGAACACCTGGAGGCGGTTGTTCGTGCGATCGGCGACGTAGACGAGCTCGTCGTTTGATACCAGGACGCCGTGCACCGGGTTGTTGAAATGTGTGGGCGCTGGTCCCTGAATCAGCTGCGCCCGAGGGGGGAACTTGAACGTGTCGTCCGGAGTCTTCCCGTACGCGCCCCAATGGCGCTTGTGCTTGCCCGTGTCGGCGTCAAAGACGACGACGCGGTGGTTGAAGTAGCCATCAGCGACAAACAACTCGTTGGTCTTCGGGTACACGAACAGGCTCGCCGGTCCACCGACATTCTCGAGGTCACCGCTGCCCGTGTTCTTACCCGCGTGGCCAATCTGCATCAGGAACTTGCCCTTGTTCGTGAACTTCAGGATGTGGTTGTCCTCTTTGGCGCTGCCGCTCAACCAGACGTTGTCCTTGGAATCGACATAGATTCCATGCTCGGACTTGAACCACTCGTATCCGGTCCCGGGGCCGCCCCATGCCTGCACGAACTTGCCATCCGGGGCGAATTCCAGGACGGATGGCGCCGGGATGCAGCACTCCGAGGCAGGCGGATTCAGCGACGCGCCCCGTTCGCTTTCCGGAATCGTCGCGGGACGATGAAAAATCCAGACGTGGTCATGCGAGTCGACAGCGATGCCCCCGACCTGCCCGGTCGCCCACCTGTTGGGCAAGGCCTGCGACCACAGTGGATCGGGTTCAAACTGCGGCACCGGTTGGCGGCTCACCTGAGCGGTCGCGGTATTCCTGGACACGGCCATCGCGGCGCCGATCACGGCGACCAGGGCCAGACTCCCTCCGACGGTCCACATCTTTCGAGTCATAGGGGCGCTCCTTTGCGCGATGAAGGTGAACGGCGCGGACCTTTCCCGCCTCCGCTAAAGCTTCGGCGGGCCGCCGAAGCCCGAAGGGCGAAGGCTGGCAGGTCCGCGGGACAGAACGTTATTGGGCCGCGCGAAGCCGGGGAAAAAGCGCGGTCATTATATGCCCGTGGAGCTGGACGGAGCTCAAGTGAGCGGCGCGAAAGGTATTGAGATGCTCACATTGAGGACGCCAACTGCTCTTTTCACCGCCGCGATGTCGTTGACGTGATGCAGGTTGGAAGGGGGTACTGCTGAGGCGAGTCGTTCTGGCGGAACAGAGGAAGAGCGTCAGATGGCTCCTGACGGCAGCTCCGGAACGCGAGTCCACACGCCGTCGCGGACCTCTTTCACGATCCCGGCGCTCACGAGACTTGAAACTATCCGGTTGGCCGCGTCAGAAGGGACGTGGAGAAAGTCCTGTAGACCTTCGAGCGTCAAGGTTGTTTCCGGTTTGTGGACGACATGATCCACGACTGCACGAACGACCTCCGATCGGCGTCCGCTTTCTCGTCGTTCGATTCCCATTGGTCCCTCCGCGAATAACTATGCGCAAGGTTGGTGCCTAAACCCGCTCAGCTCTCCGTTCACTCTGCTGATAAGCTCCCCAGATCCGGATGTCAGACAGGATTCGTCATTCTCTAACGCCGGGTAAGGCAGCTCAGCGCCGCGCCGAAGTTCAGTACGCCGTGAGCCGTGTGCTCTCGCGTGCATCGAGTGTCGACGAAGCGCTGGACGCGCTGCTCCCGGCGCTCGCGGAGGCGGATACGGGTCGTCGACTCCACGCTGGACGTGTCGCCGTTCATTGCTGACAGGCCGTTGTATCGACGTGGAAGGTTTATCGGGTCCACGGCGGGCTCGCGTGGAGCTCGCGATCGTGCGGCAGATCGTATCGGTGTATGGAGGAACGGTCAGCGTGAGGTGAGGGCGACGGGTCGGCATTCACATCCGGCTGCCGACCCACAGTGTGTAATTCGACTACCGACTACCGACTGCCGACGACCGTTGACGGTAGACAGTCGACGGCAGACGGCAGACGGGATAGGAAAGACGTCAGGCTTCCTTGCTAGGTGCGTCGCCTGACGGGGACCGCAAGGAGCGCGATGCCGCCAACCAATGCGACGACGCCGAGCAGAGGTGACATCGGGAGCGTCTTGCGTTCCTGAGTCGTCGCCTGTAGTGGACCAATGTCGACGATCGTTTTCGTCTGGTTCCACGAGATCCCGCCCGCGAGCAGCACGACAAAGCCGAGGACGAGCAGGATGATCCCCGCGATTCTTTGAACAGTCATAGGGCACACCTCTACAACAAGGGTGCCATTCGTAGCTCAGCCTCGAGTCAATTTACGACTTCTTGGTCAGCTCCGCGTAGACGGCATCGACAAAGCCCGGCGCAGGACCGCGGCCACCTGGAGCCGCGCCGGCGGGCGGGGCCGCCGCGCGCGCGCCCGGCGCAGGAGTGTCAGGCAGCGCGCCCTTGATCTCCTCGAGCGATTTGCCTTCCTTCACCATGGCCGCAATCTTCCCGCGCCGCGCGATCACCGCATTCAGCTTCCGCTGAATGTCGGCCTTCATCTGCAGATCCCCGTGCCCGGGCACGTACACGTCGGCGTTGAGTCCAGCGATGCCCTTGACGGTTGTGATCCATCCTTCGGCGGAGCCGTTCTTGTCCATGTGAATGTTTGGGTTGTCATCGGCACGATTGGCCGCGATGACGTCGCCCGTCGCGGCGATCTTCTGATCGGGCAGGTACACTACCAGGTCGCCACTGGTGTGAGCGGGCGCCAAGTGATACAGCTCGAGCTTCACGCCATCGATCGTCATCGTCTCCTTGTTCCTCGTCACGACCTGCGTCGGGAGACGATCCGGAGGCGGCGCACCGCGGCCACCCGCCGCGAGCGCGGTTTCCAGCTCTTTCTTGTTGTTCTGATGCGCGATGATCTTGATCCCAGTCGGGTACGCGACGAGGCCGTTCACGTGATCGCCATCGCTGTGGGTCAGGAACACCGTCGTGACCGGCTTCGGCGTGATCTTCGAGATTTCCGCCAGAAGGTCTTTCGCCCCCGCCTCGGTCTGCTTGGCGTCGACCACGATGACACCGGTCTTGCCGATGATGATCGTGCTGTTGCCGCCCGAGCCGCCGATGCCCGCCCAGACGTCGGGCTTCAGCTGCTTCATCATCACCGGCTGCTGCGGTGGGGGCCCCTGCGCGAAAGCCGAGGGCGCACACAGCGCAACGCCCAGCGCGGCCGCAATCGATAAGATTCTATTCATAAGTACTTTGTCCTTTTCCGCAATCCGAGACTCCCGAAGGTCATCTGATGCTGCATCTTCACGCGAACTATGCGCCTCGGAACGAGAGCCGTGCAAGTGGAAAACTTG
>DAIRVG010000064.1:28187-29944 GCA_036802945.1 Vicinamibacterales bacterium
GCCACCGGCGCGCTCGCCTGGCCCGGGGCCACTTCGCCGACGTCGGTGCCATCGTCGAACACGATGTGGTGGACCCTGGTGTCATTGTTCGTCCAGACGATCATGTCGCCCAGGGTCGCCTGGATCGGATTTGGATCGAAGGCATTGAACCCGAACGTCCCGATGATGTTGATGATCACAGACATCGGCGTTACCGGCGCCGGTGTTGCCGGGTCGTCCAGCAACCGAATCCTCGCCCCGCCGGTGCCAGGCGCCGCCAGCGGCGTCAGCGTGGATGGCGCGGAAGGCAACACGCTCCCGCTGCAACCCCACAACGTGACGCCCGTGAGCAGGAGCGCCGATCGGATCATGGCTGTACGCATAGTCCGCACACGAGCAAGCGCGGTGCCCGGCTAAGTCATAGCGACATAAGGGGCCTGGAATCCATTCGGTTACTGTCACCGAAAGCGCTTACCTTGCTCGTTACGCCTGGTAACCTGCTTGTCAGGCCCGGATCGAGTCGAATTCCTCGGGATGAGGCGCGCGCACCCGGGCCTCATTTCGATCCATCATCCCCTGCTCGACGAGCTTCGCGAGCGACTCTTCGAACGTGAACGATCCCGTCTTGCGGGTGATCGTGATCTCCTGATGCAGATGCTGCAGCGCATTCTTCCGAATGTGCTGCCGCGCTCCGTAACTGACGAGCAGCAATTCCGCAGCGGGCACCAGCGCCCCCGACGTCGCGGGAATGAGCGTTTGCGTGAGCACCGCCGACAGCGCCATCGCCAGCTCCTGGCGCACGGCGTTCTGCCTCTCGGTTGGAAAGGCGTCGGCAATCCGCGACACCGCCGCAGCCATGTCAGTGGCGTGGACGGTTGCGAACACGAGGTGGCCCGTCTCGGCCGCCGCCAGCGCAATCCGCATGGTCTCCGGGTCGCGCATTTCGCCGACCACGATCACATCCGGCGCCTGCCGGAGCGCCGAGCGGAGGGCCGTCGGGAAGTCGGGCGCGTCAACGCCGATCTCGATCTGTTCGACGAGGCTGCGCAGGTGCGTGTGCTCATACTCGATCGGATCCTCGACCGTCACGATATGCCGCGGGTCGCGGGTGTTGATGTCTCCGACGAGCGCGGCCAGCGTCGTCGTCTTGCCCGAACCCGTCGGCCCTCCAATCAGCACGAGCCCGCGTTGAAGCGTGGAGAGAACGCCGATGTCGTGTGTGAAATGGAGATCCGCGATCTTCGGGATCCGCAAGGGCAACGCGCGGATCGCCGCGGCCGGACGTCCGTGCTCCCGATGGAAGTTCATCCTGAACCGGCCCAGGCCTCGAATGGTGAACGCGAGGTCGACGGCAGTCCCGCCGCGGTAGGCCTCCTGCAGCCGTGCAGGCATCAGCGGGATGACGGCCGCTTTGATGTCATCGGCCCCGAGCACGAGCTCCGATGTCGGCACCAGGCGTCCCGAGACGCGGACCACCGGCGGTGCGCCGGCGACAAGCAGCAGGTCACTCCCCTGGAGCTCCCTCAGACGCCGAAGCCAGGATTCGATGGAGCGGGGACTCCCGGGCGCTTCGGCCGTTCGTTGCGGGGCAACGAGATTCAGCTCGGAGGCAAGGTGATCGAGGTCGTCGTCGAAGTCGCCCATGGGGGAAATTGTAGGGGATAGGGGGAAGGGGACAGGGGACAGGGGACAGGGGACAGGGCCTAATCCCTAAGACAGCCCGAACCCCTAACCCCTAACCCCTAACCCCTAACCCCTAACCCCTAACCCCTAACCCC
>DAIRVG010000065.1:0-4828 GCA_036802945.1 Vicinamibacterales bacterium
TTCGAGAGCAACGAGCGCACGCTCGAGCTCATGCTGAGCAGGCCGGGACGCTAGCTCGGCTCATACGTGGCGCGGCTGGGGGTCGTGCTGCACCAGATTTGTTCCTCCGAATCACTTCACGATTGGGTTGCGTTGCGCTGCCAGTCCGTGAACGAACCGACGTAGACGCGAGCAGGGACCATCGGTCACAACCTCCTCGAATCTTGCGCGACGACGTGCACGGGCGTAGCATGCCGATCTCGTGTCGCGACAACGCAATTCCGGAGGGTTTCATGCGCCGACCAGCCCCTTCCCTCGCGCTCGTCTCGATGATCGTCGCATCGATCCTCTCTTATGGGCCGCCCGTCCTCGGGCAGGCCGAAGCGCCGAAAATCGGATTCTTCGGCAGTTACAAGGTCACTGCCGACAAGATGGATCCATCGACATTGCCGATCATCGGCGCGTGGCGGATGAATTTCGAGAAGTCGGATCCGTCGATGAAAGCGGCAGGGCGCTTCAAGCCGACGGCGACGACGATCTACGCGGCCGAGAACGGCGGCATCAGACACTCCGTCTTCAATTCTTATCCTCCGGCGGTCAACAACTACATGACCGTGTTCACGCCCGAGGCGCGGAGCTACTGGGCCAAGCTCGATGGCAAGGGTATCTACGAGAATCCCCAGGGTCCGAATGGCAAGGGCGAGACCGCCGGTTTGTGGCTGGTCGATCGCAACACGATCTTCCGCGAGCGATGGGTCCAAGGCGCGGTTGACGAGCGGACCCTGTATCGCGTCTCTCCTGATGGCAACACGCTGGTCTGGACGAATTTTCCAGCGAGCGGGGACAGCACTCACGTGGTGTGGGATCGAATCCGCGTGCCATGACGTGGGCTGGAGCTGAAGGCGCCATAACCCTTCGCGCTCAAACAAGGAGGCGGGCAACATGATGTTCGGACGGAGGCACCCGATTGTCTGGGCGGCCACGGGAGCGGCGATTGTGTGCCTGCTCGGCGTCATGACCGCACGTGTGTCAGCACGCCAGGCTGGGCCGGCACAGGCTCCTCTGATGTCAGAAAATTTATTCAGGAACATCGAGGTCCTTAAAGGGATTCCCATCGACACTTTCTTTGACGTGATGGGGATGTTTGCCTCCTCCATGGGTGAGGACTGTACGTTTTGTCATTCCAAGGAAGCCGTTTTCAAGCACGAAGCGTTTGCCGACCCAACCCCGAGGATCAGGCGGGCGCGCCAGATGATTGCGATGATGAAGAGCATCAACGAGACGAACTTCGGCGGCCGGCCACTGGTGACCTGCTTCACGTGCCACAGGGGCAGCAACAGCCCGGTAACTGCGCCGCGTCTCTCTCTCCAGTACGGTGCTCCGGATGACGATCCAAATGTGATCAATTTTCCTCCCGACACCGGGGCATCCACCGATCAGATCCTCGACAGGTATCTCCAGGCACTCGGCGGGACGGCGCAGCTCGCCAGGCTTTCGAGCTTCACCGCCAGGGGGACGTACTCGGGATTCGACACGGCCTTCAAGGAAGTGCCGGTCGATATCTACGCCAAGGCTCCGAATCAGCGGACGTGGATCATCCACATGGCCGAGGGAGACAGTCGCCGCGTGTTCGACGGCCGCAACGGTTGGTGGGCGGGGCCAGACGGCCCGGCGCCGATCGAGACGCTGACCAGCGGGAATCTGGACCGCTACAGGCTGGAGGCGATCGTGGCGTTTCCAGCAGGGATCAAGCAGGCATTCAGCCGATGGAAGGTTGGCCGCACCGCGATCGACGATCGCCCCGTCCGGATTGTTCAAGGAACGAACGCCGGGCTGCTTCCTGTAAATCTGTATTTCGACAACCAGTCCGGCCTGCTGGTCCGGTGGGTGCGCTGGAACGAAACGCCGGTCGGTCCCGTTCCCACAGAGATTAACTACGACGACTATCGCGATGTCGCTGGCGTCAAGATGCCCTTCACCTGGACGGCGAGCCAGACGTACATGCAGATGACCATCAAGCTGAGCGCGATTCAGGCAAACGCTCCGGTCGACGCGGCAATGTTCGCCCAACCGACCCCGGGGACGCCGAGGCCCTAGGTCATAACATGCTGTCCGCTTCCTCTATCGGCGGGATCTCGGCAGGAACATGGCGGCCACCGAGGGCGCGTGGTAGCATCCGCCTTATTCTGACGCCAAATTTGAATCTCCGGATATAGGAGGCCAAATGCGCATCAATTTGTCTTTCGCGGCCGTCTCTCTCGGCATACTGCTGGCCGCAACCGCGTCGGTGCAGGCCCATCACTCGTTTTCGGCGACGTACGACGGCAACAAGCCGATCACGTTGAGAGGCACCGTCACCAAGATTGGGTGGCAGAATCCACACGCGCACATCTACGTCGACGTCAAGAACGCGGACGGAAAAGCAGTCACCTGGGAGGTCGAGAGCGCCGGTCCGACCGCGCTGCTCAAAGCAGGCTTGAGGAAAGAGGACTTTGTCGGAGCGGAAATCATCATCAAGGGCTTTCTTGCCAAGGACGGAACACCCACCGTCAACGCCAGCAGCTTGACCCTGGTCGAGGCGAAGAAGGAGTTCCTGACCGACGAAAAGACCCCGTAAGGCCGGGTGTCCGATCCATGAAGCGATTGATGATCGTCCTGAGCATGGCCCTGGCACTGGGCGGCCAGACAGTGGCGCTCGCGCAGGCACGGCCGGACTTTTCCGGCACGTGGAGATTGAACGTGGGCAAGAGCGGCCCGAACGTCGCCGGCAACACGCCGAACATTCCATTTCCGAGCCAGATCGCCGTCAAGCAGACGCCGACCGACATCTCCGTTGAGAGTACGAGTGTACGGCAACAACCCGTGTCCGCGGTTTACAAGCTCGATGGCAGCAAGGTCACCGTCCAGACGCCCGAGGGGATCTCCGAAACAGGCGAAGCGAAGTTAGACGGAGGAAATCTGTTGATCAACTCGCGCCGCTCCTTCTCCTCGCCGGCTGGAGACATCGTCGTTGAATTCAAGGAAGTCTGGAGCCTGACCGGAAACGTCCTGACGATCCAGAAGACTCGGACTCAGAGCGGAGAGTCGACCACCGAGAAGTCTCAGGCTGTCTACGACAAGCTGTAGGGGGCCCATGCGAGATCGCTTCGTGACGTGGCTGATCGCCGCGGTTGCCGTTGCGGCAATCGGATATGCCGTATCGCCAGCTCTCACAGCTCAAGCCCCCGCGGGCGGTCAGACATACACGCCGCGGCGGACCGCCGGGGGCCAGCCCGATCTCCAGGGCGTGTGGCGCGCCTGGAATCTCGCGAAGTTCGACCTGGAGGATCACGGCGCCAAGCCAGGTGTGCCTGCGGGCAGAGGGTTCGTCGTCGATCCGGCGGACGGCAAGATCCCGTACCAACCGTCGGCGCTCGAGAAGCGCAAACAAAACTACGAGAACAGCAGGAATCCGGATCCCTGGAAGAATGCCGATCCGTACGTGAAGTGCTATCTGCCAGGCATTCCGCGCATGACGTATCTCGGATGGCCGTTTCAGATCATTCAAACGCCGGAATCTGTGACCTTCGTATACGAGTGGAGTCACAAGAAGCGCGTCGTTCCGATCGGCAACACCCCGCCACCCGCCGACGGAGAAACCGCCTGGATGGGCATGGCGCGCGCCCGCTTCGAAGGCAATTCCCTGGTGATCACCCTGACGAACTTCAACAGCTATACGTGGTTCGACATGGCCGGGAATTTCCACAGCGACGCGCTGAAAGTGGTCGAGCGGTATACGCCGATCAATGCCGACACGCTGCAGTACGAAGCCACGATGACCGACCCAAAGGTGTTTACGCGGCCGTGGACGATCCGAATGACTATCCAGCGCCAGAAAGATATCGGCATCCTCGACTACGAGTGCACCGCGATGCTGGACGAGATGGGCATTCACCATACGTGGCCGAGGGATTTCGACGTCAACTGACGAGGAATAACGCATGAGTACGCGAACCCGTTTGCTGTTGTCGGTCGCGGCAGCGGCCGTCATGCTCGGCGTCACGCCTGTCCCGAGCATCGGTCAGCTAGCGCGCGGCGACGAGAACGCCGTGAAGACGCCAGCCGGTCCCATTCCGCGACGGGCGGACGGCAAACCTGACTTGACGGGAAACTGGAATGGAGCGCCCGGCGGCGTGACGCACACGGTCATCCTCGAAGATCATCCCGCAGGGTTCGGCGTGACGGCCGGGCCGACCCTGATCATCGACCCGCCGGACGGCATCATCCCCTATCAGGCGTGGGCGCTGGCGGAGCGGAACCGCCGCCGGGAAGACTCCAACGGCTACGAGGATCAGGTCGGCCACTGCGAGTTCTACGACCTCGGCCGCATCCAAATCTTCTCGCAGGAGTACATGTTTTCCGGGAACAACTTCATCATCAACGCGACCCAGCACATCACGCGCGTAATCCCCATGGACCGACTCGAGCATCTTCCCGCGGGCATTCGCCTCTGGACGGGAGACTCGATTGGACGCTGGGAAGGCGACACGCTGGTCGTCGACACGAGGAATTTCGCCGAGAAGCCCCGCATGTCTCTCGGCGGAGATTTTCACGGCGCCGACGCGCATATCGTCGAGCGGTTTACCATGCTCGACTCGAACACGATCAAGTGGACGATGACGATCGACAATCCGAAGGTGTTTACACGACCCTGGACGATGACATCTCCGGCGCCGATGAGGCGCCAGAAGGCGCTCGGTCCGGCCGAGTGGGACGTCGAAGACACCTGCCATGAAGGCAACGTCGACCTCGTGCACCTGAAGAACACGTACGACCAGGCGCGAGCGGCCGCCTCGAAACCTAAATAGAC
>DAIRVG010000065.1:4928-23738 GCA_036802945.1 Vicinamibacterales bacterium
CAATCACTCATTCACCGGATCGAGGTGCGGTGCTGAGAGCCGCCAGCGTGTCAGCCAGGACCGCTGTGCCGCGCGCGATCGCGTCCGGCGACGCATACTCGTCCGGTCGATGGCTCACACCGCCCCGGCACGGGATGAAGATCATGCCGGTTGGCGCGATGCGCGACATGAACAGCGAGTCGTGGTACGCGCGGCTGATCATCGGCTGATAGCGCAGGCGGCGGGCCTCGCACGCGGTGCCGATCGCGTCGATGATCTGCTGCGCGCACTGCGCCGGTGGATCCGCGTTGATTGGCTCGAGACGAACGGTCACACGGCGGCGGGCAGCGACCTCTTCGCTCGACCGGCCGATGCTGACCAGCATGGAATCGCGCCGCGCAAGGTCGATGTCCCGGAGGTCTACCTCGAGCCTCGCCCGGCTGGGTACGCTGTTGATGGCGCCGGGAAACAGGTCACACACTCCGACGGTTGCGACCGTATCGATCGATCCCGTCGAGCGCGCGGCTCCTTCGACCGCGAGCGCGATCTCCGCGGCCGCCAGAAACGCGTCGCGACGGTCGGGCATGAGGACAGTGCCTGCATGGCCGCCCTCCCCTTCAATCACGATGCGCAGGCTCGCCGGCGCGGCAATCGCCGTGACCACGCCGATATCGAGCAGACGCTGCTCCAGGATCGGACCCTGCTCGATGTGCAGCTCCACGAACGCGGCGTATGCACCGGCCGGCACCCTCACCTCTGACAGCGCTCCTGAGAATCCAGCCGACGCGCGCACCTCGTTGAGCGATCGGCCGTCGGAGGTGAGCGTGTGGTCCACGGATGAATCGAGCGCCCCCGCCATCAGACGACTTCCCAGGCACCCGATGCCGAAACGGGTCGGCTCCTCTGACGTGAAGAGCACCACGTCGATCGACCGCGACGGCTGGAATCCCGATCGTTGCAGCGCGCGAACAGCCTCCAGCCCGCCGAGCACGCCGACCGTGCCGTCGAAGCGTCCGGCGTTGGGGATGGCGTCGCAGTGCGACCCCGTGGCGACCGGCGGCAGCGTGGGATCGCGTCCAACCCAGCGCGCGAACGTGTTGCCCACCGCGTCCTCGCGCACGACGAGCGACGCCTCCCGACACAGTGCCTTCACGTAGTCGCGCGCGCGCAGATCCGTCTCGCTAAAAACGATCCGTGTGACCGCAGGCGCGGGCGCATCGGAGAAGGAGGCGAGCGTCTCGAGCTCGCCCCACAATCGCTCGCCGTCAACGGCCGGCATCACATCCTTGGTCCGGGATCGGGGATCCCGGATCCCGGATCCCCGATCCCCGATCCCCGATCCCCCGGATACCGGTCCCAGTCCTTGTAGATGAGGTATTTCGCCGCCTGCTTTCCGATTGCACCGAACCACTGCGGACAATAGGGCGCCATCCAGATGAAGTCGCCGGCCTGCACGGGGTACCACTGCGACCCAAGAAGATAGATCCCGCCGCCCTCGAGCATCAGCAAGCCGTGCTCCATCACGTGAATCTCGACGGCGGGCAGGGCCGCGCCCGGCTGGTAGGTCATCGTGTTCACGCGGAAGTCGAACGCCGGATCGTCAGGGATGAGCCCACGCACCTCTAGCCAGGGATCTCCTCCGAGATACGTCGCAGTCGTCCGCCGTTCATCGCCCGTCAACAACGCGGGAGGCGTAACCGCGCTCAGCGACTGATAGGGCTTCTCGATCACCAGAGCGCGCGCGGGAGCGTCGGTAGAGACAGCCATCGCCTTACCCGCTGGGATGTACGCGTACCCTCCCGCATCGAGCGTCGTCGGACCGACCGTAATCCGGCCATCGAGGACGTACACAAAGCGCTGATCGCCGCAAGCGGCAAGCGCTCCACCGCGATCGAACTCGGCGGTGTACTGCACGAATGCCGCCCCACCGGCCGCTGATGCGTGGACGATGGCCGTCGCATTCCGCATTCCTGGGAGCGGCGCGCGTACGAACGTCTCCGGCGTTTGCAGCCGGTGATCCGGATGATTGGCGCTGCGTGTTGACAGGTTCACCGGTGTCTTTGTTCCTGGTGCTCGATTCTACAAGGCTCTGGGCGGACGAACCTGCCACCGTTTGTTGCGACGATGTGGCCATTTGCGAAAATCGTCTCTCCGCGGCGGAGGGTCTTCCGGATCGTGCCGCGGAACGTTTCGCCGACGTACGGGCTCATCTTGTGCCGCTGCTGAAGATCGTCCGCCCGGACCGTGAACGATTGTGTCGGATCGATCAGGATCAGATCGGCGTCATGGCCGGCGACAAGCGCGCCCTTGCGCGCTATCCTGAAGCGGCGCGCCGGTGTCGCCGCCACCAGCCCCACGATTCGCTCGAGCGGCAGGCGGCGATCGTGGTATCCGCGATCGATCAGCACGGGCAGCGTGAACTGGATGCCGGCGATGCCTCCCCACGCGGCGGCGAAATCTCCGGTCTTTCCAGCAGGCTCGGTTGGCGAGTGGTCGGAAGCCACAATGTCGATGTGCCGCGCCAGGAGCTGATCCCATAGAGCCGCGACGTGTTCCGCCGTTCGCAGCGGCGGCGCGCACTTCGCGATCGCTCCCAGCCGCTCGACATCGTCCTCGGTGAAGCAGAGATAGTGGGGACAGGATTCAACCGAAACGTCAACGCCGTTCGCCCGCGCCTCGGCGGCCAGCACGACACCTCGTCCCGTGCTGACGTGGACGATATGGAGCTTCGCGTGGGTCTCACCAGCAAGCAGCAGCGCACGCTGTATGGCTTCGAGCTCGGCGAGCACGGGACGCGAGTCCAGAAAGTCACGGGCGGTGCGGCCTTTCATCCGCTGTGACAAGGCGCGAGTCAATTCCTCGTTCTCTGCGTGTACCGCCACCGGCAGCCCGAGGCTGGCTGCCTCCTCTAGTCCGTCATACAGCGTTGCATCGTCGGCTCGCGGAAACTCCTGGAGCCCGGAATCGCACATGAAGGCCTTGAAGCCG
The DNA here is from genome assembly GCA_036802945.1 of Vicinamibacterales bacterium. Taxonomy (GTDB): domain Bacteria; phylum Acidobacteriota; class Vicinamibacteria; order Vicinamibacterales; family UBA2999; genus Gp6-AA40. Next base: position 7,896 of record DAIRVG010000065.1, read on the forward strand.
ACCACGCCGCGCGCCGCCATGTCCGCCATCTCTCGTACCGACCCGGGGACGAGTCCTCCCCAGAGTCCGAAGTCGGTGATGGAAGCGGATTCGAGCGCCGCGCGCTTCCTGTCGATCTCACGGGCGTTCACGCAGCACGGTGTTGAATTGAGGGGCATGTCGAAAAAGAGCGTGCCGCCACCCGCCGCGAGTGCGCGGCTGCCGCTTGCGGCGCCTTCCCAGTGGGTTCGACCGGGCTCGTTGAAGTGAACGTGCACGTCGATCATGCCCGGCATTACGAAGAGACCGCGTGCGTCGATCTCGTCGGGCGCGCCGGCGAGATCGATCCCGACCTCAGCGATGCGGCCGTCTTCGATGGCTACATCCGCGCGCTGCGGCCCATCCGGGGAAATCAGCGTGCCGCCCCGAACCACGGCATCAGCCATCGACCGCTCCCGCGAGTTCGTCAAGAAAGTTCATGCCCGCCGCAAGGGCCATAGCCACGTCGCTTTCCGTGACGGATTCATCCGGATGGTGACTGACACCGCCGGGAGTCCGCATGAAGAGCATCGCGGCGGGCATGTGAGGCGCGAGGATCATCGCGTCGTGGCCCGCCCCGCTCGACATGATCATCGGGGGCGCGCCGGCGCGTTCAACCGCGCGAGCAAGCATCCCCACCAATGACGGATCCATCATCGTTGCCGGGTGATCGAAGCGTGGCGACCAGTCGACGCCCAGCCCACGGCGCGCGGCTATCTCGTGCGCGAGCGATCGAAGACGATCGACCCCGGCTGTCCGTACGGCATCGCCGTCATGGCGCACGTCCACGCTCACGCGACAGCGTCCCGGTATGACATTGGCGGCCCCGGGCGCGACGTCGACCTGCCCTGTCGTGGCAACCAATCCAGGCGTGCAACGAGCGTATTCCTCGACACGGCCAATCCATTCAGCCGCCCCGGCCAGCGCGTCCCGACGGCCGTCCATCGGTGTCGTGCCCGCATGACCCGGGTTGCCGTTGAAGATCGCATCCGCGCAAGTGCGGCCGTTGATCCGATCGACGATGGCGAGCGGTCGGTTGAGCGTGTCGAGCACCGGTCCCTGCTCGATATGAAACTCGAAATACCCGAGAGCATTCGCTTCCGCACGCGCGTCCATGATGTGCGCCGGGTCAAGACCGAAGTCGCGGATCGCCTGACGGATCGTGATGCCTCGTGCGTCCTGAGCGGCGAGGAGCTCATCATCCACGTCCAGGACGACGGCGCGGCTGCCGATGAACGGCACGCCGAATCGGACACCCTCTTCCTCCGAAAAGCCGAGGATCTCGATGCCGAACGGCAATCGCCGGCCGTGAAGCGTCTCGATGAGCGCGACTCCCATCACAACGCCCAGCACGCCGTCGAACGAGCCGGCGTGCGGCACGGTGTCCAGGTGCGAGCCGATAAGCAGTCGTGGTGCGTCGGCCGACGCGCCACCGTAGAAGCCGCGGAGGTTGCCAACCGCATCGACGCGCACGCTCATGCCGGCCCGCGTCATCCATGCCGCCAGGTCCGCATGGACCTGACGCATGCTGTCGGAAAGAAACGTCCGCGTGGTAAAGCCAGGTTCGTCGGAATAGGTCGCGAGCGATCGACACCGGTTGATCACGTCGCGGGCGACGTCCGCGTACATCAGGTGCCCCGATACGTGCTGTATCCGTACGGCGAGATCAGCAGCGGGACGTGGTAGTGCCCCTCGGGATCGGCAATGCCGATGCGGACAACGACGTGATCGAGGAACGGTGGATCGGTCAGCGTGACGCCTGCCCGCCGGAAGTAGTCGCCGACATGGAACGTCAGCTCGTAGACGCCGCGCTCGAGACGATCTCTCGCGAGGAGCGGCGCGTCCGTGCGTCCCTGGGCGTTGGTCGTCGCGGCCGACAGTGACTCGTGATGGCTTCCGTGAACGATGCGAACTTCCACCAGTACGTCTGCTGCCGGGAGCCCTCGCGCCGTATCGAGTACGTGAGTGGACAACTGCGCCATATCAGCGGGTCAGGGTCAGGCCGAGAACGCCGTACGGGGGAGCCGGATCGATGTAGACACCCAGCTCCTCGCCGCGTTCCGCCACGACGTCCCACGTGCGATTGGTGGCTTCGAAACGCAGTTCCGTGATTTCTGGAATGTCTGCGAAGATTCTCGTCCCCATCTGGTGGATCATCTGTTGAATACTGCCGGACTCGAACGACTTGAACACGCCGGTCACGATCGCCCGCGTTCGCGAGGTGATCGCCCCGTCGGTGAATGCAGCGTCCACGTTCGCGTACGACCATTCCATGTCGAGCCACATGTGAAGCACGCGGCTGGGCCGGTCCGCCAGCGTCGTGTGCTGATCGCGCACGAAGCCACGAAACGAACTGCCCCGCAGCCGCAGCAGCCTGAAGCCGCGAATGCCCGAGACAGCCTCGACGACGCCGTCCCGAGTGGACTCGATGCGGGCGAACGCCTGGTCCGGCCCCGAGGGCGTGAAGGCGACGCCACCATCCTCTCCGGCGTACGGTATCTCAACGGCCGACACCTGCAGACCCTCGACCTGCGGATACATCTCGATAAATTTCTTGCCGAGAAACCGACAGTAGTCCTCCAGGCCGTAATCGGTAAACGCAAATGTTTCCCGATGAATGAAGTTCTTCATCGAATCGGTTGCGATGAGTCCGGTATTGTCACCCTTGAGGTATGTGGGCCAGAAGGCGCCGCCGTGGACGAGCATCCTCACATTCGCGCCGAAGACAGGACTGTGTCCGGCCGGCGCACGTCCATCCCGATTCAACCGGTAGACGGTGACGTCCGCTTTGCCGTAATAGTGATCTGTCCGACCGTCTGCAAAACGTTCCACGCGGGATCCTTTCGGCCCGCCTTCGCGCGTTTCGCGCTTCGGCGGGGCAAGCCTGTTCTCAGGCAGCTAAGCCCAGATCCTCCAGCCTGAACCTCGCAATCCTGTACACCTGCCCGAGTGCTTCCGCCAACTCGTTATCCCTTGGCGATCGGCTGCGCGCTTCAAGCGCCGCGAACACATCGTCCTTCGTGCTGTGCTTCACCGCAAACAGAAACGGGAAGCCGAACTTCGTGCGGTATTCGGCATTGAGTTGCTTCAGCCGCGCCAACTCGGACGGGTCAAGGCGATCGAGACCCGCTCCTTGCTGCTCGGCGATAGACGCGCTACTGATGCGCAGGCGCGTCCCGAGATCGGGGTGGGCACGAAGAAGCGCCAACCGTTCGGCATCCGTCGCCGCCTCAACGACGCTCGTCATCGCGGCGTGAAGCTCGTCGAGCGATCCGAACGGCCGTCGATCCCATGCCCGCTCGGCAACCCACGGCGAGTCTTCGAATATCGATCCCAGTACACGTACGAACTCCGTCCGATCGTGCGCATTGAGTTCGGCGATCGTCATCCCTGGCACACGCTCGAACCCTCGACGCACACGTCGCGCATGCTTTCAGCTCCTCCGAGCGTAAACAGCGCGCCAAGCGCCGCCTCCGCGCGGTTTAACATAACGCGGCATGGGCTTCGAGCACACTATCGAGGTGTGGGGAGTTTTCGCGAGCGGCGCCGTCAGTGACGATGCGTGGCGTGATGTTAACGTGGTTGGGCAGTGCGCCCGGTATCGCCGCTCGAGGACCCGCTGGTGAATCCTCCCGACGTCGCGCCGCCTGCGGATCCGCTGGACGAGCTCCCCGACGAGGTCGAGTCGCTTCCTGCGGTAAACCCGTTGCCTCCTGACGCATTGCCGCCCTGACGGACGAGACCGCCTGTCTCCTCGGCGATCGCCTCGCGGGGACGCACGCGTGCATAGCCGACTCCGTTAATCGCTCGCCCGCCGTTATCCGGCGCACTCGTGGCAGAACCGCCGCCGTCCACTGTCACAAATCCGACTCCAGGCACGTACTGCGAGCCGTCGCGACCCAAGTACGAGTACGCAAACGGCGAATAGTAGTACGCGTCGTATAGAGACGCGCCGTACGGGTACATCAGGGACCCATAGAAGTAGGGTGAGTACGAATACGCCGCGTTCCAGGCCCCCGAACCGAAATAAGAGGCACCAAAGGGATCGAAGAACGATCCGAACGATCCCGTCCCACCGGTGTTCGCTCGTTCCACCACGAAGCGCCCGGGATATGAGAGCGCGACCATCAAGTCGATCACGCTGTCGGGCACACCGGCGTCATCCAGACTGATGAGGCGCCGGCTGTTCAAGTCGAACCGTGCGTTGGTCGCAATCAATGCGGCTTCCACGGCGCTTGGCGATACCTTCCCACTCGCTTCCTTCACATCGTCAATCGTGAGCGGTGCGCCAAACCGCGACGCGATCGCCGCGGCACGCTGATCCGGGGCGCGGCGATAGCGCCGGACACGGATGCTCTCGCGACCGGAGATCTCGACGACCTGCACGTCAACCCAGATCCCGTTTCCGGCCATCACCGCAAGACCGGATACTTTCCGCGGCGTCTGGTTGCCGCACACGAGCTCCGCGTTTGCAAAGAGCATCGTGCTCGTGCGTGACCACTCCGCGCGCTGCGTGCCACGGCAGTCCGCGTCGGCAATGGGATGCCCCGCTCCGTCCGCCACGATCGTCTGTTCAAGCGCGGGCTGATTGCTGACGAGCGTCTTCAGCGAAATCGCTGCAGGCTCGCTAGCTGGTGTGACGCAGATGGACACGCCACTCAGGGATGGGCGCGCGGCCGGAGCGCCGGCTAGCTCGGTGGGATCCGGATTCGCGGCGCGCTGGCTTTCGTCCACCAGTTGCCAGCACCCAAGCCACGGGGTCCACCGCGCATCTGCACTCTGCTGCTGCCCCTGCGCCGGCGGGGCAATCACCAACACGAACAGGAGTAACGCGGTCGAGATTGTGGTGTTCATCATTTTGCCTTCTTGCGTAAGTCCATTCTACGTAGACAGGGCTTCGCCGAGCCAAATTAAAACAGCAGGTTCACGCCGGCCGACAGCCTGAAGCCCGCGAGATCGATCGGGTCGAAGTTCTGGAAATCGCGTCCGAGTTTTGCTGACGCCCAGAGGTACCGTCCTTCGAGCGACATGAACAGGATTCGCGTGAGCCTGATGTCCACGCCGCTGAAGGCGTGCGCACTGGGCGTCCACCCCTTCGAGTCGAACAAATCCGTGAAGATCGGCTGAGGCGCCGGCGCGAGGGCGTCCACGAAGTCGCCTGACTGCGTGAAGTCGTACCAGAGGGCACCGCCGCCGGCGCCCACGTACGGGACAACCCGCGCGGGAATCCATGCAAACCGGCTGATGCCACGGCCGCGCGGCGTCACCGCGAAGCGGATGCTGCCGGCCAGGTTGACTTCGCGCAACCGCGTGTCCTGCGTGATTGGCTGGCGGTTGTTGTCCACGAGATTGCGATACTCGGATGCGATCGATACCTGGCTGCCGTCGACGCCAAACGTGACATCAACGCGCGGCGTCAATGCAATACCGACATCGGCGGTAAAGGCCGGAGCGTTGAAATCGGTTCGATCGACGGTGAGGTGCTGCTTCACGAAGTCGAAGAGATCGCTCCCCGCGCGGGCAAAGATCCAGCTGCCGCGGAGCCCCACCGATCCGCGCGGCCGGCCGAACAGGAAGTCACGACCGCCACTGGGCTGGCTGGCCGAGGGAGCAGGACTTGTCGGCGGGTCTTGATCCTCGGCCGAGGCAGCGGCAATCGAGGGGACACCAAGCGTCAGAACCAGGACGAAAAGCACTCGGACGACGGATCGGAATAGATGAAAGCCGAGGCTCTTCATACCTGCTGACCATTCTATTTACTTTGAGATTGGCCGGAAAATCAGATCGCGCCACCTGACAACCCGGGGTTGAACGTCCAGTCGGGACGACTCCGGCGTCCCCACGCGACGTCAGCTTCCGGCTGGGACCCGTCGGATGGCCCGTGGTACCCGGCCTCATAGCCATTCGACTTGTCTTGCTGGACGTGTTGCGACATCGAAATCGGCAAGACCTTACCATTTCATTGATAATCAGAAAGGGTCAACACACGAGAATGACGTGAGAAGCCCTGCAGTCTCTGTCACGCATGACGAAAGAGCGCGCGGCCAGACACATTCGTCGACATCGTTTCAAAAGCTCCACACAAATGTACGAACCACAATGGATCGGACCCGCGGATCGGTCGTGATGGCGGCAAGCAACACAGGTCTTAGGCCTCTTTCTCGCAGATCTCGCTTGATGGTCCGCGACTTGCTCGGCAGATGACACCCAAACCATCGTAGGAGCGTGACAATGATCAAGAAACTTCTGTCGGCTTCGGCCGCTCTGGCGGTCCTGGCGGGCGCGCCCGCAATCGCGCATCACTCCGCCAACGCCGAATTCAACACGACGGAACAGCTCACAATCACCGGAGTGCTCTCCAAGGTCGAGAATGTGAACCCGCATTCGTGGTGGTACGTTGACGTCAAGAATCCCGACGGGAAGGTCACGGCGTGGAAACTGGAATCCAACAGCCCTAGCGGCCTGATCCGGCTGGGTCTGAAGGTCAAGAGCGAAGTCAAGGTGGGAGACACCATAAGCTTCAGGATCTCTCCGGCCTGGAAGGACCACCCCGACGGAGCAAAGATGGGTTGGATGAGGGCGCTCACGGTGAATGGCAAGGAGTACGTGCTCACCGAGCTCTAGGCTGTGATCAACACGCCGGTAGATTTGTACAGCCGCGGCTAGACGCACGACCAAGGAGGCGGGTTAAAAGACCCGCCTCTACCCTGCAGATTTCTACGCACTCCACCCTCCAGCCACCCTGGTACAAGTTCGTTGCGGCCGGGTCCCGCCGCCAGTGGTAAAAAGAGAGCGTGACCACGACCGCCTCCCGGGAGATCGAGTTCCTGTTGAATGGCCGGCGGGTTCGTGTCGACGCGCCGCGGACTGATACGACGGTCCTGGATTTCATACGCGGGCAAGGCTTCACCGGCGCCAAGGAAGGGTGCGCGGAGGGCGAATGCGGCGCGTGCGCGGTGGTGCTGGTCACATCACACGACGCGACGAGCGCATACCGCGTGGTGAACAGCTGCTTGATGTCGCTTCCGGCGGCTGCAGACCATGAAATCTACACAGTGGAGGCGCTGGCCGAACATGGCGAGCTTGCGGACGTCCAGCGCGTGATGGCAGCCGCCGGCGGCTCCCAGTGCGGCTATTGCACGCCGGGCTTTGTGATGAGCCTGTTTGCCGAACACTATCGGCCGGGTCGAGTCGGGCCCTGCGACCCACTCGCCCTGGCGGGCAACCTGTGCCGCTGTACCGGATATCGTCCGATTCGCGACGCGGCGCTCGCGCTCGGTCCGGCGCCTGCCGGTGAGTTTCGGGATCGCCTCCAGCGGCCGGCACCACGGATCGACGCGATCGCGTTGGATAACTTCTCGCGTCCGACGACGATCGATGGATGCTTCGCCACGCTTGCAACCCATCCCGGGGCCACGCTCATTGCGGGCGGCTCGGACCTGGGCGTGGAGTCGAATCTCCGTGGCCGTCGCTGGACGCACCTCGTCAGCCTCGAAGCGATCGACGAGCTGCGGGAGTGCACCGAGACGTCCACGTCTGTAAAGCTCGGCGCGGCATTGCCACTTGCAGATATCGAACGGCGCTGGAGCAACGCGCCGGCGGTCTTCTCTGAGTGGCTGACCCTTTTTGCGTCGCCGCCGATCCGGAACCGCGCCACGCTCGGAGGCAACCTCGCGACCGCTTCTCCAATTGGCGACGCGGCTCCGCTGCTCGCGGCGCTGGGGGCGATCGTGCACGTCGCGGGTCGGGATGGCCGGCGGGAGATCCCCCTCTCGTCGTTTTTCACTGCGTACCGGCGGACGGCGATGCGCTCTGACGAGATCCTGACCACGATCGAAATCCCGAAGCCATTCCCGCAGCTGCTGCGCTTCTACAAGGTGTCAAAGCGGCGACTGGATGACATCAGCACGGTGTCGGCAGCCATGGCGATGGATTGGGACGCCGGCGGCCGCGTCCACCGCGCGCGATTCGCATTCGGCGGCGTGGCCGAGACGCCGCTCCGCGTGGTGGAAGCCGAGGAGGCTGTCACCGGGCAGTTCTGGAACGAAGCGGCACTCGAGCGTGTGCAGCGGATCATGGAGCGGGCGCTCACGCCGATCTCCGACGCGCGCGGATCCAAGGAGTACCGGTTGGAGGTGTCGAAGAGCCTGGTCGAGAAATTCTGGTGGGAGCATCGCTCATGACGATCACCGGCCAGTCTGTTCCGCACGAGAGCGCCCGCGGCCATGTGACGGGCAGCGCGCTCTACACCGACGACTTGATCGCGCGGTTCCCGGACGTGCTGCACGCCTGGCCGGTGCTCGCGCCGCACGCGCACGCGTTGGTGACCTCGCTGGACGTGACGCCTGCGCTTGACGAGCCGGGCGTCGTGACCGTGTTGACCGGCGCCGACGTTCCTGGCGAGGGCGACACCGGGCCCGCGCGCCACGACGAGCCGCTGTTTCCGGCCGAAGTCATGTTCCACCACCAGCCCGTGGCGTGGGTGTTGGGCGAGACGCTCGACGCCGCGCGACGCGGCGCGGGCCGCGTCCGTGCCGAGTACCAACCACTGCCGGCCATCCTCACGATCGAGCAGGCGATTGAGGCTGGAAGCTTTCTCACCGATCCGCTGCACCTCTCGAGCGGCGACATGTCCGTTCTCGCGTCGAGCCGTTCCGTCTACGACGGCGAGCTGGTGATTGGCGGCCAGGAACATTTCTATCTCGAGACGCACGCGTCGATCGCCTGGATCGATGAGAGCGAGGGCGTCTCGGTGCACGCGTCTACGCAGCATCCTTCCGAAACCCAGGACGTGGTTGCGCGGGTGCTGGGGCTCAAACAGCATCAGGTCACGGTCGAGTGTCTCCGGATGGGCGGCGCGTTTGGTGGCAAGGAGGTCCAGGCGAACACCTGGGCAGCCATCGCCGCGCTCGGGGCGTGGAAGACACGCCGGCCAGTGCGAGTGCGTCTGACGCGCGAGCTCGATATGGCGCTGACGGGGAAACGGCATCCGTACCTGGCTCGGTATACCGCAGGGTTTGACGCCGACGGCCGAATCACCGCGGTCCGTCTCGCGCTGTATTCCGATGGTGGGTGGAGTCTCGACCTGTCGGAGCCGATCATGTGGCGCGCGCTCTTTCACTGCGACAACGCCTATCGTCTGCCGGCTGTGGAGGTCACGGGTCGTGTCTGCCGCACGCACAAGACATCGCAAACGGCGTTTCGCGGATTCGGCGGACCGCAGGCCATGATCGTGATCGAGGAGATCATGTCTCTGGCGGCGCAGCGGCTCTCGCTGTCCGCCGATATCGTGCGTGAGCGCAACTTCTATCGCGAGGGCGATACGACGCACTACGGCCAATGCGTCGATCATGCAAGCCGCATCGAAGTCATCTGGACACGGCTGAAGGAGACGAGCCGCTTCGAGAGCCGCCGCAGCGAGGTTGCGAGCTTTAACGCCAGCCACTCGCACCAGAAACGCGGCCTCGCGATCACACCCGTGAAGTTTGGTATCTCGTTCACGTCGACGTTTTTCAATCAGGCCGGCGCGCTCGTCCTCGTCTACCGCGATGGCAGCGTCCAGGTGAATCACGGCGGCACTGAAATGGGGCAAGGCCTCTTCACGAAGATTCAGCAGATCGCGGCCGAGAGCCTCGGTGTCACGCCGGAACGCGTTCGTCTGATGCCCACGCGCACGGACAAGGTGCCCAATACCTCGGCAACCGCCGCGTCGGCCGGCACCGATCTCAACGGCGCCGCCGTGGCCGACGCCTGCGCGCAGCTCAAGGCCAGGCTCGTTGCGGTGGCGGCGGGTCTCCTCCAGTGTGACGCATCGGCCGTTCGGTTCGATCGGGACGCGGTCGCCGCCGGCGGCAACGCGATGCCCTTCGCAGCCGTGTGCGAGGCCGCGTACCGGCAACGCATCCCGTTGTTCGCGCAAGGGTTCTATCGGACGCCGAACATCCACTTCGATCCGAGCACGGGCCGGGGACGGCCGTTCCACTACTTCGTCTATGGCGCCGCAGTATCCGAGGTCGAGGTCGACGGCTTCACCGGCGATTTCCGTCTGCTGCGCACTGACATCCTGCAAGACGTCGGCGACTCCATCTCGCCGATCGTCGATCGCGGTCAGATCGAAGGTGGTTTTATCCAAGGCGTCGGCTGGTTGACGATTGAGGAGTTGCTCTGGGACGCGCAGGGACGCGTCTCGACCGGCGGTGCATCGACCTACAAGCTGCCGTCGTGGTCCGAGGTGCCAGAGACCTTCGAAGTCAGCTTCCTCGAACGGGCCACGCAACCGGGCGTGGTCTTTGGCAGCAAGGCCGTCGGAGAGCCGCCGCTGATGCTGGCCATCTCGGTGCGGGAAGCGATCCGCGAGGCGGTGGCGGCGTTCGGCGACGGCGCGGCAGCCGTCACGTTCGCGAGTCCGACGACTCCCGAGCGCGTGTTCTTTGCGGTCCGGCACGCGCGCGCCGAGCGCGCGGCCTTCCGATGACGGGCGTCGAGCTCCTCAGAGCTCCCCTGTTTCATACGCCCACCAATCCGTTCCGCGACGAGCGAGCCCTGGTCTGCCATGAGGACGGCGGACTGCTGATCCGTGATGGACGCATAGCCGCGAGCGGCGACTACCACGCGGTGAAGGCCTCCTGTCCCGAGGCGCAGACGGTCGACTGGCGCGCCGGCTTCCTGTTACCGGGCTTCGTCGACACGCACGTGCATTTCCCGCAACTGCGTATCATCGGAGACCTGGGACGGTCGCTGCTCGACTGGCTCGAGCACGTCGCCCTGCCCGAAGAAGCACGGATGGCGGATGCCGCGTACGCGACCGACACGGCCCACGCGTTTCTCCGTGCGCTGGCCAGTCACGGAACCACGACAGCCCTGGTTTTCGGCGCGCATTTCGCGTCCGCCACGGCCGCGCTCTTCGATGCCGCAACGGTGGCCGGCCTCCGGCTGATCAGCGGGCTGGTCGTCTCGGACCGGCGCTTGCGACCGGAACTGCATCAATCCCCTCCGGACGCGTACCGGGACAGCACGGCGCTAATTCGTCGCTTTCACGGTCGTGGCCGCCTCCTGTACGCGGTGACACCGCGCTTCGCCCTCTCCACATCCGAAGCGATGCTTGAGGTCTGTCAAACACTTCTCGCCGAACACGACGGCCTTCGCGTTCAGACACACCTCAACGAGAACACGAGCGAGGTCGCCGAAGTCGCGCGCCTTTTTCCCTGGGCGCAGGACTATCTGGCCGTGTACGAGAGGTACACGCTGACCGGTTCGCGGGCGGTGATGGCCCACAACGTCCAGGCATCCGACGCGGAGCTCGAGCGGCTCGCTGCGACGCGCACGTCCATTGCGCATTGTCCAAGCAGCAACGCGGCGCTCGGCAGCGGGATCTTTCCACTCCGGCGACACCTCGATGCCGGGGTCGCGTGCTCGCTCGGCACCGACGTGGGCGGGGGCACCGGATTCGGGATGCTGAAGGAGGGACTCCAGGCGTATCTCATACAGCGCGTGGCGCCAGACGGCGTGTCGCTCGATCCGGCACGATTGTGTTACCTGGCAACGCTGGCCGGCGCCGAGGCGGTAGGGCTTGGCGACGAGATTGGGGACTTTCGCGCCGGAAAGCGGGCGGACTTGGTCTACCTGCGTCCGCCAGCCGGCAGCCCCCTTGCGGGCGTGCTCGAGCGCGTGGAAAGCCCGGAGCAGGCGCTTGCCGCGATCTTCACACTTGCCGGCGAGGAAAGCGTGCAGGAGGTTCGGGTGGAGGGCTTGCCCGTCTACCGTGCGGCCAGCAGCGGCTCGGTCGCTTGACGCTCTGGCATGGAGCGCAACCGATCGTGATCAAGATTGGTTGATGATTTTTTTCCTCGCCTGTTTGAGTGCCTCGCGCAGCTTGGGCTGTTGCTTGTACCAGTACTCTGAAAATACCCCGCTCATGCGTCTGTCGGCGTACAACTGCATGAAGTAGGCAATCAGGAATCCGGCAACAAGCCACATAAGCCGCCGCGGATACTCGGTAAGGTGCTTGCCTGTGGCAATCGCCGTGTCGATCGGGCTGGTCAACAATCCTCCTATGAGGCCACCGACGGCCACAATCGCCGACCAGATTTCGCTGGCGCTGCGGCCCCCATTCCATCCCGATGCCACCACCAAGACTGCGATGCACGAAGCCAGATAGATGTAGTACGACAGCATGCCAACCACGAACTCCTTCTTCATGCGGCTGAGCAACCGATCTTCCGTCTCGCTGAGTACCTTCTGGACGTTCGCCGCGCGCTGTAAGGCGAGTGCCGCATGCTCTGGCCGGTCAGGGTCCGTGATCACGACCTGCGCCCCCCTTGGGAGGTTGCCCGGAGAATAGTCTGCCGTCCCGTGTGCGACGCGCTCGAGAACGCTTATGTGGAGCTTCGGCCTCACCCCGTACTTGCCACACATCTTCTCGATGTCTCTGATTTTCCACCGATAAAAGATTCCCAGGCCGGCCCTTGGCTCGTAAAGCTTGTCGTCGGTGTTCGCATGCTCCGCGTATGACCGTCGTTCATCCGCGTTCAAACGAAGGCCTTTCGTGTTCCGGTCTCGGCGCCCGGCTTCCGCGAGCATCCAATCAAGCGCCACCAGCGACAATCCCTGCTTCGGATAGCCGCCCCCGACATTTGAGTGCGCGCCCGCAAACCACACCTGCTCTACTCGACCCTTCTTCTCTTCCTTTTCGTCCCACAGCAGAGGCCCAAACGACTGCCGGTCGTCGTCGATCGCGAGCGCGTGGCAAGCCCGGTCAACGATCGTGCTCAATTTCCGGTCCGGAAACTTGAAGCGATGGACGACGGTGTTCACGACATCACTCAGATGGAATGGAAGGCCGACAGCGTCCACCGTGTCCCACACTCCGAGGAATCGAACCCTCACCTCTTCGTCGTGAGAATGCTCCCGCTTGAAAGCTTCGCCGGCCCCTTCGGCTACTGTCTTCGGCTCTCCCAAGACAAGCTTTGCAAGCTTGGTCCGATAGCACTTCCGGTAGGCCTTGTAGGCCTTCCTGACCGTGTCTTCAAGCCCGTCTGACGTTCGACGGTCAAGTTTCTGAGGATTGATGACGCCGCAGGTGGCAATGAACCCGACGAGCGTGCGCACGGTGAATGCGCCGCGGCTGAACCCGAACATATAGATCTCATCGCCAGGGTCGTAGACGCGGGCGAGCTCCTTGTAGAGCCGTCTCACGTTGCGGCTGAGACCAAACCCGGTCAGGCCGGCAAATATCTTGAGGGGCTTGAAATCCTCGGTTCCAACGCCGTCGTCGTAGAGAGCGATCTGCGGGGTCAGAACCGCGTCAAAGCGGTGGCCGTTCAGATCAACGGCCTCGAAGAGCTTGAACACGTTCGTGCCGCGTCCCTTGATCGAGGTGTTGCCTGTGCCGTCGGAGCACACGACGATGCGCTTTGCCATGCTGACCTGATTGCGGCCGATCCTAACCCAACGTCAACCGCTCGTATCCCCTCGCTTTCATAAACGCGCGAGAAGCGAGAAACCTACGGCCCGACTATGATTCCAAGTTCATGACCCTTCACCGTCTGGCCGATGGCCTTCTCTACGCGTTGCAATTTGTCCCGTACTTGCTGACCCTTCCCGCGAGGAAGACGCAGCCGGCGTCGTGCGGATCGGCCTATGACCTTGGAAGCTGGCGAGACGTACCTGTCACGTTTGATCAGCTGCGAATCGAGCGCCATCTGAGCGAGATTTCCTTGAGGGATCGGAAAATCCTGCACGTAGGCGTCGGTTCCTCACGCGTTGCGGCGAAATTTCACCGCCAATGTCATCTGATCGATGGCATCACCGTGATGGAAGACGAAGTGAGTCACGCGGAAAGCCTGGGCATCTCCAACTATCGCGTCTACTTGATGGACAAGTACGGCGATTCGATTCTTGGACTGCCCAACAAATACCATTACATCCTCGACAACAACCCCAGCTCCTATGCACCACACCGCGATGCCATGCAGACCATGTTCACGCGATACATCGACCTGCTGGAAGACGGCGGGGCGGTCGTGACCGACACGCTCGGCATGCAGCATCACCGGCCGTTTGCCTTTCCAATAGACGATGACGACCTGATGGCGTTCGAGCGCAAGCTGCCGGTGAAGTACGTCAAGGTGAACCGCACCGTTCGTGCGCTGATCAAGAACGTGAACGCGTAATCTGCGATGGCCGCTCACAACAACGCGGGCAGCCTGGACGTCACCGTCGGCGCGGTTCCCGAGCCGGCAACGTGGATGCTGGTGGGTGTCGGACTCCTCGGCGTCGTCCGGCGGCGGATGTTGTCGGCCAGGCGATAGCGTCGCGCCTCGGAACCGCTCGACCTACTTCAGCGTGAACTCCACATACAGTTTGGAAATGCTGATGTGGCTGGCGGCCTGCTGCGACTGCTTCCAAGACGTCCACTCGGTGGTCGTGGCCAGCCCATCGAACTCCTTCTCAACCGCCTTGTTCTCCGCCAGTTTCGAGTCCGTCGCCCAGCCAATATCGGAGCGGACGACGCGACCGCGACACTGCTCGAGAAGCCGCCGATAAAGCGTCCTCGCCGGCATTTTCCAGGACCCGGGCGGGTTGCGCCCCAACGCCACGGCGCGATCGACCGGAATGAACGCCGTCAGTTCATCGCGCTGTTGCATCTGTTCAAGGCCTTTGCTCTTGGCCGTCGCGTTGTGGCTGGAGTGATGACCAACCTTGTAGAACACCGTGCGCCCCAGCAGGTCGCTGGCAGTGACGGCATGACTGCCCCCGTTGGCACCTTTCACCGTCCATTTCATGGCCGGTGCATGCCAGGACAACCAGCTGCCTTGTTGCGCATCGGCTGGAAAAAGCAGAACCTTGCCATCCGACACCCGCTCGATCGCGAGAGCCAGGCTGGTGTTGTTCGTTGCGCTATCGAGCTGCAGCGCGAGGTCGGTCGCCACGTGCAGCCAGTCCTCGTCCACGCTGCGCCACGCCTCGGACTTCGCAAAGTACGTGTCCTTCAAGAGGTCCTGAATCAGCGGGCTGTCACGTTCATGCCGGAAGCGGGAATCAAACGGCAGGGTGGAATCGAGATCCGCGCGCTCCTCCGTCGTCCCGAGGTTGGCTGCGTATGGCCCGAGATTCTCGCCTGAGACGTGCAGACGCGCTCCGGCACCCAGTCCAGCCACGATGCCATACAACTCGGAGCTTCCCTTCTCACCGAGGTCGTTCAGTGCGGCTTCGCTCTTGGGAGGGCCGAGAACGTAGATGCGGAACCCCGGCAACCAGGCCTCTTCGATCGGACCGTCGCCCGGATTGTAGTAGCGAGGCGCAGCCCCGAGTCCTGTCCGGACAAACTGCATCGCCTCATTGAGTTTTTCCCCGAAGGCTCCGGCTCCGAGCACATCCTCCTCACCAAAGAAACCGAGGACGTCTCGCACCGCGAGCCCCATCGCAGCCGATTCGGGGCTCTGCGAGCCTGCCAAGGCTTTCGCTGCGGCTACGAGCGTCGCCGCCAGATCCTTCTTCTGTTTCGCGATCTTCTGTGCGAGTGCGTCCTTTGGGTTCTCCGTCCACGCAAGCCAGACGTGATCGACCTTTATCTTCTTGAACTCATCTTCCAGCGAACCGAAGGCGGCAACGTGATCCCAGTGCTCGTGCGTCGCAACAAGAACATGCAGATGATCTTTGGTCGTGGTCCGAATGTCCGCGACGACATCCGCCAGTTTGATCCCCGTGGTCGTGGCGCCGAGCGTCCCGCAGTCAATCAGCATGTGCTTTTCCTGATGACCGACATCGAAGGTCACCAGAAAACAGTCACCTAGTCCCTGCCGGTACATGCGCACGCGAACCTGC
>DAIRVG010000065.1:23838-29724 GCA_036802945.1 Vicinamibacterales bacterium
GGCTTGGATGGCTTGGAGATCTTGCTGCCTGTTTTCCGACGCGTTACTGCCATGTCAGGCGAGCCCGCGATGCAGAGCCGCGAACGGTTCGGCCGGGTCCAGAAATGATGCCGAACCAAGGTAGGTCGCGCGCGGCGACTCCATCTGCGCGGTAGCGGCCTCCTGTTGACGCTGGAGTCGCGTTGCGCTCGTCACGCTCTTTCGAATGCAGTACCGGATTTTCAATCGACGAAGGTCGGCGACGATTGCACAGCCACCCTCGAACGACATCTGTGGACCGCTCGCGTCACTGGAATCAACGGGAACGTCGACCTCCTGGAGCAGCCCGACGAGAAGCTGCGGGTCGACGTCACCGTCAGGGCCGGCGCGAAGGGCGAACCGTGCCACGTGAACCTCGAACGGACGCGCGACGTCGACGCCGAGGAACGCCGCGTCCTGGAGGCCGTCCGCATCATGTGCAAAATGATTGGTGAGCCACTCGTGCAGCTGCCGGCGCAGCGCTCGCTGCAGCTCGAAGACGTTTTCGCGGGTCTCGGGCTCACCTGTCGGGGACTGCCCGAAAAGGTACTGTCGCGCATACCCTTGCAGCTGCTGAAGACCTTCCCCGAGCGTCCTGGACGGCTGCAGCTGGTCGGTCTGAGGACTGCGCCACAGAAGACTCTCAACGCTCAGTGCTCGCACGTCACGTGGGTAAATGCCGCGCTTTCGAAACGCCTCGATAAAGGCAACGCGGTAGCTGAGATCGTCATCCGGAACCGCATCGAAATCGGCCGTGATGATGGCGCGGAGGAACTCACCGAACGTGATATCGACAGGTGGACAATAGTCGAGGGCGCGGATACACATCGTGAGCACATGCTGCGCCGCCTTTGCGGCGTCCGAGGCAAGTCGACCGACCAGGTCCGGATGAATCGCGCCGGGTCTGAGAACACCCGTGCCGTCCGTCGCCAGGCGCAGGAGGTCGGCAGTACGTCGTTCATAGATCGAGAGAAACGCGTCGAACACGGCGCCGACGAGGATCGCTCCGCGCGCATGCGCCTCGGTTTTCTCCTCGTACTCTTGTGGATTGGGGACGTGAGGCACCCACTGACCGGCTTCGTTCATGCGGCCGATGGCATCGCGCAACGCTCCCCGCAGCCCGGTCGATCGTCCGAACTGCCCGGCAAGCTGCCCGAGCAGATTCTCGTGCGTCCGCAGGGCCCCGCGCGTTGACGCAATTTGCGCACGAAGGATCTCGGGAAACGTGAAGTGCTGGAATAACGCGACGATATCCGCGAAGGCCTCGTGGAACGCGCGGACGTCCCGATTCGTCGCGCGCAGGAACCTACGGTGCATCCCGTCAAGCAGCGCGTGCGTGGTCTCGTGAGCGACGACGTCGTGCGAGAGGCACGTGAAGACCATGCTCCCGGGCATGTGATCGGCAGGATCATCGGAATCGGCGTTGAAGTAGCCGAACAAAAGCGCGATCTTGTCGGGCGAATAATACGCATTCTGCTCGCGAAGCGCGTGCGGGTACACCCGGAGGCGGCGTACGAACCGCGCGTCGTTCTTGGGTTGTGACGGATCGGCTGAAGGACCTGGGCGCCACAACGTACGGCGGCCAAGGGCCCGCTCGAAATTGCGGATGGTCAAACTCGCAACCGCGTACACCATCTGCTGATGAAACTGCGGCGTGCCCTCGCTCGGGGCAAGGCCGTCCTGGGCCAGGAGTGTCGGGGCATCGAGATTGACCGGTTCGTAAAAGCAGGCGCTTCCGGGATCCGCATCGATCACCTCGAGATATTCACCGACGGGACCCGGTTCAATCGTTTCCCACGGAACCTTCAACGTCATCTGGCTCACGAGCGCTGTATTCAGTTGCGTCGCCAGCGCCGGATCGACACTGTACGCCCGCAAGCTCCTGAATGCCGGTGGCGGCGGGGTAAACGGCGGCGGCGACTGGTGCGTGGCCCGTGATCGCGTCGGCGTGGGCGGTTTTGGCGCGCTCATTTCATTCGAAGCGGAATGTTTCCGGCTTCCTCCATTGTGTCAATCACCGTTGATGCAGCAGGCGCGAACATGATACGTGCGTTGAGACCCGTCGCCGACACGGCCCGCCTCATCCATTGGGTACGAAATTGCACAACTTCTTGGCGCAGATCCGCCTACAGGCGGAGACGACCGACTCGAATTCACTTGTGCGATTCCCACCGTGCGGTCGATGATTGCGTCGTTCACACGAGACCGTCGAACTGCGCGCGGCTGACCCGCGCGCGTCGTCCCCAGCACTTCCCCCGGCGACGTCATGAGGTTTGTTCGCGAGCCGACGCGTTTGCGTCGAATGCTCGTACAAAAGGTCGCATGCCCAAGAAAAAGGACCCCAGCATCACGTTTCTGAACAGGTTTGGATACAACGTGGTCAAACTGCCCCGTGCTGGTATCGAACCGATGGACGTCATTGGCCGTGACGACACGACGCAGTGGCTCGGTCAGCTCTCGTCGGTCTGGAAAAGCACGACGCCACCGCCGGTACCAACGCCACCCCGCAATGCGGGAGTGGTGAATGGCCAGAAGACCGATCAGCTTGACCTCTCCTTCGGGCTTTCGATCCTGAAGAACGCGCTGGCGGCGTTCGGCGCAACGATGCCGTCGCTTGACGTTGCATACCGCAACGCCCGCAAGGTTCAATTCTCGTACACGAACGTCACGTCGACGGCGGTGGCGCCGCTCGACGCGGGTAACTATCTGGCGAGCGGAACTCTCAACACGAGCAACCCGGTCGTTCAGCACTACTTCACCGGTGAAGACACGCAGGCCTTCCTGATCGTCGAAGTGCTCAAGTCGGACGCCATCACCGTCTCGGCCAGCGACGAACACGGCAAGGAGATTGCCCTCGACGTTCCGGCGATTCAGCAGCTCGTCGGCGCGAGCGTCAAGGTGAAACCGTCAGGCGCGAGCACGAGCGCCGTCACGTACGCGGGCCCGGCCCCGGTGACCTTCGGTTTCATCGTCGACGAGATCGACTTCGATGGGACGCGGTGGTCGTTGCAGGGAGCCGCACCAAGCGGTGGACTGGCTTTCGGCGCGGGCGGACCAGGGGCCGCTGACACGCCCCCGCCGATCCTGCTCGGCGCCGGGTGTCGGGTGCGAATCTGACCCCGTACGACCGCATTCCCGTCGACGAAAGGGGTAGGCGATGCCAATCCAGAAAATTCCCGGCCTTGATATCAGCTATGCGTTGATCAGTTTCGACGACAACGGTCGCGAACGTACTGACGATCCAGAGGGCGGTGTATTCAGCCACAGGGTGCAGGAGCAGGTCCGTCAGACACAACCGACGGACATCTTTCTCTTCAGCCACGGCTGGAAGGGCGACGTACCGTCTGCGATCGATCAGTACAACCGGTGGATTGGCGCGCTGTGGAAGGTCACCGCCGATCGTGAGGCCATGGGAACCGCATTCCGGCCGCTCTTTATCGGTCTCCACTGGCCAAGTCAGCCCTGGGGTGAAGAAGCAATTGGCGCCGGCGCAGCGGCGTTCGGCACGGCGGCGGGCGCGACTCTGGAGCCGCTGCTGCGCGCGGCCGTTGCCCATTTCGGTGGTGGCGACGCCGTACGACAGCCGCTGGAGCTCATCTTCGCGGCATTCGAGCGCGATCCCGCCGCACGCGTATTGCCCGACTCTGTGGTCGGCGCCTACGGAGAGCTCGCCAAGGCGATTGGGTTCTCGGCGGGATCCGGACCCGACGGCGCGCCTGACGAAGAAGGCGCGGCATTGGATCCACAGGCCGCCGTTCGCGCCGAGCGAATCGCCAGCGCCGGTGAGTCGTTCGGTCTCCAGGGTAACTTCAGGAACGGCATCCTCGCCGGCCTTCGCCAGGCGTCGTTCTGGTTGATGAAGCATCGCGCTCGCACGATCGGCGAGCAAGGTATGCATCAATGCGTGGCAGATCTCGAGCGCACGTCAAGTGCGCAGGTCCACCTGATGGGCCACAGCTTCGGATGCGTCGTGGTCTCGTCGATTCTTGGAGGACCGGGCGGATCGACTCCGCTGCCCCGCCCGGTCAGCTCCGCCGTCCTCGTGCAGGGCGCAATGTCGCTCTGGGCTTACGCCCAAACGATACCGGGCACGGAAAAGCCTGGATATTTTCGCCGCGTCCTGAACGGTGCCGTGAGCGGCCCGATCATCACGACGCAGTCTTCACATGACAGTGCTGTGGGCGCCGCGTACCCGGCGGCAGTCGGGCTCGTCAACGAGTTCGATTTCGGTACAGAATTGCCACGGTTCGGTGGTCTCGGTACCTGGGGCATTCAAGGCACGCCGCTCGCCGAGAAGCAGACGATGCTGGACGAGAACGGCGTATACGCCTTCAAGCCTGGGAGAATCTACAACCTCGAGAGCTCCCGGTTCATCCCCGATCACAGCGGAATTGACGGCCCTCAGGTCGCGCATGTCCTGTGGCAGGCGGTGATCGCGGCGCGCGGACAGCGCGCATGAGCAACGAGACGGCCGTCGCGCCGGCGCGGCTACCGGTGCCCATGGGTGTCATCGCCGAAACTGGCGAAACGCATCCGCCGCTGAATGAAGACGACCTCGGCGAGATACCTCAGGACTCGCAATCGGTGCTCGCGCGTACACGGCGCTCCAGAGCCCTCGCCCTCGAGGGCGCCATCGACGATCCAATGGATCTGGCTCAGGCAGGCTGGTGCGTGGTGTTTGCCTCGGACGCCGATCCGTCGATCAAGGAGGCGCTCCAGCCGTTGCTGGACTGGCGCCGGACTCAGGTCAAGGACGATCGTTTCTTCAAGGTGTTCGAGGGATCGACGGGCGTGGCACCGGGGCAGACTGTGGCCAGCTGGGCGACAAGTCGAGGGGTATCGCTCAGCGCGCCCGTCAGCCCACGGAAGGGTGTTCCCTTCTATCTGCTCATCGTCGGTTCACCAGCCCGCATCTCGTTCGAGTTTCAGGCGCAACTCGACCTGCAGTGGGCGGTGGGCAGGCTTCACTTCGATGCGGTCAGCGACTTTGCTGCGTACGCGACAAAGCTTGTCGAGTACGAAAAGGGTCTTGCTCCCCCGCAGCAGCGCCGCGCCGCAGTGTGGATGCCCAGAAACCCGCTCGATCTCGCTACCCCGCTGCTCGCGGGATCGGTGATCCCGGAGTTCCGAGGGGAAACAAGCCCCGGCGACGAACCGCTCGGGAAACATCAGGGCTTCGAGGTCTCGATGTTCGTCGGCGAGAACGAAGCGACGAAATCACGCCTGACGAGCATCGTGCGCGGCGAAGGCGGCCGGCCGGCAATTCTGTTTACCGGATCGCACGGCGCCGAGTGGTCGTTGAAGACACCGGAGATTCAGGCGGCGCGGCAGGGCGCGCTCGTCACTCAGGAGTGGACGCGCGGGGAACCGCTCGAGACCGGTCACTATTTCGCGGGTGAGGATGTCCCTCCTGACGCGAGCGTGCACGGCCTCGTCATGTTTCTGTTCGCCTGTTTTGGCGGCGGCTGTCCGGACACAGATTCGTACTACTACGCATCAGACGGCTCGCGGCTTCCGCTGGCGCCGCAGCCGCTCATTGCCAGATTGCCCCAGGCGCTCCTGAGCCGCGGCGCACTTGCCGTGATTGCCCACATCGACCGGGCGTTCAGCTACGCGTTCGAAGATGTGATGGGAACGCCTCAGGCGCAACTGCTGCGGACACCGCTCGAGCTGCTCATGAAGGGCCGGCGTGTCGGGCTCGCCACCGACCCGCTCAATCTGCAATGGAGCTCGCTCGCCGCGCAGCTCGGGATCGCGTTGGGCGGAAATGCGCCAGGGGCGCCGCCGCCTCGATCGCCGCTTCTCGCGAATCTCTACATCGCGCGGGACGATGCACGGAACTACGTGGTGCTCGGGGATCCCGCCGCG
>DAIRVG010000066.1:0-23726 GCA_036802945.1 Vicinamibacterales bacterium
TCGAGCTGCGCCTCGGGCAGCGGATACGTGCCCTCGAGCTCGATCGGGTTCTGCGTCGCGAAGACGTAGAACGGCTCGTCGAGGTTGTAGGTGCGCCCCTGGATCGTGACGCGATGCTCCTGCATCGCCTCGAGGAGCGCCGACTGCGTCTTCGGCGGCGTGCGGTTGATCTCGTCGGCGAGCACGATGTTCGCGAAGATCGGCCCGGGCGCGAATACCATCTGCCGGCGTCCCGTGGCCGGGTCTTCCTGCACGAGGTCCGTGCCCGTGATGTCGGAGGGCATCAGGTCCGGCGTGAACTGGATGCGCGAGAACTTCAGCTGCAGCACCTGCGCCATCGTGTGAATGAGCAGCGTCTTCGCCAGGCCTGGCGCGCCGACGATGAGGCTGTTGCCGCCCACGAACAGCGTGTTCAGCACCTGGCTGATCACGTTCTCCTGGCCGACGATGACCTTGCGCAGTTCGCTGATGATCTGCTCGCGGCCGGCCTTCATCTTGTCGGCAAGCTTGATGTCATCCGGCGATTCGAGATCGACGACATCGCTCACATAGGGATTCATCGTTACGCGGTCGCTCATTTGGCACCTTCGAGGGTTCTAATCTCACGGGTCTTCAGCGCAAGATCGGTCACGAGTTTTTCGAGTTCACTCTGGTATTTCGCGGGATCCATGTTGTCCTTCAGCAGCCGGAGCGATTCGACCCGGTGCTCGAGATCACGCCGCTCGAGGATCAGCGCGCGCAGCTTCGGATCGGCCGGCAGCGGCATCGCGTCAGCCGCCGAGCCGATGGCCATCAGCGCGGCCACCTTGCCGTCGGCGGCGGTCGTCGAAGGATCGGGACTGCCGACTTTGTCGCCGTTGTCATCGAGCACGGCGTGCTCGGTCGAGAGCAGACCTTCCTTGTCGTACGCGCGCTGCACGGCGGCCTTCGCAAACTGAAACGCTTCCAGCATCGTCACGCGGCGGTTCTTGTCCGCGTCGGCTTCCTCACCTGAGAGGGCGTCGACGAAGTACCCCCCAAAGAGGGTCGCGTAGTTCTCGGCGCCGCTGCGCGTGGCAGCGATGATCGTCCGGCCGGGCCCCGACAACTCGTTCACGAAGGGGCCGCTGGCGCTCGCCGTGTTGACGAACACGATCTGCCTCATCGGTAGACGCTTGAACTGTGTGGCGAAGTCGGCGGCGGAGATGTCGGGACCCGGGAGATTGAACTTCGGCGCCTTGCCGTCGTAGCTGCCATGCCCGATCAGCACCACGTACAACGCGTCGTCCGGGGTCGCCTGTTTCGCAAACCTGTCGAAGGTCTTGTTGATCTCGTCCAGCGTCGCCTTGCCGGTGACGCGCGCTTCACCTTCTGCAGGCTGGTCGACGAGGTACACGACGTGATCCTGCGGAATGCCCAGATGCCCCGCCGATTCGGCAAGCTCTGCGCCCCACTTGTGAAACAGCTCGCCATGCTCGGGATCACCCGCAAGGCCGACGACAACGAGGAGAAACGCGTGGAGCATTAGAGTGTGCCAGCCATTATGAAAGACCCACTGCGCGGCGGTAGCCCCACTCCGCGCACACCAGCCCAACCAGCATGATCAGGATGATCGGCATGTTCCACAGCTCGCGCTCTTCGACCGAGGTCACGCCGCGGCCCGCGTAGCTGACGTCCTCGGGAAGACCCGCGACGGTTGCCGTCGTGTAGAAGCGTCCACCGGTTTCATCCGCGATTCGGCGCAGCGGCGCTTCGTGCATCGTCGGGTCGAAATATTCAGCGTCGCCCGCGCCGGCGCGCACGTACGCGACGTTGGTGCCGATCGGCTTCCCTTCGCGGTCGGCATCCACCGCGATTTCATACGCGCCAGGCACGGTGCTGACGAACGTCCCCCGATACTGGCCATCGCGCTCGCCGGTCCACTGGAGCGGCACGTCGAGCGTGGTTCCGCCGGGGCGTGTGACGCGCGCCATGACGTGCGCGTCGTTCAGCTCGACCCACGTCGGGTCGACGACTGATGCTTCAATCGTCACGGCTTCGCCCGGCTCCACGCGATCGGTCGTCGTGCTCGCTTCGATCGATCCCGGCACATCGGTGACGAGCCACCGCAGCATCTGCCGCCAGAAGTTCTCGTGCGTCTGATCCTCGAGCGTGATGCTGGCGTGCATCTGCCACTCCCAGGAGTCCTGCGGGAGGAACGCGATCCCTTTGCCACGCCCGTACTGCTGCCACACGAGCGTCGGCATCGCGCGAAGACGCTCGTCGGTGCCGTTGAGCAAGACCGTCGCGGCCGGCTTGATGTCCAACGGAGCGTTGATGGTCGTGACCTGCGGCAGGTCGGGCCACCGCGCGGCCGACGCTGCCTCGCTGCCTGCGATCTGCGTGACTGCATGGGCCTGGCCGGCGCGCGTCGGCAGCACCTTCAGGCGCGCAAACGTCGTCGGCTCGGCCGCGCGGGTACGCGGGTCGATCACGAGGGGCAGTGCATCGGCGACCGGCGTGCCGCCGTAGCCACCTTCGCCAAACGACCGCGCGCCGCCCAGCATCAACAGGCCGCCCCCGCGGCGATCGACGAAGTCCGCGATCATCTGGAGCTGATCCGCGCTGAAGGCCGCCGCCTCGATGCTGCCGAGGATCAGCCCGTGGAAGGCGAACAGCTCGTCGCGCGTCTTCGGGAAGCCGCCCAGCAGCTCGTCGGGCGTGTCGACGTCGAGCCGGAGGAACTTGTTATCCGCAGTGCGCTGCAAAGTGACGATCTGCAGATTCTTGTCGTCCGCGACTGCGCGGCGAATGAATTTCATCTCCGATCGAGGCTCGCCTTCGAAGTACAGAATCTTTTCGCGGGTGTCACGCACGTCGACCAGCGATTGGCGCACGTTGTTCTGCGTCACCACCTCGCCCTGCTGCGGCGCGACTTTGAAACTGAACACGCGGGGGCCAGGCTCGCTTGCCGTGGCGCGGACGCGCACCGTGGCCGGACTCCCGTCCACCGGTAGCTGCACTTTCTGCGACCCGACAATCCGGCCGTCGTCTTCGACGTCGAGCGTGACCGTCTGCCCCGCGTAGCCGCTCTGCGTGATCACGGCATCGACGAGGAGCGAGGCGCCCTTCAGCACCGTGCGCGGCGTGCTGACCCGATCGATCTGGACATCGCGCGGCAGCTTTGCGCTGCCGACGCCGACGGTGAAGACCGGCAGCTTTTCAGCCTTGAGGTTGAGCAGCGTATTCGTCAGCGAGCCTTCGCTTGTGTCCGCGCCGTCCGTGACGAGCACGACGCCCGCGACAGGAAGCCCGGCGAGCTCGTCACGCACGCCGTCGAGCGCGGCGCCGATCTTCGTCTGCGAACCGCCGAACGTCAGGTCCTTCACGGAATTGACGCGGCCCGCGGTCGACGAGAAACGGAAGACTCGCACCAGGAAGCGATCGGACAAGGCCTTCAGCAGCGGACTCGAGTCGGCGGCAAGCTGCTGCCGCAGGAACTCCGCGCGCGGCTGGTTGTCGGTCCAGTCGGCGATCTGCATGCTGCGCGAGTCGTCCAGGAGGACCGCGACGACGTTCTGCTGCGGGATCGCCGCCTTGACGATGAGGGTTGGCCGGAAGAGACAGAAGACGACAAGCGCCAGCGCGGCCATGCGAAGGACCGTAAGGACGACCCGATCGCGCGTGCGACCGTTCACTCCGACGCTGCGGTAGGTGATGAGCGCGGCGGCCATGATCACCGCCGCGATGCCCGCGGCGACGAAAGACGCCGTCGTGACGTCGAAGCGGAAATCGCCTTGCTGGAAGACGACCGGCCGGTACGAGAAGAGTGCCTGAAACAGTTTTTCTAACACGGGCCTCTCTCCACTGAATCTGGACCGGGCCTAAGCTCCCTCAGTCCTGAACCTTAAAGGCCTACGCCTGCCAAAGGCGGCGATCATAGTTTTAAAGACGCCGGAACGGAAGCCTCGGTTCGTGTCAGTTTGTTCCAGAGGCAGCTCAAAAATGTCGGATACCGGCGTCAAAACTGACCTGCCTTACTGGATCATTGAATACAACAGCACATTAATACCAAGCGCGTAACCCGGAGGCGAAAACAGGCGCGAATACTCGCTGTCCTCGCGTTCCCGCTCGAACGAGTCGCCGATGTCGGTGTTGTGGGTCATCAGGACCATTATCCGACGATGATCGTCCCGAATGGCCCGGACGTGGACCTGGGCGCTGTCCTCATCGCGCTCCGACGTCTTGCCATTGTTCTTGAGCCAGAACGTCACGTTGGTGACTTGCGGCACCTTCTCGAGGTCGAACATTTCCCGCATGATCGGGTCGGCGGCAGAAATATCCTCGATTGGATGCTCCTCCGGCGGGAACACCTTACTGATCTCCGCGACCCAATGATCCCACGCCTCGGTGCCCCAGAAGTCATCAACCCAGAGGAAACCGCCCTTCAGCAGATACTCGCGAAGCATCGGGATCTCTTCATCTTTGATGCCGAGGGTGCCCACGTCTGACGCAATCAGGAACGGGCACTCGTAGAGCTTGGCGTCCGTGAGCTTGATGACCCACGTGTTCGGGCGTTTCTGATCCGCGTTGTAGCTGATCGAGGTGGGCGTCATCTCGCCCAGCCGGATGAGCAGATTGATTTCGCTGTACGGATAGTCGGTCTTCCACCCGCTGCCGTCGCGCTCGGAGCGGACGCTGTTGTACTGCACGCGACAGATGGTGAAGTCGCGATCCGGCCACTCCGCCGGCGGAAAACGCGCGCGCGTGAATCCCTCGGGATCGGTTCTGAACAGATCAGGCTTGGCGGCGCCGCCGCCCCCCAGCTGCGCGGAGACATAGCCCCCAGACACAGCAACGACTGCGGCCACAACAATCCCAAACGCGCTTCGTCTTGCCAGCTGCATTTCGTCAGAAGGGTCTGTTGCTACGACGGCGGAGGCTGGATCGCCTACTCGATCGTGCCGGTAGTGTCCGGCTTCAGCCGGACCCGCATCCGCGCGAGCAGGGCAATTATCACCGACGGGAGGAGGATCCAGCGCAATTCGCTTTGCAGGACGGCAAGCCCCCTGGCGGAAAAAAACCCCACCCCTATGGGAGACACCTGAATCGGACGCCACGGGAAAAAGAAGCGGTGGTTGCTGAACGGCGCAAAGAACGCGACGCCGCGGCCACCGTTGGTGAATGCGTCAAGCAGCCCGTGGGAGGCGATGACCGCCGTGAAATACATCCACAGAGGCCAAATCCCAAATCCCAAATCCCGAATCCCAAATCCCAGGGTGTTCGATTTCGCGCAGCTGCGGGCCGCCACGAAGCCGACTCCCACTGCGAATGGAATCGAATGCGTCAGGCCGCGATGGCCCAGCATGTCGTCGTAGCGGATGCCGAGCGCGAAGCCGATTACGTCCACATCCGGCAGCAGCGCGCACACCGCGGTCCACAGCCAGAACTTCACCGGTAGCCGACGATTCTGGTACCACTGACCCACGGCGGTTGCGGCGACCGCATGCGAAAGAATTGTCGGCATTCGGAACGGAGAATTGTACTCAAGCCGAGCACCGCTCGGTGCGATGTTGCGGTGAATGGCCGCGTTCAGATACCAGGCGGAAGCGGGACTTCAGCGTCCTTGCCGACGACTGTTGTCCACTCGCGCACGCGCCAGGTGGTGACGAGACCGTTGGTCACGTACGGATCGGCCTTGGCGAATGATTCCGCGACCGCGGGCGTCTGGCCCTTGAACAGGAGGACCGTCCCGTCCACCGGGTTCGCGAACGCGCCGCCGAGGACGAGGTCCCCGCGCGCAACCGCCGCCTTTGCGTGCGCCAAGTGATCCCTGCGGAACGGCACGCGCCTCTCAGCGTAGTTGTCGACCACTTCGTAGAAGAGCAGGTAATGCACGTCAGATTCCTGTGCCTTGGGATTTCGGCCTTGGGATTTGGGTCTTGGGATTTGCCATCTGGGGCGCCAGAATCCAGAACGCGGCCAGCAGGAGCACGTCCCCGCCGATGAGCAGCGGTGGCAACCCGCTGATGTGGCCGAATGGAAACAGGAGCGCGGCTACACCCATCAGGACCGCGGCGCGGCGCGATGTGGCCGAGCCAAGTATGGCGCCCGACACCACCAGGAGCCCGAGGGGAAAGAGGACCGCGGGCGGAAATAGGGCGATGACAAGCGTCTCCGGCCTCCGCACAATCGCAATCGCCCCAATCGCCGCGAGCGCGGCGCCAAGCACAGCCGCCCAGCGGAGGTGGCTCTGAGCGGCGAGCGTCACCCCGGGCACGGCCAGCGCGAAAAGGGCAAGCGCCAGCCGTTGCAGGATCAGGCCCGCGGTCGATATGAACATCACCAGAGCTATGTCGGACGCTACTAGAAGGGGCGGCGCGGCAATCGCAGCCGCCGCGGCGACGTACGCGAGCGGGACATATCGACGCACGATGGAAAGTAAGTCTAAGCTACACCAATGAGCGACGTGACACGTTCCAGCCGATTCGTTTCCCTCGTCATGGCCGCCTCGATCGCGGCTGCATGCTCGAAATCCGAGCCGCCGCCAGCGGCGCAGCAGAATGCTCCGGCGTCAGCGTCGGCCTCAACGGCCACTGCCGACCGCAAATATCTCCTCGAGCGCGTGGACGATGCGGCGGTCGTGCAGTTGTATGCGGACGGCTTCAGCGCGCTGCCGCTGCGCGAGAAGACGCTGATCTGGCACCTCTACCAGGCGGCGCTTGCTGGCCGCGACATCTACTACGACCAGAAGCATCGCGACGCCCTCGAGATGCGGGGCATCCTCGATCAGATTGCCGCCCATCCGCAGGGGATCGATGCGGCCGCACTCGTGGAGATTCAGCGCTACACGAAGCTGTTCTGGATCAACAACGGCGCGTACAACAACCTCACGGCGCGCAAGTTCGTGCTCAAGATCACCCCGGAGGCATTTGCCGCGGCGGCGCATGCCTCAGAAAAAGCGGGCGCGACGTTCGCGACGCGCAAGGGCGAATCGCTCGACGCGACACTGAAGCGCCTCCAGCCGATGTTCTTCGACCCGAACGTCGATCCCATCGTCACCAGCAAGACGCCGCCTCCCGGAAAAGACATCCTGACCGCGAGCTCGAACAACCTCTACGCCGGTGGTGTGTCCATGGCGGACCTCAAGGGATTCACGGAGCGGTACGGCCTCAATGCGCGCCTCGTCAAACAAGCTCCCGGCAAGCTGGTCGAAGAGGTCTACAAGATCGACGGCCGCTACGGGACGCAGATCACGGCAATCGTGAAACACCTGGAGGATGCGATTCCGTTTGCCGACGAGCCGATGCAGAAGGCACTCCGGGCACTGGTTCAGTGGTATCGGACCGGAGAAGAGAAGGATCGCGAAAACTTCGACATTGCATGGGTGCAGGACAAGCAGTCGCCTGTTGACACCATCAACGGCTTCATCGAGGTGTACCTCGATCCGCGCGGCATCAAAGGCAGCTGGGAGGCTCTGGTCTTCTACGTCAACCCGCAGAAGACGGAGGTCATCAAGAAGCTGGCCGAGAACGCGCAGTGGTTCGAGGACCACATGCCCACCGACCCGAAGTACCACAAGCCGAATGTCTCCGGGATCGTCGCCAATGCCATCGACGTCGTCGTCGAGGCCGGCGATTCCGGGCCTGTGACGCCGGTGGGCATCAACCTGCCGAACGATCAGCGCATCCGGCAGGAATACGGCAGTAAGTCCGTCTCGCTTGCGAACGTCGTGGAAGCCTACGAAAAATCGACGCCGGGGACGATGCGCGGCGAGTTCGCATGGACACCCGAGGAGGTCGAGCGCGGCACGAAGTACGCCGCCACGACGGACACCCTGCATACCGACATGCACGAGGTGATCGGTCACGCGTCGGGACAACAGGCGGCCGGCTTCAAGGGAACGCCGCAGCAGGCGATCAAGGAGTACTTCTCGGCGCTCGAAGAAGGGCGCGCCGACCTGGTGGGTCTCTACTTCCTGGCGGACCCGAAGCTGGTGGAGCTCGGCATCATCCCCGCCGCGGAACAGGAGGCGATGGTGCGCACCGAGTACGAGGGCTACACGCGCAACGCGCTCGTACAGCTGCGGCGCGTCCGCGAAGGGTCGCAAATCGAGGAAGACCACATGCGCAACCGGCAGCTGATCATCCGGTGGCTCATGGCGAACACGAAAGCGATTGAGGAACGGACGCGCGACGGCAAGAAATACCTGGTGATGGTCGACCCGAAGGCGTTCCGCGAAGGCGTCGGACGCTTGCTCGGGGAAGTGCAGCGCATCAAGTCGGAAGGCGACTTCGCGGCCGCAAAGAAACTGTTCGACTCATACGGCATCCACTTCGATCCGAAGGTGCGGGATGAAGTGGTCGCGCGTGTCGACAAGCTCAATCTGCCGTCTTACTCCGGCTTCGTGATGCCGAAGCTGACGCCGGTCACCGGCGCCGACGGGAAGATTACGGACGTGGCGATTTCGTATCCGCTGGATCTCACGACTCAGATGCTCGAGTACGACGGGGTGAAACGCTGAATCCTTGTCGGCGCGAAGGGTGCAAGGGGTGCGACGGGTGCGAATGCCGTAGAGGCGGACCTTCAAGGTTGATTTGAGCGTAGAGGCGGACCTTCAGGGTTGATTTGAGCGTAGAGGCGGACCTTCAGGGTTGATTTGAGCGTAGAGGCGGACCTTCAGGTCCGCCTACCTCTTGAAGAACTCTCGCAATTCATTCGCGACAACGTCGGGGATCTCTTCGGCGAAGTAGTGTGTCCCTGGCAACGCCTTGCCGGTGACGTTGGTCGCGCGCTCCCTCCACGTCGCCGCGACGTCGAACAGCCGATGCATCGGCGCGCGGTCGCCCCAGAGCGCCAGCAGCGGGCGGGCGATCTTCCGCTCCATATCGGCTTCGTCGTGCACCAGGTCGATTGACGCGCCGGCGCGATAGTCCTCGCAGCTCGCATGAATCGTGGCGGGATTGCGATAGCACCGCAGATATTCGGCGAACGCCTCTCCTGTAATCGCGCCCGGCGCCGCCTTGCCGAACTTCTGCTCGAGCCAGAACTCGACGCTCCTGGCGATCAGCGTCTCCGGCAGCGGTGCCGGCTGAATCAGGAAATACCAGTGGAAGTACGCGGTCGCGAACTCGCGCGTCGAGTCGGTGTAGAGACGATGTGTCGGAACGATGTCGAGCAGCGCGAGTCTGGTGACGCGATCGGGATGATCGAGCCCCATCCGATGCGCGACGCGCCCGCCGCGATCGTGGCCCGCGACGAAGAACGTCTCGAAGCCGAGACGCGACATCACGTCCACCTGGTCTTGCGCCATCGCGCGCTTCGAATACCCAGAGTGATCGGGGCCACCCGGCGGCTTGCTGGTGTCGCCGTACCCGCGCAGATCGGTGGCGACGACGGTGAAGTCGTTGGCCAGGAGCGGCGCCACCTTGTGCCACATGACGTGGGTCTGCGGATAGCCGTGCAACAGGAGTAGCGGCGGTCCACTTCCGCCGTGGACCGTAACGACCGTCGCGCCGGACGTTTGGATCTCGGCGGTCGTGAATCTTTCGAACATGGAGGTTGGGCTGACGGGCCGGCTAGAGCCGGCCCTCACGTAGGCGCGACAGCCGCGTGATTGCCTCGTCTGTCTCTTTGACGAGAGCCGCAACGAGATCGGCCGCCGTTTGCCGGCGCGCCATGCGGACACCCTGGCCCGCCCAGAGCGAGAGAAACTCGGCGCGACCCTGCTTGGCTGCCGCCGTGCGAAGCGGCCTCGTGAGCGAGTTCTGCAGCGGGAACGGCAGCACGTCGCCAGCCGCGTCGACCTCCCGCATAAAGCGGTTGACGATGCCGCGCGCGGCCCGGCCCGAGAACGCCCGGGTGACGCGCGTCTCATCTTCGTGCGCGTCCAGGATCGCTTGCTTGTAGGCGTCGGGCACGCCCGCCTCGTCGCACGTCAGAAAGGCGGTCCCAAGCTGCGCGGCGCCAGCGCCGAGCGCGAGCGCCGCCGCAATGCCGCGACCGTCCATGATTCCGCCTGACGCGACGACCGGCACGCGCACAGCGTCCACGATCTGCGGCACGAGCGCGAGCGTCCCGATCAGCGACGAGTCAGCCTCCGCGTTGTCGAACGTCCCCCGGTGGCCACCCGCCTCGCTGCCCTGAGCGACGACGACATCGACGCCTGCGCGCTCGAGCGCGACGGCCTCATCGACCGTCGTTGCCGTGCCAGCGAGCACGAGCCCCTTCGCCTTGATGGCCGCGAAGGCCGCGGCAGGAAGCATCCCCAGCGTGAAGCTGAAGAGCGAGGCACCTCCATCGATCGCGGCTGCGAGCTGCGCATCGAATCCCGAGACGGGCAGCAGCGGCGCCGTTGGTGGCGCCAAGCCGAGCTGCGCGAAAAACGGCGCCACGCGCGAGACTGCTGAAGAAGCTTCGACGTCCAGCGGCGGCGACTGAGGGGCAAACAGGTTGATCCCGAAGGGCCGCCTCGTCGTCCCGCGCACCGCGGCGCACGCGGCCGCGATCTGCTCTGGCGTGAGATACGCGGCGCCGATCGAACCAAGTCCTCCCGCTTCGGACACGGCGGCCACCAGCGCGGGCGTGTCCCCGCCGCCCGCCAGCGGGGCCTGGATGATCGGGTGAGCCAGCCCGAGCCTCTCTGTAAGAACCGTGCGGATGGGCATGAGTCTCAGTCGTTCGAACGAGCAATTGTCACCCTCTACGGCCGTTCCGTCGGAGGGTGATCGCCGGGACCCGGCAGCGGCGGGTTCGCGCCGCCGCGGCCTTCGGCTTCGAGCAGTGCGTCGATCGACTCGTATCGATAGATAACCGGCGCCTTGTGTTGAAAGAGACCGCCAGTATCAGCCGTCGGGCCGTACGTGGAATAGAGGGCCTGCCCCCACAACCGCAGGTAGGTGGTGAGCTGCCCGCGATGATGAGCCGAGTGCGTCAGCCGGCGCGTCATCACCCACGCACGCGTCCGCCTCACATCGAAGAACGTCGTCTCCTCTTCAAACCATGCGTCGGGCTTCTCCTGAAGCAGGGCAAGCCGCTCCGACGACGCGGCCGCGTAGTGCTCGATGAAACCAAGGCGCTGCTCCATCGGCGGCAGCGGCGGCAACGACACGACGATGTTCAGCATGGTGCGCATCCAGGTGTCCTCGCTGACACATTGATGAACCATCTGCTCGTGCGGCGTCCGCGCGCGCGGCTCGGGCCGGAATGTCATGCGGTCGTCGGGCACCTGCGACCAGACACTGAGCGTCTTCAGCCGCTCGGTCCTGTACGTGTCGAGGAGAAAGTCATACCTCATATGAGTCGAACGGTTCGAACGGCCCGAACGAAAGAATTCTAACGTTCCGAACGATTCGAACGACCCGAACGTTCCGAACGAGAGAGTTCGTCATACACAGCTTCGTCGAATGCAACGAGCACGATGTGATCGAAGCCGGCAAGGTGCGCGCTCGTTTCTCTCACCGCAATGGCCGCCGCCTCGTCCAGTGGATATCCATAGACTCCGCAGCTGATCGCCGGGAACGCGATCGATCGCAGGTGGTGTTGCCGCGCCAGCGTCAGCGCGCTCTGGTAGCAGGATGCGAGTAGCCGCGCTTCGCCATTTCTCCCGCCGCGCCAGACGGGACCGACGGTGTGGATGACATACCGTGCCGGCAGGTTGAAGCCAGGAGTGATGCGGCTCTGGCCCGTGGGGCAGCGGACGCCGAGCCGTACTTCCGGAACCGCGAGGCACGCCTTGTACAACTGACCGCCGGCCGCCTCATGAATCGCGCCGTCCACGCCTCCGCCACCCAGCATCCGCTCGTTGGCCGCGTTGACGATCGCATCAACGTCCAGCGTGGTGATGTCGTCGCGAACAATCTCAATCATGCTGGTCGCCGGTCTTCCGTCCGGTCTCCGGCCTCCGGTCTCCGATGAAGGCGGGAGCTGAAGACTGGGACAGCTAGAACCGGAAAAGGGGCCGTCCAACTGCAAGTCCGGGCCACGGAATCGACGCGCAGATGACTACGAGGGCCAGCCCGAAATAGATCACCGCAAGGCGATGCCGGCGTGCGTCGTTCGGGGCTTTGCGGATCTTGGCGCGCCCGACGTGCGCGAGCGCAATGCCGATGATCATCCCGGCAAGATGCTCGACCGCCCAGAACCGCAGGCTCGAGTCCGCCATCGCACCGCCGAAATCCTGAAACGCGATCTTCGTAAAGGGGCTCAGGATGAAATAGAGAACGAGGCCGAGAAGCATCTGGCTGTCGAGGGAGACCGTGAACAGGAAGCCCCACAGCTCGTCCTTTGGTGTCCACGAACGCTTCGCCGTCCCGCCGCCAATCGCGCGGAACCAGGCGACCGCGCCGGTGAGGAGAACGGCCCATCGCAGAATGGAATGCAGCCAGAGCGCTGACGAATACAACATGAAGGGATTCTATAGACGTTAAGGCCCAACACCCAATTCCCAATTTCGGCCACAAAGTCTTTTTAACCACGAAGGTCACGAAGGACACGAAGGAATAGTTTCTTTCTTCGTGTTCTTCGAGTCTTCGTGGTTGAATCCGTCTTCGTTGTTGTTACTTGGCGCGGGGCGCGAGAATCTGCGCCAGCACATCGGGCTTCGACATGTCGCGCTCGAGATGCGGCTCGCGTATGCCACCGCGGTAATCAAGAGCCACCCTCTTCACGACATCGTCGTTCTGGACTTCCAGCATCAGCGGACCGGACGCGCTCTGAGTTGCCTTGATCGCATTCCGCAATACATCCGCCGAGAATCGGACGCCGTTGACCGCGAGGATCTGCATGCCGGGCCCGAGACCGGCTTTCCCTGCCGGCGAATCGACGAAGACGTCGGTGAGCACGCCGTCGTTGGTCCTGGCGCGGAGGCCGATTGAGTACATCGCGTCGATCCGGCGGAGGTTGCCCTCCGCCGCTCGAAGAAAGTTGTTGGGCGTCTCGGTGTAGACCACGCGCCATCCGCCCTTCGTGATGCCGTCGAGTGGCGCGTGAGGCATCGGCTGGTAGACGCGCGCGGACAGGAAACCCTTCCAGTCGTGCGGCGCCACCTGGTTCAATGCAGCAGCCACGTCATCCAGCGTGTACGGCTTGACCATCGGCGCGCTGCTCTCACCCCCATGGAACAGGTGACAGAAGTCGTCGATCGATTTTCGACCGTTCGTCAGCTGACGGATCTGCGTGTCGACGTCTAGCCAGATCAGCCAGCCCTCGTCATAGAAATCGGTCCCGCGTCGATACGATGCCCACTGTCCGGACGCGAAATACAGGAGCTGAGCGGCCACCGTCGTGTCGCCAAGCGGCCGCCACTGCCGGCCTGGCTGGTTATCGAGATACGCGGCAACCTGTGCGAGCCGCTCCTTGTAGTACTGATCGGCCCACAGGCCGCTACGTGCGGCGAGCACATAGCCGAGGTACTGCGTCAGGCCCTCGTACACCCATAGAAGCTCACCCACCATCGGCTGCTGAAAGTCGGGCGTCGCAAGCCCTGCGGGACGACGGTACTTGCCGTTCCAGGAATGGACGTACTCATGTGCCATGACGGCAAGCGAGGTGCCCTGGCTCACGACGGCATTCTCGACCACGCGCGAGTCGTTGGACTCATGATGTTCGAGGCCGAAGTGCGCGACGCGATCGCTGAGCGTAAGGAGGAAGTGGTACTTCGTGAAATGGCGGGCGCCGAACATCGCATCCGCTTCCTGTACGAGTCGCTTCCATTTCTGCGTCAGGTCGGCCGGCACCTCGAGCGAGCCCGCACTGTCGGCGACCAGGTCCACTTCGACCGGCCTGCTCGACGTGTCCAGCGGGACCACACGGAAATACTCGCCCGCGATGACCGGGGAATCGACCAGCGTGGTGAGAGATACCTGTGCGAAGTCGACCTTGCCTCCGCTTTGCCCCGTCACCGGCAGCGCCGTCCCGAACTTCCAGCCATTCGGCAGCTGCATGCTTGCGCGGAACATCACATCGTCTGTTCGCGCGCCCTGCGGGTAGAGCACCAACTGGTTCCACGAGTAAATGCCGAGATGCGCCGTGTCGGAGGCTGCGGAGCTGAAGCCGCCGGTGCCGATCGCGGGGAGAAAGTCGTACGACACCTCGAGCACGTCGACGCCCTGAGGCACGTCGATATGAAAGGCGTACACGTCGAGCGGATCGCGCCGCCAGGTGAGCTGACGCCCTCCGGCTGAAAACGTCAGGGCAACAAGATCGGTAATCGGTCCGTCCGGCGAATGCTCGCCAGGCAGCCATTTCGGATAGACAAGCGTCAGCGCTCCGGGCGTCACCGACATCGTCTCCCGCGCGTGCAGCAGCTTGCGCGGCGTCTCGCGGAGGTCAACGGCAAGCGTGATCGGTCCGGTCACGCGCCCCGCCGGCCCAGCAGGCGCCTGCGCGTGGGGCGCCGTGGCCGCGCATGCGGCGATCGCCATCGCAAGAACGACTTTTCTCACGCCGTACTCCTTGGGTTCCTCCTGAACAGGACCCTTTGAACCTCTTGAACCTGTGAACCTCTTGAACCTTACAGATAGCTTAACCACGGATCGCGGCGGCGGTGCTTCACGCCCGCGAACCAGCGGCAGAGCGGATATTCCACCAGGATGATGCACGCCCAGCACACATAGACGACCCACAGACGAAACCCGACGCCTGGCGGCGCGCTGAAAATCGCGGGTGGGGTCAGGAAGAGATAGTCAAACGACTTTCCTGCAATGACATTCGCGAGGATTCCCGCTCCATGGGCGAGAGGCCACTGGAGTAGATAAAAGAACAACGGCACGCGGCCAAAGACCACGAGCGGTCGGCTCCACGCGCCGGGTGGTGACGACTCGAACCACGCGAGCACAAGGAGTGCCGGGCCCAGTGTCATCAGCAGATACAGCAACGACGGCGGATATTTCGTCGTGTTGATGAACGAGAGGAACGTGAACACCGCGGTCGGTTGGGCCGACCAGCGTGACGGATCGCCGTAGTTATCGATCGTACGAATCGCGATGAATGCGGCAATCAGCAGCACGCTGGTTTGCAGAAGCACCTTGATGCGGCGTTCACGATCGAGCTCGTAGACTGCGCCGAACGCGTACCCCGCCGCGATCACGCCTACCCACGGAATGAGCGGATATTGGGCCCACGCGAGAGGGCTGGAGGCACCCAGCACCGGAAAGAATCCCGGCTGATGGGCGATCATCCACAACTTGGCTGCGGCACTGGGGACCGGTGAGCCTGGTCCCTGCCATCTCTCCACGTGGACGCCGTCGAGAAGATTGTGAAATGCGATCATGACGACGGCGAAGGTCGCGATCGCCGGTCTCGGAAGGTGGATGAGGGCCGCGAGGCATATCATCGACAAACCGAGCACCCAAATCACCTGCAGGAGCGCGAGAAAGCTGTAGTCGACGTTGAACCAGACAAGCAGGTGCAGCACGACGATCTCGATTGCAATCAGCCACACGCCGCGGGTGACAAGGAAACGCGACAGTTCGCCGAGGGATTTGCCGCGCATCTTCTGCAGATAGACGCTCACGCCTGCGAGAAATACGAACACCGGCGCGCAGAAATGCGTGATCCAGCGCGTCATGAAGATGGCGGCGGAGGTGGTGACGAGATTCGTCGGGTCGGAGCGAAGCGCAGGGCCGTGTACGAAGTCGCGCGTGTGATCGAGCACCATGACGACCATCACGATGCCGCGCAGCAGATCGATGGAGTCGAGCCGCGATCGGCCGGCCGCTGACGCCGGGCTAATAATTCTGCTGACGACGGCTGGCGCGGAGGCAACGGCCATAATCGCGCGGATCGTAACCTATGCAATTCCCAACTCCCAATTCCCAACTCCCAAGGCGTCCTGGAAAATGGGAGATTGGAAATTGGGCGTTAATTCGCCGTGGTCAGGTTGTCGATTCTTACCGGCTCGATCGGCCCGGCGGGTGTGAACCCGAAGACAGCGCCGTAGAAATAGAGCTCCGATTCGAAGCAGCGGACGATCGTCTCCGCCTTGCGAAAGCCGTGCTGCTCCCCTTCAAACGCCAGGTACGCAACCGGCAATCCCTTGGCGCGGACAGCGTCCGCCATCTTTTCGGATTGATCAGGCGGAACGACTTTGTCGTCGAGACCCTGAAAGAGAATGAGCGCGCACGATAGACGGTCCGTGAAATGAATGGGCGACCGCGCGCGGTAAAGCTTCTTCGCCGCCGGGTA
Source organism: Vicinamibacterales bacterium (assembly GCA_036802945.1). Lineage (GTDB taxonomy): Bacteria > Acidobacteriota > Vicinamibacteria > Vicinamibacterales > UBA2999 > Gp6-AA40. Next base: position 16,144 of record DAIRVG010000066.1, read on the forward strand.
GGGCCCGATGAGTGTGTCGAGGTACCGCGACTCGAACTTGTGCGTGTCGGTCGCCAGCGCCTCGACATCGCTGACGCCGTAGTAGCTTGCCCCCGCCTTGAACATCTCGGGATGGAACGTCAGCGCCGCGAGCGCCGTATAGCCGCCCGCGCTTCCACCGCGGATGATGAGCCTCGCCGGATCCGCCTTCCCCTGCTCAACGAGATACCTGGCCGCGTTGATGTTGTCGTCGACATCCACGATGCCCCACCGCGCGTTGAGCCGCTCGCGATACTCCCGGCCGTAGCCCGAGCTCCCGCCGTAGTTGACGTCGGTCACTGCGAACCCGCGGCTCGTCCAGTACTGCACCTGCAGGTCAAGCATCGCCTTCGTCTGCGTTGTCGGTCCGCCGTGACTGATGACGATGAGCGGAGGGCGGTCGGAGGGAAGCGCGGTGAAATCCCTGTTGCGCGGCGGGTAGTAGAACGCGTGCGCGGTGAGCCCGCCTTCGGTTGGAAATTCGATCGCTTCGGGAATCGAGAGGTAGCCTGGATCGAGCGAGAGCGTGGATGACGATCGCAGCGTCGTGGTCGTGCCGGTCGACAGGTTCGTGCGAACGACGGCGGCTGGCGAGGTGGTAGACGCGGCCACAGAGAACGCGTCGTTCGACGTCGCAGTGAGCCACTCGAGCGGCTCGAGGTCTGTGGCAACGTTCGTCAGCGTTCCCGTTGCTGCGTCGATCGTGGCAAGCGTCCAGCGTCCACGCTGCGCATAGGTGACAACTATTCGCTGTGCGTCGGCGCATGCCCATGTCGCCCAGCCAAACAGCCACTGCGGCCTTCCGAACTCCGCTTGGGGAATCGGCTCGCGAAGCACCGCCTCGATGCTGGTTGCATCTGCGTTTGCATTTTGCATTTTGAATTTTGCATTCGCCATTCGGTACAGCTCCCACCACCCCGTGCGATCGCTCGCGAAGTAGAGGGTGCCGTCCGGCGACCACCCCGGTTGATAGATCGATTCATGCGCGCCGCCCGCAACGAGCACCGGACTCTCCAGCGTCCCATCGTCGGTGATGTCCGCAACCCACAACTCCGTCCCGTCCCACGGCATCTGGGGATGGCGCCACGACAGCCAGGCCAGCTTCGACCCATCAGGACTCACACGCGGCGTCGAATAGAAGTCGTAGCCTGCCGTGATGATCTCGCCCGCGCTCGGGGGGCCCTCGAGCGGAATCGAGACGAGCGTCGTGACCGCTTCGTGCCGGGCCTTTGAGCGATCCTCGCGCACACAGATGAGCCGCCTTCGGCGTTCATCGATGGTGGCGTCCGCGTAGAACCAGCTCCCTTCAGGTGTGATGGGCTCGGGTGCATCGCGGACCTGTAAGGTCCGCGCCGCGCTGAGCCTGTAGATGCGCTGATCCGCGAAGTTCGAGTAGTAAACAACCGCGTTGAAGACGATGAACGCGCCGCCGCCGTATTCGTGCACGCGGGTGCGGACGTTGTGATCGCGAGGTGTGACGTCGGCGATCGTGCCGTCGGCGCTGCGCTTCACGAGCGCATTGCGCCCCCCTTCGTGGGGGCGACCCTCGAGCCAGTACACATCGTCACCATCAAGCGCGACGAAACCGAGGCGTACGCCCTGTTCAGCGACGGTGCTCGATGAGATCGGGGATGTCCAGGTGCCGTAGGGGGCGACGGTTGGCACTGAGGTCACAAAGGAGGCTCAACCACGAAGGACACGAAGATCACGAAGACCAAATATACCGCGATGCGAGCTGCCGGGATGCGGACGCGTAAGCCATGCCGAGCGTCAAGCGAAGCAGGAAATCGAGCGCGGCGATTCACCGCGTCGACTTCCCACCATGCGTTCTGGTTGCTGGAATCACGGCTCGGATCGAGGCTGGCGCTACCGCTTCTTCGACGATTTGCGCGACCCCTTCTTCTTGGGCACTTTCGCTCCCGCTTTCCGCGCCTCGGATAAGCCGATCGCGATCGCCTGCTTCCGACTCGTCACGTCCTGCCGGAGCCACCGCTCTTCAATGTGCCGCGCTTGCGCTCGTGCATCGCGCGCTCGACCTTCTCGCTCGCCTTCTTGCCGTACTTGGCCATGCCCACCCTCCCGATTCGTGGCCCTTCAGGAGCGCCTCGCATGCGTGATTCGTGCCGTCATCGCCCAAACTAATGCGCGACGGGCCACGGAGCAGACACACGGAGGTACCGTTTTCTCCGTGCCTCGATGTCTCCGTGGCTTGTCTCAGCTGCCGTCGCGGATCACGCGGCACGATTCGATGTCGAACGTCACGTCGCCAATCGTCAGGCGCGTCTGATCCCGCAGAGTTTCGGCGAACTGCATGAATCGATATACGTCGGCGAAGTTGCTGACGATGCCCAACGAGACGCGGATCGCCCCGGCGCTCTTGCCACTGAGGTGCGTCACCACTTGTAGAAAGCGCGGCAGGTTCATGTCGGCGTCTGCCTCGAGCGCGGCGCGGACATCCGCTTCGGTCAGACCTTCGGCCGTCTCTCCTGCACCCGGATTGCAGAAGCAGCCCGTGCGAAGCGAGATCCCATGCAACCCGGCGAGCTCCTCGACGCGGCGGTAATCCAGCAGGTGTCCTTCCGGATCGTAAAAGTTCATCGTCACCGTGCCGCCCCGCGATGCCGTCGTCACCGGGCCATAGATGCGCGTCATGAGACGACCGTTGCTGTGCTTGAGGGTCACGAGCCGGTTCAACAACCATGCGGTCAGGCACCGCACACGAGTCTCGATTGTGTCGATCCCAATCGATTCCAGGTGCCGCAGCCCGAGTTCAACCGCGGGAATGCCGAGATAGTTCAGCGTGCCGTCTTCGAAGCCGGCTTCCCGCGGCGACAGGATGTGCGCGCGCCCCTGCACCGTTGCGAAGTTGACCGTGCCGCCCGCGAACCAGGGGCGGTGCAGCGCCGGAAGCACGCTGTTGCGCACGAGCAGACAGCCGACGCCGGTGGGATAGCCAAACATCTTGTAAAAAGACACGCTCACGAAGTCGGGCTTCACTTGCGAGAGATCGAGACGGTGCGTCGGCACGAATGCAGCGGCATCGAGCAGAACGTCCCACCCGCGGTCGTGCGCCTGCGCAATCAGCTCGAGCGGATGCGTGACGCCGCTGAAGTTCGACTGCGCGGGGAAGGCAAACAGACAGCGCGGCGTTCCCGCGTCGGAGCTTTGAGGCCGGGCCTTCAGAGCAGCCGCAACCTTGTCCAGATCGATCCGGAGCTCGGGCATCGTAAGCGGCACGTACTCGACGTCAACACCCTTCACCCGCGCGAACTCGCGGATGCCGTTCACGGAGTTGTGATTGTCGACGGTGAGAAGCAGCCGTCCCCCTGGGGAGAACGGATACGACTCCCCCACGTGCTTCAGCGCGCCCGTCGCGTTTGGCGTGAAGACCGCTGTGTATTCGTCCTCCGGGGCGTTGAACCAGTTGAGCACCGCCCGCCTCGCCTGCTCGACCAGGTTCGTCATCCCCGTTGATGAGGGGCTGGCCGAGTGCGGATTGCCGAGAACCTGCTCGTTCAGCAGAGCGGCATGCCGAAACACCTGCGACTCGGCGTGCAGGCTGCCTCCGGTGTAATCGAGATAGACATGCTGCTGTTCGTCAAGCCGCCGGTACTCCGTCGCCCGCAGCGCATCGAGCAGGCTGGTCGACTCGTATTCCGGAAATGCGGCGAGGAAGGCCTCGTAGGCTTGAGCCACATTTGTATTATCGCAGTCCGCTGCCCTATTCTTTTTTGTCGCGCGGATGCTCGACGGGAGCACCCCTTAGCTGGAGGATCGATGCGCAGAACAGTCGGTGTGATCGTGACATTGGTGTGCGGGTTAGGCGTCGCAGTGGCAGTGCGGGCGCAGGGTCCGACGCCCGCATGGGCGTACCCGGTGACGCCCGCGACCTTCAAGGCGCCGCCCGATCCAGGGACGCAGCGGCGTGTGCCCGGCAGCAAGCTCGGGTTCACGCAGACGCAGATCGACGACCCATTCACCCCGCCGGACTGGTATACCGACCATCCTCGGATGCCTGAGGTGGTCGCGCGCGGCCGCAAGCCCGACGTGTGGGCCTGCGCGATGTGTCACCTGCCGAACGGCCTCGGCCATCCGGAATCCGCGTATCTCGCGGGGCTGCAGGCGGCCTACATCCAGCAGCAGGTCGAAGACTTCAAGAGCGGCGCTCGCAAGAGCGCCGTTGCCAGCGGACGCCCCGCCATCATGGCGACAATCGCGAAAGCGATCACACAGAATGAGCTCAAGCAGGCGTCGGCGTACTTCGCCTCGCTGAAGCCGAAGCCATGGGTCAAGGTCGTCGAAGCGACGATGGTGCCGAAAACCTTCGTCGGGTCCGGGAACATGCGTTTCGCGCTGGAAAAGAGTCCGATGGAGCCGCTCGGGCAGCGCATCATCGAGCTCCCCCAAGACCCCGAGCGCGCGAAGAGTCGCGATTCGCACTCAGGCTTCATCGCATACGTGCCGGTCGGCAGCCTCAAGAAGGGCGCGGACCTCGTGAAGACCGGCGGGCAGCGTATCGTCGGAGGCAAGGTCGTGCTGGGCAACACCGTGGCGTGCGCGACGTGCCATGGCATGGATATGCGCGGCGGCGTGCTGCCCGGCGTACCGGGAATCGGCGGGCGCTCGGCGATCTATACCTATCGGCAGCTGAATGACTTCAAGAACGGAGTCAGGAAGGGGCTGCAGAGCACCTTGATGCAGCCGACGGTCATGAACCTCACACCCGCGGACATGATCTCGATCTCCGCCTACACCGCGGCGCAGATTCCGTAAATATAAAAACCACGAAGCGCTCGAAGCACACGAAGGAGATGAATTCTTCGCGACCTTCGCGACCTTCGTGGTTTCAAGTCTTACGGGTGATCGATCGTGAGCGTGAACGGAATCGGATCGGTCAGCGTACCCAGATCGAAGACCTGCACACAGTACTGACCCGCGTCCGCCTGCGTGCTGATTTGCGGCGCGGAACCGCCGCCGGTATTCACCGAGACGCCCAGGCGGCAACCGCCGCCGGACACTCGCGGCAAGCCGACGCCAAGTCCCACCGTCGACCCGGCGCTGGTCATCGTCACGTTGATCGTCCCCGCGACCGTGACCGTGAACGAGCGGCTGCTCATGCCGCCTGGTGCGAGCGCACTTGACCAGGTCTCCGCCGCCGGTTTTGTGGGCGTGGACGGAGAGGTCGCGGTGCTCGTGTCGTCGCCGCACGCCGCAACCATTGCCGCGATGAACGCGAGTACAGGCCACGGAGACACGAAGGCACGGAGAAATAGTTTTCTGAAACTCCGTGTCTCCGTGCCTCCGTGGCTTGTTTTCATGGCGATCATGGGTGCGTGATCCGGATTGAGAAATTCGCGGCCTCGCGCAGGCCGCCGACGTCGGTGATGTTCGCGCAATAGTTTGCGGCAGCCGTCAGCGATTCCGACATCTGGGCCGTCAGCGCCGGCGTCGCCTGGATCGTCTTGCGCAGGTCGCACCCGACGACGTTGTTGTCGCCGTCCAGCACCGTAGTGCCGTAACCGATCTCCATGGGGACGTCGAGAAGACCTGGACGGTTGAGCGGAGAGAGGCTCGCGAAGTTGATCGAGACGCTACCGCCCTGGCCTACAGAGAACGGGAAGAAGTTCGAGCCCTTGACGTTGACGATCGCATCGAAGCGCTCGGTCACCGTCGTCGGCGTCGTCGGAGTCGACGGCGCGGTCGGGGTATCGTCGCCGCAGGCAGCCGCCGAAACGGCCGCGACAAGGAGAATGAGGCCCGGAAGTCGCATCACAGAAGATCGATATTACCCGTAGACGCCGCTGGTGCGCGAACGGTCTGCCTTGCGGGACCTTGCTCTAAGACAACCTCCGCTTCGTGATGCAGGCGTACACCGAACTGAAGCGGACGAACGCCACGAGATAAAAAGAAACCACGAAGGACACGACGATCTCGAAGACCACGAATCCCAAAAAGGTTTTCGTGACCTTCGTGACGTTCGTGTTCTTCGTGGTTAAAGCTTTAATTCAGGTGCTTGCTTACCAGCTTCGTCATCTCGAACATGTTCACCGATGACTTGCCGCCGAACACCGCCTTCAACGCCGCGTCGCCGTTGATCATCCGCTTGTTCTTCTTGTCCTGCAGCCCGTTCTTCTTGATGTAGGCCCAGAGCCGCTTGGTCACCTCGGTGCGCGGAATCGGCTTGGCGCCGACGACTTCCGCGAGAGTGGCGTCCGGCTGCACCGGCTTCATGAACGCCGCGTTCGCGGTACGCTTCGTCTTCCCCGCGGTCTTCTTTTTCGTCCCCGTAGATTTCCTCGCAGTCTTCGAACTCTTGGCCATGTCGTCTCCTCGAAGTGGGCCGCGTGCGTACGACGCCGCCGTGCAGCGCGCCCGTGTGCCATCGCGCCATCACGCGGTCGCGTAGGCGCCTTGCCCCGCCACAGCGCCTTGTCCACCGAAGCCGAAGCGGCGAAGGCGGAAGCGCGAAGGCGGGCTTGCCCCGCCGTAGCGCGCAGCGCGAGGGCGGGCGCCCGCATTATCGCCTGAAGCGGCTCCGTTGAAACGCGTAACTGAAGGCGGCGAGCACGGGCCGCGAACAACAGGGACGACGCGACGAGATCAATCTGCTGCGCGCGAACCTTCGGGTCCGCAGATCACGACGTTCAGCGCTCCGTGGCGCGCGTGTGGGACGCTCCGGTCGATCGGTCGATAAGAGGTATGGCGTCGAGCCCACTTTGACATGGAACGCTGGACACGGATCCGATGCAGCAGGAGATCTGAAGTGGGAGAGCTCATCGGCGTGCGGTCGGCAATGGTCGGGTTCGGACGCGTCGGTCGTGCTTGATTGCGCTACACGCGGACCGTAATATGAGGACTCGGTTCGGACGTTTCCGCAGAGGTTAACTGCTTGAGCAGGAAGAATTTCGCTACCACTCTGTTCACGCTGCTCGTCTGTATCGGCGCTGGGCCGCTGTTGGCGCGGACCCCGATACCGGCGGGAATCACGCTCGATCGCACTGCAGCGGCAAGCGCGGGCGTGTCGGCGGACGTGCTGAATCTGGCGTTGAGCGCGGTGACGTGTGGAGTAGCGTCGGGCGAGCTTGCAACGCCCCCCACGCTGACGCTGATCGATTACTCGCTTCCGTCGACGCAGCCACGACTGTGGGTGTTCGATTTACGGTCCGGCCGGATGCTCTTCAAGGAGCTCGTCGCCCACGGCCGTAACAGCGGCGACAACATGGCGACGCGTTTTTCCGACGTCATGGAAAGCCGCGAATCGAGCCTGGGACTGTTCCGGACGGCGGATACCTACGTCGGACAGAACGGCTATTCGTTGCGCCTCGACGGCCTCGAGCCGGGCTTCAACAGCCACGCGCGAGAGCGTGCGATCGTCATGCACGGCGCGCCGTACGTCGATCCGGCTGTGGCGAAGGCCAACGGACGCCTGGGCCGGAGCTGGGGTTGCCCTGCGCTGCGCGAGGCGGTCGCCAGGCGCGTCATCGACACGGTTCGCGACGGTGGGGTGATCTTCTCCTACTACCCCGACCCCGCGTGGCTCAAGACGTCGAAGTTTTTGAATTGCC
>DAIRVG010000066.1:23826-28400 GCA_036802945.1 Vicinamibacterales bacterium
GATCCCCGATCCCTGCTTATTGCGCCTGTTCAAGCTGCGCTGACACCGACTCGAGGAGCGCGGCCTCGCGCTCGAGCGCCTTCGCGACTCGCGCAATCTCTGTCTCCGCTTCCCTGTACTGCTTCTGCTCGATCGCTTCACGCACACCAGGCATCGTCTTCACCGCATAACCGGTGTAGAACCCCGGCGCGTACAGCAGATGGCGGTACCACGAACGCTTCGGCAGCCCTGCGTCATCGGTGAGCTGCCGCTCGGCCTGCATCAGCCGCGCGTTGACCGCGCGAACGGTCGCGGCATTCGACGCGATCCTCGGCTGCGCGGTCTGGACGGCCTTGTGATACCGCGCCGCTGACTGCGTCAACGCGTTCGCCGCGTTTTCGAGCGTCGCGAAGTTGAGCGCTGGAGGCACCTCCTCCACTTTCGGCGCGGCCAGCGGCCGGCGCGGATCGTTGATCGCGGTGAACACTCCCTCGTCAATCTGCTTGTTGCGTTCGCGCACCTCGTCCTGCTGATTCTTCAACAACGTCGCCAGTTCCTTGACGTAGGTCTGCACCGTATCCGCGAGGTTGGTGAACTCGAACGGCAGCAGGTCGGCATCCGCGAGGCGGATCGTCGTCGTGCCCGCAACCTGCGCGAGCGCGCGTCCGTACGCGAAGTCGGTGTCGAGGAACTTCGTGAAGTGGTAATAGTCGTCGTAGATCGAGTGGTAGACGCCGTCGTTGGCGTCGAGCCCGCCGAAGCCGAGATTCAACGACGGCACGCCGTTGTGCTGCAGGAACGCTGAATAATCCGATCCCGATCCCAGCGCGGCGATCCGGAGATCCGCGCGGCTTCGAGCGTCGTTCCGCACGTCCCGGGATCCTCTCGCGATCATGCGAGCCTGGAGCCGCTGCCAGACGCTCCTCGTCGTCTCGGGATCCGCGACCTCCTTCGCCACGCTGTTCACAAGCTGCTCGAGCGAATGAGATCCTGACGCGTTGAGAAACCCGCGGCCGTTGCCGTCGGAGTTGACGTAGGCGACGGCATGCTCCCGCAGATCCTTGTCGTGATCCTCGACCCACTCCGTGGAACCAAGCAGCGCCTGCTCCTCGCCGTCCCACGCGATGTAGACGAGTGTCCGCTTGGGCCGCCAGCCCTGCTTCACGAGCTCGCCGATCGCGCGCGCCTCCTCGAGCTCCGCCGACATGCCGGCACCCGGATCGCCCGCGCCATTGACCCACGCGTCGTGATGGTTGCCGCGGATCACCCACTCGTCGGGATACGTCGATCCCTGGATACGGGCAACGACGTTGTAGACGCGTGCGCGATCCCAGTTGAACGCGACCTTCAAGTGAACACGCGCCGGCCCGGGGCCGACGTGATAGGTGATCGGCAGCGCGCCGCGCCAGTCCCCGGGGGCGACGGGACCGCGCAGCGCCGAGAGCAGCGGCTGCGCATCGGCGTACGAGATCGGCAGCACCGGGATCTTGGTCAGCGTCGTGACGTCCTTGATATCGAGCCGCTTCGCGTCGGGGGTCGCGCCAATACCTGGCGTCAGCGGATCGCCTGGATACGTCGGCATGTCCATGACGCTGCCCCGCTGCACGCCGCTGCTGTTGCGCATCGGACCGTCCGGGAAGACGTCGTCCACGACATAGCCATCGTCCATCGGATCCGAGTAGATCAGGCATCCGACCGCGCCACGTTCGGCGGCGACCTTTGGCTTGATCCCCCGCCACGACGCGCCATAGCGCGCAATGACGATCGCCCCTTTCACCGAGATGCCGCGTCGATCGAGCTCGACGTAGTCCTGTGGCCGTCCGTAGTTGACGTAGACGAGCGGAGCGGTGACGTCGCCGTCGATCGAGTAGGCGTTGAACGACGGCAGCTGCTCCGTCTTCTGACCCGAGGTCGGGTCGACGGCAACCGGCGGCTCATCGAGCTTCAGCGTAAACGCCGCCGGCGCGACCATTTCGACCAGCCGCTCTTTGGGGGTCGGAAAGAGGACGTCGTAAGTCTCGAGGCGCGCATCCCAGCCCCACTCCCTGAACTTCGAGAGGATCCACTCCGCATTGTCCTTGTCGTAGGCGGACCCGAGGTGGTGCGGCCGCGCGCTCATTCGCTTCATGTACTCGCCGATGTTCTTTGCCTCGGGGATCGCGCGAAACTTCGCGTCCCAGCCCTGCGTCTGGGCCAGCAGTGGCAGTGACAACGCGCCAATCGCGGCAATGATTGCGCCGGCGAACGCGAACAAATTGATTCGTCGTGTCCGTCGTGACCTTCGTGGTTTGTTTATTTCGTCTTCCATACCTGCTGAATCCATGGCACGGCCTGGCGCAGGCCGTCGACGAAGCGGTTCGTCTCGTAGTGCGCGATACCCGTCAGCACGACGATCCGCGCGTTGAGCCCCTGCTTCTTGAGCTCGGCGATGCGCTGCTCGGTCGGGCCGATCGGATTCGTCTGGTCGTTGCGTGAGTGCACGGCGAACACGGGCACACGCCAGGTGGCTGCAGACGACGTCGGGCGGCCGGATACGGGCACGGCGGCGCTGAACCGTTCGGGATACTTGTCAGCCCAGTACCACGTCCCGGCGCCGCCCATGCTGTAGCCAGTGACGATCATCTTTTTCTGATCGATTGCGTAGCTCTTCTCGACCGCGGCGAGCAGCGCGTTGACTGCCCGCTCGTTCTGCGGACTGCCCCATCCGCCCGAGAGAGAATCCGGCGCAACTATGACGGCGCCGAGACCCTCAAGTGCCGGCTGGATGAGGATATCGAGCATCGACCGGCCGGCACCATCGGGGTTTCCGCCGAAGTGCAGCGCGAGCACCAGCGGCACCGGTTCGCCGCGGTAGCGCGGCGGCACGGAGAGCGCATAGTGAATCGTCGGCGCGCCGCTCTGTGCAAGCGTCAGATCGTGAATGCCCGGCGACAGGACGGGCACTTTGTCCTGCGCGTACGCGGACCATGTGACGCATAGCGCGATAACCGCGAAGAGTGCCGAACGTCTCATAACTTGCCTCCGTGACTCCGTGGCTCGTCTCAGTACTTTCGGAATGTGAGATTGAATCGCCCGTCAATGCCTAGTTCCGGCGGCGCCGAGCCCGGGATGATCCGCGACACGCCGTGATACCGCAGCCTCGCCGGGCCACCGAACACAAACGCGTCGCCTGATTCGAGCAGCAGCGATTCGATCGGCTCGCGGCGCCGGACACCGCCAAACAGGAATCGCGCCGTGTCGCCGATCGAGATCGAAACGACCGGGAGTCCCGCCTCGATCGACTCTGGTCCTTCGTCCTTGTCCTGGTGTAAGCCCATCTTTCCGTCGGCGTCATAGTAATTGAGGATGCAGAGGTCCGGTGTGAAGTCGAATCCCGCCTCGCACCCGATGCGCGACGCGAGCGCCATCCATTCTTCCGGCACCGGCAACACTGGCGCATCGTCGTAGTCGGCACGCGTCGACTCGTACTTGTATGTGAGCGCGTTCCAGTGGCGGCCGAGGCAGACCATCCGGACGCGCATCCTGCCGCCGCCGCGCACGGTCGGCACGTAGCCGCCCGCCGGACCATCCATGATCGCGCGACACCGATCGACGAGTGACCGTTGCTCCGTGAGCGAGAGGACATGCCGAAACCACGTGGCGCCGTCCGCAATCGCAACAACTTCGCGCTCGCGCGCCGCGAATGGAATCTGGCCTTGAGTCACTGCTATATGATGGATCTTGTCAATCTCAACGCTCAATGCTCAAGGCCCGATGCTCAACCTTCCGCATTGGGCATTCGGCATTGCGCATTGGGCATTCGTCCCGCTGACCAACCATCAACTGAAATGGGCTTCCCCGGTTTCCATCCGCTTGTCGCTCGCTGGTTTCGCGAGACCCTTGGTGCTCCGACTTCCGCGCAGGAGCGCGGCTGGGCCGCCATCCGCGACGGGCGTCACACGCTCATCGCGGCGCCGACCGGCTCCGGCAAGACACTGGCGGCGTTTCTGACGGCCATCGACGATCTCATTCACGAAGGACTGCAGGCGCCCCTGCCGGATGAGGTCCGCGTTGTCTACGTCTCGCCGCTGAAGGCGCTGAGCGCCGATATCCACAAGAACCTCGCGGAGCCCAGGCAGGGCATCCGCAAGCTGGCGGCATCGCGTGGCGTCGAAGCACCGCGCATCACGGCGGCCGTGCGGACAGGCGATACGACACAGTCGGAGCGGGCAGCGATGCTCCGGACTCCTCCGCACATCCTGGTGACGACGCCGGAGTCGCTGTATCTGTTGCTCACGTCGGCACGCAGCCGCGAGATGCTGCGGACCGTCCGCACGGTCATAGTCGATGAGATCCACGCCGTGATCGGTGGTCGCCGCGGCGCGCACCTGGCGTTATCGCTGGAGAGACTCCAAGGAATCGTAGAGGCGGACCTTCAGGTCCGCCCGGGCGACCGTCCCGTGCTCCAGCGCATCGGCCTCTCCGCAACGCAGAAGCCGATCGACGAAGTCGCGCGTTTTCTCGTCGGAAATCGTTCGGCGGACCTGGAAGGTCCGCCCCGCACTGTCGAGTACTCTGCCTCGCGGCGCACTGTCGAGTACTCTGCCTCGCGGCGC
>DAIRVG010000066.1:28500-29649 GCA_036802945.1 Vicinamibacterales bacterium
CACTGTCGAGTACTCTGCCTCGCGGCGCACTGTCGAGTACTCTGCCTCGCGGCGCACTGTCGAGTACTCTGCCTCGCGGCGCGGACCTTTCAGGTCCGCGGCAATCGTAGATGAGGGCCATCGCCGCGAGATCGACCTGGCGGTCGAGATCCCTCGCTCACCCCTCGATGCCGTCATGTCGAACGAGGTGTGGCAGGAGTACTACGACCGGCTCACCGAGCTGATTTCCGAGCACAAGACAACGCTGATCTTCGTGAACACGAGGAAGATGGCGGAGCGCACGGCGCGGCACCTCAGCGAGCGGCTTGGCGAGCACGCGGTCACGGCGCATCACGGAAGCCTGTCCAAGGAGATCCGGCTGGACGCGGAGCATCGTCTGAAGACAGGCACGCTCAAGGCGCTCGTCGCCACCGCGTCGCTGGAGCTCGGGATCGACATCGGCCATGTTGATCTCGTCTGTCAGATCGGATCGCCCCATCGGATTGCGACGTTGCTCCAGCGTGTCGGCCGATCCGGCCATACGATCGCCGGCACGCCAAAGGGACGGCTGATGCCGGTCTCTCGCGACGACCTGATCGAATGCGCCGCTCTTCTGCGAAGCGTTCGCCTGGGTGAGCTCGATCGCATCGTTACGCAGGACGCGCCGCTCGATGTGCTCGCGCAGCAGATTGCCGCGGAAGTCGCGACCACCGAGTACGGCGAGGACGAGCTCTTTGCGTTCGTGCGGCGGGCGTGGCCGTATCGCTCATTGTCGCGCAGCGATTTCGACGCGGTCGTCGGCATGCTGGCCGACGGCTTTGCCACGAAACGGGGACGGCGCGCGGCGCTCGTGCATCGAGATGAAGTGCACGCAGTGCTCAGGGGACGGCGCGGGACGCGGATGCTCGCCCTTACTTCCGGCGGCGCGATCCCGGAAGTCGCCGATTACCGTGTCGTGGTCGAACCGGACGACACGTTTGTCGGCACGCTGAACGAGGACTTCGCGATCGAGAGCAACGCGGGCGACGTGTTTCAGCTCGGCAACACCTCGTGGCAGATCACGCAGGTAGTGGCGGGTAGCGTGCGCGTCAGGGATGCGCACGGCGCGCCGCCGACGATCCCGTTCTGGCTTGGTGAGGCTCCCGCACGAAGCGACGAGCTTTCGCGGGC
>DAIRVG010000067.1:0-29574 GCA_036802945.1 Vicinamibacterales bacterium
GAGGGAGGCGGGTCGCCCAATCAATGTTTCGGTCACTCGAGGACCAACGCCAACACGGGCATTCCCGCACGGACACCGCCTTTACGACTGCCGCGCCAGGCCACGACGGCAGAACTCGGCATAGTCAATCTGATCGCGCAACATAATCCAGAGTCGAATCCCCAGCTTCCGCGCCGCCGCGACGCGGGCTTTCGCGAATCCCTTCTGCGCGACCTTCCGGCGATAGAACCGCTGCAGGTCCGGATCCCGCCGCACGGCATGCGCGGCGGCCTCGCACCAGAGAAACCGTAAGAACGGATTTCCCTGTTTGCTGAGCGCGCCCAGTCGCTGCCGTGTGCCGCTTGAGTACTCGCGGGGGATCATGCCGACGTAGCTCGCGAGCGCCTTCCCGTCGGGAAATCGGGCGGGGTCACCCACAAAGACGTCCGTCGCCAACGCGGTGACGGGGCCGACGCCCGGATGGGTCATGAGCAACGTGGCGCGAGGACGCTCGTCGGCGACCTGTTTGACCCGCTCGTCGAGTCGATCGATGTGCGCCTCGAAGTGCTGATACAACGCCTGCAGCTCGCTGCGGCGATCCGCCGTGTGCGGCGACAGCGGCAGTGACGCGAGGAAGGCCTGGCCTTCGCGATTCCACAGTGTGTGGCCACGCCGCACGCCGTGAGCCAGTACGATCGCGTGCAGCGCGTTCTGCACGCGCGTCCGCATGCGGACCCACTGATGGCGATGTAGGAGTAAGGACCGAAGATCCCGGTACTCGATGGACGGCATCCAGATCGCTGGAAACCGATCCTCCGCGAGCAGCTGCAGCAACAGCGCCGCGTCGCGCCGATCATGTTTCTGCCGGCGCGTCTCCGCCTTCCGAATCGCCGTGGGATGCCCCACCCGACACTCGATGGCCAGCTCCTCCATCAACCGCAAGAACCAGCCCATCGAACCGGTCGCTTCGATCCCGACCACGACCGGCGGCCGAATCGAGGCGTAAAACTCCCGGACTGCCTCGCCTTCGTGCTTCAACGTCCTCTCGACAACAACACTGGTGTCGCGATCCAGCATCGCAATCGATTGCTGGCTCGTATGTAAGTCGCACCCGATCAGTCTCATCTCGGCCTCCTTCAACCCGAGCGCGGTAGAGTGGACGATGCCAGTCTATGCGCGTCGATCTGAGGCCGACGTCGTTATGACATCAATGTTTATGCGGGTGAACTCGAGGTGCGCCCACCAGGTGCGCCCACCACCGAGCCATTTTTGGAGGATCAGCGCTTAGTCGTTACTAAACACTTCGCGACTTACAGGGAGTGATCCCGAATTTGGCTAGTTCGCAAGTGTCCCAAGCCTGACGGTTATAATCCCGACACCCTCAGCCGTGACACTGCAGCCCGGCACTCGCCTCGGCCCGTACGAAGTCCTCTCCGCGCTCGGGGCCGGCGGGATGGGCGAGGTCTACAAGGCGCGCGACACGCGCCTTAATCGTACGGTTGCCATCAAAATCCTCCCTGAAACGCTCGCCGCCGATCCGCAGTTCCGCGAGCGCTTCGACCGCGAAGCACGCGCGATCTCGCAGCTCGATCATCCCCACATCTGTGCGCTGTATGACGTAGGCGAACAGGTCGGCACGGCGTATCTCGTCATGCAGTACCTCGAAGGTGAGACGCTGGCGGACCGGCTCGCGAAGGGCGCACTGCCGCTGGAGCAGGCACTCAAGACCGCGATCGAGATCGGGTCGGCCCTCGACAAGGCGCATCGCGCAGGCATCGTCCACCGGGATCTGAAGCCCGGCAACATCATGTTGACGAAGGCGGGCGCGAAACTTCTGGACTTCGGGCTCGCGAAGAGCAGTGCGCCTGTCGTTGCCGGAGCGGGGCCGTCGATTTTGCCGACGACGCCGCTCAACCTGACCGCGCAGGGGACGATTCTGGGCACGTTCCAATACATGGCGCCCGAGCAGATCGAAGGCCAGGAGGCAGACGCGCGCACCGACATCTTCGCGTTCGGCGCCGTCGTCTACGAAGCGCTGACCGGCAAGAAGGCGTTCGAGGGGAAGAGCCAGGCGAGTCTCATCGGTGCGATTCTGAAAGACACCCCGCCCGCGGTTTCGACCGCTGCGCCTCTCGCGCCGCCGCTGCTCGATCACATCGTTCACACCTGTCTCGCGAAGGATCCAGATGCTCGCTGGCAGACGGTGAGGGACGTGCAGCGCCAACTCGAGTGGACGGCGTCCGACGGTGCAGTCCCACCGCCGCAATTGGCACGCCGCACATCCGCGCGCATCACCGCTGGTTTGGCGCTGGCAGCGTTCGCGCTCGTTGCCGTGGGTGTTGGGCTCGCGACGCTCGCTCGCGGGCGCATCGTCGAGACGCCCGTGCCCGCCCTCAAGCTCTCGCTGCTGCCGCCGGCAGCCGCGACCTTCACCCCGTTCGGTGCCGTCGGCACGCCGCACTTTGCGCTGTCGCCCGACGGTCGGCGCATCGCGTTCGTCGTGTCGCGTCCGGGGCGGCCACCGTCGTTGTGGACCCGTTCGCTGGACTCGTCCGCCGCTCAGGAGCTCCCGGGAACCGACGACGCCTCGAGCCCGTTCTGGTCGCCGGATGGCGGGAGCCTGGGCTTCTTTGCACGGGGCAAGCTGAAGAGAATCGGGCTGGGCGATGGTCGGCCGGAAGACGTGGCGAACGTCCCGGACGGTCAGGACGGCGGCGGCGGCGCATGGAGCAGTACGGGCGTCATCCTGTTCGGTCACCGTTCCGGGCCACTCAGCCGCATTCGCGCGAGCGGCGGTCCGGTTGAGGCAGCGACATCGGCATCCAAGCAGATGCTCGTCGTCCACCGTTGGCCGCAGTTTTTGCCTGATGGTCGTCACTTCCTTTATGCCGACCGTGAAGCGGGAGCCACCTATCTCGGCGACCTGGATTCCAACCAGGTGACCGAGATTCTCAAAGGCGGCACGGCCGTGTTTTCGCCGCCCGGATTCTTGTTGTTTCCGCGTGCGGGTAAGCTCTGGGCGCAGGCACTTGATTCGAAATCATGGAAGCCGGTCGGCGATCCGAGCCCGGTGTTAGACCAGGTCGGTTATGCAGCCGGGTCGGCGTACCCTCCGGTCGCAGCAGCGGCCAACGGACTGCTCGCGTATTGGGATGGCACGGTCCTCAACGCGGAACTGCGCTGGTTTGACAGAAGTGGAAGCCTGCTCCCGTCGAGCCAGGAGCTGAGCACCACTCCGGGCACGTTTAGCCTCTCGCCCGACGGCCGGCAGATTGCGCTCACACGCAGCGGGGACATCTGGCTACTCGATCCGCGCGGTTCGCCGTTCCGATTCAGCTTCAACGGTGGTTCGTGGCCGGTCTGGTCGGCGGATGGGCGGCGTCTCCTTTTCCGGAGTGACGAGGAGCTGGTGGAGCGCGCCACCAGCGGAGCCGAGAAGGAGCGACCGGTCGGGAGTGTCTCGTCCCAGGATTTTCCAACGGACTGGTCGGCTGACGGCCGGTTGGTCGTGCTGCACACAATTGGATCTGAGACCGGATGGGACATCGGAACGATGTCCGCCGAGACGGGCAAGCGCGCGCAGTTGTTCCAGACGACGGCGAACGAGATCCAGGGCCGAATCGCACCGGACGGCCACTGGATCGCCTACACCTCCGACGAATCGGGACAATGGGAGGTCTACGTGCAGCCGATGCCGTTGACGGGCGCGAAGTGGCAGATTTCGGTCAATGGCGGCTCCCAGCCGATCTGGCGCCGCGATGGGCAAGAGCTGTTTTTCGTTGGCGCCGATCAGCGACTGATGGCGGCCAGCGTGAAGACCAGCGGTACGTTCTCCTTTGACATGCCGCACATGCTGTTCGACACGCGGATGCGCCCGACCTACGCCCCATTCCCGTTCAGTTATGCGACGACGGACGGTCAGCGGTTCCTGGTCAATTCGCTGCCGGAAGGCGCCTCTCCGACGATCGGCGTGATCTCCAACTGGACGACGGCGCTGAAGAAATGACCGGCGCCATGCGCCAGAAGACGTGCGCCTCGTGTGAACGACACGCTGACGAAGTTTGGGTCTATGACGAAATCGCGTAGGGCGGTTGGGTCCTGGTAAACGCCGTAGGATTTACCAACCGCGTCATCGCTGGTTCAACTCCCGCAACCACGTCGGCATCCGGTCCTCGGCTTGGGCGGGTCAACCATTGCCGCCACGCGAGCGCGCGGAAAGCACCTTGGACGACCCCGTCGGAACGTAGACGGAGCTCAAGTCGCGGCGCTGCCGACCGAAGTCGGTCCTGGCGCGACGTCGGCCGAGTGCTTGCCGTCGGCGTAGCGACAGCGAGTGCGGCTTTCCAGGTGAGTGCGAAAAACCCGTCGGATTCGGCCCCTGTATCTGACTGACTTCAGACGATGGGCCGATGGCGATTCAGGTGTACGAAAAACAAGTGTTTTGGAGCGCGAAGTTAGGTTTCTGAGTCAGTTCAAGTCTTGCCTTTAGGCAATCCAGTCTGGCGCTCAGACCGCCTGACCCGCCATAATATTCGCGGCTTCTCAGTCAGAAGAGAACTTAACGCATGTGGCATGGATTCGACCCCGGCGTTCGGCGTGACTTGTCCACAATTCGCGAGTTGGTGGCGCTCCAGCACCTAAGGCCCTTACGAGAGTGGCCCCTAATTTACGTCGAAGAGCAGGATGCGCTTCTGGTGGTGCGCGAGTGGCCGGATGGTTCCATCACGGCCTATGCAGCGCTGAATCCGCGAACCCGACCTGGGTGAACGGCGCCGGACAAGGCATCCTCTCGTAGAAGTCGTGAACCTCCTCGGAGACACCTCGGTCGCGGCGCCGTGCGCTTCTGCGTTTCCGTCACTATCGATTTGCTCTCCCGTCCGGAACACCAAGGCCGTTATTTGGCCTTCTGGCCCGCCGCCTCCAGCTTCTCCATTACCTGGGTGAGGTTGAAGCTTGCCGGCTTCTGGCTCGGCGGGAATTCCCTGAAGCTCTGAATCCACCGAGCGACGAAGCCTTGGGCAGGCACGAGCAGGAAGACGCGCCGAAGGAGCCAGTCGTTGTAATAGATGGAGCTGTGATCCGCGCGCTCGAAGGGATCGCTGCGGAGGTTGAAGATCTTCGGCACGCGAAGTTCGACCATCGGCTCCGACCAGACCTGAAAGCTCTCAGCGCGCTGCTCCTGGAAGACAGCCTTCCAGTTGCCGTAGCGCAGCGCCATCAGGCCGCCGTCGTCGCTCCAGTAGAGCATCTCCTTACGCGGGGACTCTTTGACCTCGCCCTTGAAGAACGGCAGCAGGTTGTAGCCATCGAGGTGCACCTTGAACGTCTTGTCGCCGGCCTTGTACCCCGCTAAAAGCTTCTCCTTGACGTCCGGGACGCCGGCAGCGGCGAGCAGCGTCGGCATCATGTCCTCGTGAGCGCATATTTCGTTCGAGACTGTGCCTGGTTGAATGACGCCAGGCCAGCGAATCAAGGTCGGTACCCGCCAGCCGGCATCCCAGTTGGTGTCCTTCTCGCCGCGGAATGGCGACGTCCCGCCGTCTGGCCAGGAAAACTCCTCGGGACCGTTGTCGGTCGAGTACATGACGATGGTGTTGTCGGTGATGCCGAGCTCGTCGAGTTTCTTCAGCAGCCGCGCGACGTCGCCGTCGTGCTCCACCATGCCGTCCGGGTAAGTGCCCAGCCCGGTCTTCCCAATGGACTCCGGCTTCAGGTGCGTGAAGATGTGCATGCGGGTCGAGTTACACCACACGAAGAACGGCTTGTTCGCCTTGTGCGCCCGGTCTATGAACGCGAGCGCCGCGTCGGTGAACTCGTCGTTGACGGTCTCCATCCGTTTGGTGGTGAGCGGGCCGGTGTTCTCGATGCGCTGCTTGCC
Source organism: Vicinamibacterales bacterium (assembly GCA_036802945.1). Lineage (GTDB taxonomy): Bacteria > Acidobacteriota > Vicinamibacteria > Vicinamibacterales > UBA2999 > Gp6-AA40. Next base: position 5,858 of record DAIRVG010000067.1, read on the forward strand.
CACACGGCCAAACACCGGATCTTCGGTCGCGTCGTCTTTGTCAGTCGCCCAGCAGTGCATGACGCCACGCGGGCCGAAGCGCTTCCTGAATTCGGGGTCCTTTGGATAGTCCGGGTTCTCCGGCTCTTCCTCAGCGTTCAGATGATAGAGATTGCCGAAGAACTCCTCGAAGCCGTGTGCCGTCGGTAAAAACTCGTTCTTGTCGCCGAGGTGGTTCTTGCCGAACTGGCCGGTGGCATAGCCAAGCGGCTTGAGCAACTCGGCGATGGTCGCGTCCCGCGCCCGCAGCCCTTGGTCGGCGCCCGGCAGACCGACCTTCGTCAGCCCTGTGCGGATCGGTGACTGGCCAGTAATGAATGCCGCTCGACCGGCGGTGCAGCTCTGCTGGCCGTACCAGTCAGTGAACATCGCGCCTTCCTTGGCGATACGGTCGATGCTGGGCGTCCGGTACCCCATGACCCCGTGGTTATAAGCACTGACGTTGAACCATCCGATGTCGTCCCCCCAGATGACCAGAATGTTGGGTTGTTTTGTTGCCACCGTTCTGCCTCCGAATCTACTTGTCTGCCTGTGTTGACCCGTCTCTCGCGCAAAAGTAGCGAATGCCCCACGCCTTGCCTATGCTGATTCGGCACTGACTCACTTGTGCTGTGAATCCCGTGCCGCTCCGTCTCCTTGTGGTGTGGGAGCCGATCGTGGATCTGTGTGTTGGTGAGGGAGGCGTTATCGAGGGGAAACAGGATGGAAGCCAACGCGTTACATCGCGTTTGGTGACGCCCTACGTCGCCGCCTTCCATAAGGGGGTGTCGTGCGTCACCAGCCAGTTCCTTTTCCAGCGTCGCAATCCGCGTTCACAGGGCGAGCACGTCCGCAAGGGTGGCCTCAGACGGAATACGATCCGCTCGCACCCATCCGTCGGCGGGACGTCGTTTTAATCGCCGCTGTGATCCGATGATGACCTTTGCTTTCAGATCCTCTGCTGTTTTCCAGTAGACACAGGCAAGCGGTGTCAGTTCTGGTGTCAGTTCGTTTTGCGACTCGCCGCTCTCTCTTGCAGCTCGACGCAACAACCGATTCGTTTAACGTGCAGTGATTTCAGCCTGTTGCGGGTTGCTGCATTTTGGTGCAGCAACCCGAAGTCGCCTTAGAAGGCCGGTGCTCATTCGGGCCAGAGACAGCGAACCCATTCACGCCAAAAAATCAGTGCCGGATTCAGTGCCGGATTCTCTTCATTTCGCTGCATTTTGGTGCAGCTTGGTTCTGTAGGCGAAACGCTAAGTCATGGCACATCAGCGCCTTGCGCGTTGATGCATTTTGGTGCGATCGTCTCGGGCGGATTTTAAGTCCCGCGACCTCCAATCTATTGCTGGCGATCGCGTCGGCCCGAAAGAACGGCGTTGATAATCAGTACTCACCGTGCATTTGGCTCCCTCGTGTCCTGCACAAACGCGCACGCTTGTGCTGAGAATCCTGCTGGCGCGATTACCTATGGCCTTATCGGTAGGCAGTGAGCCGCTGGCGCGCGGATGGTTCGTCGGTTAACAGGCGCACCCACAGACATCGCGAATTTGAGCGCCCGCCGCTGCGCCCACCAACCCTGAGACGCGGCGAGATCTTCTGAATGCTTCAGAGACGTCCGGATACGGGCGCAGCAACGCGGCGGTTGGCACTCGACCGATACTGGGCAGAAGAACTCTCAGCTTACAGAATCTGCGGATTCTCCTCGATCTTTTTGGGGAGGATAGTCAGCTTAATGTTTATAGGGGTGAACTCGAAGTGCGCCCACCAGGTGCGCCCACCACCTGGCCCCGGACACCGCTGGGCCGATCGTCTCGCCAAAGTATTCCCGGCCGTTCGACTCAGGACGGCTTGCGGGTTCTCAGGCTATCCTTCTCAAGGCTGTCGACCGCGTACACTCCCGCGCGAAAGCTGATATCAGGCCACGACTCATGTCGTCATGTCTTCCCATATGGACCATTGGTTCAGCGTCATCGCGGCGGGTTCTGAGTTGCCTGCAGACTCCGTCAAGGAACTGGACGAGGTCGGTTTTGTCGTGGTCCCTGGCCCCGTGGCTCCGCCCCAACTCTCACGCCTGGCCGCCGTCTACGATGCGGCGGCATCGACTGCAGATCCCGCTGACGTCGGCGGTGGGCGGACGACGACGCGAGTGTGGGACTTCGTCAATCGTGCTCTAGACTTCGACAGTCTCTACGTCTATCAGCCAATCCTGGAGGCGTGTTGCCGCGTCATCGGTGCTCCGTTCCACCTCAGCACAATGCACGCACGAGCGGTGAACCCGCGCGCACCCGCGCAGGACCTCCACGCGGATTACCGGCGCACGACGGACGGCTGGCCGATGGTGGGCTTCATCTTCATGGTGGACGAGTTTCGCCGCGACAACGGGGCCACTCGGTTTGTGCCAGGTTCGCACCGCTGGCCTCATGCGCCGAGCGACGTCATGCAGGATGCCACCGCGGACTACGAGGGACAGGTATCGGCGTGTGGCCCTGCCGGCTCCGTCGTGATCTACAACGGTTCCGTGTGGCACGGACATGGGGTTAACCAGACGATGGAGCCGCGTCGGTCTATTCAGGGTGCCTACATCCGCCGTAACGACAAACAAGGGATGAACCAAGCGGCTCGGATGCGTCCCGAAACGCTTGCGCGTATTGGAGCCCTTGCCAAGTACGTCTTGAACATCGAGTCCCAACTTTTCGTTCCGGATGTACACGCGTGAAGGTTGCTGCCTACCGGGCGCCCGTGTCGATGGCGATGCGATGATTCGCCTGATCGGCCCAGGCGGAGCGGGCAAGAGCACAATCGGTGCTCTTCTCGCAGAGCGTCTCGACGTGCCCTTCGTCGATCTCGATCGGCATCTCGTCGGCCGGGTCGGAGATATCAGCGAGTACATCGGCCGGCACGGCTACGATGCATACGCGCGAGAGAATATCGAGGCGTACCGCTCAGTCGTTCGCGAAGGCATCCGTCCTGGAGTTGTTGCGTTATCTTCCGGCTTCATGACGTACGCACACGACGCTCACCCAGAATACGGACGTATTCGCCACGATATCGAGGAGTGCGCCCAGACGTTCCTCCTGCTGCCCTCTCTGAACTTGGAATTCTGTGTCGCTGAGACCGTCCGCCGGCAAGTCGCGCGTCCGTTCGGAAGATCTCCAGAGCGAGAAGAGGCCGTGATACGGACACGGTTCGAGATCTACATGGCCCTCCCGATGCGGAAGGTAGAGACTATGCGTCCTACAGCAGCGAGCGTGGACGAAATCCTCGCCGCGCTATCCCCCGCGAAGTACAAGCCATAGCCGGCTTCGTGCATTCCGTCCCTCGAATACGCAGCTCGCGAGAGCGGATTAGCTGCACTGCCCGCATGGGCGCGACTGACGGCCGGTGGCGACACTCGCGCCCGCCTCTCGCAAATCCTCGATCTTCTTGGGGAGGATAGTCAGCGTAATGTTTATGCGGATGAACTCGAAGTGCGCCCACCAGGTACGCCCACCACTCAGGCCGGATGGAGAGGCGCTCCGCCGTCGGTAAACAGTTCGCGACTGCTCGTTACCTACTCCGGGCGACCGCTGGCGGGCACGAAACCAGCCTCCTGGGCGGGAACGCCTGCACGACGGAGCTGGCGGAGGCGGTGCGCGGCCAGGGTCCAGTGAGCAGGCCTCACGGCAGCGTCCGGGCGACGCGAAAACCGACGATCATGTTTCGAAACGAGGGCGGCTCTCCATTGCGGTTGGCCGAGCGAATCCCCGCCGGAGAGTTGCTCCAATTGCCGCCGCGGAGCACGCGCCGGGGACAATCGGCCGTCGTCCAGGCGCGACCGTCCGCCGGGGCGCCCTCGTAGGACGTGTTGTAGCAGTCCTCGACCCATTCCGCGAGGTTGCCCAGCATGTCGTGCAGGCCGAAGGCATTCGGCTTGAACGCGCCCACTGGCGCCGTGCGCGCCTGGCCATCGTCGCACGCGTGGAGCCCCCACTCGTCCTTCCACCCTTCCGGTTTCTGTCTCGCGAGTGCGGCGTCCGCGCCATTCTCGAACTCGCACGCACGATCGGCCATCGCGCCCCAGAAACGCGCCGCCTGGGAGCCCGCCCGCGCCGCGAACTCCCACTCCGCCTCGCTCAAGAGCCGGTACGGCTTGCCGGTCTTCTTCGACAACCACTCCGTGTAGCCGATCGCCTGCTCGTAGCTCACGCGGATCACAGGCCGCCGACCGCGTCCCCACCCGTCGTCCGCCCCTCTGGCGCAGCCGCCCCCGGCCACGCACGCGTCCCACTCGTCGAACGTGACCTCGTACTTGCCGGCGGCGAACGGCCTGGCGATCGTGACCGTGTGCTGCGGACCCTCGTCGTCCAGCCGGTCGGGCTCTCCCGGCGGCGAGCCCATTAGGAACTGCCCGGCCGGAACCACCAGCAGCTCGGGGCATTCGGCGCAGTCCTTGAAGACGCTACCGGCCGCGGGAAACCCGGCGGAGGCGCCCGCGCTGGGCGTTCGCTGCGCCGAGGCCATGCCGGTTGCGAACAGACCGAAGACGATCCCAAGCTGCAAGCGCCGGCTCAAACCGCTGGACATCGAGGTCCTCCACTCGACTGCCCACGGCGGCCAGAGTTCGAATGGTCCGCCGCGGTTGACTTGGCTGTCCGTTCCGAACCCCGGACGATAGGAAACATTAAGGCGGTCTTGCGGTTAGCATAACGCTCGTTCTCGGTCCCCGCTCGGCGCCTTGACGATAACAACCATTAACGCCGGACTGTTTCCCAAACCCGCGAGAGCCATCGGTCGTCACTACGCGACAAGGCAGGACCTATCCGCCCAACCGCTATATGCGGCGACGTGGGTGGTGTTATGCGGGTCGGCCTAGTTGTGCTTTCTAGCAACGTTGTTCACTGTGCCGCCCTCGGAAAACGGGAGCACGGTGGGTGATAACCGAGCGCGGTGTGCGGCCGCCGCGTGTTGTAGTGACGGAGCCAGGGCCGTAAGGCCGCGGTGCGACGAGCGGAGCGGGGATAAGCCACGGCATAGGCCCATTCGTGGAGCAAGGTCTGGATGAATCGCTCGGCCTTGCCGTTGGTCTGCGGGCGATACGGCCGCGTCCGGCCATTACGCACGCCGGCGCGAGTCGCCGTCGTTGCAAACGCGTGCGAGACGTAGCCGTTACCGTTGTCGGTGAGGATCCGTCGTACACGGATGCCGCGCGCGGCAAACCAACGAATCACGCGCCGGAAGAAGGCGATGGTGGTGGTGGCGCGTTGGTCGCGCAAGACCTCGGCGTACGCGACGCGGCTGTGATCGTCGACGGCGACGTGCACGTATTCCCACCCCGCCCCATAGACCCGCGTGGTGCGGTCGCCGTGGATTCGATGGCCGGGGCGGACGATGCGGGCGAGCGGCTTGATGTCGAGATGGACGAGCGCGCCAGGGCGAGGATGCTCGTAGCGCTGGACCGGCAGCGGCGGCGCCAGCCGGGCCAAGCGATTGAGGCCCGCCCGCCGCAAGATCACCGCGACCGTGGACCGCGGCACTTGCTCCTGCACGGCGATCTGCCACGCCGTGCGTCGCTGATACCGCGTGGCGATGATGCGCGCGACGACCTCGGGCGGCGTGCGACGCGGTTGCCGATGCGGCGCCGAGCTGCGCTCGCTCAGCGCGGTGCGCCCGCCAGACCGATAGCGCGCGAGCCATTTGTAAGCCGTCCGGACGCTTACGCCAGCGGCCGTTGCCGCTGCCACCGCGGTCCAGTGCTGGACGGTGACCCGACTCACGAGCAGCTCGCGCATGTGGATAGTGGTCTTGGCGTTACGATGAAGCTTCACTCGGGGCCTCCTCTTCAGAAGCTGGGTTGGTGTGGTAACCCCCATTCTTCTGAAGCGGCTCCGAGTGAACAACCTGATTAGAGATCACACCTAGTCAGGTTTCACGGGAGCTCGCGTCCCCAACAAGTGGCTGTGACCAAAAAGTTGCAGACATTCTTCGACGGGGACGTCTGGCGTTATGCTGCGGCCTCGCAGGGTCGGCCGTGATATGCCGGTCGGCCTACGGCTAGTTGAACTAAACCGACGGGATGCCTTCAATGGTGATTAGATACACGGCCGACAGGTCGGACGTGTGGCGTGCGTACTGGCATACGTGGCTGCACAGTACAAGGCTAAATGTGCTGCGCGTTCTGCTCTTTGGTTTGGTATTCTTCGTCGCGTGGTCGCAGCTGGTCGAATCCTCCGTGGGACCGGTCTGGCGCTTTTGCGGTGCGCTGCTTGTTGCCTTGTTGGCGATACTGCTGTTGGCGGTGTATCCGATGCTCCGATTTAAGCAGGATGAGCGGACACTCACTATCTCGACGTCAGGCATAACGACAACGATCGGGAACCTGTCCGGCGACGTGCCGTGGAGCAAAGTTGGGCGCATTGAGCACGCCGAGCGATGCATCTACATCTTCGGTCAGAACGGCAATAGTTTCACCATCCCGCATCGAGCATTTCCAACCGAGAACCAACGAGCGGAATTTCTGCGGCGCGCGACTCAATGGTGGGATGACGCGCGGCGGTCGAACAAGCCGCTGGCACTGAAATGAGCGTTATCAATCGGTGCAATGCACCGGAGCGAAAGAGAAGCCGGTGCAGCGTGCCGCTTCAAACAACAATCTAAATCGATCATTGACGAACAGCGGGAATTCATACTGAGACACTCTGATGATGTCGAATTCCGCAACGGCGGGAGCTTTGAGAACGGTGCGATTCAATGATTTGATTCGCCCGCGTTTCCACGAAACGAAATAGTCCGATGGAAATACCGTGAACTGACTCTGTTCCAAATCTAAGGCAGGAACGACTGACAAGACATTTGCTATCGAAAATCCTTGAAAGGGTCGACCCTGAGAGTCGAACACGCGTGCCGGCACGTGCTGAATCGTCCGAATAGCGTTTTGCTCCAGGATGGTTCTAAGGCGTTCTGAGAACAGAGGCAATGCCACTCCAGCTTGGAGCACGTCATCTGGAATGCCATCGTTCTCGAGCTTCGTCGAACGAAACGTCAATTCCACATCCGATTCTGGAATGGCGACGCCTGTGAGAAAGATGTCCTCCCCATAGCTGTCCAAATCGACTGAATCTGCTATCAGGGGATTTGAGACCGCTCGGTCCCACAACAGGGCCTTATACCAACGCACCGGTCGTTCAGTCGAGCCCATTGCCCTTGAGACTTTCAGGGCGCTCTCTGAATTCCCTTACAAATTGCGAAAGCTCGTCCCTCAATGCCTTTACATGGTCTTCGCCATGCAACCCCCGCGTGACAGCCCTCAGCCGATTAACAACCCATTCGTGGTACGCCGCGGCGTGACGACCTAGGTGTCCTTCGACGAAGACGATGTCGGCCGAGTAATTTAGGGACATCTATGTACGGGGCATCCATTCTACGAGCGGCATGCTGCCGTACGCGTTTATAGATGCCGAACCGGGCCTGTCGGAAAATTCAAGCTTGAGGGGAACGTCGTCGGAGAGAACAACGCGCAGACTTAGAGCTGCACTTCCTGTTGTCTGGCACCTGGTGGTCCGAATCGCTTGACAATGAACGAACCAGCCGGAGGAGGGGAGAATCCTCTCAGGATCGGAATCACCACCTCGGCTAATGCATCAGCGTCGGCTCCATAAATGTAGAATCTGCACCAACCCTCGCCGAACTCATGGCCGTCGTACTCTCCGATTGCAGAATCCATTACCGCATCTCTGAGGCGATCTTCCAGGCTGAACGCATTCTCTCGTTCGTCGAACGACCCAAATTCCTGGTCGGACAACTTGAGATGAACTATCAGGGCGTGCCCGTTAGCGCTTCGCTCACGAATCTCCCCGCTACGGGGCGCCATATCCGGTCTCCTCAAGTAACTCCAGCCCTCTCTTGAGACGCTCAGCGTACTTTGGGTTACTGCGAGAAGTGCCGTTTATCTTGTTCAGGAGCGTCCCTCCATCCTTCCCGAGCTATGTGCGGGCATCCCACTCGAGTCGAGCGGCCTGCTGCCTTCACACGCGTTCAACAGCCTGCTTCGAATAGGTCCTGATTAACGCCGCAGGGGCGACCGACCCGAAGCCCCGCGAACGTCGCCACTAGGCGACTAGAGAGGAGCAACCATTCACACAAGCCGTTCTGTCCGGCTCCAGGGCGTCGCCCTGGGCTTCACGCTTTTGCTAACCGGTACTTCCAGCACGCGCGCTACCCACCAGTCTCCGCTGGGCGACAGCCGATAAGAGGAAGTGGTACATGAAAACTGTTTTGAGGGGTGCCGACATGCGGAAGGTTCTCGCCTTGGCTCTTTTTGGGCTTTTGACGTTTCCACAGAAGTCTCTTGCAGAGGGCGCGTCGACCGGCTCGTTGCACGAAGCCGCGCGTCAGGAAGCCGTCCGACTTGGGGCGATGATCAGAGGTGCGTCCCTCGCGCAGGTACAGCCGCCTCAGCGGAGCTGGGCGAGCCGTCATCCAGTCGTCATGGGTGCCCTGGCGGGGGCAGGTGCCGGGGCCGGCATTAGCGCGCTCGGCTGCAAATTGAGCGGCAACACCCACGGTATCGTGTCCTGTTACGTGTGGGTCCCCATCGCGGCCGGTGTGGGTGGTGGAGTGGGAGCCGTGATTGGCCTGATGCGCTCCCGTTGACAATATTGGCGAACGCCGCACTGATTCTCGAGTCCCGGACGGCGTGTCGCCCGCCGCCTGGCCGACTGCTCGTTACCCATCTCCTACCCGTGGACGGTTGTGATTCCTCTTGAGTGACGCCGCTGTGTTTAGGACGCCCGGTACGGCGATACATGGGCTCACGCTAGCTGTCGGACCATCTCGACGCGCTTCAGCCATTCACGAATGTGGTTCCAACTGGCGCCGGTCTGGTCCACCACCCCTCGCTTTCGCTCTTACGCCAAACGAAGGAGGCCTATCGATCTGTCTCAGCCAGAACAGGATCTGGTTCGAACTGGCGCAAATTAGTCCACGATTCTTGCCTCACCTGGCGACGAGCGCGTTAGGGTACACAAGCGAGCCTCCTTCGCGCATTCGAGTTTCACCTTGACACAGCTCGCTCTCCCACCCGCGCGTTGACGAGAACGGTAATTCCACCTCGTTGAACCGCATTCCAACCGCATGGATCGTCCGCGTGCAGCGACATTGTCATCCAGCCTGTTTGCGCCGACTTTTCTGCTGCCCCGCTCCGGTGAGCCGCTTGCACTACACCGCGTCCGAACGCATCTCGCTCACGTCTTAACGATCGGTACCGCTCGTCGCTGGTGACGCAACGGCACCGCGATTGACGAGGCCTCTATGGATCGAAGACGCACTGTCTTGATCGCAATGATCGTGTGCGCGCTGTGCAACCCCGCCCGCGGCATCGCGCAAACGTCCATCTCTCCCGAAGGCTGGGTCGTTCTGCCGGTCGACGAATATCGCGCGTTGCGCGAGCGCGCGAACCCGCAGTCGTCGCAGCCCGCGAACCCGCCCGTCGACGCAACACTGACGCGAGTGGACTACGACCTTCGCGTCGAAAACGAGTCTGTCGCCGGCCATGCGTTGCTCACTATCGATGTTCTCAGGGACGGCTGGACGCGCGTCCAGATTCCTGCGGGCCTGATGGTGCGTGACGCAGGGCTCGACGGCCAGCCCGCCGCGCTCGTCGAAGGCCCGCCGCCATATGTGCTGCTGTCACGCGCGGGCCGTGTGGTGCTCTCGCTGGACATTGTGATCCCGCTCGCTTCGTCCGCCGGAGCGGAGTCGATCGCGCTTCCCGCATCGGCGGCTCCAATATCGAGGGCGGTGCTTGCGCTGCCGAGAAACGGCATCGACCTGTCGGTGGCGGGAGGTTTTGTCGGGGAACACATTGAAACACCGGACGAGAGTCGATGGACCATGTTCGGCCGGCCCAATCAATCGCTGACACTGTCATGGAAACGCAAGGCCGATGACCGCCGGGCCGAACAGCCGTTGCGGACGCGCGCGCGCGTCACGACCATCGTCGGGCTCGGTGAGGAGGTGTCTCAGGTGATGGCTGCCGTTCGCGTCGAGGTCCTGCAGGGACTCGCACGGGAGATCGCGCTCCTGCTGCCAGCGGGGCTCGTCGTGAACCAGGTGAATGGCGCGACGGTCGGAGATTGGGACGTGAACGGAAGCACGCTGCGTGTACGGCTCCTCGATCCGATTGCCAGTGAAATGGAGGTTGTCATACAAGGCGAAACTCGCATGCCTCGCGAAGGCGCCATGACCGTGCCGCTCGTACGGATGCCGGCGGCCGAGCGCGAGACCGGCGGCGTCGCTGTTGACGTCGTGGGTGCGGGTGAGATTACCGGCCGGCAATCACTGGCGTTGGAGCCGGCAGACCCGACCGAGCTCGGCGAAATCGTCGCCGGCCGCGAGTCGCCTTCGATGATAGGGTTTCGTCTCAGGCCTGTGGCGGGCAGCGACCCGCGGTCGCTGACCGTCACCGTGATTCGTTACACACCGCAGGCGGTCCTCGTCGCAAACGTCGAAGAGGCACGCTACCGCATCCTGGCCTCGGAAGACGGTCGTCTGCTCGTCGAGGCGCGATACGCGGTGCGAAACAACCAGCGCAGCTTTCTGAAGGTGGCCATGCCGGGGCGCTCGACACTGTGGAGCGCCGACGTGGCCGGACGGCCGATCCGGCCCGGGGTCGCCGAACGGGACGCGGTGCTGCTTCCGCTGGAAAAGGGGCGCTCCGGAGAAGACGCGCCGACCTTCGTCGTCGAGCTGGTGTACCTGCAGGACATCGACAGCTGGCCGGACAAGGGACGCGCGCGTTTCGAGCTGCCGGCGCTCGATTTACCCGTCTCCCGTACGGGGCTCGAGCTTCATTACTCCCCGCGCTTCCGTGTCGACCTGCAGCCTGGCGTGTTTCGCGTCGAGGACGATCCCGGTCCCTTTGCAGAGGCGTTGCGTCATCCCGCCGCGCCGTTGGTCGCGACCAGCAAGGCACCGGACCAGCACGGCGCAGCAGGCCTGCAGGCACTTGTCGATCGGTTCAGAGCGGAATCCGGCGGCCGGACTGTCGCGGGTGCACTTCCGGTGCACGTGAGCTTTCCGATCTTCGGTCCGTCGATGTTCGTTGCGTCGGAGCTGACGGCGGAGGCGCAGGCACCGTCGTTGGAACTCGGGTTCAAGCGAACCAAGTAGCAGGGCGGTGTGACATGACAACCTCGAAGACGATTCGTCTGACGGCTCTTCTTGTGATGTTCGCGGCACCGGTCTGCGCTCAGCAGCCGCCGCGTCCAGTTGACCCCGCGAGATCGGTCACGCTTTCATTGGCCGAGTACAACAGACTGATCGATCTGGCCAATCGTCCTCCGCAAGGCCCGGCGGGCCCGCCTGTCGCAGCAGTACTTGCCAGCGCCAACCTCCGCGTGCGCGTGGATCGCGAGACGGCGCGCGGCGTCTTCGACGTGAACGGCGACGTGCTTCGTGCCGGCGTCAGCCGGGTGAGCCTCGTTTCGGGAGCGACGCTGATTGACGCGAACGCGGGAGGACGGCCGTTAGCGCTCGTCGCCGAGGGCAACGCGCATTCCGCGCTCATTCCCGGGCCAGGTCCGTTCTCGCTGACGCTCGAGTGGGGCACCCCGTTGATCTTCGGGCCCGGACGAGCGTCGTTCGTGCTGCCGGTTCCGCAAGCCGGAAGCGCTCGCGCCACGATCGACCTGCCCGGCGAGCAGGCGGACGTCCATCTCTCGGCCGGTCTCGTGACGGCGCGCTCGGTGGCCAACGGCCGCACAGTCGTGGACGTCACGCTCGATCCAGGCTCCGCCACGGAGGTGTCGTGGTCGATGCGCGACAGCGCCCCCGTCGCGGCCGTACGCGAGATGCGCACGCTGGCCGATGTGATGACCCTGATCACGCTCGGCGATTCGGACGTGCGCATGGTGGCGCTCATCAATGTCACCGTCGTTCAGGGTGAGCTCCGCACGGTCGTCGTGCGGCTCCCCGCAGGTTACGAGCTCACAGGAATCTCGGGACGCTCGCTCATCAACAGCGAGCCGCGCGAGGACGGTGTCGTGCTGACGCTGGGCGACCCGGCGCTGCGCAGCCACCAGCTGCTCGTGAGTCTCGAGCGTCCGCACGACGGCGGGTCGTTCGCGCTCGACACCGGGCTGGTGACGGTGCGCGACGTTCAACGGGAAGTCGGCGAAGTCGCGGTCGAAGGTGTCGGCACGATGGAGCTAACGGCTGCCGAGCGTGACGGCATGCACCGGATCGATGTCCGCGAGCTCAATCGCGCGCTGCAGTCTCTCGCGCGGCTGCCAGTGCTGGCGGCCTTTCGCTATCAACGCAGCGCCGCTGCTCCCGGCCTGGCATTGGACGTCAAGCGATTCGCGGATGCCGGCGTGCTCGCGGCCGTCGCCGATCGTGCCGTGGCGACGACGCTCGTGACCAGCGAGGGACGGGCGCTGACAGAAGTGCTGCTGGAGTTGCAGAATCGCGCGCAGCCATTCCTCAGGGTGACGCTGCCGGCTGGCGCGTCGATGGTGTCAGTTGACGTCGCGGGGGAAACAGCAAAGCCTGTTCTCGGTGCGGACGGCATACGCGTTCCGCTTCTGCGTCCCGGCTTCCGCCCCAGCGGGACGTATCAGGTTTCGTTCGTCTTTCTCCACGCAGGCACCCCGTTTTCGCGCAAAGGCGAGCTGGAGATGACGCTTCCCAGAATGGACATTCCGGTTGGCATCGTCGAATGGGAAGTATTCGCGCCGGAGCGGTACTCCGTCCGTGCGATCGGCGGCAATGTCATCGACGTGCAGAAACTCGGAGTAACGACGGCTTTCGGAAGCGCGGGCCGCGATTACGGCACTGTCGCGGGATTTAGTGGTGCCACGTTCCGCGGTCCAGTTCGGATCTCATTCGCTAACGACGGTCTGCCGGGCCAGATCCGCGGCCGCGCAACCGATTCGACCGGCGCAGTGCTGCCGGGTGTGACCATCGACCTTCAGACAGCCGTGGGACCGAAGAGGGCGGTGACTGGCAGCGACGGGACGTATTCGATCTCGGGTGTTGCCTCGGGCGAGGTCACGGCCAGCGCTTCGCTCCAGGGATTTCAACCAGCGACCACCTCGTTTCTCTTCGATCAGCGACCCAGGCAGCTCGAGTTCGAATTGGAGATCGGGTCGCTCACGGAAACGGTAACCGTCGCCGCCGAGTCACCGATTCCGGCGCGGACCGCGCCGCCGTCACAGAATGTGATCAACCTCCAGCGGCGCACGGCCGGCGTGCTGCCGATCCGCGTTGACGTGCCGCGCGCGGGTACGTCGCACCAGTTCGTCAAGCCGCTGGTCGTCGATCAGGAGACGGTCGTGAGGCTGCGGTACAAACGGCGGTCATAACGTCCGGCGCGGACGCCGGTCCGCGACAATGCTATTCGACCGACCGATAAACGATTACGACATGTCCCCAAGGTTGAGTTCTCGCGGAGTCGTCGATGTGCTCACGCGCCTTCGTTTCAACCTCCTCTAAGGGAATCGAGCCGGCACAGCCACGACGCGATTCGGTTCCAACTGGCGCCCGTCTGGTCCACCAGACAATAGGTCCCCGGTAACGCCCCAGGGATGACGGGGTCAACGCTGTCGGCGACGGTGAAGGAGGCCGTCGCCGAATGCCGAAGTCCAAATAACGCACAAAGAAGTCGCCCAAGCGGGTGCTGGCCCTTCCCGACCTGGAACAAGCCAAGACGGCCGTGCTGAACAGCCTCACGTCCGCCAGCGGCCAGCGGACCTACGAACACGCGATTAGAGAGTTCGTCGCCTGGTACTGCTCGGAGCCACGTCTCGCGTTCAACCGCACCGTCGTTCTTCGCTATCGGATCCACCTCGAGCAACGCCATTACGCGCCCGCCACCATCAATCTGCGGCTGGCAGCCGTCCGCCGGATCGCGTACGAGGCGGCTGATGCCGGTCTGCTGAGTCCCGAGCTGGCCGCAGGCATTCGTCATCACGTCCGCAACCGAATCGACCAGGCGCCTTGCGGTGCGGGTGTTGCCGCGCGTAGCCCCACGGCACTGAACCGCCTCCACCAATCGGAGCGAACCCCAGTACAAGGCCGTACCATCGGGACCCGTGCAAATAGCCGATAGCACCGCGTAACTCCAAATCTCGCTTGCATTCTTCGGGTTATTTCATCACTATTAGCGATGAAATGTCCCGCTCCACCCTCACTGACTTCGAGTTGATGATTCTCCTCGCAATCCTGAGGGTTGGGGAGGACGCCTACGGAGTGCCCATCGCGCGAGAGATCGAGAACACAGGGCGCCGCAACGTGGCAATCGCCGCCGTGTATGCCTCGCTGGAGCGATTGGCGGCGCGAGGGTTGGTGACGTCTTCATTGGGCGATCCCACACCCGAACGTGGTGGTCGAGGGAAGAAGTTCTTCCGAGTGACGAGTAAGGGCGTCCGTCTTGTCCGCGACACGCACGAGGGGCTGACCGCGATGTGGCGAGGACTTTCGGTGCTGAAGGGACAGTCGTGACTCGACAGCCACCCGCATTCGCAACCTGGACGCTGAACAACCTCGCCGCCATCGAGGACTCGATCGCAGGAGACCTCCTGGAGGAGTATCGCTGCGGTCGTTCATCATTGTGGTACTGGCGGCAGGTGGGCGTCGCAATCGTCGTTAGCGCCGTTCGCGAGATCCGCGCTCACCCGATCGCACTGTCGGCTGGCCTTGCGCTCGGCTTGGTGTCGAGCTGGGTGTTTTGGGAATTCATCGCATTCACCGCGATCGAGGCATTCGCCCGTTCATTCAACGCGTGGTACTTCGGACGCGGTTATGGATTTCCGTACCTCGGTCCTTTTTTCGCCGTAGTCCAGTGGATACCCCCTGCTTCGGAGGCCATCGGAAGCTACATCGCCGTGCGTACGTATAGGGGCCATCGCCCCGTGATGGTGACGCTCTACGCGGGGGCCGTACTGATGCGCTGGGTCGCGCGAATTGCGGTCTGGTCCGTGTACTACGACGCTTCGACGAGCTCTCCGGGATACCGCTTTGAGTTCCGCCCATTTGAGTTACTCGGCATCATGACGTTCTGTGGCGGCTCGCTCGTGGCGGCGTTGATCGGCGGCGTCTGGGCAGCGCGCCGCGCGTCGCCGCTTCAAACGTCAAACGTCTTGCGGGAGAGCTGAGTTAACAGCAACCTTCCACCACCCATTCCCTCCTAACGTGGCTCCAGGCGCAACATCATGCGGCCCGACACGAGATTCGTCACAACTGTGAAGGGGAGCGGACGGAGGCCGGCAACGTATGTCACAACGAGGTGTGTATTTCGCGCTTCTCCCCGTCGATGTTGAAAAGCTGCGGAACGCCGAGAACGACGATCAATTACGGACCGTGATCCAAGACGACATCGAGGAACGCTGGGACGAACCGTGGCTGTGTCAGGCCGACAAAGGCTGGGCCGGAATCCATCGCTGTCTCACCGATGGCAGACTCGCCTACGACAATGGAGAGTAGCCGCTGCGAGCTTGCGTTCTCGGGGGCGAACAGCTTTATGAGGGCGACGACTTCGTTGTATCGCTGTTGACACCTGAACAGGTCGGCGATGTCGCTTCTGCGCTCGCGCCGATCGACAAGGCATCGCTGCGCGCCCGATACGACGCAATCGATCCGACTGACTACCGAACGCCGTTAAGCAATGAGGATTTCGACTATCTGTGGAGCTGCTTCGTTGGTCTTCCTGAGTTCTTCAAGAGGGTGGCATCAGCCGGCCGTGCCATGGTCTTTACCGTCGATTCATAGCATCGCTCGTGTGCGGATGCCGCTGCACGCCACCGCGTTGCGCTTGACTTACGCCACAGACTGCTAGCTGTTTGATTCTGTGTGGTTCGCAGTCACCGCATCTGGCGACCCACTTGTTTTTTGCCGAAACCCCTGAATGGAGGACTGCGTCTCTTCGGTAACGTCAACCGATTCGTTTTCAGGCGGCAAGAGCGCGACGGCATGCAGTGGCAGGCTCCGCAGCAGCAGGTCGAGGATGCGCTCAAGCAGCCGGAAGATCTGGTAGAGAATCACCAGCCCGACGGTTAGCCCAAGGTAGGCGATAATCTCAAGTGGCCTCATCGCTTTTTCGCCGCCTTCCGTTTCGATCTCGTCTGGGCTTCCCTTTACATGCCGGGCGTCGCTTATGGATTCGGATTCTGAACGAGCTCCTCGTCGATACCCCACGACTGCACCAATGACCTGCGCAACTCATGAGCCAAGCTGTACGCAGCGGTTTGAGCCGGCGTCAGTGTGAGTAGCGGTGGATCCACCTCGCGTGCCATGGCTTTCATCATCCCCTCGACACCAATGCCTTCGATCATGCTCAACTCGGCGACGTACAACTCTCGGAACCGCTTCTTCGCTGCCTCAAGTTCTTGCGGTGAATGCACTTCGGGGTTGGACAGTACTGCGGCCTGCTGGACGGCGTCGAGATACAAACGCTGACGAAGGTCCAAGAACGACTTCGCCGCTTCGACCTCGCGTTTTTCCGCATCGGCCTGCAATGCGCGTGCTTCGGCTTCCCTGGCGCCGTTGAAACTTAGGACGCTGATCACGACTCCGGCGACGACGCTCAGAACCTGCACCATCTTAGAGATGGTTTCCAATCGCTCGGTAGGCATCTCGATCACCTGCTCTTCCAGGGAGACCGCGTTGAACAACCTCGACGCAGTAATGATCCATTTAAAAATAGGGGCGACTTTCCCGGCCGCCCCCTGCTGATCTCAGCGTGCCGCTGCCGTTGGGGTCTCAGTATCGACCCAGCGCCCGTTGATGCGGACGACGACCTTGCCAATCTGAATCCCACCTTGCGTTCGTTCGATTCGGAATCCCACGTCGTTGCCTGAGACGACCGTAGGAACCTCCGTAGGTGGCAGGGGCCTTCCGCGATCCTGTGCCGATAACGACATCGCTCCCACGGCGACCAATGAGACTGCCCAGACGATCGCGAGTTTCCAGTACCGCGTCAGCTTTCCCGCCATGAGCCCCTCCCGCTTACAGTTTCGATGTTTTCTGATGTCGCTTGGTCATTTCCTTCATCTTGGGGCGCCCCGACTCGATCAGTGCGTCCGCTTCGCTCGTTTCCTCTGGCCGTTCACGCTCCGAGCCGAAAGGGCCCGATGCCCATTTCTGCTCAGAATGGCTCAGCTGTTGCTAAGCTCTTGCGTGGTTCCCCGACAAATCAAGAATCCTTAACAAAATCGAGTGTCCGTCGCGGAGTGTGCGGCGCTGACGACGCCTATTGTCTACTTCCTGGAGGATGCGATGAAGAAGGTCGTCGGGTCTCTCTCACTCACCCTCCTGCTGCTCCCGAACCTCGCGGCTGCATCTCCAATCACCTTCAACCTCCGCGACCCGTTCATCGAAACCATCGACGAAGTCAATTCGTTTCCCCTCACCATTGATGGCCTGACGGCGACCCTCACGGCGCTGCCAACCACGTTCAACGAACCCCCACTCCGCAACCTCTTGCTGAACCAAACGGCATCGTCGTTTGGGATCAATGTGGACAACACCACCTGCGGTGGCGACGAGGAATCGGACCAACTCGATGGAGGCTGCACGAACGAGTCGATCCGGATCGTGTTTAACCACGGTGTAATCCTCAACAGCTTCCGGGTCTCCAGTTTTGGAGCCGCCGATCTGGGTCTGGTCACGATTGGAGCAATCACGATCCCCATCATCAGCACCGGCAGTCATCCGCTTGGTGGCCTGTTCCTCGCAGCGGGTGACCCGTGGTCCGTGGCGTTTACGGCCGGGAATGGATTCAGCCTGGATGATTTTGTCGTGACGGACACGGTGCCGGAACCGACGTCATTGCTCCTGCTCGGCACTGGCATGGCATGGTTGATCGTGACGACGAGACGTCGTAGGAAGCCACAGGCACAGGCGTAAACCGCGGGGGTCTGCGATTCATTTCCCCTCGATATGCCCGACCAAACGCCGTGCCCTCACTGCGGGGTCGTCGGTTATGTGCGACGCGAGCGCATTATGAGGGGCGAGACTGCGGTCTCGCAGTACGCCTGCGGATCCTGCATGAGTTCGTGGACCATTTCTGATGGCGGCGAACGACGGGAGGGTCCTGCGGAGCGACGCCGTGTCACCCGTGGGGACCGTCGTAAGCGCGGCCTCAACGCTTGTTGATGTCCACTCCATCAGGCTCGTGAAGCGCTCTGCAAACGCTGACCGTGACGCCCCGACTTTCGCGGGCGAGTTCTTCTGCCGTCCACGGGTGAGCCTTTCAACCATGGAGTAACCCCTGTTCGTTCTGTCTTAAGGGGAAGCGAAGGACGGCGAATGGCCCTTAGTCCTATAGGGAAGTCCCTTTAGTCCTACAGGGACTTCCCTTAGGACCTACTCGCGCCTTGGGCGTCGCCTGCAGTTCGGCATGGGCACGTTCCACAATTTAAGTACCCCTTTGAACGTCTGCACGACTGGTCCATAGTTCCGGCTCGCAAAGGAAGTCAGAGACCGCGAGCGAGCGTTGGACCCTGATGCCCCAGAGCCATTCGGCACTCACTCTAAGGATCCCGCAACAATGTCCGCTCTGCGGAGCAACCGGCCGAGTGAGGATCGAGACGTTTATCCACGTCGAATCTGTCGTGCTGCTGTGGCGCTGCGCCAATTGCGATCAGAGCTGGTCGGTGTCACCCCCTGCCCCAGACTCTCCGGTCGAGGCTATTCACTGACGTCGGCGACCACATCAGCGGCTTGAGATTCTACCCGCCAGCGCCAGGTAGGTCCCGCTTTCGCATCCCGCGCCGAGACCCCCGGTATGATCGCGCTCGTGTCCGACCCGTGGACCCGACCCGAACCAGTCCCGGCACCGGAGGGTCGCGGCGGCCTCGCGTTGCATCGTCGGCAGGACGTGCGCGCAGATCTCGAGCGTCATCGTCACCCGCGCGTGGCCGAGGCGATCACTGACAACGTGGACCGGCTCCTTGGCGGTGAGCAGGAGCGTCGCGCACGTATGCCGCAGGCCGTGGAACGTGATCGCCTTCACGCCGGCGGCCTCGATCAAGGCGGCGAACTCGCGTTGCCCGAGGTTGTTGATTTGCAGCGGGTCGCTGGCGCGATGCGCTTCGGTGCCGCCGTCTGAGTCTACCGCTGACTCTTCACGGGTTTACCATCCTTGCAGCTGCGATCGGAAAAGTCGACGCCGTCACCTGTCGGCTCCATTCTTCTCAAGTCCTCCGCGTGTCCTGCAATCCAAGTTTGCCATTCGTCAGCGAGTCGACGCTCCTCTGCGATCGTAGTAGCTGACTGCTTGATAGGCGCGTCCCGAAGCACAGTCGGAAGGACCTGCAATGCGGTGAAACGAGCGGAAAGATACGTGAAGTCCCCCGATGTCCTAGCTTTGCTCGCCGCTTTGCTCTGATGGACCCCGCCGTTTGGACCCAGAAACGTGCGGAGAGCCTGAACGCTATACCAGCCTCCAATAAACCCGAACGCGCTGATCGGAGGGTCCAACCCGACCCGCGTAGGTTGCTCCGAGGTAGTCGCGCACCAGAACTCTTGCAACGCTGCTGCGTCGCCTAGCTTGGCGAGCGCCACCCGCGCTTGCTCTGCTGGGCTCTCATCCGTGACACCGAGGTACACAGGATCTCGACGGATGTTCCTGAGATAGGGGATATATTCTCGGTTACCGCTGCGTCCTGCCTGATCAATTGCCACAATATCCCCGGCACGGATCCGACTCACGAGCGGAAGGGCGGCGGGCGCTCCTGAAGACTGACCTCTAAGTACGCCTATGCCCACCGTTAAGACCATGATGAACGTTGCGATCGGCTTCATAGTTCCTACCCTCGAGTGCTACGGCGCGCTTCGATCCCTTGGAATCGGTGATCCTCGGAAGAAGTTCATGATATTCCTCGTCAGCGCTTGCACTCACTCACTCGCGCTTGGGTAGTGGTCAAGTTTGAGATTTCTGGGCCTTGAGTTGCTTCCATTTCACTGTAGCGGCATCAAGCGCGGCACTGACCGACTCTCCAGACCGCCATTTACACAGGAATATTCGGCGATAGCCTTGGTGTTCCAGGTAGCGAACATCCACGCTCAGCCTAAAGGATCCTCCCTCTAGCATGGCGTCGGTCTGCGGCAGCCACCGCGCGATGAACCTACGAGCTTTCACCATTTCATTTGGACTAGAGAAGATATTGCGCTCATCGACAACATGGATGCTCGGAAAGTCGAGCACGCAGTGGATGCGGCCGACGTATCTCACCGTGCGTGTCTTTGCCATAGCTACTCAGCTACGCCGCTTTTCTCTCGGCTGTTTCAAGCAGCTCCACAACTTCAGACAGTTCCCAGACATGATCTGAAACGCCAGCCGCCATTGCGGGCGTGATCGCCTCGTCACCAAAATCACGCTAGAGAGTCGAAATAGCCTCGGGAAACGTCCCGGTAGCCGAGATCGGACGACTTTGGACGTCGACGTCGATGTTCGGATCTTCCCAGTGCACACGGTAGGCAAGATCAACTACACGATGCTGTTTCCGTAAAGGCGGGCCGTTGACCACGAAGCTGGTCAGACCACAACGCCCTTATTGGAGGGCATGGTGGTCAATGGATTTCATTAACAGTTCAGCGTAATCCGAACTGATACGCCACCTTTTTTCCCTGCCGAAGTCTTCTGACGATCATGCATGGTTGGTGAACAGAACCACGGCGTTCTAACATTCCCCCGCGGCCGACAGCCGTGTCCCAACCGGCTGATATGAAGTCTCGGGTCGGTCCCCGCGCGGATGTACCGCCGGACTTTATACCGCGCGAGAAGCGCCGATGCCTTCACTGTCCAAGGCAGACCAAGAGTCATTGCACCGACTGTCTTCGGATAACCGCCCTCTGCTTGGACGAAGCTCGCGTGCCGGTTGTTTCTATTGTTGTGCCGTATTCTCTCCAGCAGAAGTAACAGATTGGGTTGACGGCCCCCAGGTCGAGACCGGCAGCACGGACGACGGCGTCACGGCGCTCTGCCCGAAGTGTGGCATCGACTCCGTGATTCCCGAAACGGAGGGACGGTCCTTGACGACGGAACTGCTTGCAGAAATGAAGACTTTTTGGTTCTAGCTATGACCACTTTGGAGGCGTGCAGTCTAACGGGTGCTGCACCCGACGCCGCGTGCCGGTGGTATCGTGACTCCGCGCGGCGCAGGTGAGCCGGACCGTTATACAGTCCAGACCTGGATCACGCAATGACAGAGCAAACGTGGTACGCCGAAGGCTACGAGAAGAACGCGCGTTTTGTCAGCGATCTGGGCATGCCGGTGGTCGAGCTCCTCAACGCCAAGCCGAGTGAACGCATTCTTGATCTCGGGTGTGGGGATGGCGTGCTGACCAAGAGGTTGCAGGACCGAGGCTGCGACGTCGTCGGCATCGATTCCAGTCCTGACCTGATCCGGGCTGCCTTAGGTTTGGCGCTCAACGTCTCGGTGCAGAACGCATACGAGATCGATTACAACGAGGAGTTCGATGCGGTGTTCAGCAATGCCGTGTTGCATTGGTTGAAGGATGCCGATCGAGTGATTCGCAACGTGTTTCGAGCACTCCGGCCCGGCGGACGCTTCGTTGCGGAATGTGGTGGTCACAAATGCTGCCACACGATTCAGGCGGCGCTCGTCATGGAGCTCGAGAGACGCGGCTACGACGGTTGGGCCGCGAATCCGTGGTACTTCCCGACGACCGAGGACTACGGAGGCCGATTGGCGAAGGCGGGATTTGCCGTCGCGTACATCGAGATCATTCCTCGTCCAACGCCTTTGCCTGGTGACGTGTCCGGCTTTCTGGAGACCTTCGCCGGTAGTTTTGCGGCTGCATTACCGCATGGTGACCGCCAGACATACCTTGACGATGTACGTGATCGGCTGAAGCCGTTGCTCTGTGGTGCCGATGGCGTCTGGACGGCAGACTACACTCGTCTCCGCTTCGAGGCGTACAGGAACGCGTAACGACTCAATGTCGACGAGAGCCACACGCTGGTCCTCGTTGAATCTCCGTTCGGAAGGCGCCGTATAACATCCAAATGGAGCCGACGCGCCAGACAGATCGTGCGATCATGAGGCCGCGGCGCGCGCCTCATTTGGACCGTTAGCAACGACAAACGCCGATCTGGCAATGCAGCGACGAGGTGGATTCCTCGACCCTTGGCGACCACACGGGAGCTGCGCATACCGGAAGTGACCCCGGATGCAACAGGTCCACAATGGATGGCTAACATGGATGCCTTCGCAGACGTGATCACGAGCGAGCAGGAGCTGCGCGCCATCATCGGGACTCCCGGACCCCGGGCGGTGCTCAAGCAGCGGCCGGTCCTCGACGATTATTGCCGGGCCTTTATCGCGCGTTCACCGTTCGTCTTAATGGCGACGGCCGGTGGGGATGGCCGGTGCGATGTCTCGCCGAAGGGCGATGCGCCCGGATTTGTGCTCGTGCTGGACGATCGTCGGCTTCTGATTCCCGATCGCCCTGGCAACAAGCGCATCGATGGCATGCGGAATCTGTTGACCAACCCGAACGTCGGCCTGCTGTTCGTCGTCCCAGGGCGCGAGGAGACACTGCGCGTCAACGGACGCGCGTCGATCACACGGGATCCACGATTACTCGATCGGTGTGTCGCGGCAGGAAAAACGCCGCTGCTCGCCATCGGCATCGAAGTTGAAGAGTCGTTCTTTCACTGCGCGAGGGCCTTCCTGCGCGCACGTCTGTGGGCGCCTGAGCATTGGCCGGCGCCAGACGCGCTTCCGTCGTACGCGTGTATGGTCTTCGATCAGATCAAGCCTGAAGGGTTGACGGTTCAGGACTACGAGCGCGACATCGAAGCGAGCTACGCGCGCCTCTACTGATCTACCGGTTGGGGCGAGACTTCGTTGGCCTTCTGGCGCGGGAGGAATACTCGGACAACTACCGAGCAACGCAGATCAGTCCCGAGTAACGCCGTAGCGTTTAGAGAACGCTTTCAGTGGCCCTGGCGATGTGGGACAAACCTCTCTGGCACGAGCCCGACTTTCACCTCGATTGGCCTGGAGTCGCATACCTCGAAATGACGTGGGACAAACACTTGATTTTGGGACGGTCGCGAACGGGACTCGTCGAGGCCACATTGACCGTCTAGAGAGACGCGCGCCTTAGTCGCCGAATGCGCGCTGGCCGGGAAGAGGCAGGGTCGATGCCTTCTGAGATGGTCGCCTCGACTACAAAGAGCCCGCGCAATTGGCCCCGCAGTCGAAGTTCTTCTACTTCGCGGACGACAAAATAGCCGTCTGCGGATGCTGACGTCTAAACCCAGCCCAACTCCTTCATGGCTAATCCAGCATGCCAGATCTTGGTCATGTGCCGGATTCTTTCACCGTCAAACTCCATCACGTACACGTAGTCTGTCTTCACACTCCTGCCGGTTGGTGGGCAGGGGCCACCCTGGCCGGTATGAGTGGCCGAGAAGACGCCGTACGCACAGACGCTCTTCCGCTCATCATCAGTGCCAAACGACTTGAGTTCATATCGTCCGTCCGGCCTGAACGTCAGCAGACCTTTCATCCAGTCCGTGTACTGCCGCAGGGTCTTTACCGCGGCAAGCGGCTCTGCCTGCGCAAAAAAAGTCGCATCGGGTTTGCAGTACGCTTTGCATCCTTCCCATCCCTTGCCCGTTTCGCAGGCCTCGAAGAATTTTCTGGCAATCCCTGTAATCGGCGTCATGGGTCTCTCCAGTTGGTGCACTC
>DAIRVG010000068.1:0-29508 GCA_036802945.1 Vicinamibacterales bacterium
CGTACGTCATCATGCCGGTACCCGCGAACGTCACGGCCACCGGCGCGCGGTAGGCCAGGTCCTTTCCGCCTTCGGCTTCGGCGAGACTCGCCGTGGCGCAACGCGCGGAGGCGGTCGGACCTGGCGCGACAATCTGTAGAGCTCGAGTATCCTGTCTCGCTTACTTTTGTTTCTTAGGAGGAAACGATGCGGCAGATCGCTTCTCTCATGCACCCGCGGATCGGTTTGCTTGTGGCTCTGGTCGTGGTTCTCGCGCTCGGACGCGTGGTCCCTGTGGCGGCTCAGGCAACCACCGGCGCCATCGCCGGCACCATTACCGACACCCAGGGCGGCGTGCTGCCCGGCGTGACGCTGACGGTGACCAACGCCGACAACGGCAACGTCCGCACGGTTGTGACCGAGGCGGACGGCAAATACCGCACGGCGGGTCTCCCGCCAGGACGCTATGACATCCGCGCCGAGCTCCAGGGCTTCTCCACGGTAGACGTGAAAGGTGTTGTCCTCACCATCGGGCTCGAGTACCCGAAGGACATCTCGATGGGCGTCCAGACGCTTCAGGAGTCGGTGACGGTGACCGGCGAGGCGCCCGTGGTAGAGACGACAAAGACCGAGGTTGGCGGCGTGGTGACGCAGGAGCAGATCTCGATTCTACCGGTGCAGGACCGGTCGGTCGTGAACTTGGCCCTGCTGATGCCAGGGACGGGTCAGGACACGGCGCGCGTGAAGCGACCAAACGCGTCGATTGGTGCGGCGATCGGGACGGCCTCCACCAACCACCTGGTCGATGGCGTACCGAATGTGACGGCGAAGACGGCCGAGCCTCGCAGCGACATTCCGCAGGCGGCCGTTCGCGAATTTGCGGTTCATACGACTCAACAGCCGGCCCAGTACGGATGGCGTCCGGGCGGCACGATGTCGGTCGTGACCAAGAGCGGGACCAACAGCTTCACGGGCGAAGCGTTCGAGTTCTTCCGAAACCAGAAGATGAACCGCCTCGACAAGTTCGCGCAGGCGGCGGTGGATGCAGGCCAGGGCGAGAAGCCGAAATACAGCCGCGATCAGTTCGGCGGCGCGATCGGCGGCCCGATCATCAAGAACCGGCTGCACTTCTTCGGCACGTTCGAGCACACCGAGGAACGCGCCTTCTTCACGGTCAACGCGCCGGCCCAGTACTACGCCTCGTTCAACGGAAGCTACCGCGGCGGCTTCACGCAGAACCTCTCGTTCGTTCGGACCGACTTCCAGCTCACGCCGAACCAGAACATCATGTACCGCTATCTGAACGAGCATACGTTGTTCTTCTGCAACGGATGCGGTGGCACGTCGTCGAATTTCGGCGCGAGTGACGAGTTCATCCCCCGGTACACGAATGCCGGCACGCACACCTGGGTCATCAATAACCACATGGTGAACGAAGTCAACTGGCAGTGGGCGCGTCAGACCGATACGACGCAGATGAGCAAGGACTACACGCCGGCGGTCTGCAATCAGAAGCAGACGATCCTGGGCGGCGACACGCTTGGATGCACGCGGTACGTGTTCCCGAGCTTCTCATGGGGATACAACCAGTGCCTGCCGCCTTGCATGTCCTCGCCTGGTACGACGACGCCGTTCAAGGATCTCTATGATTCGCTGTCGATCAGCATGGGCGACCACAACCTGAAAGTCGGCGGGGCGTACAGCAACTACAAGACGCACGAGTATGCGTCGCCGAATCCGCTCGGCACGTGGACCTTCAGCGTCGACCAGTACTTCAACCCCAGCGATCCCAACTTCGACTTCAAGAAGCTGACCGGCGCCCGGCAGTACGCGCAGACGTGGCCGGCGATTGTGCGCGACATTCCGGACCACCTGTACACCGGCTACGTCCAGGACGAGTGGAAAACGACGCGTGGCCTGACGCTCAACCTCGGCTTGCGAGTCGACTACCAGACCATGGCGTGGGATGAGTGGGTCGACATGGGGCGTTATCCGCGCAAGCTCCCGTACGTCGATTTTGCGAGCCGGGGCGGCCACCCGCTCTGGCAGCCGCGCCTGGGCTTCGCATGGGACGTGCTCGGCAACGGCCGGACGGTCGCGCGCGGCGGCTTCGGTGTCGCGTACCAGGTCTTCTTCAACGGCAACCAGGGGAACGAGCTGGTCGCGCTGCTCCAGAACAACGTCAGCATCACGAACCCGTCGTATCCCGATCCGTTCGGCGGCCGTGATCCCATTACGTTCGTGTCGACGGCGCCGCCGAACGTCGGCATCATGGCGAACGACATCAAGAACGCGCCGGTCTCGACGAGCAGCATCGGGTTCTCGCAGCAGCTGACGGCTGACACCGCGATCAACGTGGACGGGATCGTCCAACGGACGGCAAACCTGCCGACGACATATAACGTGAACCAGCCATTCCCCGGCACTACCACCCGGCCGTTGGCCGAGTGGGGTCAGATCAACATGGTGAAGACGGTCGGAACGTACGACTACAACGCGCTGCTCGTTCGTCTCGAAAAACGTCTGTCGCACCGCTATCAGTACCAGGTGTCGTACTCGCTCGCGAAGCAGGACACCAACTTCCCGTTCACCGACGCGTACGTCCAGACGCAGGATCAGGGTCCGGCTAGTAACGATCGGCGGCATGCGTTGGTCGTCAGCGGTGGGATCCAGCTTCCACAGGATGTTGTCGCCGGCATCATCTTCAGCTACCGGTCGACGACGCCGTTCACACCAACTGCGGGCATCGACTTGAACAATGACGGATCGTCGACGAACGACCTGGTGCCAGGCACTTACAGGGGCATGGGCAATCGCGACAACGCGTCGATGCTTCAGGCGGTGAACGCGTATCGCGCAACCAGCGGGCGCGCGGCGATTCCGGCGTCGCAGATCGACACGAACGTCGTCAACAGAACCGACGTACGCGTGACGAAGGGCTTCGGCCTCGGCGGCACGCGGAAGATTGAGCTCGTCGGTCAGGTGTTCAACCTTTTTGGTCAAGACAACCTGGGTGGCATCGGCTCGAGCTGGGTCACGAACGCCACCTCAAACTCGTTCGGACAGATCCTGACGTCGCAGCCGCGGCAGCAGGGGGAGATCGCTGTCAGGTTTCTTTGGTAGCGGGGTGGAACCTGTAGGGATCAGGGATCAGGGATCAGGACGCGCCTCGGATCCCGAATCCCGGATCCCGGATCCCGATCCCTACAGAGTTAGTGATGCATCACGCCTTGTCCGCGTAGTGCGTAGTGCAGAAATACGTGATAGCTCGAGGGCGAGCCGTACGATTCCTTCAGGTTCATCGGTACCGAATAGCCCGTGATATCGGCGCCGATGCCGAACATGCCGGCCTTCGTCTGGAGAACGTTGAACAGATAGCCGACGGTCAGCGCACCGACCTGCGAGTGACGGTGGCGATGGAAGACGCCGCGCGGGTGGAAACCCGCATCGAGAATGTCCTTGTCGACCGACTCGGCGCGCGTGAAGACCATGCCGCGAGTTGAAGCCTTGATCGTCGCCTCGAACAGGTAGGCCTCGAAGTTCCCGTGGATCTCGCGGTTCTGCCCGAAGCCGAACATCCACGCCATTACGCGCCGATCGGCATTGGTATAGGCAACCGATGCGGTTAGCTTGTCGGCGTCGTACGGCGTGATCGCCTCCGGCATGTGCAGACGCGCCCCGGAAGCCTGGGCCGCCCAGGGACCGCGTATCCACGACAATCTGAGAGCGTAAGAGTCGAGCGCGCCGAGATCGAGGTCGGTGCGCCGCTCGTCGGGCTCCTTGCCGCGGAACCACGAGCCCTCCATTCCCCAGCCGTTGACCGCGACGCCGCCGCGGACGACGCCCGGCGTGATATGCGTCGAGTCCATGAAGTGATGGGCGAGCGGCGCCTCCGGATTGCTGTACGCGGAGGGGCGGTGCATGAACGCGGTCGGCCCGAGCGTGGGAGAGCCGACAAGGTCAGCGCCCACCACGTACGACACCGGGCCGACGGTGCGGGCATAGTCGGCGCCGAGCGCCATCAACAGATCGTGCGGGTGTTGGTAGTCGATCAGGGGTGCCCCACGAAACGTCTCACCCGTCTGAAACACTTGAGGCGATCCGATGTTCTTCAGCGTGAACGGCTCGAGCGACACCATCGTCATCAGTCTGAGCGTCCCGCGCGCGAGCGGGTGTGTGCCTTGGCCCATCAGCCAGTTCTGCGACTCCCATGCGTGGAAGTCGCGGAACTCGCGCGCCTGATAGTTGAAACCGACGAACGCGCTCGTATCACCGGTCCAGCGCCACCCTCCGCTCGCCGGCTGCGTGGCGTCGCGCTGCATGCCTGGCCTGTTCTGCACGTCGTGCGTGTCTGGTGTCTGGCCGCTCGCGATCGTTGCGACGAAAAGGCAAACGATCAACAGACACGAGCGGCGCGGACCTTCAAGGTCCGCGAAACGCGCGCTACCGGATGACAATCCGGCCGTTGAAGTTGGACGCGTGAAAGCTGTGGTCGTGGTAGTCACAGGTCCGAACGATGGTGAGCGGGTTCGTCTGCCTGGTCTGTCCCGGCGTGAGAAATCCGACCGCATCTATCTCGAGACAGTCACGATGCTCCGGATCCTGGCCTCCCTGGATATCGTGCGGGATGTTGTCGTTGTTGACGAACGTCACGCGTCCGCCGGCGCCGATCGTGACTTCTCGCGGCGTCATACCGCTCGCGGTAATCGCGACGGTGCTCGCTGACAGCGGGGGCGATGGTGTCGGCACAGGCGTGGGCGGGGGCGCAGGAGACGGCACGGGGGCCGGCGCAGGCACCGGTGACGGGGATGGCCCGCCATAGGAGCCGCATGCCGTCGTCAGTGTCGCGTAGAGCGTTACGGCCAGGGAAAGCCCGTTTCGCGCGCGGTAAAGTCCACGCGCGGGCACGATCGATTTTGCTGATGTTTGCGGCAGTGGGCTGATCCGAACGGTACCACGAAGCGAATCGCGTACCGCCGGCGAATCAACCACGAAGCGCACGGAAGGACACGAAGAAGATACCTCTTCTCCGTGTCTTCGTACATTCGTGGTTTTGATCTAACCGACGTGCAGATTGTTCACGACGCGCTTCACGCCCGCGCTCTGTCGGGCGATCGCAACCGCCTTGTTCGCTTCGGCGTTGCTCTTGACGGTGCCGTTCAGCGTCACGACGCCATCCTTCGTGTCGACGTCGATCTTCAGGCCCGATACCGCGGTGTCGGCGAGGAATTTTGTCTTCACTTCCGACGTGATCGCCGCGTCGGTGATGAACTCGGCGCTCTTGCTGGCGGCGTTCTCAGTCGCGACCTTGGCGTCGTGCGCCGTGTCCTTCACGGCTTCCGCGCCTTCATGCGCCTTGTCGTTGATGTAGCTTCCCGCCGAGTCGAGCTTGTTCTCGACCTCGCCCCTGGTTGCTTCCGGGGCGGGGGCAATGATGATGTGGTCGACAACCTCGTTCACGCCGTTGGTCTGGCGCGCGATGATCAGCGCCTGCTCCTTGGCGGCGGCCGAGTCGACATTGCCCGTCAACGTCACCACGTGGTTGGTCGTATCGACGTTGATGTCGTAGGCCTTCACGGTGTCGTCGGCAGCCAGCTTCGCCTTCACGGCGGTCGTGATCCCTGGATCCGACTGCGAGCATGCGACAGTCATGGCCAGGCCTGCCACGGTCAACACCATCCCGAACCTCTGCAGCATAAGTTCCTCCTCAGGCGGCCAATCCCGCCGTCGCAATTTCCAGCATCACGCGTACCACGGGGGCGATACCGCGGAGCTCGGTCGTCACTTCTCCTCAACTGTGCCGGTCGTTGCGGCCACTTCTCGGTCGACCACGATGTCGTCAATCACATGGGTCACGCCCTTGGTGTTGCGAGCAATCATGACCGCCCGCTCCTTCGCGGCCGATGTCCCTACTGTGCCGTTCAGCGTGACGACATTCGCGCCCGTGTCGACGCTGATCTCAGACGCCTTCACCGTGTCGTCAGCAGCCAGCTTGGCTTTCACGGCGTTTGTGATCCCCGAATCTGACTGTGAGCATGCGGCGACAGTCATGGCCAAGCCTGCGGCCGACAGCACCGTCGCGAACCTCTGCAGCATGACTTCCTCCTCAGGCGAGCAAGAGCCCGCCGAAAGTTAATCCAGCATCCTGCGTACCACGCGATACGGCGGAGGTGAGTTGGTGTTAATGTCTCAGTCGCAACATTCCGCGAGACCAGCCACGGAGTCATGACGCGTGTCTCCGCGGCCCGTATCGGGAGGCCGCCGTGCAGATCCTGTTGCTGTCGATGCCCGATTCGTTCGAGCACAGCCCCACGATCGCGATTCGCATGCCCAATGGGGCGCTCGCGTCGCTGGCTGGAAACATCGACTCACATCATCGTGTCGCTATTGCCGACCTCGTGCTGGCGCAGTCATCGGTACGGCGCACTGTCGAGCGGCTGATACGCGAGATCCAGCCCGACCTGGTCGGGCTGTCGGTAATGACCTTTCAGCGACGCACCGCGCGCCGCATCATCTCGCTCGTCCGGTCGCTCAAGCCCGGCATCCGAATCGTGGTCGGCGGCTACGACCCAAGTCTTGCGCCGGATGCGTGGACAGATCCCGCCGTGGGCGTAGACGTGATCGTTCGAGGAGAGGGCGAGCTGACGTTCCGCGAGCTGCTGCGCGCGATCGAGAACGGCACACCGCTGTCCGACGTGGCAGGGCTATGGTTTCGCGAGGAGGGCGGCTTCCGCTGCACGCCGGGTCGGCCCGTCACGTCGGTCGAGGAGGGAGCCGTCAGACCTCCGAACCGCGCGGCCCGAGTGCTGTCCGGCTACACGATGCTCGGCCGGGGCGTGGACGTCATCGAGACATCGCGCGGGTGCACGTTCGACTGCAGCTTCTGCTCGATCATCGAGATGCGTGGGCGAAACTTTCACCGGTTTCCGCTCGGGCACGTGATCGCCGACATTGAGGACGCGCGCCGTCGCGGTGCCCGTGCCATCTTCATCGTCGACGACAACATCACGCTCGACGTGGCGCGGTTCAAGGCGCTCTGTCGGGCGATCATTGACGCGGGTCTCGCCGATATCGACTACATGGTCCAGGGGATGACGTCGTCGATCGCGCAGCACGGCGACGAGCTGGCGCCGCTCATGCGGAAGGCCGGCTTTCGCTACGTGTTTCTTGGCATCGAGAACATCCTCGACCAGGATCTGACGTTCTTGAAGGCGGGCGCGAAAAACAGCCAGCGGCAGGGAGGACGCAGGATCGGTAATGCGTCAACGACGGCCGTGGACATCCTTCACCGTCACGGCATGCTCGTCATTGGCGGGCTGATCGTCGGCAATCCGGACGATACGGCGGAGGCGATTGACGCCAACCTCACCTTCGCGCGGAAGTATGTCGACTGGCCCTACATCCAGCATCCGACGCCCTATCCGGGCACACCGATGACGCGCGATTTCGTCGAGCGCGGCCTGGTGGTCAATCACCGCGTCGATGAGTACGACGGTACGACCGCTGTCACGCGCAGCGCGCATCTCACCGCGGAGGAAATCGAGTTCATGCGCTGGAGGGCCGAGCGCTGGATGAAGGTGAGGCACCTTCCGACAGTGTTGCGACACGACCCTGGGTTCGTGCTGCGACACGGCCATCGCATGCTGGCGCACACGTTCCGCGGAACTACGTGGAGATCGCTGGTGGGACTCGAGAGCGCCCGCGACGTATTCGGCCGGTATCGTGCGCTTCGCGCGCGGGAACGCGAGTACGTGGACTGGCCCGATCCGCTGGAGAATCAGCCCCGCGACACGGGAAGGCCGGCGGCCTCCCAGGCCGCGATGCCGCCGGCGAGCTCGCTCACGTTCGTGAAGCCGTCGCGCTGAAGAAGGCTGGCGGCCATCGACGAGCGGTAGCCGCCCGCGCAGAAGACCAGGAGTGGTCGATCGCGCGGCAGGACCAACGCAGCAGTGCGCAGCGAGTTCAATGGTCGATGCGTCGTGTCGGCGATCCATTTTTCCGCGCGCTCGCCAGGTGACCGTACATCAATCGCAAGCGGGGGCTGTGCTGACGCCAGCCGCTGTGCCGCGACGTCCGGGCTGAGACGATCGGTCGAGACGATGAGACCGTCGTTGTGCGACGCATCTGATTCCGCTCCACGATTCGCGGCAGCCGCAAGCCCGCCCTTCAGAAAACCCGCGACCTGGTCGAACCCGATGCGCCCGAGACGCATCGCCGATTCCGTTTCCGCGCCTGGTTGCGCAACGATGACGATTGGAGAGGTCGTGTCGAGTATCGTGCCTGCCCATGTGGCGTACTGGCCGCCGAGACCGATGTTGATGCTGCCGGCGAGATGGGCGGCGGCGAACTCAGCCGGGTCGCGCGTGTCGAGAACCTGCGCGCCCGCGTGCTGCGCGGCAAGCAATTGATCGAGAGTCAATGGCTGGAGCTCGCGCGCCAGCGCCTCCTCGAGCGTGGGCCGCTCGCGGCTGTTCAGCACCGCGTCGTAGGTGAAGTAGGCGGGTGCCTCGGGCTGGTCGGTCGTGACGAGGTCGACGAACGCCGCCTGGCTCATGGGACGCAGCGCGTAGTTGACGCGCCGCTGTTCACCAATGGTCGACACCGTGTCCTTCGACAGCGCTTTGCCGCACAACGAGCCGGCGCCGTGCGCCGGATACACGAGCGTGGCGTCTGGCAGCGCGAGCAGCTTGCCGTGGAGCGAGTTGAACAACATGCCGCCGAGGTCGACCGCCGACCAGCCGAGCGCCGCCCGGAGATCCGGACGTCCGACGTCGCCCACAAACAGCGTGTCGCCGGTCAGGACCGCCGCCGGCGTCGTAGCGCTCGTGGTCGTGTCGTACACGACAAGGGAAATCGATTCCGGCGTGTGCCCGGGCGTCTCCAGAGCCTCGATCCGCACGTCGCCGAGATCGATGACGCTGCCATCGCCAACCGCCGTGAACGCGTATTCGGCGTTGGCGGCACGACCGAGATAGATAGCGGCACCGGTGCGGTCACGCAGCTCGAGGTGGCCGGCGATGAAATCGGCGTGGAAGTGGGTCAGAAAGACATGGGTGATGCGCAGGCGGTGATCCGCAGCGAACGCCAGGTATTGATCGACGTCGCGCTGCGGATCGACGACCGCGGCCAGGGCACTCCGCTCATCGCCAACAAGGTACGATGCGTGCGCCAGGCAGTTCAGATAGAACTGTCGCAGGATCACCGGCGCGCCTGTGTGCTCATTGCCCGGTTACGAGCGCGGCTGGGGCACGATTCTGATGTAAGGCTTCGGTGCTTTCCAGCCGTCCGGGTACGTCTTCTTTGCGTCGTCGTCCGAGACCGATCCGGCGATGATCACATCTTCACCGTGCTTCCAGTTGACCGGCGTGGCGACCTTGTGTTTGGCCGTGAGCTGCAACGAATCGATCACGCGCAGCACCTCGTCGAAGTTGCGGCCCGTCGTCATCGGATACACGATGATGAGCTTGACTTTCTTGTCCGGACCGATCACGAAGACGTTGCGCACGGTCATGTTGTCGGCTGCCGTGCGGCCTTCGGCGCCGCCGGAGAGGCTGGCCGGAAGCATGCCGTAGAGCTTGGACACCTTCAGATCCGTGTCGCCGATCATCGGATAGTTCGGCGCGTAGCCCTGGGTTTCCTTGATGTCCTCTGACCATTTCGAATGTCTGTCGATGGGATCGACGCTGAGCCCGATGATTTTCGTGTTGCGCCTGTCGAATTCCGGCTTGAGCTTGGCCATGTAACCGAGCTCAGTCGTGCAGACGGGCGTGAAATCCTTCGGATGCGAGAAGAGTACCGCCCAAGAGTCGCCAATCCAGTCGTGGAAGCGGATCGGTCCTGAGGTTGTCTCAGCTTCGAAATCCGGAGCGACTTCGCCAAGTTGCAGAGCCATTCTTCTTTCTCCTCGAAAAAGATCGCGCACACGCGCGAGCGCCAGATCTTATCTAATAGTGCACTCCCAAGGACAGCGTGGAATCGGGCCGGCGCCCATGGATCGATCAGTGCTGACAATCTAGGACGCCGGGACGCACCCAAGGGATTCGGAGATTCGATGCAACAGCGGAATCTTGGACGCAGCGGTCCTATCGTGTCAGCCGTCGGCTTAGGGTGCATGAGCATGTCCCAGTCCTACGGCGCCACCGACGATGAGGAGTCCATCCGTACGGTTCATCGCGCGCTCGACCTCGGAGTCACCTTCTTTGATACGGCGGCCATTTACGGGCAGGGGCACAACGAGACCCTCGTGGGACGCGCGCTGGGCTCCCGGCGGAAACGGATCGTTGTCGCCACGAAATGCGGGATTCTTCCGGCGCGCGGCGGCGGCATTGACGCGGACGGATCACCCGCGGAGATCACGGCGTCGTGCGACGCGAGTCTTCGTCGTCTGGGGACCGATGTCATCGACCTGTTCTACCTGCATCGTGTCGATCCGAAGACACCGATCGAGGAAAGTGTCGGTGCGCTGGCGGGGCTCGTGCGCGGCGGCAAGGTGCGGTTCATCGGCCTCTCGGAAGCTGCGCCGGCGACGATTCGCCGTGCGCAGAAGGTTCACCCGATTGCCGCGCTGCAGAGCGAGTACTCGCTCTGGTTCCGCGGGCCGGAACAGGACGTGCTGCCCGTCTGCCGCGAGCTGGGCATTGGCTTCGTGCCGTTCAGTCCGTTGGGCCGCGGCTTTCTCTCCGGTTCGCTGAAGGACACGGAGACGTTGGCGTCCGACGACATGCGCCGGCGGTTGCCGCGCTTCCAGGGCGAGAACTTTGGGCGCAATCTGGCGCTGGTCCAACGACTCGAGGCGATGGCGGAACGCAAACGTTCCACACCGGCGCAGCTCGCCCTGGCGTGGCTGCTCGCGAAAGGGAACGACATCGTGCCGATCCCGGGAACGAAGCGACAGAAGTACGTGGAAGAGAACGCGGCAGCAGCGCACATTGAGCTGACGACGACGGAGGTGTCGGAGCTCGAGCTGATGTTCCCGTCGAACGCCGTCGCGGGAGATCGGTACAACGAGCAGATGGCGCGTCTCATCGACACCACAACGTAGAGGCCGACCTGCAGGTGGCCTTTCGCATGGCGCCTGCGTCGGGACGGACTCATGTCGCGTGGCGACGCGTTGGAGCCATGCCGACAGCGAAGTCGAGAAACCACGAGGCGGCTCGGGGCATCAGCGAGGTTGAGCGCCGTTCGCGAAAGCGAACGTTCTTGGCGCGACCCGAGCGGCCAGCGGTCGGAAGCGGCCGTCCGAGCGGTTTCCGGCGTGGCGACCGCGGCGCGACGCGACATGAGTCCGTCCCGACGGCATGATGCTCCCGATTTCTTGAACTGCGACCGGTCGAGCGCGATTACTGCAGTCGATCTGAGAGCATCGCCACGCTCAGCGCGTAGAGATGCGCGCAGTTGTAGCTAAGCAGCGCGTCGTAGTTCGGATAAACGAGGAAGCTGCGCCCGCCGGTCTCGACGAGGCCGGCGGGAATATCGCTGCTCGGCAGCGCGGCACCGCTCTTCAGCCGCACGCCTGACTCGCTCCACGTATTCAGCGGTCTGCGCTCGGTCATCGCGCGAATCGCGGAACAGCCGTTCGCGCGCTTCGGGATGTCCTGGATCTTCCCGCGCGCCGCGTCACTGATCGTGACCTCGCGGCCCCACGTCTGACCCGCGGTCCATCCGTTGGCCTTCAAATAACTCGCGATCGATGCCAACGTGTCCGGTTTCGATCGCCAGATGTCGCGCAGGCCATCCTTGTCGAAGTCGACCGCGTGATCCAGGTAGCTCGATGGCATGAATTGCGGCTGTCCCATGGCTCCCGCCCACGATCCGGTCATGGTCTTCGCGTCGATGTACCCGCCCGACACGATCGTCAGTGCCTTGAACAGCTCGCCGCGGAAAAAGGCGGAGCGCCGCGGCTGCCACGCGAGCGTGGCCAACGCCTGGAATACGGGAGTGGCGCCAGTGAACTCTCCGTAGTGCGATTCGAGCCCCCAGATCGCCAGGACGATGGGCGAGGGGACCCCGTAGGTTGTCTGGATCCGACGGAGCAGCGCTTCCTCCGATACCGCGTGTTGCCGCCCCAGGCGGATGACGCGCGGCGTGATGCGCGTCTGGAAGTACCGGTTGAGTGTGATCGTCAGCTCCGCCTGCGAGCGGTCGCGCTCGACAACGCGGGGGAGCGGCTCGAGTCCCGCCAGTGTTTCGTTGAGCAGGCTCTCTTCGAATCCTCGTGAACGCGCGTCGGCGATCAGGTCGCCAAGCCAAGCGTCGAACGGCCGCGAGGGCTCTTCGACGACCTCCTGGGCAGGCGCAAGCAGGACTCCCGCTAACAGCAGTGCGAGTATGCGCATCGCGATGTGAAGATCTTAAGTCTTCGCATCGCGGAATGCTTATCGATTCCAGGCTATCTGGACCTGCCGCTGTCTGAGCGCGCGGCTCATCGCGAGGCTGTCGGCGGCGGTAAAAAGCCAGTCCGCCGGGTGGTTGCGCTGAATGTCGCTGCGCGACCAGACGGCGCGCATCAATCCCGCCGCTGAGTGGGTGTTCGTGCCCAGGAGGAGGTGCCCCACCTCGTGCGCGACGGCGAAGCCAAGTATTTGAATGGCGGGGACGCCTTGGGAGTCGGGAGTTGGGGGTTGGGAGTTTCTTGCTTGCGAGACCACCCACTCGACGCGATCGACGTACACGGTCGCAAGCGTGCCGCCCCCGGCCGACATGTCGAGCAGCGAGTAGCCGAGCGACAGTTGTCCCCGAGCCGACGGCGTTCCCGCAAGACGGACCAGGCGCACGGCCAACTCGTCGCGGGTCAGCCGCGTCGCGCAGGCTTCCGGGTTCGCCGATCTATCGCTGTTCCCGCATACCAGCCAGGTAATGTCGATGCCGGCAGCGGCCAGGACCCCGGTCGCTGCACGCAGAGTAACCGTCTGATCCGCCACCGACATGACGGTGGTGTCGTACACGCGCACCTGGACGCGCGCACGCCCAAATCGAAGGCCGCCATCCGTGTCCGCCGCAGGTGGCGGAACCAAATCGGACGCCGCCACGGCGTCGATGGCGACGCCGAGAAGCCCCGCCACCACGAGTGCAGCCGTAATCGCGTTTCGCACCACGCCACTGTGCGCCCCGCCCGTAAGTGCCTCAATGCAGCGGAGGTGACATGAGGTGACATATTGGTGACCCGTAAATGTCCGTCCCACAAACGGCGGGTCACACCGGCGATAATTCCTTCAACTCCCAACCTCCAACTCCCAACGCCCAAGGGATTTGGCGGCGCGGCGTTCTTCTTGGGAGTTGGAAGTTGGGAATTGGGAGTTGCCCTCCATGGATACATCGATAGACGCTGGCCGACTCTTACGCTTCGAATCGTTCGTGCTCGATGTGCGCTCGCGCGAGCTGCGCAAGGGCAAGAGCCTGATCCGTCTGCAGGAGCAGCCGTTCGAGATTCTCCGCATGATGCTGGAGCGTCCCGGCGACGTCGTCACCCGCGAAGAGCTGGCGAAGCGGCTGTGGCCCGACGGGACGTTCGTGGACTTCGAGCACAGCCTGAATGCTGCCGTAAAACGACTGCGATCGGCCCTCGGGGACGATGCGGATAACCCGCGGTTTGTCGAGACCCTTCCGCGGCGCGGCTACAGATTCATCGCGGCGATGGCGGCCAATGGCCTCGCGGCGATGCCCGCTGTATCGCCCGACTTCAAAGCGCGGCTCGCGGTGCTGCCGTTCACCAATTCCAGCGGGGAGACAGGGCAGGAGTACTTCAGCGACGGGTTGACCGAGGAGATGATCCTGCAACTTGGACGGCTCGGGCGCGGGCGGCTCGGCGTGATCGCCCGTACATCATCGATGTCGTTCAAGGGAGGCACGCGCCGCGCGCGCGAGATCGGCGAGGCCCTCCGTGCCGACTATCTGCTCGAAGGGAGCGTTCGACGCGAAGGCGATCGCGTGCGTATCACGGCATCGCTCGTGGAAACGTCCAGCGAGATACACCTGTGGACCGACGTGTACGACCGTCACCTCACCGATTGCCTGTCGGTGCAGGCCGATGTGGCCGCACGAATTGCCGGATCGCTGGCGGTGGAGCTCCTTCCTGAGCAGCCGCTGCGTCCATCACATCATGTGGGTGCGTACCAGGCGTATCTCAAGGGTCGCTACTACTGGAACAAGCCCGGGGATGAAGGGCTTGAACAGGCGATTTTCTATTTCGACCAGGCGCGCGAATCGGATCCCGAGTTTGCCGCGGCGTACGCCGACCTTGCGCGCGCGCGCACGGCCCAGGCTGAGTACTACACCGGTGTGCCGCGCGACGTGCTCGGCCTGGCGCGCCGGGACGCGCTGCGCGCCCTCGAACTTGATCCACACCTCTCGGACGCTCATCTTGCGCACGCCAACATCGTGCGGATGCTCGACTGGGACTGGGCCGCGGCCGAAGCGGGGTACCAGCAGGCAATCGCGCTCAATCCAAGCAGCGAGGGGGCGCATCGGTGGTACGGCTCGCTGCTGCTGTTCCTCGGGCGTCACAGCGATTCCTTGCGCGAGGCGCAGCGTGCCGTGGAGCTCGATCCGCTGTGCCTCGTTGTCGGCAACAGCGTGGCGTGGGGACATTACGTGGTGGGTGACTACGAAGCGGCCATCGGCGCGTGCCGGCGTGTGCTGGACATGGATGCGCGCTTTCTGAGATCGCGCCGCGTGCTGGCGGCGGCGCTCCTTCAACTCGGTCGCGCCTCGGAGGCCGTTGCAGAACTCGAGTCGGCGGCGACGGTTACCCCTGAGGATCCGGTGCTGCTGTGCTGGTTGGCGCACGCCAAAGCCGTCAAGGGAGACTGCGCGGTGGCGTCCGTTCTTCTGCAGGCCTTGGAGCGCCTCCGGGAGCGGCGGTTCGTTCCGGCGTATCACCTGGCGCTGGCACACATGGGTCTCGGCAGGGAGGACGACGTGTTCACCCTTCTGGAGCAGGCCTGTGAGGAGCGCGATCCGGCGCTGCCGAACATCGTGCTCGATCACCGCTTCGAGCCGCTGCGCGACGACGCCCGGTTTTTGAAACTGCGACAGAGGTTGCGCTTGTGATCGTTTATGCCGCCGCGGACCCTGATGGTGGGCGCCGCAGCGTCGCGAGCCGCCCCTCGTGATATCCCCCCAGGGCTGCGTTGGCTGACACGATCGTTGCGAGCTGTTCGGTCAGCGCCTCGAGCTGCGCGCCGGACACCACTGAGTACAGCTCGTCACTCGACAGATTGGTATAGATCCGGTTACCTACACAGCCGAAACTGTTGGCGACCGACTGCGACATCGCTGCCGGGATTGCCATGCACGTCGGACGTCCGAAGAGCGGCTGCATGTCGATGCCGCTTCGGGTCGCCGCTTCATGAAGGAGCATCAGCCCGCCCGGCCGTCCGGTGAGGATCACGGCGTCGGGCTCGACCGGTGTCTCCCCAAGCGGCGCATAGATGATCACGCCGGGGGTTTTCGCCAGGCGCGGTATCCCGGGGACCTCCTTCATCTTTAGATACCCAAGCTCCGTCATCACTCCCAGGACCCGCGGCAGCTCCTGCGCTCGCTCGACCGGTAGAGGAATGTTGTGGGTGTAGCTGCCGACGGGGCAGTTGTAGTGATCGCCGGGCACCGTGTAGAAGGCGCCGCCGTCGGCGGCAAGCTTCCAGAAACTGCACCCGGACGGTTGCGTGCCCGTGAACTGTGCGACTCCGGAGGGCGCGTCGTCGCGGAATGCGATTGCGACAGGGCGGCGAGTGAGGCCAAGCGTGTTGGTCAGGATCCCCTCGAGAGAGGCGTAGCTGATCATAGGTGGTTCAGATTATTGACCTAAAATCGCAGACGGACCAAGGTTCGCGTCTACATGAGAATTCTCGTTGTCGAAGATGAGCAGAAGGTCGCTAACGCCTTGCGTGAAGGGCTCGAAGGCGAGCGCTACGACGTCGTCGTCGAGCGCACGGGGGAGAACGCATTTTTCCGGCTCACGACCGAAGCGTTCGACCTGATCCTGCTCGATCTCGGTCTGCCCGGGCGCGACGGACTTGAGATCCTGGCCACGCTTCGCGCGAAGGGCGTCAAGACGCCGGTCCTGATCCTGACGGCGCGCGACACGCTGCAGGATCGCGTGGCAGGTCTCGACAGCGGCGCCGACGACTATCTCGTCAAGCCATTCGCGTTTGCCGAGCTCCTCGCGCGGATCCGTGCGCTCCTGCGCCGCGGCCGCGCGGCCGAATCACCGCGCCTCGCGGTTGGCGATCTGACGATGGACCTGATTACGCGGAAGGTGATCCGCGGCGGCACTCCCGTGGAGCTGACCGTGCGCGAGTTCGAGCTGCTCGAATACCTGATGCGGTACGAAGGGCAGGTCGTCTCGCGTGAGACGCTGGCGCGCGACGTGTGGAAAGAGACCGCCCGCACCACGCCGCTCGACAACGTCATCGACGTGCACATCGCGCGCCTCCGGAGAAAGGTCGATGTCGAGCGGCCGGTTCGGTTGATTCACACCGTGCGCGGCGTCGGGTTCATGCTTCGCGAGGGCGAGCCGTGAGACGGTGGTGGCGATCGCACAGCGTTCGCGTGCAGCTGACGCTGTGGTACGTCGCCGCGATGATCATCGTGCTGGCCGTCTATGCGGCGGCGATTCTCGTGTACGTGAATCGCAGCGCGGCGGCCGCGCTCAATCAGCAGCTCCGCGGCGACTTCCAGTTTGCGGCTGCGATGATCGAGCAGACACCGGAAGGTGGCATTACGTGGAGCAGCGACGAAGGTGGCGACGAAGACCGGCCGTGGCTCCAGGTGTGGAACCCCGAAGGGCAGCTCCTGTATCGCAACGATCAAGCGGCAAAGCAGCCGCTCCCCGATCGCGATCTGATCAATCTGCCGGATGACACGGTAGTGACGATTCACGTGGCCGATGCGCCGCTACGCGTGTTGAGTCGCCGGGGGCGGATAGCCTCGAAGCCGGTGGTGATTCAGGTCGCTCGCTCTGAAGGACCGATGCGGCAGCAGATTCGCGATGTTGTCCTGATCCTTCTACTTGGCCTCCCGCTTGCCGTCGCGACTGCCGGACTCGGCGGCTACGCCGTGGCCCGCCGCGCGCTCGCGCCGATCGAGCGCATGACGGAGCGCGCGCAGACGATTACGGCCGATCGCCTGAGCGATCGTCTGCCGGTCAGCAACCCGGATAACGAGATGGGTCGGCTGGCCCGAGTCTTCAACGCCACGCTCGGACGGCTGGAGGCGTCGTTCGATCAGATGCGCCGCTTCACCGCCGACGTCTCTCACGAGCTGCGCACCCCGCTGACCGCCATCCGCAGCGTCGGCGAGGTCGGGCTGCGGGGGCGCCGCGACGACGAGACGTATCGCGCGATCATCGGCAGCATGCTCGAGGAAGTCGATCGGCTGGCCGGGCTCGTCGATCGGTTGCTGACGCTCTCGCGCGCCGAGACGGGACAGGCCAAGATGTCGGTCGAGACGGTTGGCCTGAATGAGCTGGCTGAATCGGTCGCATCCGACCTGGCCGTCCTTGCCGAGGAGAAATCGCAGCCCGTGGTCGTCGAGCCGCAGGGGTCGGCGCACACGCTCGGCGATCGGGTCATGGTTCGGCAGGCACTGATCAACCTGGTGGACAACGCGATCAAGTTCAGCCCGCCTGGCAGCCGGATCGTGATTCGGGTATTCGAGTCGGCTGGCAAAGCGGTTGTGGATGTCGTGGACAACGGCCCGGGCATTCCAACCAGCGTGCGCGACCGCATCTTCGATCGCTTCTTCCGCGCGCCATCGGCGTCAGGCGATGCTGGCGGCAGCGGACTCGGGTTGTCGATCGCGAGATCGGCGGTGGAAGCCAATGGCGGGACGGTGACCCTCGAGCACAGCAGTGAGGAGGGCAGCACGTTCCGTATCACCGTGCCTCGCGCGTAAGAAAAACAAACCACGAAGGTCACGAACAGGACGAAGGTCACGACAACTAGTTTGGCTTGGCGTTGTTCAAGTTCTGCCTCTCATCGAGCTGAAGACGGGTGTTGGCAATGACGAGCGCGATGATGAGCAGGATCGCAAGGAAGGTCGCGACGCCGTTCCATGCATACGCGGTCCAGAAGATGCCACCGAACGACCCGGCGAGGCTGGCGCCCATGTAATAGAAGAAAAGATAGAGAGCCGACGCCTGCGCCTTTGCCTCGCGTGCGCGGATGCCGAGCCAGCTGCTGGCAACCGACTGGGCCGCAAAGAATCCAATCGTGACGAGCCCGACCCCCACGATGACGGCTGCGAGAGGACGCGCGGCGGTGATCGCAACCCCGGCCAGCATCGTCGCGAGGCCGACCTGCAGCAGCCGCGGCCGGCTGAATCGGTGCGACAGCATTCCGATCAATGAGGAACTGAAGAATCCCAACAGGTACAAACCGAAGACGAATCCGACGACCGACTGGCTCAAGGAGTACGGAGGTGCCAGAAGGCGGAACCCGATGTAGTTGTAGACCGTGACGAGGGTGCCGAGGATCAGGAAGGCCTCGGCCATGAGTGCGAGGATGACCCTGTCGCGCAGGTGGGCCTTGTAGGAATCGAGGAGGCTCGCGATCGAGAGTGATCGCGGACGGAACCGCGCGGACGGGGGAAGGGTTGACGAGAAGATGACAGATGCGGCGACGCCGAGGACCCCTATAGTAGCGAGCGCAGGCCGCCACGAGAAGAAATCGGCGAGGATGCCCGTCAGCAGGCGGCCGGTCATCCCGCCAAGCGCGCCGCTTCCCACGTAGAGTCCCATTGAGACCCCAATCGAATCGGGATGAATCTCTTCCCCGAGATACGCCATCGCAAGAGCGGGCAGGCCCGCAAGCGCGATTCCTTCAATCGTGCGAATCAGAAGAAACGTCGGCCACTCCTGCACGACGGACGACAGGATCGTCAGGATCGCGACGACCAGCAGCGACACGCTCATGACCGGCTTGCGTGACCATTTTTCCGCCACGGCGCCCACCACGAGCATCGACGCCGCCAGGCAGCCTGTGGTCAGCGACAGCGCCAGGCTGCTTGCGGCCGCGCTGATGTGAAACTCCTCCGCGAAGATCGGCAGCAGCGGTTGCACCGCGTACATCAGCAGGAAGGTGGAATAACCCGCGGCGAAGACGGCGAGGTTGATCTTGCGAAACGCGGGCGTGCCGCGCTCGACGTGCGACGGTGCCGTCAATGCTTTGCGAGCGCGAGGCGGACACCAAGCGCCATGAGTACCGCGCCCGTGACCGCTTCGATGCGCCGCCTGATCCGGTTGCTGAGGAGCACCGCGGCCATGCGATCGAGGAAGCGCGCGTAGAGGGTAAGCCACGCAAGTCCCATGAGCACGTGCGTCGTGGCGAGGAAGATCGACTGCGGTAACACCGGGCGATCCGGCGCAACGAACTGCGGAAGAAACGTCAGGTAGAAGACCGCGACCTTGGGATTGAGCAGGTTCGTAAGCAGCCCCTGAACGAAGCACGCGGACCTGGAAGGTCCGCGCCGCGTGTCCTCAGTGCGCAACGCCGCGTCAGTTCGAACGGACGGATCGGCGTGACCTCTGATCGCGGTGATCAGGGCGCCGGCGCCGAGATAGAGCAGGTACGCGCCGCCGACATACTTCAGAACGGTGAAGGCCAGCGCCGACTGGGCGAGCACGACCGCCACACCGAACGCCGATGCCGTCCCCCAAATCAGGCACCCGAGACCGATGCCGAGCGAGGCAAAGAAAGCCTGCCGCCTGCCGCTGCCGAGCGCGTGCCGCATCACGAGCGCCATGTCGGCGCCCGGCGTGATCGTGAGGAGTCCCGCGACAACGAGAAAAGCGAGCAGCTGCGCCGCGGGCGGCACGAGATAGGTCATGTCAGAACCTGAAGAGATAACTCGTTTTTACAAACAGCTGGCGCGAGACGCGTGTTCCATTATCCATTGCCGACGTGTAGCCGACATAGACTCCGCTTCCCGGCTGCACGAGGTATGTCAGCAACAGATCTCCCGTCAGGCGCCGGCTCCTCGTGAGCATGACGCGAGCGGCATCTGGCAACACCGCGCGGTAGTCTGCGATCGCACGTGCGGACAACGCCCGCGTGAACTGGTAATTCATTGTCAACCGCGCAACATGGTTGTCGAAGATCGGCGCCGTTGAGGAATGGCTGGCGCCAACGTCCTTCAGCCGATTGAAGAGGTACGCGAGATCGGTGCGGAATTGCGGCGCGGTTCTCGCCGTCAGCGTCAGCGAGGCCGTGAGGAACGATGCGGGCGTCGGCGCCATCCCGGGAGGCGGGAAGTAGTTCACCGAGCGTCCGCTTTCGACCGACTCGGTGATGGCCAGCCACTTCAGCCACTCGGTCTGCACGTTCACGGTCTGCAGATGCTCGCGGAACTGAATGCCGCGAACTCGCTCCCCACTCTCCACACGCCTGACGAAGATGCTCGTGCGGCCCTTCAGGTCGACTTGAAACGGAAACCGGACGATCCAGTCCTGCAAGTCCCCATTCCGGCTCCAGTTGAATCGAAAGAACGAGTTGGGGCCGAGC
The DNA here is from genome assembly GCA_036802945.1 of Vicinamibacterales bacterium. Taxonomy (GTDB): domain Bacteria; phylum Acidobacteriota; class Vicinamibacteria; order Vicinamibacterales; family UBA2999; genus Gp6-AA40. The sequence goes on from DAIRVG010000068.1 coordinate 20,478, forward strand.
GCGACGAGACCTTTCACTGATGGGTGCCAGCGGTACTCGACATACTGCTCGACCTGACGGATATCCGTGCGCGGCACGAATCCGAGGTCCGCGCGGAATGTGGGGCTGCGATCGCTGTAGAAGACGTTGTAGAGCACCCTGCGGCTCGTCCGGTTGATGTTGACGTTCACGGCCGTGCCCGATTGCGGGTGGCCGCCCGCTTCACTCGTCGAGCTCATCGCGCCAAGCATCGTAATGACCCAGTTCGATCCGGCTTTGATGCGGCCGTCGGCCGCGAGCACGCGGTTGTCGCGTCGCCCGGCGATTGTGCGGATCGACGCCAGCAGGCCAATCGATGACTGCGCCGCGATCTCGCGCTGCACCCGCGTGATGCCGACGTGGGCGAGCGGCGAGTGTGGGTCGGTCTGTCGCACGGCGCGGTCGTTGATTGCGAGCGCGCCGACCGCCCATTTGCCGATCTTTCCCGTCAGCCGTATTCCCGCCGACGGGTCCGCGACGCGTCGCGAGAAGAAGAGAAACGGCGGAATGTTCCCTCCCGCCGGCACTGACCCGTAGAGGAAGTAGCCGGCGTTCTCGATGAAGAACGGGCGCTTCTCGGGGAAGAACACCTCGAACCGCTGGTTGGTCGTCACCTGCGGTTGGTCCGATTCCACCTGGCTGAAGTCCGGATTCACCGTCAGATCGACAGTGAGCGCATTGCGGACGACGGTCTTGGCGTCGATGCCTGCGCGTCCGAATCCCGCGTCGACCATTGCGCCGCCGGTCTCGCGAACAGACGCGCGCGCCGCGCTGCCATAGGGGATCAGCTGCACGTTGTGCGCGGGCGAAATGCCGTCGAGCCCGTCGACCGTGGCGAACTGCTGTGCAAGACCTTCGACGCGGCGCGTGATGGCGGGCCAGTACGACTGTTCGCTGTTTCGAGGAATGCTGCGCATCAGCGCGATTCCCCATTCCTGTGTGTCCCCGGGCGGGAGACGCAGGCTCTTGAAGGGAATCGCGATCCACGCGACGTAGCCGTTCGTCGTCAGGCGGCCGGACGAGGACCACACCGTGTCGTAGCTATAGTCGTCCGGCTGACCTTCGGTGAGGAGCGCGTCGGCCTGGATGCCAAGCGGGTTGACCGCAAACAGATAGGAACGCCGGCGATCGTGAAAGGTATCGAGCAGGACTGCGACCTGGTCATCGGCTGTAATCGCCTCGCGCGGGGCCCGTCGAGCGCGCAGCGTGGATCGGTCCTGCACGTCGCAGACGAACACGACGTACAGGCGGTTCTGGTCGTAGGCGACATAGGCGACCGTCCCCTCCGAGACCGAGATTCCGTCGCCGGGCTCTCGTTGCGTGAACCCGTCGATCGGTGTGACGCCGGCCGGGATGCCGGTGCCGAAAAAGTCTTCGAGCGCGGGTGGGCGTGCCGTCGGCGTCAGCCGTAGGTGCGGAGTCTCGGCCGCCGCGGTGGACGCGAGGGCCGCGATCGACGCCGCGGCGAGCATGCATCTGTGCAGGGTGGGGCGCCCGTTGGCATGGCACCGGTCGTCCATAGTCTGATGTAACATACGTTGTGTACATATGTAACCTACGTTACAATTGTCAAGTCCATGGCCGAATGGCTTCTTCTCGTCCACCAGCTGCCGCCCGGCGGGGCATCGAACCCCCGCGTCCGGATCTGGCGCCGCCTGCAGGACCTGGGCGCCGTGCCGTTGCGCAGCGCGGTTTACGTACTTCCGAACTCGCCGCAGGCGCACGAAGACTTCGCCTGGGTGCGGCGGGAAATCGCCGAGCTGAAAGGACAGGCGACGCTGTTTGCCGCCGACGCGGTCGATGCCGCGGATCGTGCCGCCATCGTCCATGCCTTCCGTGCCGCGCGGGCCGCGGACTACGAATCCCTGCAGCGCACCGTCGCTGCCGCGACGAAGGCTGCAAAGCGCCAGGCAAAGGGCGTTTCGCCGCCCGGACTGGTTCGCATTGCGCGCGCGCTGCGCAAACAGCTGCGCGACATCGAGGCCATTGACTTCTTCTCAGCGCCAGGCGGCGATCATGCCCGCGAGGCGCTGGCGCAGCTGGAGGCATCCATGGTTGGTGAACGAAGTGCCACGTCGGAGCGTGCGACGCCGATCAAGAAGGCGGAATACACAGGCCGCACATGGGTGACACGCCGGAGGCCGGGCGTCGATCGCATGTCGTCGGCATGGTTGATCCGCGGCTTCATCGATCCGCGCGCCAAGTTTGCCTTTGCGAAGCGAGACGACGACGCGCCAGCCGGCCAGGTGCCGTTCGACATGTACACCGGCGAGTTCGGACATGATGGCGGCCGGTGTACCTTCGAGGTGTTGATCGATCGGTTCAAGCTGCATCAGCCGGCACTCCGGCGCATTGCGGAAATCGTCCACGACATCGACCTCAAGGACCGTCGGTACGATTCGCCTGAGACGCCCACCATCGCTGCCCTTGTCGACGGCGTACGTCAGGCGCACGGCGACGACGGCGAGGCGCTCGAGCGTGGGATGCAGATCTTCGACGCCCTCTTTCGATCGTTTGAAACCAATGAGGCCGGCAACCGGTCGTCGAAGGGCAAGGCAACCAGGACAACGCGCGCCTCCCGAAAACACTGAGCCGCGCGGGCGTGCCGATTGCACCGCGCAAGGTTTTCGCGACGCCCCTGACAAGAGGTTGTGGACGTCGAAGGAATGCAGGCGGGCGGGAAATCGGCCCGCGCGGCCGACCTCATCGCGCCACCCGCGCCGCGTAAGACAAGCCACAGCGGCACAGCGACACAGAGGATCTGACCTTCTCTGTGCCTCTGCGTCCCTGTGGCCCGTTTCGCATTTCGTTGACAATCGTGCGGCGCGGTTCTAAGCTGCGCCCTTCCTGCCGTCACTGCACCCGCACTCAACGTCTGAGAGGGAACGATGAAGCTCTCCGTGAGTATTACGGTCAATGGCCGCGCCTACGATCGCGAGATCGAGCCGCGGCTGCTGCTGGTTCACTTCCTCCGCGATAGCCTCGCCCTTACCGGCACAAAGATCGGCTGCGATACCAGTCAATGCGGCGCCTGCGTGGTGCTGCTCGATGGAGTCGCGGTCAAGTCGTGCACGTGTCTCGCGGCACAGGCTGACGGATCTCAGGTCACGACCATCGAAGGGGTCGCGCCCGACGGGCAGCTGAATGCCATTCAGGAGGCCTTCTGGACGAAGCACGGCCTGCAGTGCGGCTTCTGCACGCCGGGGATGATTTTTGCCACGCAGGCGCTGCTCAGCGGAAACAGCAATCCGTCGCCCGAGCAGATCCGGCACGCACTCGAAGGCAACCTCTGTCGCTGCACGGGCTACCAGAACATCGTGCGGTCGGTGCAGGCTGCCGCTGCTGCGGGAGGTCGCTGATGGCCACGACCATCGCCAAACCTGCGCGCATCTTCGGCTCCGCCATCCGACGCCGTGAAGATCCGCGGTTGCTGACCGGAACGGCGAAGTACACGGCCGACATCACGCTCCCTGGCCAGCTCCACGCCGCGATTCTGCGCAGCCCGCATGGACACGCGCGGATCCGGAAGATCGACACGTCTGCTGCGAAGGCTGCGCCGGGCGTTGTGGCCGCCTTCACTGGCGCTGATACCGAGGGCGTCCTCCAGTCGATCCCTTGCGCCTGGCTGGTGCCGAATTCGGACCTGAAGGTCAGCCCGTACCCGGCGATGGCGAAGTCCGTCGTCCGCTATGTCGGAGACGCGGTGGCCGTCGTCGTTGCTGAATCGGCGCAACAGGCATACGACGCGGTCGATTTGGTCGATGTCGACTACGAACCGTTGCCAGTGACGATCGACCCAGAGAAGGCCGTCAAGCCCGGCGCGCCGCAGCTTCACATGGAGGCGCCGAACAACATCGCTTTCAAGTGGACGGTCGCCGGAGGTGACGTCGAGGCGGCATTCAAGAACGCGGAAGTCGTCGTCCGCGACCGGATCGTCCAGCAGCGCCTGATCCCGACAGCCATGGAAACACGCGGGGCGCTGGCGCATTACATCCCCGCGACCGGCGAGCTCACGCTCTGGAACACCACGCAGAACCCGCATATCGTGCGGTTCATCATGTCGCTCGTCAGCGGCATTCCAGAAGATCGCCTCCGCGTGATTGCCCCGGAGGTTGGCGGCGGCTTCGGCAGCAAGATTGCGCAGATCCAGGGCGACTTCATCACCGTGTTCTGCTCGATGAAGCTGGGTCGGCCCGTCAAATGGATCGAAAGCCGTTCGGAGAACTATCAATCGACGACTCACGGCCGCGATCACGTGCAGGACGTGGAACTGGCGGCCACGAAAGACGGCCGCATCCTCGGGCTCCGATGCACGGTGTGGGCCGGGATGGGTGCGTACCTCTCAACGGCGGCGCCGGGCATTCCGACGATTCTTCACGGGCTGATGCTCTCGGGGCCGTACAAGATTCCCGCCGTCAAGGAAGACGTCTACGGTGTTTACACGAACACGACACCCGTCGAGGCATATCGCGGCGCCGGCCGCCCTGAAGCGACGTTCATGCTGGAGCGCATCATCGATCGTCTCGCGGGCGAGATCGGTATCGATCCCGTGGAAGTGCGGCGACGGAACTTGATCCCTCCGTTCGACAACGGTTTCGATGTGATCACGGGCCTCAAGTACGACAGCGGCAACTATCAAGGCGCGCTCGACAAGGCGCTGGGACACGCGGGCTACGAGAAGCTGCGCGAGGAACAGGCGGCGGCGCGGAAGAAGGGCCGCTACCTGGGCATCGGCGTGTCGGTATACGTGGAGATCTGCGGTCTCGGACCGTCGCAGGTGGCCGGCGCCGTCGGTTTTCAGGGCGGCCTGTGGGAGAGCGCCATCATTCGCTTCCATCCAAGCGGCAAGGCGCAGGTCTTCATCGGAGCGTCGCCGCACGGCCAGGGCGAGGAGACGACGTTCGCGCAGATCGTGGCCGACGAGCTCGGGGTCAGCGTCAACGACGTAAAGGTCGTGCATGGCGACACTGACATCACGCCGATGGGATGGGGAACGTACGGAAGCCGCACGACAGCGGTGAGTGGCGCGGCGCTGGCCATGGCGACGCGAAAGATCAAGGAGAAGGCGAAGCTGCTTACCAGCCATCTGCTCGAAGCAGCCGTCGAGGATATCGACTTCGCCAACGGGAAGTTCTTCGTCCGCGGCTTCCCCGATCGTCACAAGACGATCCAGGACATCGCGTTGATGGCGAACGTCGCGTGGAACATGCCGCAGGGCATGGAACCGGGACTGGAGGCGACGACCTTCTACGATCCGCCAAACTTCGTCTTTCCGTTCGGCGCGCACCTCGCGGTCGTCGAAGTCGATCCCGAGACCGGGCACGTCGAGCTGAAACGGTACGTTGCGGTGGATGACTGCGGGCCGCAGATCAACCCGATGATCGTCGAAGGGCAGGTGCATGGCGGCGTCGTCCAGGGCATCGGCCAGGCGCTGTGGGAGCAGGCTGTCTACAACGACAACGGCCAGCTGCTGACAGGGTCGCTGGCGGATTACGCAATTCCGCGTGCCGACGTGCTGCCGGACATCGAGGTTCTCCACACCGTGACGCCCTCGCCTCACCATCCGCTCGGCGTCAAGGGGATCGGCGAGGCGGGCACGATCGCGTCAACCTGCACGGTCTACAACGCCGTGCTCGATGCGCTCGAGCCGTTCAAGGTGCAGTCGATTCTCATGCCGCTCACGCCTGAGCGGGTCTGGCAGGCCATCGCGGGACAAAAGGGAGCCTGAGCATGTATTCCGCAGACTTCGACTACCATCGCGCGCGCACGCTGGCAGATGCGCAGCGCCTTCTCGCGGCGCATCCCGGCGCGAAGCTGCTGGCTGGTGGCCACAGCCTGATTCCGCTGATGAAGCTCCGGCTGGCCATGCCGCCGGCAGTTATCGACATCGGCAGGATCCAGGAGCTGCGCGGCATTTCCCGGAGCGGCGACACGATCCGCATCGGCGCATTGACGACCCACGCGGAGCTGGCGGCATCTGCCGATCTCCAGAAATCGGCGGCGGCGCTCGCGGAGGCTGCGGCGCTGGTCGGCGATCCCGCGGTGAGAAGCCGCGGCACAATCGGCGGCAACATCGCCCATGCCGATCCCGCGTCCGATCTGCCGACTGTCCTTGTTGCGCTCGACGCCCGCATCACCGCGATCGGCCCGAAAGGGACGCGCACGATTTCAGCCGAGGACTTCTTCACCGGAATCATGAGCACCGCGCTGGCGGAAGACGAAGTGGTGTCGGAGATTGCGGTGACGGCGTCGACTCGTGGACAGGGATCCGCGTATGTGAAGTTCGCGCATCCCGCGTCTCGATACGCCGTCATCGGCGCTGCGGCGCTCGTGTCGATGGAGAAAGATCAGTGCCGCGCCGCGCGCATCGCGGTCGGCGGCCTGCTTCCGCACGCCACTCGCGCCAGGGCGGTGGAGACCGCGCTCGTGGGCAAGCCAGGCACGGCGGCGACGATTGAGGCCGCTGCCGCGCAGCTGCACGCTGATCTGGGAGACCAGGTGAGCGGCGACATTTTCGCGTCGGCTGAGTACCGAGCCGCGGTGTCGCCGGTCTACGTCAAGCGCGCTGTGACCGCGGCGGCTGCGCGCGCCGGCCTCGCGTGACCCCGGGACCCGCTTCGGCTCCCGCTTCCGTCGACGCGCTCCAGCAGGCCCTCGCGGAGGAGCAGTACATCGCGGAGCGCGCGCTGGCCGTTCCCATCTACCTCGCCTTGCGATTAAAGCGTCCGTTGTTCCTGGAGGGAGAAGCGGGCGTCGGCAAAACCGAAGTCGCAAAAGCGCTCGCCGCCGCGCTGCACAGGCCGCTCATCCGCCTGCAGTGTTACGAGGGCCTCGACGTGAGCCACGCGGTGTACGAATGGAACTATCCACGTCAGCTCCTGGAGATCAGGTTACTGGAGACCACACCCGATCTCGATCGGACGGCGGTCGCTCGCGAGCTCTTCACCGAGACGTTCCTGATCAAGCGTCCGCTGTTACGCGCGCTCGAGGAGAACGGCGATCGGCCGCCGGTGCTGCTGATCGACGAGATCGATCGCGCGGATGAGGAGTTCGAAGGCTATCTGCTGGAGTTCCTCTCTGATTTCCAGGTCACGATTCCTGAGCTCGGGACGATCCGAGCGTCCCAGCCGCCCGTCGTTGTGGTCACGTCCAACCGGACCCGCGAAGTGCATGACGCCCTGAAGCGCCGCTGCGTTTACAGCTGGATCCCATATCCGGACTTCGAGAAGGAGCTCAAGATCGTGACCTCGAAGGTCCCGGGCGCGTCGGCGCGGCTTGCCAGGGAGGTGACGGCGTTCGTACAGGAGCTTCGCACCGCAGACCTCTACAAATCGGCCGGCATTTCAGAGACGCTGGACTGGGCGGCCGCGCTCGTCGCACTCGACAGGGAGGTCCTCGACTCGGACGTCATCGAAGAGACGCTGGGGCTCCTCCTGAAAAATCAGGAGGACATCGACAGCGTGCGCGGAGAACGGATTCAGACGTTGCTGGCCCGTGCCATGGATCTTGCGACACGGTGAACGCTCTCGTCACGAATCTCTTGCTGTTTGGGCGCGTCCTTCGCGCGGCAGGATTGCAGGTTCACCATGGCCGGTTGGTCGACGCGATCCGGGCACTCGAGTGGACCGGCGTGGGCAGCCGGAACGACGTCCGCGAGGTGTTGCGGGCGCTGCTCGTGCATCGGCACGACGATCTGGCGGTCTTTGACGAAGCCTTCGACCTGTTCTTTCGCGCGCACGGTTCGTCCGAGCTGAATCTTCCGCTGTTCTCGCTGGGCGAGCGAGCGCGCGTCGTCGCGAAGCGGGAAGCGGGCGTTCCTCCGCGCGTCGAGGTCGAGGACATCGCGGGAGGCACTTCCTCTGCGGCCGCGTTCGCGGTCGGCGCGTACAGTCCCGTCGAAGTGTCGCGCACCAAGGATTTTGGCGAATTCACGGCGGGAGAGCTCGAGGCCGCACGGCGGCTGCTCCTGCGAATGCCGTGGGATCCCGGCCATCGTCGAACGCGGCGATGGGAGCGCGCGACGCAGGGACCGATCGATCTCCGGCGGATCCTGCGACGCAATGTGATGCGCGGCGGCGCGCTCGTCGATCTTCCGCGCCGAGTCCGTCGCGATGCGCCTCGCCCGATCGTGGTTCTTGCGGACGTCAGCGGCTCGATGGACAGATACAGCCGGGTGTTGCTGTATTTCGCGTGCGGTCTGGCGCGCAGCGCTGGACACGTGGAGAGCTTCCTCTTTGCGACGCGTTTAACGCGGGTCACGCGCCGGGTTGCGGCGCCTGGCGGAGCCCGCGCCGTTACGCAGCTCGTTCGCGAACTTCAGGACTGGGGCGGAGGCACGCGAATCGGGGAAGCCCTGCGGACGTTCAATACGACCTGGGCACGGCGGGTGATGCGCCATGGTCCCGTGGTGTTGGTCGTGTCGGATGGATGGGACCGCGGCGATCCGGCGCTGCTCGATCGAGAGCTGGCCCGCGTGCGCCGAAGCTGCGCGCGTCTGATCTGGCTGAATCCGCTGCTTGGATCGGCGCGGTACGAGCCGCTGACGCGCGGGATGCAGACGGCGCTCCAGCACGTCGACGACTTCCTTCCCGTCCACAACCTGACCAGCGTCGAACGCCTTGCGACGCATCTTCGACGTCTGCCGCCAGGCCGCCATGGAATTCACCGCCACGTATAAGTTCCCGGCGGCCCCCGCGGACGTCTGGAATCTCTTCATGGACCCCGCCGCGATTGCTGCGTGTCTTCCCGGTTGTCGCGAGTTGCGTCCGTTGGGCGATGACACGTACGAGGCCGAACTGACCATTGGGGTTGCCGCGGTCTCGGGGACGTTCAAGGCCCGCGTCGCCCTGCTGGAAAAGGTACCGCCGCACTCGTACCGCCTGCAGGTCGAAGCGACTGGCAAGCCAGGCTTCGCCCGCGGGTCGGCCGCCATCGTCCTCACGCCCGAAGAAGGCGGCACCGCGGTTACCGTGACGGCGCAGGCGGAAGTGGGTGGCCTGATTGCGCGCGTCGG
>DAIRVG010000069.1:0-28941 GCA_036802945.1 Vicinamibacterales bacterium
AACTCCGCGGGCTCCGCGATGGCGGGGCTCCTCCAGCTGAAGGACAACTTCGCCAAAGACGACGTCGTGGTGGTGATCTTTCATGACCACGGCTCGCGCTATCTGGCGAAGATGTTCAACGACGAGTGGATGCGCGCGAAAGGGTTCCTCGAAGTGAGCGGCATGACCGCGCGCGATCTCGTGGCGCTCGGCGTCTCAGGAGAGCTGTTCGCCATCGAGGCGGCCAAGCCGGTCGAGGATGCCGTCCGTGTGATGAGCGACCACGACTTCTCCCAGATTTCGATCACCCGCAACGGCCGTGTGATTGGATCGCTGAACGAGACCCATCTCTACAACGAGTTCATGCGCGAACCCGACGTGAAGCGAAAGCCGGTCGAGGCGATCATGCAGCCGGCGTTTCCATTTGTCGACATCTCGACTCCTGTGCAGCTGCTATCGACGATGATCACGCCCGAGAATCCGGCAGTGCTCGTGCGCGACTTCAAGACGGAGAAGACCTTCATCATCACGCGCTCGGACATCATCCGCGTGTTGTGTTAAGGCGGACCTGAAGGTCCGCCTCTACGAAGGCCCTGGGCTTCAGCCCCGGGACGCAGCCATCTGCCGGCGTTTCGCTTCTTCCGCGGCGCCGCGCTTCTTCAATTCCTCAGGCGAGACATCCTCGACGTGCGTTCCGATCCACCAGGTGATGCCGTTCTGATCGCGGACGCCCGCATTGCGGTCGCCATAGAACTGGTTGGCCGGCTCCATTGTTGAGACCGCGCCGGCCGCGAGTGCCTTCTTGTATGTCGCGTCGGTGTCCGGCACGTACAGATACAGGGCGCAAGGCATCGCCTTGTGCTGCTCGCTCGCCTGGCCGAGCATGATCCGCGAGTCGCCAATGTGCAGCTCGGCGTGCATGATCGTGCCGTCCTCCCGCTTCATCTCTTCGCCGACCTTCGCATCAAACGCCCGCTTTGCAAATTCGATCAGCTTCCGCGCGTCGTCGACGACGAGGTACGGAGTGACCGTGTGATAGCCCTCAGGAACTGGTTTCACAGTCATAGCCTTCTCCACATCGGTACGATCGCGGAGCGCTTCGCCGCTCCGGTGATCTGGTCAAAGGTACCTATGACAGAGCGTACTCGTGCACGGTCGCACGGGCAACTTCAGCGAGATGAAGGACGGCAGTATGATGTCGTTCTGCTCAGGCGGAGGACATCATCGTGAAGCGAAATCAACTCGCAGACGTCATCGTCGTCACATCGATCGCGTTGGCCGTTGCCTGCGGCCGAGCGACCTCCACGGCCGCGCCCACCGCCGCCGACGCCAAAGCGTTTCTCGACACGGTGGACGCCACGCTCACGAAGCTCAGCCTCGACGCCAACAGGGCCGGGTGGATCGGTCAGAACTTCATCACCGAAGACACCGAAGCGCTCGACGCGCGCATGACGCAGGCGCTTGCTGATGCCGCCTCGCGTTTCGCCAAGGAAGCGGTGAAGTTCGACAACGTTGACGTGCCCGCCGACGCGCGCCGGCAGCTGAACCTCCTCAAGGTGTCACTTACCCTCGCCACGCCAGCCGATCCGAAGGACGCAGAGGAGTTGACGAGGCTCGTGTCCTCGATGCGGGGCGAGTACGGCAAAGGCAAGTGGTGCCCGGATGCCGCGAAGCCTGATCGCTGCCTGAACATCGACGACATCACCAAGGTGCTCGCCTCGTCTCGCAACGAGAAAGAGATTCGAGCGGCGTGGGAAGGCTGGCACACCATCTCGCCGCCGATCCGGAAGGACTACCAGCGGTTCGCCGAGCTCTCGAACAAAGGTGCGAAGGAGCTCGGGTTTGCCGACACAGGCGCGATGTGGCGCGCGAAGTACGACATGGCCCCCGACGCGTTCACGACGGAGCTCGATCGCCTCTGGGATCAAGTGCGACCCCTCTACCTGCAGCTGCACGCCTACGTGCGGATGAAGCTGCGCGGGAAGTACGGCGATGTCGTGCCCGCACGTGGTCCGTTGCCGGCGCACCTGCTCGGCAACATCTGGGCGCAGGACTGGTCAAACGTGTACGACCTGGTCGCTCCGCCCAGCTCCGACGCGGGCTTCTCGCTCACCGATCTCATCAAGCGCCGCAAGATGAGCGCACTCGACATGGTCCGTGCCGGCGAGCGCTTCTACACCTCGGTCGGCTTCGAGGCGCTGCCCAAGACATTCTGGGACCGCTCGCTCTTCATGCGCCCCATGGACCGCGAAGTGGTGTGCCACGCGAGCGCGTGGGACATCGACAATCTCACTGACCTCCGTATCAAGATGTGCATCGACCAGACGGCGGAGGACTTTTCGACGATCCACCATGAGCTGGGGCACAATTTCTATCAGCGGGCGTACAAGGATCTGCCGATCGTCTTCCGCGACAGCGCGAACGACGGCTTCCATGAAGCGATCGGCGATACGATCGCGCTGTCGGTTACGCCTGAGTATCTGGTGAAGATCGGGTTGCTCGACAAGGCGCCCGACGCGTCGCGCGACATCGGCCTGCTCATGTCGCGCGCGCTCGAGAAGGTAGCGTTCCTGCCGTTCGGGCTGTTGATCGATCAGTGGCGCTGGCAGGTGTTCTCCGGCGCGATCGCGCCCGCCGACTACAACAAGGGCTGGTGGGATCTCCGGCTGAAATACCAGGGTATCGCGCCGCCGACGGCACGAGGCGAGGACCTCTTCGATCCCGGTGCGAAGTATCACGTGCCTGACAACACGTCGTACACGCGCTACTTCCTCGCCGACATCCTTCAGTTTCAGTTCCATCGCGCGCTGTCGAAGACGGCCGGCTGCACGGCGCCGCTCCATCGTTGCTCGGTGTACGAGAGCAAGGAGGCGGGGGCGCGGCTGAACGCGATGCTGTCGATGGGCGTGTCGAAACCGTGGCCCGACGCGCTGGAAGCGCTCACGGGATCGCGCGAGATGGACGCGTCGGCGATTCTCGACTATTTCGCGCCGCTCCAGAAATGGCTCGAGGAGCAGACAAAGGGGCAGCCGATTGGCTGGTAAGCGCAGGCATTCGAGCGGCACACCACTCTCCATTGCGATCGTCGGCGCAGGCCTGGGCGGGCTGACGGCCGCGTCGACGCTGCGCATGGCCGGGCTCGACGTGCACATCTACGAGCAGGCCAGCCGTTTCACGCGGCTCGGCGCCGGCATCCAGATGATGCCCAACTCGATGAAGGTCCTGCGACGGATCGGAATCGAGGAACGCGTGCGGGCCACCTCGTTCGAGCCGTACTCGCATCTCAATCGCCAGTGGGATACCGGTGCCGTGATGCGGGAGCTGCCTATGCCGGAGTCGCTCTTCGACGCGCCGTACCTCTGCATGCACCGCGGCGATCTGCACGAGGCTCTCGCGTCTGTGCTTCCTGCTGACATCATCCATCGGGCCAAGAAACTGGTCGGACTCGATGAGCGCGGCGGTCGGGTGACGCTGACCTTCGAGGATGGCGAACGCGCCGAAGCAGACGCCGTCGTTGGCGCCGACGGCGTGCACTCGATCGTCCGCGACATCATCATTGGCCCGGATACGCCGATCCACAAAGGACGCATCGCGTATCGGGCGATATTTCCCTCCGCGCTCATGAGGGGCACCGACGTGGGTCCGTCACGGACCAAGTGGTGGGGCGTCGACCGGCACATCGTCATCTACTACACGCGGCCCGACCGCAGCGAAATCTACTTCGTCACGAGCGTGCCCGAGCCCGCGGAATGGCTCACACGCGAGTCGTGGTCGGCAATGGGCGACGTGCACGACCTGCGCAAGGCCTACGACGGGTTTCATCCCGATGTGCGCGCCGTGCTCAACGCGTGTCCGGACTGCCACAAGTGGGCGATCCTCGAGCGCGAGCCCCTTCCGCGCTGGAGCGAGGGGCGTGTCGTGCTCCTCGGCGATGCCTGCCATCCGATGACGCCGTACATGGCCCAGGGAGCTGCGACGGCGGTGGAGGACGCGGCCGTCCTCGCGCGTTGCCTGGCCGAGGTCGACGGCGACGACGTTTCGGGTGCGTTCACACGGTATGAAGCGCATCGCAAGCCGCGAACCTCGCGCATTCAGGCCATTTCGAGCGCGAACACGTGGATGAAGGGAGGGAACGACGACACATCGTGGCTGTACGGCTACGACGCCTGGAATGTCCCGCTACTCCCAGAACCCACGCCGATCGCCTGAGATCTGCAGTCATCGGATATGCCACCAGTCGCGCAGAACGACATCTTCACAACGTCCGACGGAGCATCCATCGCATTTACGCGTCGACCGGCGCCGAGCCCGGGGGCTCCGCGCATGGCGTTCGTGCATTCGCTTGCGCTCGATCGCAGCGTCTGGGATGGCGTTGTTCAGCGACTCGAAGGCGAGGCCGAGGTTCTCACCTATGACTGCCGCGGCCACGGCCGGTCAGACCGGCGTGCCGGCGTATACACGGCGCAGCTCTTTGCGCGCGATCTCGCCGAGCTCTTCGATCACGTGGGATGGCAGAGCGCCGCGGTTGCGGGGTGCTCGATGGGCGGCAACGTCGCGCAAGCCTTTGCCGCGGTGTACCCGCAACGGACCGCTGCGCTGGGTCTGATCGACACGACGGCGTGGTACGGCGCGGACGCACCGGCAAAGTTCAAGGAGCGCGCCGACGCTGCGAAGGCCAAGGGCATGAATGGGCTCATCGACTTCCAGCTCACACGATGGTTCTCCGACGAGTTCTGCGCCAGTCACCCAGACGTGCTGAAGCGAACCACGGATATCTTCATCGCCAACGATCTCGACTGCTACGCTGCCAGTTGCGGCCTTCTCGGTGACGTCGACAGCCGGACGCATCTGGGATCGTTCCGCATGCCGGTTGCGATCGTCGTCGGCGAGGACGATCACGCGACGCCGGTTGCCATGGCCCGCCAGCTTCACGACGCGATTCCGCGGTCGACCCTGACCCTCCTTCCCCGCGCGCGGCACCTCACGCCTATCGAGTATCCGGATCCGATCGCCTCGGAGCTTCGCGGACTTCTCTCACGCCAGTGACCTGAGCGTGCCGGACGCCTCAATGCAGGATCTCGTCGCGCGGCTGGAACGACTGCCGTTCTCGCGGTGGCACCTGCGCGCGCGCGTCATCGTCGGCAGCGCGACGTTCTTCGACGCTTTCGATGCGCTGTCGCTCGCGTTCGTGCTGCCGGTGCTGGTGCGCCAATGGCGCATGACCCCGGCCGAGATCGGGTGGCTCATCGCGATCGGATATCTGGGCCAGTTCGTGGGCGCGCTGCTGTTTGGCTGGCTTGCGGAACGCCATGGACGCGTTCGCAGCGTCGCAGGGGCGACGGCGCTGATGTCGGTGATGAGCATTGCGTGCGCGATGTCGGGGAGTTTTGCGTCCCTGCTGACACTGCGACTCGTGCAGGGCATCGGAGTCGGCGGCGAGATGCCGGTCGCCGCGGTCTACATCAACGAGTTGTCGAAGGCGCAGGGACGCGGACGCTTCTTCCTGCTGTACGAACTGATTTTCCCGATCGGGCTGATGATGACGGGCCAGATCGGCGCCGTGCTCGTGCCAACGCTCGGGTGGCAGATCATGTTCTTGATCGGCGGGATTCCGGGCCTGCTTGTCACCGCGCTGCTGCTGCGGCTTCCCGAATCGCCTCGGTGGTTGATTTCGAAGGGACGCCTCGCCGAAGCCGATGCCGTCATTCGCGAAATCGAAGCGAGCATTAAACCGGGATTGGGGATTCGGGATTCGGGATTCGAACCCCGAGTCCCGAGTCCCGAACCCCGAGTCCCGAGTCGCGAATCCCGAGTCCCGAATCCCGAATCCCGAATGAAAGGCGAACGGTGGACGGAGCTCTTTTCCGGCGTCTACCGGAGACGGACGCTCATCGTGTGGACGCTCTGGGCCTGTGCCTACTTCATCACGAATGGGCTGAACAACTGGATGCCGACGCTATACAGCAGCGTGTATCACCTGAGTCTCAGCCAGGCCCTGCGCGCCGGGACCCTGACGAACGTCGCGCAAGTCGTGATCCTCCTCGGCTGCGCATTTACGATCGATCGCATCGGCCGCCGGCGTTGGACGGCTGCCGGTTTCGCGGCAGGCGCTGCGCTGCTCGCACTGCTCGGGACCTTCGCTGCCCAGTCGGTCACCGCCGTCATGGTCCTGGTGACCGTGAGCTACGGGATTGTGGGATCAGTGAACGCGGTGCTGTATCTCTACACGCCGGAAATCTATCCCACTCGCATGCGTGCAATCGGGACCGGCTCGGCGACGTGCTGGCTGCGCCTCGCATCTGCCGCGGGCCCCGTACTGGTGGGATATCTGGTCGCCGCCGAAGGCACCGGTGCCGTGTTCCTGATGTTTGCGGCAGCCGGCGTGATTGGCGCACTCGCGGCAATCGGTATGCTCGAGACGCGCAACCGGCGACTCGAAGATCTCAATCCCTGACGTGCGATCGCACTGACGTCGATCGGCGACGCAGCGCTTTCAAACGGACCCGTGTTGTACGCGTGGCCGGACGCGTGTTCGGCGCTAGAAAAGATGCACGAAGTCCTGTAGCATGCGGTCGCTATGACGACGCTGCTCAAGACCGTGTCGGTCTTAACGCTGGTCGGGCTCGTGACAATTGCTGTTGGTTCCACGGTGTCGGGGCAGGACCAACCTGCGGCACCGGGACGCGGACGAGCCGCGGGCCCTCCGCCAGCTCCACCACCCCCTCAGCAGGGCCACCCGACAGGGAAGCTCGTGATTTGGGGAGATCTCGCGAGCTTCGACAATCCCCCGACTCTGTCGACCCATTGCATTCTCACCAGTCGCTTCAAGCGGGGCCAGCGCGTCGGTATCCGTATGACGGCGATTGATGGCGGTACGGGCGAGGTTGAAAACACGGCCGTCATGACGGCCCATCTAACGGTCGGTGGCAGAACGATCGACGTTCCTATGCGGTGGCGCGGCGTCGGAAACGCCCCGGCGGCGGAATACCCACGACAGCCTTCGGAAATGTGGACCGGCGTGTGGACGGTGCCTGCCGATACGCCGATCGGCGTAATCAACTACACGGTGACCGCGACGGATCGATTCGGCCGAACCGCCACGTTTACACCGTTCATCAACTTGGTGTCGCAACTCACCATCGTCGAATGACACAACCGAAAGCATAGGATTGCTCCGCGGACCCACAGGGTCCGCGCCGCATGCCTGAAGGCCGGTCACAATGACCGGCCATTCTTTTCTACCCGCGCTCCACCCCGGCTGACGGCCGGACGAGCTTGAGCGAGCCGGACTGCGAAGGGGCCGGGCTGGCGTTCGCGACAATCGACAGCGCCGTCTCGTGACGGAGCAGCTCCTCCGCGAAACCCACGAAACGTTGCGCGCCAGCGAACGGGCGCGTCGCGAAGCCGCGGACTGCGCCTACAATGAGGGTCACGAAGCGACCGCGCGCTCGTCCTGCTCAAAAAATTCGCGGTGGCGGCCGGCGCACGGTCGCAGCCTGGGGGAACGATGAATCGATGGACGTTGATAGCGGTCGCGTTATGTGTCTTGGTTGCCGCATGCGGCGATGAGAGCCAGACCACGCCGTCCAATGTGCCGCTGATCTTTTCAGCGATACTCAGTCCAGCCAACGAGGTGCCGCCAGTCGGCAACGCGGAATCCGGCGGCCGCGGCGCAGTACAGGTCCAGTTCGACGTGACACGAGGAGCCGGAGACGCGATTACCTCGGCGACGGCGAGTTTCTACTATCAGCTCAGTGGCTTTCCGGCCGGTACGACGCTGGTCGGGGCCCATATCCATCCCGCGGCAGCCGGTGTCAACGGACCCGTGGTTCTGAGCACCGGGCTCACGGCCACCTCCACCGTGTCGTTGCCCAACGGAACTGGCGAATTCAGGGTGAGCGGCATCGCTGCGGACCCGGCGCTCGTCCAGTCGATCGTCAACAACCCTGCGGCCTTTTACTTCAACGTTCACTCGCCGTTGAACCCTGGCGGCTTCTCGCGCGGACAGCTCACCCGGGTGCAGTAGCTTCCTAAACGAAAAAAAGGCCGGTCGGTCCAGAAGGCCGACTGGCCCGTCGCGGATCACAAGATCGCGCCGGCCCGTGTCGACGCGACATTCGTGAAGCCATGCCCTGACTGCGCACAATTCTGTGCGGCTCAACCCCCGAAATGACGCGCGCGTGCGGCGCGACCGAGCAACCGTCAATCGACAGCGAACACATTTGTTGTGAACTCGCGAGCGTTAAACAAATGTGTCGGACCGCAAGACCCGCGCGCCTCGAGTGACCGCGTATTCACGCGTGTCACAGCGCGCGCGCTCGCGGCAAAGAGGAATCAACATTGCTTGATTGCACCAGAGTCTTTCTAACCACTTTCATGGAATTCAAAAACATATGACGCCCGTAACCGTGTTGCCCCCTCAGCCCGACATTAATTCAGCCGAACCACTCGCGCGTGTCCTTCGCAACGAGTTGTCCTGGCTGTCTCGCGCACATCCGAACATCCTGGTCGTTGGCGAGGGGACGGCAACTGCCGCTGCGCTGAGCGAGTTGCAATCGGTCTATCAATTTCCGGTCATCGTGCGGAACTGCGGCGGCCTGCCGCTCGTACTGCCGCCAACGGAGTCAGCCAACACGCTGATCCTCCACGACGTCGCCGCGTTACCCCCTGGGGAGCAACAGATGCTGAGCGACTGGTTGTCGAGCGAAAATCGCAGAACCCAGGTCGTGACGACCAACCCAGAGGCACTACTCCCGCTCGTCACGAGTGGAGCGTTCCTGGCGACCCTGTACTACCGTTTGAATGTCATCTACGTCGATGTGACGGCATCCTCGGCGGCGATCGAACCGGCGGCTGAGGCACGCTGAGTGTGGCGATGTCGTGTCGCTGGGGCGAAAAAGCGGTTCCTTAGTTCGTCTCCGGAAGTTCGAACACGTACAGCGCGTTGCCGGTTGTTGGATGTTTGACGTCGGGCGCGATCAGCCTTGGCACGTTGCGTGGACTCCCGCCGCCGAGCCCGGTGGACACGGCGATGTACTGCCTGCCTCCAGCGCTGAACGAGATCGGATATCCCTGTACCGAGGTGCCGAGCCGCGTTTGCCAGAGGATCCTGCCGTTCCGCACATCGTGCGCACGGAAGTTGCGGTCCAGATCACCGACGAAGGCGACGTCGCCACCGGTGGTCAGCACGGACGTCAGGTACGACGGCCGCTGGTCGTAAGTCCATACCTGCCGCATGGTACGGACGTCGAACGCGGCAAGCTTGCCAATGTTCCCGTCGCTGCCGGGCATCTCGAAGAACCTTCGATCGGCCTGCGTGCCGCCGGATCCTTCTTTCATGTCCACTTGCCGCCCGCGGATTTCAAAGCAGCTCTGGCTGATTGGAATCACGAGGAGGCCGCTCCCCGGGTGGTAACTCATCGCCTGCCAGTTGTGGCCACCTTCCGTGCTCGGACACGCGCTCACCCAGTCGCCCACCTTGGCTTCCAGAATGTCACCTCGGTAGGTCACCGCACCTGTCTTCGCGTCAATCGTATCGAAGACGTTCTGGAAGATCGTTTCCTTGTGGTTGACGTACTGGCCCGTTTGCCGATCGAGCTTCCACAGGATGCCGGGTTTGCCGATCGTGAACACGAACTTCCGGCCATCGACGTCCACGAGGACGCGCTCGAACACTTCGTCCAGGTCGAGGGCTTCCCCGGGCGCGTGCTGGAAGTACCACGCCAGCTTCCCGGTATCGGGATTCAACGCGAGCGTTGAGCTCGTGTACAACGCCTTGTCGAGTGCCGACATGCCGCGGCTGGCTGGCACCCACGGTTTGGCCTGCGCGGTGCCCCAATAAGTGAGGTTCAGCTCCGGATCGTAGCTGCCGGTGATCCACGTTTCACCGCCGGCGCGGAACATCATCGGCTGCTTGCCCCACGTATCGCCGCCCGGTTCTTCCGGCCTGGCCACCGTGTTAAAGCGCCAGAGCAGCCGCCCCGTGGCCGCGTCAAGAGCGCTGATGTAACAGCCCGACTCCTTGAAGCGATCGCAGGCATTGAGGCCCTGCAGGAGTTTGCCTTTGATCACGATCGGCCCGGTCGCGGCTCTGTACCCTTTCGTCGAGTCCGCAAAGCGCGTGTCCCAGGCGAGCTCTCCGGTGCGGGCATTCAACGCGACCATTCGTGCGTCGCTCGTCGTGACAAAGAGCTTGTCCTGGTAAATTGCCAGGTTGCGCATCGCTCCGCCCACGTCGGGGCCCGCGCGGTACTCCCAGATCAGCTCGCCGGTGCGCCCGTTGAGCGCTTGCACGATGTTGCCCGTGTGCACGAGATAGAGAATCCCGTTGTGCGCGAGGGGCATAGGCTCGTTGACGCCGCCTTCGCTCATGGCCCACACCCATGCGAGGCGCAGGTTCTTCACGTTATCGCGCGTGATCTGGGTGAGCGGACTGTAGCTCCAGCCCTGATAGTTGCGGCGCACCATCAGCCAGTCACCGGCATCCGGGTTGCGCAGCATCTCGTCGGTCACGGGGACATAGTTGGGGATGTCGCCCTTCAGGATGAGGCCCTTGAGAGATTGCGGCGCCGGGGCACCGTCGCCGTCACCTCCCGCGCCTCCCGCACGGCCACCAGCCTGGGCGGGGGCGGCGGCAGGCGCCGCGGGCGGCGCCTGCCGCATCGCCACGGCACGAATAGCGGACGTTGTCTGTGGTGTCAGCGGCTGGGTGCCCGGGACCGCGCCGTTGGCCTGGAGGATGTAGGCCACGATGTTCGTATTAGCAGGCTGTCCGGCGCCGCCGGGGTTGTCCGGCGGCATCGCCTTCGTGATGTACGCAGCCAGGTCGCTCACCGACCTCTCCCCCCACTGGCCGATGAAGCTGGCCCCGGCCAACTGCGGTGCCTCGTTGCTACCACCCAGGTCGACTTGATGGCACGAGGCGCAGGTCGTTTCGTACGCCGTGCGTCCGGCAGCGGCCTGTTGCGCGGTGAATACAGGCGCGGGTGCAGGCTGCTGGGCGAGCGCGACGACGCCACATGCGCACGCTACGGCTGCTGTTGTGAGCCAGAAACGCGAAGTCATCATGACGGGCGCACTCCTACGGCAAGAGCCATCCCCGAAGGTTGCCATCCGGGGCTTTCTCGCTGTGAATCTGGATGTAGAGCCTTCCGCGCTTCAGATGATCCACCTGCGCGGACGTGAGCATCAACTCGCCCTGCACTGTACCCGACGTCGCCTTGGTCACAGTCAGGTCGAGTACCGGAGGGCCCGAAATGCCTTTCGGCCCGACGTGGACCTGGGCGATTGTGGCCGGCGTCTGCAGGCCAGAAAAGGTTCCTGAAATCGCCAGTTTCGTTCCTGTGAGCACAGCGGTAGCCGTACCCAATCCGGTGGTGCCTGCCTGGTTGGTGGCATCGACGGGCATCGGCGAGAGCCGCCCCTTGAACGTCTGGGCGCCCTGCGCATACACGAGCGCGGTGAACGCCAGGATGATCGTGATCGCGAAGCTCGCGGGCCGCGACCGCACCGTCTGCATAGACCCTCCAGTACTCCATGAGGACCGGCGTGTGAGAGGAGATTGGACGGTGATTATAGCCCTAGCGGAGCACGGCGACGACTGTTGCCCCGGTGAGCGCGGCCGCTACGACCTGAATCCACAATTCGGACCGGTCGCGCAGCAACAGAGCACCCATGAGCGCACAACAGCCGGCTGCGATCAGGAACGGCCAGTAAACCTCCCTCATCACCGGCGCCGCCGTTGCGGAGAGGGCGCGGCGCCGCGCCGCGTCGACGAGCACGTTCGCCAGGTTCAGATCACTCTCACGGTCCAACTCGAGGTACTGACCCCCTCCGGCCGTTGCAATGGCCGCGAGCGATGCGCGATCCAGCCTTGAGACGACGGGTGATGTGAGATTCGCCGCCGCCGTGGGATCCGGAATCACGCCGCCCCGAGCGGTACCGACACCAATGACGTAGATCGGAATCCCTCGCGCGCGGGCGGCATTGATGGAATCCCCCACCGCACCGCTCCACGCCTGTCCGTCCGAGAGCAGCACAAGCAGTCGGCCATTCTTCGACGGCCCGTTGATCTGCTCATCCTTCTCGATGACGCGCAGTCCCCACGTGATGCCGAGGGCGATATTCGTATCCCACGTCGCGGCGTCTTCCAGACGAAATGGCGGTCCGGCGTTCAGGTGGTCGAGAAAAAAGAAGAAGGTGTTCGGGTCCCTGGTGAGCCGGATCTGGGGCGCGGCAATGTGCGCGAACAGCGTGAGCGCCACGCGGTCCTCCTGCCAGCTCAGTGAATCGCCGAGCACCCGCAGGAAGCTCAAGGATCGCCGCCACCGATTGGTCGCCACGTCGGAGACGTGCATCGAGGCGGAGCCATCGAGCACGATCACGAGATCAACGCCGCCGGTTCGGACGAGCGACGTGACTACCCGCGGCTGGGCGAGTGCCATCACAAGGAGTCCAGTTGCCACGATCGTACTCAACCAAAAGAGAGCGTCGCCTATGCGCGGAAACCGCTCTTGCACGGGGACGCGACGGCCGGTTGCGAGCCGCCGCGCGTCGCGTCGGTGCAACATGAGCCGACGGGCCCAGAACACCAGCAACAGCGCGGGCACGACCAGCAGCCACAGAAACTGTGGTTCACCAAACTGCATGTCATCCTTTGCGTTGAGGCGGCCCGCTTGATCCGGGATCGGCCTGTTCCTGACGCTCTTCGGGTCGCAGCGGCACGATGATGTTGAACTCTGTTGGCTTCGTCTGGGGCGGCGGAGAGCCCTTTTCGCCGTTCATGTTCGAATTCGTCGGCAGCTTGATACTGTTGACACGCCCTGCGGCGAGGGCGCCGCGCACACGCGACGCGAACTCGAAGTTGTACGCGGCGTCCACGGCGTTCGGGTCGATTTCGAGCACCGAGACGTAGGCTTTGAGCACAGCGTCCAGACCCCGAATCAGCACCTGCCTATTGCCAGACTCCCGCGCCAGGTCGCGAAACATCGCGTTTGCCTCAATGAAGCGAGTGGCGCCGTCGGACAGTTGCTCCTGCTGATCCGATGTCTGCCCGTTCCGTGGACCTGAAAGGTCCGCGCCGGTCAGCGCCGCGTAGTCACCTCGCCAGTAGGCCGCGATCGCACGCTGGCGCCGCAGGTCCGCTCTGATGGATGGACCGACCCAGGGGAGCGACGCCGCAAGCGGTGCGGCGCGTTCATCGTCCTGAGCCGGCGTGTCCGCTGGATTCTGCGTCGTCAGGTGCTCCTGTGTGGACGAGAGCGCATCCTCGAATGTCGCGGTGCGCCGGAGTATCTCGCCGCCGGTCAGTAGCAGAATCACGACAATCAAATAGCCAACGGCCATTCTCACGGAGCAGTCTCCCGGGATTTACTCACCATTGAGCGTTGCACGCGCATTGAGCATTGAGCTTTGGACATTGAGCTTTGGCTGACTAAGGGAACCGCCGAAAGTACGGCACGGTCAGCATCAGCATCGTCGCCAGCGACCACGTGGCGGCCGCCACAAGAGTGAACGGACGGAACCGGGGCCGCTGGCTGACGTACTGCTTAATATCAATCCGGCCCACGGAGACACGGTCGATGTCCTGGATGGCGCGCAGGATCGTCGACTCGTCCGACGCGGCGTAGTACCGGCCGCCGGTCGCCTCGACAGCATCCCTCCACAACGAGTCCGATACGACGCTGCCGAACGTCCGGTCGAATCGCGTCCGGACGAAATAGATGGGGACCTTGGCGGCTTGCGCGGATCGCACCAGGTCGCCCACGCTCCTGCTCCGGCCCAGCACTTCCGAGTCCTCTCCGTCGCTGAAAAGAACCAGGAGGTTGCCCGACGCGTTCAGAAAGTCGAACGTCCTGAACAGTTGCACGCCCTGTTCGATCGCTCGTCCAATCAAGGTGCCCTGGTCCGGAAACCGGATGAATTCGGTGTAGTCGCCTACGAGCGACAGACTCAGGCGGATGTTCTCGTAGTCATTCGTAAAGGGGGTGACGACGTAGGCCTGATCTCCGAACTCGACGAGTGCCATCAGGTCGCGATACTTGCCCTTGATGCGGAGCTGCACGAAGCGATCGGCGGCTGCGACTGCGGTGAGGAACGTTGCCTGTGAGTCATTTCCGGCCTGCCGCAGCGTCGGCGCGGAGAAAGGTCTGACCATGCTCGAAGAGGCATCGATCATCAGACAGATCCGGCGTCCCGGAAAGGTCTCCGTCCGCTGTGTGAGTGACGAATAGGGATCTGCCAACGCGAGGATGAACCACGGAAGGCCGGCCATGAGCAGGAGCAACGGCGTATGCCGGAGAAAACTCCACGAGAACGAACCGTCAGAGGTCAGCAGCGACGGAAGAGCGACGCGGTGACGCCTCGTTCTTCGAATGATCGTCGAGCGCACCACGATCATGGCCAGTGAGACGGCGACCAGCACGACGATCATCAGCCGCGCTGCGTCACCGTGCCAGAACCGGAGGTCTTCGATACGGAGACCACGCCACTCTGTCAAAGACGACTCGAGCAGCCGGCGGATATCGATCAGCGTGCTCACGAAACGCCGCCCGTCGTGTCCGGCTTCAGCCGGACCTTCAACCGGACCAGGGTGGAGGCGATGCCGCGCAGTTTCGTCGTGAGCCAGGTATGCTCGCGCCGCAGGCGACTAAGTGCCCGGACGCCAACGTCGAGTGCTTCGTCCAGCTCCGCATCCTCGACGAGGCGACCGTCGCGTCCGTACGCCCTGCCCGCGAATCGATTCATCGCGGCGTCGAGGCCAGCCAGGTGTTCGGCGCCACTCGTGCCGGCGTCCATGACATTGGATGCGGCGCGGCGAGTCTCGATGCGTCGACCCTCACTCGCCAGTGTCGCGGACGTCACCGAGCTGGACACGAGGACCGCGCTCTGGCCAGGCCATCGCCCTGGTACGACAAGCTGACCCGCGGACGCTCGTGTGCCGTCGTCTCGACTTTGAATCACCGGATGAGAAACGGCATAGGTCGCAACGACCCGGAGCGATACCAGTGCCCGGGCAGCCAATGTGTCGGTCCATCCTTCGATGCCACGCAGGCGCCGCACCTTGCCTAGTTCATCGGACACACGCCGCAAGATCGTGCTGTCGGAGGCAAACCTGATGGCGACCGGAGTCTGTCGCCGGCTTCTTTGAAGGACGCGGGTAAGCCCCGATACGACAACCAGCGCTCCGACCATGTACAAGGATCCAGCAATGACGCGGAGTACGTTCGCGCGGAATCGGCGAGCCTGGATCTGGCCGAATGTTTCGGTGGGCTGGTCCCGGATGTCGGTTGCGATAGCCGGGACAAGGGAAAGAATCCGAATCGTCAGGGCCGGAAGGATGTACTGACGTTCGCGTCCTTCGATCGACGTCTCTTGTGGCGTCTGGCTCTGCACGCGGTACGAGACCGTCACGGAGGGCAGCGTAACGTCCTTACCGAAGTCTTCCCCAACGTAACGCAAGGTGTACTCGTACTGAAAGAAACGGCGGGTGCCCGCCCGTACGTCGGTCGCCTGGGTGCCGCGCACCACCTCAAATGGAGGAATCTGGAAAACACCAGGGTCGAGTCTGGATTGGTCGGGCACGACGGTCGTTGACGCGGTCTCGACGACGGCGCACGTCAGCACGAGCGTGAACAGCTCGCCCACGCGAGCCGCGCTCGTGCTGGCGCGCGACCAGCACTCGATCGGTTCGAGTGTGACCGCCTCGCCGACTGTGGCCACAGTCGCGGTGTTACGCGCTGGCGGCCCCTGGCCGGCCACGACGACGGTCCCACAGCACGCCAACGCGAGGATCAAGCCGCCCGTGTTTACGGACACGTCGCTATGCAACCTTCCGTAGCCGCCGCTCCGCCACGAATTCAGCGAGCGCCAGATGATTTGCCACCGACTCCGTACCGAAACGGACGACGTCCAGACCGACCTCGCGCGCGATACCCGCGACGTCGTCTTGCCACGCCCGGACCCTCACGGCCATGTCTCTCAATGCCGCCCTCGACATCATGCGCGTCCGGCCGGTTTCGACATCCACGGTTTCTACCCATCCTGCCGACACGTGGGGCAGCTGGAAGGCGAACGCCGCGTCGATGAGGACGATGAACACGTCGTGGGTCGCGTTCAACAACGACAACTCGCCCAGCACGGCGCGCGGATTGTCGAACAGGAAATCGGACACGAACGGAATGAGCGCGGTTTTCCGCATGAACGAGCCGATCGTCATGCTCATGCTACCGGTGTCTCGTACCTCCTCGAATCCCCGGCCGTTCTGATAGGCGTCGAGACAGTGCATCACGTGGTTGCGGCCGATTCGAGCCCGGATCGCCGCGAGATGCTGGCCGGCATCGTCGAATGTAGCGAGGCCGAACGTGTCCTGAAAGAACACGGCCGACATGCCGATCGTCGCGATCGCTCGTGCGACCAGACTGGCAATGGACACGCCATGGGCGCCGCATCGGGTCGATAACGAGGCGTCGGCAACGGCCAGCACCGTGGCGGTGCTGGGTTGCTCAAACTCGCGGACGATGAGCGGACTGAAGTTCGTCAACGTCGATTGCGACCAGTCGATGGTGGAGAACCGGTCGCCAGCCTCCCAGTTTCGCAAGCCGACGTAGTCGAAACCTGTCCCGTACAAGGCGCTGCGATGCTCGCCGGACATGACCTCGCGCATGCGCCGCCGGATCAGCAGCTCGATCTCGGCGATTTCGGCCATGTTGATCAGGGATCGCTCGCCTTCGGGGGCGTGTTCGACATCCGGGTGCACTGGGCCAATCCTATAGATGTTTGCGTTCGGACCGCATCATTATTCCTTGACCTTGCCCAAGGCGCATGATACCAATCGCCTCCGTCGAACCGTCCAAGCTGTCTCTCGTCTCGCGCGTTCGTGACCCGCAGTCTCAGTGTTTCCAAAGAAGGGGAGTGCGATGAGCCGCCCGATCCCGCGTTACGTCCTGACGTTCTGTTTCCTCCTGGTGTCGGCCGCTGCGTGGGCGCAGGGCGCGAATGGAACCATCACGGGGGTGGTGAAAGACGGATCGGGCGCGGTGCTGCCCGGCGTGACCGTCGAAGCCGCCAGCCCCGCCCTAATCGAGAAAGTCCGTACGGCCGTCACCGACGGCCAGGGACTGTACCGGATCGTCGATTTGCGTCCGGGCGCCTACACGGTGACCTTCACCTTGCCTGGTTTCAGCACGTTGAAACGAGACGGGCTCGAGCTGACCGCCGGGTTCACGGCTAGCGTCAATGCGGATTTGAAGGTGGGCGAGCTCGCTGAAACCATCACGGTGAGCGGCGAAACCCCTGTGGTGGATCTCCAGAACGTGCGGCAGCAGACCACGCTGTCGCGCACGACGCTCGAGGCGCTGCCGACGACTGGGCGCATCAGTCAGCTCGTGAACTTCATCCCGGGAGCCGTCATTGGCAATCCTGTCTGGCAAAGCGTCGGCGGGCTCGATGAGCGCGCGAATGCATTTTCGGCGCATGGCGGGCGATTTGACGACAACGTGCCCATCATCGATGGACTGCCGCAGCGCCTGCAGGGCGGCGCGGTCTTCGTCTTCAACCAGCTGACGTTCCAGGAAGTCGGCGTCGAGACCGGCGGCACCTCCGCCGATCGCAACACGGGCGGCGTGCAGATGAACATCGTGCCGAGAGACGGCGGCAATACGTTCTCCGGCGCCTTCAACACGTCGCACAGCGCGTCATCGCTGCAGGCGGGCAATCTCAACGACGACCTGCGCGCGCGGGGCTTGAGCTTCTCCTCGTCGCTGAAGAAGCACTACGACACCGGCGGTGCGTTCGGAGGCCCCATCCTGCGAGACAGACTGTGGTTCTTCGCCGGAACGCGGTTCGGAGCGAACCAGCAGTATCAGCAGGGGAACTATTTCAACAAGCTGCAGAACCAGCGCGTCGGCACCGACCCGGTGTACCGCGTCACGTTCTACGAGCCGGATCTGAGCCGGCCGGCGTTCACCGACGATTACTACCGCGACTTCAGCCTGCGCCTGACGTTGCAGGCATCGAAGAAGAACAAGCTGGTCCTGTCGTACGAAGCGCAGCCGAATTGCAGCTGCTTCTGGCCCATCCTCGAGCTCGGTCCGCAGAACAACGTGCAGGGCACACCGGAAGCCGTTGGCGCCCACAACTACAAGGTCAACTACCTGCCGCTCGTCACCTGGACGTCGGCGGTCAGCAGCAGCCTGCTGATCGAGGCGGGTGCTTCCGCGAACGTGTTCAACAACGAAACGATGCGGACGGATCCGAGCGTCGGCACCGACACGATCGCGATTACCGAGCTGTCGACGAACTTCCGCTACGGATCGCGCGCGCTCAGCCTGACGCACGCCGGCGGTTATCGCATTCAGCACAACCGCCAGTACCGCCAGCGCGGTTCGGTGTCGTACATCACCGGGCAGCATGCCCTGAAGACCGGCGTCGATCTGGCGGAGTACTCCGAAGGCGCACCGGACTGGGCCAACGACGCGAACCAGATCAACGGCGCGCGTTCATACACGTTCCGCGATCGCATTCCGCAGCAGGTCACGATCTGGGCGGTGCCGTTCGAGGCGCTGTGGCGCTCGGTCGACATCGCGGCTTACGCGCAGGATCAGTGGACCATTCAAAGGCTGACGCTCAACCTCGGCCTGCGCTTCAACAACTTCAACGGCCACGCTCCCGAAACGCGCATGATCGCCGGACCGTGGGTCCCCGCGCGTGTGTTTCCGGCCACGAAGAACGCCCCGAACTGGACCAACATCAGTCCGAGGCTCGGCGGCGCCTTCGACCTGTTTGGCAACGGCAACACCGCGGTGAAGGCGTCGTTCGGGCGATATACGCCGTACTCGATCGCGGGCGTCGACATTCCCGCCAACAACCAGGCCAACAGCACGACACGAACATGGAACGACAACGGGAACTACGTGCCCGATTGCGACCTGCGGAGTCCGTTGCCGAACGGCGAGTGCGGCGGGTGGTCGGACCTGACATTCGGGCAGATCCGCGCGGGGAGCACGCGCAGGGCAGCGGACGCGCTCGGCGGTTACAACCGGCAGGACTACAACTGGCAGCTTGCCGCGCAGGTGCAGCACCAGCTTCGGCCGAACGTCGCGCTCAACGCCGGCTACTTCCGCACGTGGTACGGCAACTTCCTCGTCACCGACAACCAGGGGACCACGGCGAGCGACTACGACCCGTTCTGCGTCACGGCCCCGACGGACCAGCGCATCCCGGGTGGCGGCGGCAATCAGATCTGCGGCCTCTACGACATCAAGCCCGCCGCCTTCGGCCGCGTGGACAACGTCGTCACGCAGCACACGCATTACGGCAAGCAGAGCGAGGTCTATAACGGCGTCGATGTGGGCCTCGAAGCCCGGCTGGCGCGCGGCGCGCGCTTCCAGGCGGGCGTGGGCGTCGGCCGCACGACAACCGACACGTGCGACTTCAACAGCCTGCCGCAGCTGCTGCCGAACTCCATCGGCGGCACTGCGGTCTCGACGACGGTGGTCACCCCTCGCACGGACGACTTCTGCCACGTCAGCCGGCCGTGGACGGCTGCCACCGGACTGAAGCTGGTCGTCATCTACCCGCTGCCGTGGGATTTCCAGTTCAGCGCGCTGTATTTCGACAAGCCGGGCATTCCGGAGGTCGCCAGCCGCGCCTACACGAACGCCGAGATCCGGCCGTCGCTCGGCCGCGATCTCGGGCAGTGCCGCGGCGCCGCGACCTGCAACGCCAGCGTCGTCATCAATACGGTTCCGGACAGCAGCTTCTTCGAAGATCGGCTGCGGCAGACGGACATCCGTTTCTCAAAGTCGTTCCGCGCCGGCAAGCTGCGGGTGCGCGGCAACGGCGACCTCTACAACCTGTTCAACGCGAGCAACGTGCTCAGCATGACCACGCGCTACTCCGGCACGAACGGGGGCCAGTGGCTGCGGCCGCTGCTGATCCTCGGCGGCCGGATGTTCAAGTTCAGCGCTCAACTCGATTTCTGATATGGAACGCCCGTTGTGTCGGAGGTTGACGTGAAAAGGATTCTTGTCGTCTCAGCAACAGCGCTGGGCCTGGCCCTGGCGCTGTTTGTCCAGCCGCAGGCCCAGAATCGGGTTACGAGTATTCCTGCGGGCGGTACTCCTCTGGTTCCCGACAACCAGGTGAATGGTCCCGTGCCGAGACTCGCCGACGGCCATCCGGATCTGACCGGGCCCTGGCTCGGTGGTGGCTCGAACGCCGACATCGAGCGTGAAGGAGGGTTGAAGCCAGGCGAGCTGCCGCTGCTGCCCTGGGCGAAAACGCTCAGGGACGGACGTAAAGAGCAGGACGAGCCGTATGTCGCCTGTTTGCCGATGAGCGTGCCGCGCATGAACCCGTATCCGTGGAAATTCGTGAATGCCTATACATCGAAGGGGTTGACGGAGATCTACGTCCTGCACGAACTGGGCGATGCCGGCGCGCACCGCGTCGTCTATATGGATGGCCGGAAACATCCGGCCGATGTGTTCCCGACCTGGTATGGCCATTCGATCGGACGATGGGAAGGCGATACGCTCGTCATCGACACGGTCGGCTACAACGACAAGTTCTGGTTCGACAGCCGCGGCACGCCGCACACCGACAAGCTGCACACGATCGAGCGGTGGACGCGTCCCAACTACGGCACGCTGATCAACGAATTCACGATCGACGACCCGGGCGCGTACTCGCGGACCGTCCAGTTGAAGTTCACGGCCAGGCGCGTGCGCAACGATGTCGAGCTGATGGAAGACATCTGCAACGAGAACAATCAGGCGGGCATCGCGGGCGGCTACCGCCTGAACAGCGGAGAGAAATGAGGGTAGGCTGCGTCGTGCAGCCTGCAGGAGGTTGGTGATGAGAACGAAGCTTGGCGTTCTGGCGACGGGTCTCGGCTTTTTCTGTCTGGCGATACCGGCCGTCGCCCATCACGGATTCGACACGGAGTACGACGCGAACAAGAAGTTCACGTTCACCGGCGTTGTGCAGAAAGTGGAATGGTTGAACCCGCATATGCGCGTGTACGTCGATGTCACCGATCCGGCCGGGAAGGTGACCACCTGGAACATGGAAATGACGAGTCCCAATACCGTGCGCCGTCAGGGTTGGGGGCCGAACGACCTCATGGCGGGTGAAAAGGTGACCTTCACCACCTACGGAGGCAAGGTCGTGGAGACCAGGGGCTCCCTGGTGACGATCAAGAGGCTGAGCGACGGCCGCGAGCTGTTTGTCGCCGGCGGGCCGGACGCGTCGGTTCCCAAGTAGGTGAGCCGCCAAGGTGTGCGGGGTGGAC
This sequence comes from Vicinamibacterales bacterium, assembly GCA_036802945.1. GTDB lineage: Bacteria > Acidobacteriota > Vicinamibacteria > Vicinamibacterales > UBA2999 > Gp6-AA40. The sequence goes on from DAIRVG010000069.1 coordinate 21,272, forward strand.
CGCTGATGTAACAAGCTGGCGAGCTTCCGCGAGTTGCCGCAGAACTGCGGAAACCAAGAGGAGGATGTGATGAAGCGCCTGCTCAGGGAGTTCGCCATCAGTACCATAGGCCTTCTTCTAACCGGTACCATCGCCTCGGCGCAGCTGTCGACCGCACAACTGAGCGGTAGAGTGACCGATGAGAGTGGTGCCGTGCTGCCCGGCGTCACCGTCACTGCAACCCAGACTGACACGGGCTTCACTCGAAGCGATGTAACCGACGGTAACGGGGCGTACGTACTGTCGAACCTGGCGACGGGCCCATATCGACTCGAGGTGTCGCTCGCAGGTTTCCGTACCTACGTCCAGACGGGCATAGTCCTGCAAGTGGCCGCGTCGCCGGTCGTCAATGTGGTCCTGACGGTTGGTAGTCTCGAGGAGTCTGTAACCGTCGAAGGCGCCGCGCCGCTGGTGGACGTGAAGAGTGCCGGCATCAGCGCTGTCGTACGGAATGAGGAAATCCTCTCGTTGCCGCTCAACGGCCGCAACGCGGTCGAACTGGTGATGATGGCCGGAGCGGCCGTCCAGACCATTACGTCAACGCAGCGCGGCCTTCCCGGAAGCCTGGGTGTCTCCGTGGCCGGAGGGCAATCCTTCGGCGTGGCGTATGTGCTCGACGGCGCCATGCACAACAACCCGCAGGACAACCTGAACATGCCGTTTCCGTTCCCCGACGCGCTCCAGGAGTTCAGCGTGGCCACCGGCGGCCTGAGCGCCCAGAACGGCATCCACTCCGGCGCCGCGGTGAACGCAGTCACGAAGTCGGGCACCAACAGTTTCCATGGCAACGCGTTCGAGTTCGTTCGCGATCGCCGATTCAACGCCACCAACCCATTCGCGGCGATCGGTCCGAACGGCAAACGGGTCGACGACGGGTTGCGGCGGAACCAGTTCGGCGGCACGTTCGGCGGTCCGCTCGTGCGCAACAAACTCTTTTTCTTCGGAGGCTATCAGGCGACGAGGGTTCGGCAGCAGCCCGCCGCGAATATCGCGTGGGTGCCTTCCGCGCAGATGCTCGCCGGCGACTTTACGGCATTCGCATCGCCGGCCTGCAACGGCGGCCGGCAGATCGCGCTGCGCGGCGGCTTCGAGAACAACCGCATCGATCCTGCGAGGTTCAGTCCTGCGGCGGTCAACCTGGTGAAGTACCTGCCGAAGACGACAGATCCGTGCGGACAGGTCACCTACACGTTGCGGAACGACAGCGACGAGAGACAGTACGTCAGCCGCGTCGACTATCAGCGGACCGCCGACGACACGATCTTCGGCCGATACATGGCCACCAAATTCGACAAGCCGATTCCGATGCGGGAAGGGGACACCGCGCTGGCGCTGTATGACGCCTCGAACAACTCGAACGTGTTGGGCTTCGATGCGCTGGCGCATTCGCTGGCGGTCGGCGACACGCACGTATTCGGCTCCAACACCGTGAATTCGCTGCGTTTCACCTACAACAGGAGCGGCGTCTACCGTCTCGCACCGGAGACCTTCGAGCCCCACGACATCGGATCGGATGTGTACAGCTATCAACCGCATGTAGGGGTGTTCATCGTGTCGGGCAACGGGTTCCAGATTAACAATCCAGGTCCGAGTCGCTTCACGATGCAAGCTTCGCAGATCAGTGACGACATCACGCTCGTGCGCGGCGATCATCAGATCGGCGTCGGCGGCAGCCTGGCGTACTGGCAGTTCCACTTCCTGTCTCACGCGCGCTCCGGCGGCAACTGGAACTTCACCGGTCAATTGACGGGACTCGGACTCGCCGACTTGATGATGGGCCGGGTCGGCCGGCTCGAACATGGCGGGCCCGCGATCCTGCCGATGGACCAGTGGTACACCGGACTCTATGCGCAGGACGCCTGGCGAATGAGCGGCCGCGTCACCCTCAATGCGGGACTGCGCTGGGAGCCGTACCTCGGTCAGAGCGTGCTGAACGGCTCGGTGTACAACTTCAGCCGCGACAACTTCAAGAACAACGTGAAGACGCAGCAGTACGTCAACGCGCCAGCGGGTCTCATCTATCCCGGCGATTCGGGCTTCCCGCCGGGTCGGAGCGGCCTGCACAAACAGTGGTTCAACCTCTCGCCGCGCGTCGGGCTCGCCTGGGACCTGACCGGCAACGGCCGCACCGCGATTCGCGGCTCGTACGGTCTCACCTACGACCTCCCGAACGGGGAATACGAGTTGATCAACGCGAACTCGCCGCCGTTCGGCAACCGGACGCTCGTCGAAGATCCTCCCGGAGGATTCGATCGCCCCTACACACAGTTCGGTGGTGATCCACATCCGATTCTCACGAATCGCAATACACCGTTCATCCAGTACGGTGCGTTCGGTGCCGTCGATCCCGACATCAATTCACCTCGCATCCAGCAGTGGAACGTCACCGTCGAGAAACAACTTGGACGCGCCTGGCAGGTGGAAGCGAGCTATCTGGGCAGCTATACCGATCGTCTATGGAACCAGGTCGCTATCAATCCGGGCGTGTTCCTCGGGACCGGTCCATGCACGCTCGCCGGGGTCGTCTATCCATCGTGCAGCACGAACGGGAATCTCAATCAACGGCGGGTGTTCTCACTGAACAACGAGAACCCGGCGGCGGGACTTCTCATTGGCAATCTCGACATTCACACCAACCTCGGAGAACAGTCCTACCGAGGACTGAAGCTGTCGTTTCAGCGCCGCGCCGGAACGGGCCTGAGCCTCAGCGGCAACTACACACTGTCGCGCTGCTACGGCGATCCGGCGTTCCAAACCGGCGGGTTCCCGCAGATTGCCAACGGCTATACCGATCCGCAGCATCCGGAATTCGACCGCGGCGCGTGCGATCAGGATCGAACCCACATCGCCGCGTTCAACGCCGGCGCGCAGGTGCCGCGGTTCGACAATCGTGCGGCGCGCGTGGCGCTGTCGGATTGGCGCGTGTCCGGCATCTTCAGCGCCCGCTCGGGCCAGCCGGTCAACGTCATTGCCGGCCAGGATCGCGCGTTCACCGGCATTCAGAATCAGCGCGTCGATCAGGTGCTCGCGAATCCGTACGGTGACAAGTCGCTGAACAACTGGCTGAACCCCGCCGCCTTCGCGCTGCCGGCGCCCGGCACGCTGGGCAACTTCCGCCGCAACAGCGTGAGAGCGCCCGCGTTCCGGACGCTCGACGTGGCGATCTCACGGCTGGTCCCCTTTGGTGCGGGCCGGAACCTGGAACTTCGCGTGGAGACGTTCAACCTGTTGAACACGTTCAACTGGGGCCCGCCGACGCTGATGAACGCCGACAGGACCCACACGAACTTCAGCTCCGGCGCCTTCGGCCGGATCACCTCGATGGGCGGAACGCCGCGCATCATGCAATTCGGCGTGAAATACGGTTTCTGAAGCATTTCTCGCGATCACAAGCCACGGAGACACGAAGACACGGAGGTACTAGAGACTTTTTCTCCGTGACTCGTTGCCTCCGTGACACGTGGGTGTGGAAGGCGCTCGCTGGCAGTGTCCGATGACTGGCCGACGTGCGTGGCTGCGGAAGTGCGGAACTTAGAGGAGGGACCTTATGAGGCGCCTGCTCCGGGATTTGTCGATGAGCGTGATCGGTCTCCTGATAGCCAGCGCCGTCGCCTCGGCGCAGCTGTCGACCGCGCGGCTGAGCGGCCGAGTGACCGATGAGAGCAAAGCGGTGCTGCCAGGCGTCACCGTCACCATGACGCGGACTGACACCGGGCTCACCCGATCCGACGTGACCGATGGCAACGGGTCGTACGTACTGCCAAATCTGCCGACCGGCCCGTATCGGTTGGAAGTGTCGCTGAGCGGGTTCCGCACGTACGTCCAGACAGGCATCGTGCTCCAGGTCGCCGGCACTCCGGAGATCAATGTCGTCCTGACCGTCGGTGCGCTCGAGGAGACGATCACGGTTGAGGGAGGCTCGCCCCTCGTGGACGTGCAGAGCTCCGGCGTGAGCGAGGTGGTCCGGACGCAGGAAATCCTGGCGTTGCCGCTCAATGGGCGCAACGCGGCCGATCTCGTCGCCATTGCCGGAGCAGCCGTCCGGACGGGTGAAGCAAACAGCAGGAGCATGCAAGGCGGGGTGGCCTACTCGGTGGCCGGCGGGCAGTCCTTCGGCGTGGCGTTCCTTCTCGACGGAGCCATGCACAACGATCCGCAGAACAACCTGAACCTGCCGCTCCCGTTCCCGGACGCGCTGCAGGAATTCCGCGTGGCCACGAGCGGCCTGACCGCTGAAAACGGCATGCACGCGGGCGCATCGGTCAACGCCGTGACAAAGTCGGGCACCAACCGCTTCTCGGGGAATGTGTTCGAGTTTCTCCGGGACCACCGGTTCAACGCGATCAACAAGTTTGCGCTGAAAAGGCCGGACGGCAAGCAGCAGGATGACGGGCTGGTGCGCAACCAGTTCGGCGGGACACTGGGCGGCCCCCTTATTCAAAACAAGCTCTTTTTCTTCGGGGCCTACCAGGGCACGCTGGTCCGTCAAACACCGGCCGCGAACATCGCATTTGTTCCGTCAGCCGCGATGCTGGCCGGCGACTTCACCTCCTTCGCGTCGCCCGCGTGCAACGGTGGCCGGGCGCTCACGTTGAGGGGAGGTTTCGAGAACAACCGGATCGACCCCGCGCGGTTCAGTCCGGCCGCGTTGAACCTTGCCAAGAGGCTTCCCGGCACGACGCATCCCTGCGGCGAGATAGCGTACACCACGACGGAAGACAGCACCGAGGGACAGGCCCTGGGACGGATCGACTATCAATTGACCTCCAATCATTCCCTGTTCGGACGGTACATGGCCACGTCAGTCAAGAACCCGACGCCCCTGACCCGGTCGGACAGCGTACTGAGCCTCTACAACACCTCGCGGGCGGCAGGCATCCCAGGCTTGGACAAGCTGGCCCAGTCGCTTGCCATCGGCGATACCTACGTCTCCGGATCCAACATGGTCAACTCGCTTCGGTTTGCGTTCAACCGAACAGCGATCGACCGGCTCGATACACCGCTTTTCGATCCGTATGCGCTGGGCTCCAACGTTTACAGTTACGACCCTGGGGCAATGGTCATGGCTGTCACCGGCGGGTTCAACATTGCGAATCCGGGCGGTGGTCTGTTCATAACCAATTCCTCGCAGTTGAGCGACGACGTCACGCTGGTGCGGGGGAACCACGAACTGTCCGTCGGCGCGAACGTGGCCTATTGGACGCATTACTTTTTTTCACACGCGCGTTCCGGCGGCGACTGGTTGTTCACTGGCCAGCTGACGGGCTCGGGTCTGTCAGATTTTCTCCTGGGCAGGGTCGGGCGATTGGAGCATGGCGGCGCCGCCATCATGCCGATGAATCAGTGGTACCTGGGAACGTATGTCCAGGACACCTGGAGGGCGACAAGCCGGGTGACCATCAATGCGGGTCTTCGCTGGGAGCCCTACTTTGGCGCGAACGTCTTGAATGGCGCCGTTTATAACTTCAGCCTCGACAACTTCCGAAAGGGCACGAAGACCACCGTGTTCAAGAACGCGCCCGCCGGGCTCATCTATCCGGGCGACGCCGGTTTCCCGCCCGGAACGACGGGCCTGAACAAGCAGTGGTGGAATCTGTCGCCGCGCGTGGGTGTCGCCTGGGACGTGAACGGAAACGGCCGCATGGCGATTCGCTCTGCCTACGGGATCGCGTATGACTTCCCGACGGCGGAATACCAGTTGATCAACGCGAATTCTCCGCCGTTTGGCAACCGCTCCCTGGTGGAAGATCCTCCAGGTGGTTTCGACAATCCCTACGCGCACCTTGGCGGAGATCCACACCCGATTCTTACCAGCCCCGATACGCAGTTCGTTCCGTTCGGAGCGTATGGCGCCACTGCGCCTGACATCAACTCGCCACGCATCCAGCAGTGGAACGTGACGTTCGAACGGCAAATTGGGGCGGTCTGGCAGGTGCAGGCGAGCTATCTGGGCAGCTACACGGATCGGTTGTGGAATCAGGTGGCGATCAATCCCGGCGTCTTCCGGGGGCTCGGCCCCTGCACGCTCAACGGGGTGTCCTACGCCACCTGCAGCACCAACGCGAATCTGAACCAGAGGCGCGTGTTCTCGTTGTCGGGGGAGAATCCAGCCGCGGCGGCGCTCATCGGAAACATGGACATGCACACCGATATCGGCACGCAGAGCTATCGCGGCCTGAAGCTGTCGTTTCAGCGTCGCGCCGCCAGCGGCGTGAGCCTCAATGCGAACTACACCGTGTCCCGCTGCTTCGGCGATGCCACGACCCCAGGTGGTGGCTTCCCTCAAATTGCGAACGGCTACACGAACCCCGACGACCCGGCATTCGATCGCGGCCATTGCCTACAGGATCGGACGCACATCGGTAGCTTCACGGCGGGCGCGCAGACGCCGCGATTCGAGAGTGCCGCACTGCGCGCCTTGGCCTCGGGCTGGAGGGTGTCGGGAATTCTCACGGCCCTCTCTGGCAGCTGGCTCAATATCATCACGGGCCGGGATAACGCGCTCACCGGCATCCAGATGCAACGGGTCGATCAGGTGTCCGATGACGTTTATGGTCAGAAAACCGTGACGAGCTACCTGAACCCGGCTGCGTTCGCGCAGCCGGCGCCAGGAACGCTGGGCAATTACGTCCGTAACAGCATCAAAGGCCCGGGGTTCTGGACGGTCGACATGGCCCTGTCGAGGAATGTCTCCGTTGGCGGCACTCGCAGTATGGAGTTCCGCGTGGAGACGTTCAACCTGTTCAACACGTTCAACCTGGGCAATCCGGTGGCGAACTTCAATTCAGGCAGTTTCGGCCGGATCACCTCGATGACCGGCGCGCCACGAATCATGCAGTTTGGGATCAAGTACGGCTTTTGAGAAGGGACTTAGGAACAAGAGGGACCGGGGGCCTGGGAATTCCCAACTCCCAAGATGCCAACTCCCAAGACGGCTCGAAAGAAGCTCCTTGGGAGTTGGAAGTTGGGCGTTGGGAGTTTTCACGCGGCGTCTAAATTGACGCCCGCATCGCAGTTCTTCACTTCGAACCCGTGGCGTAAAAGTTGAGAAGGCGAACCTCGATCGGCTGCCCCTTCAGCGCTTCCACGAATTCTTCCGGCTTCTGTCCCATGTAGTGATACGGGATGGCCACCTTCGGTTTGAACTCCTTCACGCACGTCGCCGCTTCCGCCGGCGTCATCGTGTACGGCAGGTTCATGGGCATAAGGGCCACGTCGACGTCTTTCACCCAGGTCGACATCGCCGGCACGCATTCTGTGTCGCCTGCGACATAGACCGACCCGGCCTGCTTCAGTCGCGCGGCGGCCAGCTTGTCGCTGAAGATCAGGAGATAACCCTGTCCGCGGCCCCTCGGGTGATAAAACTGCCCGGGAGCCGGACCGCGCTGAACGTTGTACGCAGGCACGGAAATGACGGTGATGCCAGACAACGCCTCCTGGTTTGTCCGCATCGTGGCGTTCATCATCACAGTGGTGTTCGGGATCTTCTTTGCTTCCGCGACGGCGGGCGGGACCACGACCGGCGCGCCCGGCTTGCGAAGCTTCTCCACGGCGGCCGCGTCAAAATGGTCCGGGTGAATGTCGGTCACGAGGATGAGATCGGCCGGCTTGGCCTTGGACAGATCCGCCAT
>DAIRVG010000070.1:0-28903 GCA_036802945.1 Vicinamibacterales bacterium
GCGTGGAACGCGCCGATTTCGTCGACCGAGAAATTGTCGAAATTATCCACACCGCTGGTGTACCTGCCGTGGACCCAGATTCGCCGCCTGATCTCATGCGCCGCTCGGAGCTGAAGGGTGTTACCGCGAACGCCGCTGGCAGTCGCGGTATCCGTGTTGGTAAGTGCGTACTGCAGGCCAAGCCTCCATGAGGGCGAGGGCGTCAGCGTCACCGACGGTGACACCATCGTGACGTTAGCGCCGAAGAAATCGAAGTACCGGACGGTAGCGGTCCATACGGCGCGGTGATACGCATAGTCGATCAGCCCGAGATAGTCGCCTTGCGGCAACACGCGGTTTCCCCTGCCAACGAGTGCCTGGCTCGTGAAGGTCGCCGCCGGGGTCCACTGCCATTGCACGCCACCTCCCGCGCGCTTGTCCCGGTGGCCGGAGGTGGACTGCAGCTGTCCGCGACCCGCGACGCGCAGCGTTTCCGAAAGGCGGACGTTCACCATGAGGTCAGACCCACGCGTATTTGGCGTGCTTCCATTGAACTGCTCGTCGTAGATTCGGCTCTCGAGCCAGTGGTCATACTGGCGGTGTGCCTGCTCGACCGCGAACAGATGTGCCGGGGTGGGAGCAATCGCCGCCGCGCGTTCAAAGTAGCCAATCGAGCGTTCGGTGCGTCCCGCGCGTAGATACGCGTCGCCGAGCGCGGTCAGGACGTTTGCGTCCTCCGGAGCGAGCTGTTCCGCGCGCTCGAGCATGTCAATCGAGGCATTGACCTGGTCCTGCGTCAGGAGGGTTACGCCGACCCCGACGATCGCGTCAACGTTTTGTGGATCTTCGAGGACGATGCTGCGGTACACCGCTTCCGCGAGATCGGGATGACCCATGCGTTCGTGGACGCGGGCAATCCAGAGGCGTGCCTGATGATCGCTCGGATTTGCGGCCGCTATCTTTTGAAGGGCCGCCAGCGCCTCGGCGTCCTGCCCCTGCTCCGTCAGTTGAATGGCGGCAGGAAGGTCGGCGGCAGTGGAGCTATTTGGTGTCCCTTGCGGCGTCGCATCCAGCGCAAGCGTCAGGAGAAAAAGGGAAAGCAGCATACCTCTGGTTGTCGGTTGCTGCCGCAGAGACCAACAGAGCGGTCGCTGAAATGGTATCAGGCGCCGCCGGACGCCGCGATCAGGCCTGAATCGGTGATTTCACCGGGCGTCGCGGAACTCCCCGCGGGCCAGGCGGAGACGATACTCGCCAGCTGCGCCGCAATCATGACGGTCACGGCCTGTGTCGCCCGGTCGTTCTCACGGCCATGCCGCACTTCCGCGGCAAACACCCCCACGCACCCGGACATGCCGGCGAGAGGGGTTGCAACCGCTCCGTGTGAGACCCCGTCGCCGGCAACCGTGCGCATCTTGCCCGAGCGCCAAGCGTCGGCGGTCGCGTTCTCCGCCTTGCGCGGAATCGCTCCCAGCCGGCTTAGGAAGTAGTCGTCATAGCCATATGCAAGCGCCGGGAAAAGCTCTTCGCCGGCGCCCATCCATACGATGATGCCGTGAGCATCGAGCACTGCAGCGGCGCGTTCGAGGACTTCCGGGAGCTCTGCTGTGTCGGAAATTCGTGCCAGCGACGCGCACACATCCGCGGCGGCTGTGAGGTTGATCGCCGCTGTCGCCGGTTCGCCGGCATATTCGGCTTGGATGGTCAAAAAAGCCGGTTCCCGTGCGGCGCCCGCGGCCGCGCTCCCCGCTCCAAGTGGTGTCAGGAGCATGAGTCCCACGATCCAGACCGTGGCGACAGACCCAAGAATGATCCACTGCTGCCGCTCGAGGCTGGCGTACTGGGAAGTGGATGTTTGCTGTTCGGCCGCCTTGAGACCACGGATTGTCGCGATGAGTGACGAAACCGTATCGCGTCCCTGGCTGAATATCAGATCCGCGGCGAGCAGATTCTGCGCATCCTGAAGATCCTGCCGGGCGTTGCCGTCGATGGTGAGGAGCGTCCGGAGTCCGCGGCCGATGTCCTCAACCACGCGCCCGGCATCAGCGGAACGCAGATGTGGACGCACCGCCGCCGCATCGTCGGCAAACTGCTGCAATAGCGCGGCGCTTCGTTCACGCCACGGTTGATCGGGCTGCCCAGGCGCGACATACGCCTGCTGCGCCGAGGCGATGTCGCCGGCTGTTGCGATCATCCGATCGAGGCGCGCGGAAATATCGCTGCCGGAGGCGAGCGCGGCCGCCGATTTCACATGCGCCGCGAACACAAAAAAGCCGCCGGCGATTCCGGCGGCCACGAGGAGAGCGGCAACGACAAGACGATTCGTACGCTTGTGCATCACGTACAGGATAGCACCCACGTCCAGCGGCGACGATTAGAACTCGATGTGAGTCTGCACCAACAGCCGGTTTTCCGACAGCCGTCCAGCCGCGTCGTAGTGCACTTGCTCGTTGGTGACGACGAGGCCCACGCGGCTGCGCGGCCAGACGACCCAGTACGCGCCGCCCGCGATCACGCGGCGCTGAGAATTGCCCGCGATCACCCGATCGGGGTCGAACTGATCGACACGTGCAAGCGCCGCCCAGCCGCCCGGTCCCTGGCGAAGCTCGACAAAGCCCGACGCTCCCCGGCGATCGATATCCCGCACGGCAATCGGATTCTCCGTCGCCGCAAGGTATTGCAGCGTTGCGACAAGGTGCTGGTGCTCGAAGCTGCCCATGACGATCCCGAGTCGTCGCGGACGATCCGCAGCATACCAGCCGGCGTTGTAGAAGCCCGACAGCCGGAAGCCATTCGCGAAAGTCCCCGCGAACGGCCGTACAGTCACCCGGCCCTGCACGCTCTTGTACTTGTTCACGTCGGTCTGGGCGTAGCCTTCGCCGTTGTAGATCCCGGTCTGAATGTCGATGTACTTCCCCAGGGGGGTGAAGTATCCGACCCCGAAATCAGAGGAACCCGGAATCAGCCCCTCGCGTTCGGCGAACATGGTTCCCTGCACGCGATATCGGTCGATGCCTTCCTCGAAATCCAGCCACGGTGTCTGGTGCGCCCCGAACCGCACCCACGATCGTGCCGCCTTGACGTTGTCGAACTCGACGAACGCGTATTTCACTCGCAAGACGAGCGTTCCAGCCAGGCTGCCATCGGTCGATCGCCTCACGTCAGGAGTGAACCGGAAGCGGACGTTCTTCGACAGCTGGCCGTTGACGTTCACGTACGCCCGTGTGACATCGAAAACATTGAAATTATCGCGGTTCTTCAGTTCTTCGTCGTACTGCACGTATGACAGGACCCCAAGACGCACGATTGGGTAGTCAGGCTCGGCCGGCGCCGGCACCGGTGGCGGCGTCTGCGCTGACTGTGCGAAGGAAGGACACACGGAGATCAGGAAGACAACGATCGACAGAATGATTCGCGTCATACCGTAGTCATTTGTACGACGACAACGTTTCTGTCCGGTGTCGCGAATGTTAATGGTGTGTTAATAGACTGGCAGATAGGGCTGAAGCGAGCGCGCGATGATCGTGAACCGGTTTGTGAAAATCAGGATGCCAATGATCACGAGCAGCGCTCCGGAAGTGAGCTCGATGAAATGATAGTGCTTTCTAATGCGCGCGAACGCCGCGAAGAACCGGTTGATCGCGAGCGCTGCCGCGAAGAAGGGGATCGCCAGGCCGAGTGAATAGGCCAACAGGAGCTTGACGCCTTCGCCGATCGTGTTCTGCGCCGCGGCAACGGCGAGAATCCCCGCGAGGATCGGTCCGATGCAGGGCGTCCATCCGAAGGCGAACGCGACGCCGACGAGCAGTGCACCAAAGAAGCCGGCCGGCCGCCGATTCGTCTGCACGCGCTTTTCCTGATAGAGCCAGTCGATACGCAGCAGCCCCATCGTGTGCAGGCCGAACAGGATGATGATCGCCCCCGCGATGCGCCCGAGCATCGTCAGGCGCGACATCAGGAACTGCCCGATCGCGCTCGCCGAGGCTCCAAGTGCCACGAATACGAGCGAAAAGCCGATGATGAACGCCAGCGACGACAGCAGCACCCGGTTGCGGACGGCGGGAGGTGCAACCGCGACGGCCCCGGTGCCGCGCATTTCGTCGAGCGAGAGACCTGAAATGTACGAAAGGTAGCCGGGAATGAGCGGGAGCACGCAGGGTGAGATGAACGAGAGCAGCCCTGCGCCGAATGCCGCGATGAGCGTGACGTTTTCGATCATTCTACTGGTCTGAGCGGAATATGCGTCGCGCGGTCCAGCCCTTCGATCTGCACGTTGTGTCCCTTCACTGGCGGCAGATCCTGGAACATGAAATCCCACTTCCACCGCTCGGAGGGATTCGAGGCCTGGAGCCAGTTGCGCGCCGAAACCGGCCGTGCAAACACGATCTGGTCGGCGTTCGCGTACGCCGTCCCGGGCATCGCCGCCGCCAGCGCGCGACGCACGTCATCCGAAGTGCCGTATGGGAGTGTCAAACCGAGCGCACCCGCCAGGTTCACGAGAATGAACCAGTCTTCGCGCGCATCTCCAGGCGGCGCGATCGCGCGGGACGCCGCCTGCACGCGGCCCTGGTCGTTCGTATAGATCGCGTCCTTTTCGACGTACGCAGCGCCCGGCAGCACCAAGTCGGCCGCAGCGGCCAGTTCGGTCATCAACACACACTGCACGACGAGCAGCGGAAGCTTGCCGCTCTGCCGCGCCGCCACAATCCAGGAGACGTCGCCGATCGAGCCTTCCGGCCCTGGATCGAGCACATACAAAGCATTGACGCGGCCACCTTCGACGGCGGCTCGAAGATCGTCGAGCTCCGGCAACCCTTCGTTGCCGGACCCGACGCGGTAACCAAGATCGCGTGCGCCGTTGACGTTGGGCGCGTCGGTCGGCGGGACTGTGAACTTCGATGCCGCAGGCTGACTCTTCTCCGTGCGTGTCCAAGTAACCGAGACCGACTTCAACCCGTCACTGCCGACAAGGCCTTCGATGAGCTGCTTCAGCACGAACAGCTCCTCGGTGGAGGCGTGCGCCGACACGAGGAACCGAACGGCTTCAGGTGCCGACGACCCGGCGGCCTGGATCCCGTCGCGAAGACGCGGCTCGACGTCGTGCCAGCCGGCCGCTTCGAGAGTGGCGCCGCGACGCAGCATTGGCCGGCGCAGGCGAGTCTCGCCTTCAGTCCAGTGGTAATTGAATCGTCCGATGTCGCACATCCAGTAGCCGTTGACGTCGGGATTGAAACGCGGGGTCAGCCGGATGAGGCGTGATCCTTTTGCCCACTCCGGCTTGGCCTTCAGCCACGCGCTCGTGTTACAGCCCTTCGAGCATAGCGTGCACATCGTGTCGACGACATTCGGGTTGTCCCACGGACGGCTCTTGAAGCGATAGTCACGCGTCGTGATTGCGCCGACCGGGCAGACGTCCATCAGGTTTCCAGAGAGCAGCGAGTGGACGCCCTCTTCATTGAACGTGGAAATCTCGCTGCCATAGCCGCGATCGACGATGCCGATCTGCGCGTCACCGTCGACCACGCTCATGAAGCGGACGCAGCGCGTGCACAGGATGCAGCGGTTCCGGTTCAGCATCAGCGTCGGTCCGAAATCGACGTCGGCCCTGACGCCTTCGCCGTCGAACACGCGGCGCGGGAAATCCATCCGACTTTCAGCCGGCCCGAACGTGTACGAGAAATCCTGGAGCGGACATTCGCCGCCCTTGTCGCAGACCGGGCAGTCGAGCGGATGGTTGACGAGGAGGAATTCGAAGACACCGGCGCGCGCCTCAACGACTTCCGGGTCCCGGGTGCTGACGACCATACCCTCAGTGCAGACCATCGAGCATGAGGTCTGCAGTTTCGGCATCTTCTCGATCTTCACCACGCAGACGCGGCACGAGCCATCCACGCCGATACCGGGATGGTAGCAGTAGTACGGGACGGAAATGCCGGCCTCGATAGCCGCTTGCAGGACCGTTTGTCCTTTCTCGACCGTGACTTGCCGGCCGTCAATCGTCAGCGCGACCGATTCCATAACCGTTCGATCATATCCCAAAGAATGTTCAGCTTGACTGAGCGCGACCGAGGTCCTACAGTCGCGTTCTGAGGAGGTCGGAGATGGACGCAACGCGTGCACGCTTCGGTTCACTCCTCGAGTGGATCCTCGCCGCTGCGTGCATCGTCGCGATACTGGCGCTGGGATCGATTGCGGTCCGCGAGTTCCGCACCGTCGCCGCCGTGATGCCCGTCATCGCGCATGAGGCGGCGCCTCCCGATCCGCCCGCTGCGGTTCCCTCTCGCGCCATTTCTGTTCCCGTGATCCTGCTTCCCAATGGCGTGGAACTGCGCGTGGGCGACCCCGCGGCGGAGGTTGTCTCGCGCCTCGGCCGGCAGGCCGAAGTCGCGGCACCAAGCATCGATCGCTCTGCGGCCGGCGAGCGAGTGACTCGCTTCTATGAACAGGGAGGAACGCGGTTCGTTGTGGTCCTCCAGCGGTTTGCAGACGACGCGCAGATCAGGGTCGCTGCTATCTATGTGCAGTAATGCAAAATGCAAAATTCAAAATGCAAAGCGCGCGTGACTCGATTCGCCTGCTGCGTTTGCATTTTGCATTTTGAATCTTGCATTTCATCACGTCTCGTCGAATCTCGCGAGCGCCGCTGAATCCCTGTTGATCTGCACGTCGCGGACGATCCCGGTGGTGGGGATCCGCTGCTCGACGTGTGCCTCGGTGACGGCGACCATGACCTCCTGCGTATGGCCGTCCGTGTACTGCAGTGTCACCGTCACGGGCACATCAAAGATGGTCTTGCTGTCCTGATCGAACCGGATGGTCACCTCGCCCGTCCTGATCGTCGACGAGTAGCGGAGCACGGGCAGGTCGGCGCCGTGAATCCAGCGCGCGAAGAAGCGGGTCAGCGATCGTCCCGAGGCCTCTTCCATCGCCCGTTCGAAGTCGTCGGTTCCCGCCTTCCGGAACTTCTGCTCCGCATAGAAACGGCGTAGCCCGTTGAAGAAGGCCTCGTCTCCGAGCAGGCGCCGGAGCATGTGCAGCACGGAGGCGCCCTTGTTGTAGACGAGCGCGCGAAAGATCCGCCCCTGCCCGCGAATCAGTCCGAGGCGGTAGCCAAGATCGATCGGCCCTTCCTCCGACTCGGACAGGCTCCAGCGGCGGAACTGGCGGAGCATGGCATAGAACGTCGCGTCGCCATGCGCGCGCTGCGCGTACAGCGCGGCGAAGTACTGTGCGAACCCTTCGCTCAGCCACTGCTCGTGATAGTTCTTCCAACCGACGGCCTGGCCCCACCACTGGTGCGCGATCTCATGCGCCAGGAAATACTCAGGCACTCCTGAGAATGCGGCGGGGTCGTTGCCCCAATACAGCTTCGAGAACGGTGCGGCGTTGTTGACGATTGCGAAGTACGCCGGGCTGTGACCCCCCGGCAGCTCGTGCTCGAGCATGGTCACCGTCAGCGACTCGTAGGGCGTATCGTCGATCACCGTCCCAAAGAACCGCATGATGTCGGCGGCCGTCGGGGCGACCTCTCGTCCGCGATTCAGTTGACGCGGATTCGCCTCCACAACCACGTTGACCTGGTCGTAACGCCGCATCCGGACTCCCGCGCGTCCCTCGGATCGGAACGTCGCCGCCGTCGATATTTTCGGGTCGCGCGCGTCGATCGTCACGTCGGACACGCGAGTCAGCTTGCTCGCGACAATCGCGAAGTAACGTACCGGCTCGTTCGCGTTGAATACGTAGGAGCGGCCGCCGACGGCGACCAAGACATCGCGCAGCGAGACGTCGCCGGGCGTCAACTGACCGCTGCCGACGCACTCGTACCCGTCAGGCACGGTCACGCGGATGCGCGCCCTCGCATAGTCGGTGATGACGTTTTGCGGATACCACGCCGAGCGGCTGCTCAAGAGGAAGTTCGGCTCCGTTGAGATTAGCGACTCCGCATCGTCATCCTGCGCTTCGAGCGCTACGGTCTCACGGTCGAGCGTCTGCGAGGGAATCCGGCCGCTGTAGGTCACCATCAACGTCACCATCGTGCCTCGTTGCGCCGACACCGGAAGATTCACGATCAGGCTCTCGTCGTTGCGAATGCGAAAAAACAGCAACCGGCCGAATTCGACGCTCGTCACGCTCGACACCACCAGAGGCTCGGCCAGCCGCAGCGTCAACGTCGCGACCGCGTCCGCCTGCACCCGCACCGTCATCTGCGTCTTTCCTTCGATGAACTGGCGGTCGGGAAACACGGCCGTGTCGATGTTGTAGTCGACGACGTCGTAGTTGCGAAGCTCGTCTTCGTCGTACGTGGGACCGCGCTGCGCCAGCATCGCGGGCGATGCATAGAGGGCAATCGCGCGCCGCCGGGCCCGATCGAAGAGCGTGATGTCCTCGGCGTTCCCGCCGCTCCGCGCGTACGTCAGCGTGCCGAACTTGTTCGTGCGGATCTCCGCAAGGAAGTCCCCCATCTGCGGCAGGATGTACCACGTCTCGCGGCTCAGATCCCGGAGGTCGATGTTGAACGATTTGGGCGCTTCGCCGGCAAAGACCTCCTGCGCCCGCCTCGCCTGGCGGGGATCGGCAGGCACTGGCTTCAGGCCCGAAACCTTGACGCGCGTCTCGTAGTCGGCGGGATGCATGCGGATGAAGGCAGTACCGAACAGCGCCGTGAGCGTGTCGCTGCCCCCGAAGATCCGCAGCTGTCCCTTTTCCGTCTCAGGTCCCGGCGAGAAATGCATCTCGCCACGTCCCATCAGCACGAGACCCGTTACCCCTTCCCCGCTAACTACCTGGAAGACGGATCCGGTGTGCAGTGTGAACTGTACGTCCTGCGCCTGGATCGTGAACTCGCGCGCGACGAACTGGGTCGAGGCGTCAAGCCGCAGACGATAGAGCCCTTGGACGAATGTCAGACGTTCGATCGCGACGATGCGCCACGAATCAGTGTCGCCGCCACTGGGGCGCCGCACGTCGAACCGCGCGGTCATGACACGGGCGCGGGATGCCGTCTCCGTGAGAATCTCGACGATGATGCGGTAACCGTCGCCGGGGAGGGCGCCCTCGAGCGCCTGCCGGTCGCGTTCCCGCACTGTCGCGCGCGTTGTCTCGTATGAAAACAGATCCTCTGTTGCCTGGATCGCGTCGTCGCCGGTGATGTCCGCCGTCGACAACAACGATGGAAACGTGTCGCGGTCGTTCTGCTGAAGGAGCCGCTCGAGACGGTTGAGCAGGGTTGCGACGCCGTCCGGTTGATTGGACTGCGCGTACAGGGGGGCGGCCCACGCCGCGATGAGCACCAGCGGGAGAGCACATCGGACGATCGCCAGACGGAAAGTGCGGTCCCGCATGCCGGTACCGCGTATTAAACCTCAAATCACGCCGACTGCGCGCCCAACTTTCCCGAAGGCCTCGAGTGCGAACTGCAGCTCATCCCGAGTATGCGTGGCCGTGACGATCGTGCGCACGCGCGCCGTGTCGCGCGCGACGGTCGGGAAGCCGATTCCCTGCGCAAAGACGCCTTCCTGGAACAACTCGTCCGACAGTTTCATCGCGCGTGCAGCGTCGCCGACGATCACAGGTGTGATCGGGCTTTCGCTGGTCCCCGTGTTGAAGCCGAGCGCCTGAAGACCGCTCTTGAAGAACCGCGTATTGTCCCAGAGGCGTTCGATGAGCTGCGGCTCCGTTTCGAGGACCTCGATGGCCCCCAGGCACGCGGCTGCCACCGCCGGGGGGTGCGACGTCGAAAACAAGAACGGCCTCGCGCGGTGGTACAGAAACTCGATCAGCGCTTTTGATCCGGCAACATACCCGCCGAGCGCGCCGATCGCCTTGGAAAGCGTGCCGACTTGTACGTCGACGCGCCCGTGAAGACCGAAGTGATCGACGGTCCCGCGGCCGTTTTTTCCAAACACGCCGCTGGCATGCGCGTCGTCCACCATCATGATGCACCCGAACTCGTCGGCCACGTCGCAGAGCTCCGGAAGCGCGCCGATGTCGCCGTCCATGCTGAACACGCCGTCGGTGATGATGAGCGTGCGACGATCGCGCGGCAATGCCGCGACGATTGCGCGCGCGGCCGCGGCATCGCGGTGCGGGAACACTTTGATGCTGGCTCGACTCAGGCGTGCGCCATCGATGATGCTCGCGTGGTTCAGCTCGTCTGAAACGATGAAGTCATCCTTGCCGAGGATTGACGATACGGTGCCCGCGTTCGCCGTGAAGCCGCTCTGAAAGACCACGGTCGCCTCCGTGTGCTTGAACGCCGCAAGCTTCTGTTCGAGCTCCATGTGGATGCTCATGGTGCCGGCGATCGGCCGCACCGATCCCGAACCGACTCCAAACAGGCGAATCGCCTCGATCGCCCGCTCCCGCAGCTTCGGGTGCGTCGTCAGCCCGAGGTAGTTGTTCGACGAGAGATTGACAACCGATCGGTGGTCGAAGGAGGTCCGCGCCTTTTGCTCGCCGTCGAGGACACGAAGGCGTCGATAGAGTCCCTGCGCGCGAAGCGCATCCAGTTCGTCGGCGAGATAGTGGAGGGGGTCGGCGCGCATGAACGGAGTATACGAAAGTCGAAGTTCTAACTTTCCAGAAGGGGTTAGGGGTTAGGGGTTAGGGGTTAGGGGGTTAGGGATCAGGGGTTGGGGAGCGCGAGGAGCACGTCGCCGGCATCGCGGAAGAGTTCGCGTGCCCCGAGGTCGCGCAGAGTGGTGGTGGTCTCGCGTCCTTCCGCATCGAGATACGCCGCTTCATGAACGATGACGTGCGTCGCGCGCATCTCGCGCAGCGCGTCGAGTGACAGTCCGGGGTGTCGCGCGATCTCACTCAGCGCAAACGTGAGGCGGCCATAATGCACGGGAAAAAAGCCGCTATAGCCGTTCAGAAGCGATCGCCAGTGGGTGGTCGAATAGAACATCGCGCGCAGATCGAAGTCGGTTTGCCCGATCGGAAGCTCCGCCACCACGGCATCCGGCGAGATTTGTGCCACCGCCTTGTAGACGGCCGGCGCTCGATCGCCGGGATAGAGACGAGCCTCCGGCGAATTGAATCCACGCACAGGCGTGGCGCCGTTGACGATGAAGGGTGCCGCGCCCGCTTCGAAGAGAAACGCAGCGGCCAGCGCGCCAAGCAGGAGCGCGCCCCGCCGGCGCCGAGCGATGGCTGCTGCGCCATATCCACCGAGAACGGCCAGCATGAAGACCACGATCATTGCGAAGCGCGCCGGGACCCGCAGTCCTTCGAATCCAGGCACGTAGTCCCACAGAAATCGGTATGGTGACGCGAGGTCGAGCGGACGCCCCAGCACCTGCGGCGCAGGGCCCAGCGAAAGCCATGCGGCGGCCAGCAAACCCGCGACGAAGAAGCCGCGCGAGCGGAAGAATGCAACCGTGCGCCGGCGCGCCGCCGGAGACAGCGCGAGCATCAGTGCATACGACAGCGCGGCCCGCAGGAGAAGCTGCGTGACGTTGCCTAACCGCACATCGAACAGCCAGAGGCTCAGCGTAACGCGGCGCAAGACGATCGCGACGAAAGCGGCGACGGCATGAATCACCGCAACGACGCCAAGCGCGGGCGCGAGCCATGCGCGCCAACGCGGATTGTTCACTGGGCGGCGCGCGAAGCCGATGGGATTCGCTGGCCGACGATACGGTTCGCCCCACACCAGCCCGATGAAGGCGAGAAGCACCGCCACGATCCCTGGAAACAGCTCGCCCTCGGCCTTCGGAAAAACATCCGCGAGGCGTTGCCCCCACAAGCGCTCGACTTCTGACGCCGTGGCATACGAGTACACGTCCGCCGACAGTCGCGTCACTTCCGTCAGCGAGCGCGACAGCTGCAGCTGCTCCGTCACGCGCATGTACGGAATCGCAAACGGAATCGTCACTGCTACGACAACGACCGCCGCGCCCGTAAGGTCGATCCAGGTGCGTCTATCGCGAAGGCGGTCTCCCCGCCACATCTCCCACAGCACGTATGCCGCAACGAACGGCGAGAAGTACAGCAGGTAGTAGCCGCACGACAGATTCTGGGCGATGACGGCAGCGACGGCGGCCGCAAGCGCGCGGCGCCGG
The DNA here is from genome assembly GCA_036802945.1 of Vicinamibacterales bacterium. Taxonomy (GTDB): domain Bacteria; phylum Acidobacteriota; class Vicinamibacteria; order Vicinamibacterales; family UBA2999; genus Gp6-AA40. The sequence continues at coordinate 12,042 of DAIRVG010000070.1, forward strand.
CCGCCGTCGAAGTATCGCCGGAAGCCGTAGAAGGCAAAGGGCATCCACTGCGATGACAGCACCTGCAGGTGCGACGACTGCGGGATACGGTACGGCGCGAACGCGAACAGGAGGCCGCCGACAAACGCCGCGATCGTGTTGCCTGTGACCTCGCGCAGGAACAGGTACATGCCGAGGCCCGACAGCACGAACGTCGAGAGAAACAAGAGGTTGTAGCAGAGGATCGGATTGTTCGTCAGCACGTAGACGGGGAAAATCTGCAGCGCCTGGGGGACGAGATGCTCGGAATACGCGAGCGTCAACGGCGCGGGATAAAAGATGTTCGCGTCGAAGAACGTTCGGAAGTGCGAGAAGTGGCCGGTCAGGATCGCGCGAAACTGCTCGCAATCCCACGCAAGAATCCACATGTTGAGGACCGAGTCGCCCAGATCCCATGCGACGTCACGCGTGAGACCTCGTGCGAGCGGCCACGTCATCGCGAGCGCGATGACGGTGTAGGCGGCCAGCGCGTATGAACCGCGCCGCATCAGTCAGCTGCGGCCTTTGGGACGAGCTCTTCGAACAGGACCTGGAGGATCGCCGCGGTCGGCACGGCAAGAATCGCACCGACGATGCCGAGGAGCGATCCGCCGATCAGCAAAGCGATGATCACCGTGACCGCGCTGATTCCGACCTGCCGCTGCATGATCTTCGGGACGAGAACGTGATTTTCGAGCTGCTGCTGGGCAAAGAAGAAGACGATGACGGCAAGCGCCAGCGTCGGGCTCACCGACAGCGCCACCGCGATCGCCGGCACGGCCGACAAGATAGGGCCGACGATCGGGATGATCTCTCCGATGCCGGCGATCAGGGCGAGCACATAGAAAAACGGTACGCCCAACAGAAAAAGCCCGAGCGCCGCTGTGCTGCCGATGATCAGGGCCAGCAGGAGCTGGCCGCCGAGCCAGGCGCTGATCTTGCTCGTGACCCGCCGGCACGCGTCCTCGACGCGCGCGCGGCGCATATGAGGGAACAACCGCACAAAGAGCGCGACAAGATTCTCGCCATCCACCATCAGGTAGAACGCGAGCACCAGAATCGTGACGAGGCCGAAGACGCCTCCGACGAGTCCCCACACGGCGCCGACAACGATGCCAACGGCGTCCGGCGCCGCGCCTCCCGTCTGCTGCACCGCCTCTTGCGCCGTGATTTCGCGACTGAGCAACCCACGGTCGATGAGCCACTGCTGGCCCTGGTGCAGGAGCCGTGGCACTTCCATCCCGAGAGCGCGTGACTGCGACGCGATCGGCGGGATAACCAGGATGCCGACGCCGACGATCGCGCCGATGAGGCTCAGGTAGATCACGAGGATGGCCGCCCAGCGCGGCACCCGCTGCCGTACCAGACGCTTCCGCTCGATGGCGGTCACGAGAGGGGAAAGCCCGATGGCGACAAGCGCGCTGATGTAGACGAGCACCAGCGCAGCACGTACCAAGAACAGCGTCCACGAAATCGCCGCCGTCAGCGCCAGGCCGACGAGAGCGTAGCGGATCAGAGCGCGCGGCGAGTCAGAGGACGCGGTCACGCCTGCTGCAGGTATTGGCGCGTGAAGGCTGCGATATCTGCGTAGATCGATCGGAGCTCACTCGGATCCGCCAGGTAGACGATGCGGAACGAGCCCGCTTCCGGCGGCATGCCGAAGCCAGAGCCGTACACGCAGAGGATGCCGGTCTCGCGGAGCAGCGCGAGTACGTAGTCCTGGTCGGTGTGGCCTGGAGGCAGCGTCACCATCGGCATCGCGTAAAACGCGGCACGAGGCTCCACGCACCGGATCCCCGGGATGGCATTGAGTGAGTCGGCCGTCAGCCGCGCACGTTCGGCAAGCGCGTGTCGGAAGGCGATCTGATGCGATCGGTCGCCGGTCAACGCGGCCGCAACCGCGTACTGCATCGGTCCCGGGCTGCACAGACGGCCGTCTGCCAGTTTCTTGATGGCGGCAAGCGCTTCATTGAGGCGGGGCGTCGCGCCGACCACGAGCCACCCCGCGCGCCACCCGGGGGCCAGGTACGCTTTCGAGAGACTGGACAATGAAATGATGGCGGCATCGCGATCGAGCGTGCTGAGGAGTGGCACGGGGCCGTCGAAACCGAGATCCCCATACACTTCGTCGGCGAGAACCGTGAGGCCGTGCTCGTCTGCAATCTCGAGCATCGCCCGACGGACGGCCGGCGAATACACCGCACCCGTCGGGTTGTTCGGATCGATGGTGACAAGCACCCGCGTGCGCGGAGTTACCAGGCTGCGCAGGTGCTCGATGTCGGGTTGCCAGTCGCGCTGTGGATCGGTGCGGTAACACCGCGCCTGCGCGCCAATCTTCGCGATGACTGCCGTGTAGAGTGGATAGGTCGGGAGAGGGACCAGCACCTCGTCGCCTTCGTCGACGAGCGCGTTGAGCACCAGCTCGATCCCTTCCGACGTGCCGGTCGTGATGAGCACGCGATCGGGCGATGTCGGCACGCCGTGGGCGGTGTAATCCTCCGCCACCGCTTCCCGCGCAGGTGCGATTCCGGGTGACGGGAGGTAGCCGTTATGGCCCTCGCGCATCGCCCGTTGGGCCGCCTCGATCAGGTGGGCCGGCGTCTTGAACCCGAATGCAACGGGATCCCCGATGTTGAGGTACCTGACCCGTGTGCCTCGCGCCTCAACCGCCTGGGCCTCGGCGACGATATTACGTATCGCATAGGAGAAGCGGTTGACCCGCGAAGCCACGGGAATTGATTTCGCGGTGCGGGAAATCGGCATTCGCCCCATCTTAGCGCTGTTGCCCCGGGTAACCGGTTCCATGAGCTTGTCGGCATGACAAGGCTCTGTCCAAAGGCCCCAACCTGTACGTTGTGTAATATTTCGCGTTTGTATACTTCACTCAGGGGTATACGCTCCCGGCGTTGTCGAGAAATGGCCGATTTCTTGGGATCCCGCATTGACGTTCACGCCAGACGAGCCTGTAACTGTTGTCATTACAGCCAAAATCAATCGCAAATGGGGGCGAATGCTGCCTTCGTCCAGCGATTCGTGGAGTGACACGTGCACGCATTCCTGTCCGCGTGGAGGCTACGCCGTGAGTTTGTCGTACGGCAACGCCTTGCCGTCGCATATGCGCATCAGTGTGTCGCGGAACATCATTCGGCTCCTGCGGTTGTTGTAGCGGAACGAGAATTCGTCAAGGTAGCGATCAAGGTGCTTGGCTGAAATCTGATGGAACGAACCGACAAGGGAACGCTTGAACAGCGAGAATACCGATTCGACGGTATTGGTGTGAACCTCCCCACGGACGTACTCTTTGATGGAGTGGTTGACCGTCTGATGTGTGGTGTTCCCGTCTCCGATGCCGATGTAGCCACGTACTTCGTCGGTGTAGATATTCGCCGCATCGTCCGAAACGTTCTCATTAACGAACCCGTGCAGGATTTCCTTGTTCCGTTGCATCTTGCCCGCGGTACGGATACGGCCGTTCCCGCCACGTTCGATGGCGGCGAGGACCATGCTCTTGTGAATGCGGTTCCCGCTGCCGACGCCAGCGCGCTTGCCGCCGATATAGCTTTCGTCGACTTCCACCGTGCCCGACAACTGCGCAGCGTTCACGTCGGCCATGGCCGCGCGGATGCGATGACAGAGGAACCACGCGGTCTTGTACGACACCTTGAGCATGCGCTTGAGCTGATTCGCGCTGATGCCCTTCTTCGACTCGCACATCAAGTAGAGCGCGAGGAACCACTTGGGCAGCGGCAGATGGGAGTCATGGAACAACGTGCCTGCGGTGGCGCTGAACTGATACCGGCACCCGTCGCAGTCGAACACTCGGCGCGCTTTGATGCGGCTGATGGTCGTTGCATTGCAGCGAGGACAGGCGATGCCCTTCGGCCAGCGCAGTTCTTCGAGGTACGTCCGGCACTCGACGTCAGTGTCGTAGGCCTCAAGCATTGCGATCAGATCGAGCATCGGTCTGGTTTCAGCCATGGCCGTTAAACGTAAGCAAGCACACGAGTTAACAGGAGACGAGGTGATGCGCCGGATTTTCGGACGGGACGGCGCGAAGCAAGTGCGGCAACTGACTGAGCCTCGTAAACCGTTGCTGTCAAAGAAGAAGCGCGTCTCACGGACTAAAGAATAGTCCAGTTAGGGCCCTGTGTCAAGTATACAATCATGTAATATTTACATCTTACGAGCCCCCGCGTCGGACCCTTACCCGCAATCTCCCACTATTTACGCCAATTTCTGCTCGATTGCGAGTGGCAAGGCCATTGAAGCCACTCGCGCCGTGATCCGGTTCCCCCTCGCTCTCCTGGCGCTGACAGCGACTCTAACGCTCCAGCCCGGAGACCTCCGAGCCCAGGGCGCGACGATTGTGCCGGCGGCCCAGCTGCCCGCGGCGACCTTCAGGTCGGGGGTCGAGGTCGTCACGGTCACTGCAGCCGTTCGCGACGGACGCGGCAAGGTCGTCCGCAATCTCAGGAAAACCGATTTTCAGGTCATGGACGAAGGGTTCTCGAGACCGATTCAGGACTTCTATTCCGGCGATTCGGCGGTGAGCGTTGCGATCCTGCTCGATATCAGCGGAAGCATGGGCGTGGGTGGAAACATGGACCGCGCCCGCACTGCGGTGCAAACCGTCCTCGCACACCTGCAGAGCAAAGGCGACGAGGCGGCGCTCTACACGTTCGACTCGACGCTGCAGGAGGTGGTGTCCTTTACCACCGACCTTAACAAGATCCGGGCGCTGAGCCTTGCCGGCCGCCCGTGGGGCATGACGTCGCTCTATGACGCCATCGCGGCGACGGCGAAATCGGTCGCAGACCGCGCGAACCGCCACCGCGCGGTGCTCGTGATTACCGACGGCGTCGACACCGGCAGCCGGATGAAGGCACCGGAGGTGTCCGGGATCGCGAGCTCGATCGACGTGCCCGTGTACCTGCTGACCGTCGTGAACCCGCTGGATCACCCCGGCGGTGAGTTTTCGGTAGTCGAAGCCGCGGGCGAGAGCTCGAACGTCGGCACACTCGCCGACCTTGCCCGGTGGACCGGCGGCGACATGCGCGTTTGCAGCATGCCGGAGCACACAGCCGCCGCTGTCGCCGATCTTTTCGGAGAGCTGCGGTACCAGTACCTGATCACCTTCGAGCCGGGCCAGCGTCCCGGTTGGCACCCGCTCGAAATTCGCACGGGAAAAAAGGACCTTGTCGTTCATGCGCGCAGCGGGTACGTCGCCGCAGCGAAGTAGAAAGTAAGTGTGGGTCATTTGAGGAGGAGAGTCACAATGAGTAAGAGTCTTATCGCAACATCGTTGTTGGCAGTGACCGTGGCCATGGCCCCGGCATGCGCCACTAAGAAGTTCGTTCGAACAGAAGTGGGCGGCGTCAACTCGAAGGTCGACACGCTGAGCGGGACCCTCGAGCAGACGCAGAGTCGCATTCAGCAGGATGAGGCCAAGATCGGCGAGGTTGACAAGAAGGCCGAAATGGCCGGCCAGTCGGCACAGGCCGCGAACACCGCCGCCGCGGCAGCGGCAGCGGCCGCCGCCAAGGTAGACACACGCGTCAATCAGGTCGCCGCCGGCTTTACCGCCGACATCGCCTCGATGCGGAAGCTGGTCTATGAGGTCACCCTGAGCGAAGACCAGGGCAATTTCAAGTTCGGCAAGACAGAACTGCCTGACGAGGCCAAGGCGCGCCTCGACGCGGTGGTCAGCCAGCTGAAGGGAACTCAGGACAAGGACCTGTATATTGAGGTCGAGGGCCACACCGACAACGTGGGTACGCAGGTAGGTAACTACGAGCTCGGTCTCGAGCGCGCCGAAGCGGTGAAGCGGTACCTCTACATGCAGCACCAGATTCCGCTGCACAAGATCAACGTGATCAGCTACGGCGAAGAGAAGCCGGTTTCTCCGAACAACACCAAGGATGGCCGCGCGCAGAATCGCCGCGTCGTCGTCCGCGTGCTTTCGTAACCACGAAGTCCGCGAAGGTATCAACCACGAAGGCGGACACGAAGATGAAAACTCTTCGTGCCCTTCGTGGTTGAATTCCTTACCGCAGGTGCGCGAAGTCCACGCGCGCCCGCGCCAGTTCCTTACCTGAGTCAGTAATCACCGCGAAGTACGAGCCTTGCGCATCGAGCGCCAGGCCGTCAAACATCGCGACGATGGTTCCGCCAAGGAGCGGCTGGCCTCCCTTCTGAGGGGGAGTGCCGACCGAATATGGGTACGGCCGCGCCGTGGACAGCCGTAGGCCGAACCGCGGAATGTGGCTGATCTGCTGGGGCAGGAGCGGTGGAGCATCGACCAACGCCTGCAGGGTCACGGCGTAGGTAGGAACGCCAACAAACGTGTTCAACGGATGGAACGTCATTTCGATCACGATGTCGACGCGGGAGGGGTCCGTGCCGAGCGTCGCAAGCGCCTGGCGCTGGCCGAAGAGCCGTTCGCCGGCGCGTGTCCGCGCCTCGGCCTCGAGCGCGACACGTCTGAATGGCGTCACGACCTCGATGTAGTCGATCGGAGCGCGGGCAACTTCCACGTGGTAGAGCGCGTGGAAACGCGAACGCAGATCGTCGATGCGGCTCTGGCCCATGTCGATCGCGTCGGAGAGGCTTCGCGGGTCGAGCGTGCGCTCGAACGAGAGGAGACTGGTTGTCGCAGCGAAGACGGCGATGACAAGAAGGCCCGTGCGCGCCATCGGAGCATGGTAGCGCACGGGGGCCGATGCCTGCGGCTGTGTCGGAGACGCAGCCGGGGTCTCCGGGTCGTAATTACGGGAACACGGGAGCGTTCGGATCGGCCACCGACAGCTGGCCCCGAATCTCACCGCCCGGGAACGTGCTCGTGTGGACGTTGACATACGCGTTGCCACCCGCGATCGCCTGAAGGGCGTCCGCGAAGGTCACGATGCCGATTTCGGGACGAGCGTGAAATGCGGGACCATCGTGGACCCGGAAATTCAGCGTGAAGTCCCCTGTTCGACCGGTACCAATCGGAAAGTCGATCACCACCGGCCCCGACACGCCTTTGGGTCCGACGTGGATATGAGACGCAGTCGACCCGGTGGGAAGATTGAAGACTCGCAACTGCACCGCGATCTCCTGGTTCACGGGATCGACGGCGATTTCAGCTGTACCCACCGCCCCGCTCAGGACGATGTTTGGCGTCTCCTCACCGCCGGTCATGGTGGTGCGCATGATCACTGACGTCTGCGCGGAGGCCAAGGTCCCTTGGAAGAGGGTTGCGCTCGCAGCCAGCGCGCAGATCCACAGAATCTTTCGCATTGCGGTCATCTCCTTGATGTCTTTGATGAAGAGTCGAGGGCAGGGGCAGAGCAGGAAACGGACCACTCACTCGGCCACACGGATCAACAGGTTAGCGACGCTCGAGTCGGGAATTGCTTACGGCGTACGAAAGCGCTTTCGTGGCGCGACTTCTGCGGGCGCCGTGAGCCGGCGTTAGACTGGGCGCCGTGGACCTTACCGACAAGGTGGTTTTGATCACAGGCGGGCGCCGTATCGGCTCGGTCGTCGCCAGCGAGCTTGCGCGGCGAGGTGCCCACGTGGCAATTGTCTATCGCTCGTCACGTGCTGAGGCCGATGGGACTGCGGAGGCATTGCGCGCGCTGAACAGGCGGGCGTTCGTGGTTCAGGCCGACTTGCAGCAGCCGGACGCGTGCCGGCGCGTCGTGGAGGAGACGGCCGCTGAACTGGGGCGGCTGGATGTTCTCGTGAACATGGCGTCGATCTATCGATCGAAGGCGATCGACGATCTCACGCTTGAGGACTGGGACGTCCAGATGGCGGTCGACCTCCGCGCTGCCTGGCTCTGCTCGCACGCGGCAATCCCGCATCTGCGCCGCTCGGGTGGAGGTCGAATTATCAATTTCTCGGATTGGGTGGCACGAAGCGGCCGCCCCCGGTATCCAGGCTACCTGCCGTACTACGTCGCAAAGGCGGGAGTGATTGCCCTGACAGAAGCGCTCGCTTTGGAGCTTGCCGCCGATCAAATCCTCGTCAATGCGATTGCGCCAGGCCCGATCGTCGCCCCCGAGGGAACTTCCGACTCCGAGTCGGCGGCCGTCGAACGGGCGACCCCTGTCGGACGCTGGGGCGGCGAAATCGAGATCGCCAAGACCGTCGTGGCGTTTGTCGAAAGCGACTTTATCACCGGCGAAACGATCCGCGTCGATGGCGGCCGTCACGTGAAGTAATCACGCGCCAATCTTCTTCTGCTCTTTGTGCAGGTCGTAGGTCTCGATGTCCATTTCGGCGGGACCTGCCTTTACACGTCCAGTGCGCGCGTCGAACTGCGATCCGTGCCACGGGCACTGCACCGTACCGCACGCCAGCACGCCGTCCGATAGCGGTCCGCCCTTGTGCGTGCAGCGATCCTGGAACGCCAGGTACCCTTTGCCCGTGCGGGCAACTGCGATGCGGTTGTCGTCCACGTGCACGAGCTTCATCTGATTGACCGCCAGGCCGTGCGCCGCGTCCTGAAGCGTCTTCGTCCCGTCGGCTGACAGGGTTTCCTCCTGCCACTTGCCGGCGTTTGCGTAACGGTGATCAACGCCGATCTGATTGCGATAGACGAGCGTTCCTCCCAGCCATCCTGCGATTGACAGCGTCGTCACGCCGACGCTCTGAAGAGCGAGAGGCAGGTACCGGCTCCGAGTCCTGCCCGCAAGCCACCCGAGCGAAAACAGCGCCATCGACGTGACGTTGAGGAGCGCATGCTTGGTCGCGCGTTCTTTCGCCGAGCTCTTCGGGGGGACGCTGCCGAGGTAATCGATGATGCCCGGCACGGCTGCCAGAAGGCCAGCGGCGAGGCCCGCCGGTACCAGATAGCGCGAAACGGTTTTCAGATCTTTGCTACCCGAGACCTCTCCCGCGACGCCGAAACCCCACGCGCCCATGAGGAAGACGAACGGAAACGGGACGATCATCGGGTGTATCGGATGCCCATGAAATGAAGCTGTACTTTTCATGTCGACCGGGTGTGCAAGCGACGCGCCTGTCCACGTCGCGGCAGGCCTGGCAAGGCGCCGCCCTACGCGTTGACGCCCAGCTTGTCGAGGATCGCGGTCAGTGTCGAGGCGGCGTCGAAGAGCGGCAGGTTGCTGATATAGAAGTGCCGGGCGCCGACGTCCATCATTGCGCGCATGGTCCGCGCGCATATGTCGGCCGGCGTGGCGCCGTCTGCAAACTCACGCGCGAGGGCATCGATCGGCACCGGCAGGAACTGGCTCAGCGCCGACAGCGTCTTCCGGTTGGCGCTTCGATAGTAGAAGACGCCGAAGACGCCGGGCTTGTCGATGCCCCGCCGCCGGGCTTCGGTGATGAAGCGCTCGACTGGCGCGACGTTGAGATGACTGACGATCTGTGTGAGGTAGTACTCCGCGTTGAAGCAGTCGTCGGTCATGTATTCGACCTGCTGCGCGACATTGGCGTACGGATTCGCCCACCCGCCGAGCATTAGCCTCGGCTCGCGCTCACGAATGCGCGCGCGCAGCTGCCACGCGTGATCGACGCAGCGCGCACGGCCGATGCTCTTGTCGCCGCCGAGTACCACGAGCGACGAGAATCCGTGCTGCCATGCCTGCTCCGCGTACGAAAGGCAGAATTCCACCGAGTGCTTCGTTGTGAGGAATGGCACCACGTGATCGTGCGCAACGTCGCGACCGAGGTTCGTCACGAGGTGCCGCAAGTTGTTTTCCTCCTGCGTGCCGACGGCGCTGTCAGTCAGAAACACGCGCACATCCCGGCGCGCGAGGCTGCGCACGGCGTGGTACATGTCGATCCACGCGTCCATTCCTTCACGCGACCCGAGCTCGGCGCGCGGAGGACGCAGCTCCGCCGCGATCACCGTCGTCCCGAGATTGAGCGCGTCAACCAGAGAATCAGCCATCAATGAGCAACGCCCAGGGTCCGCAACGTGAAGTTATAGATGGCCTGCTGCCGGTGCTTGACGAGCAGCGGATCGTCAAACCCGTGACGCGATTTCGCATACACCATCATCTCGAACGCCTTGCCCGCGCGCTGTAGCTCGTAGGCGAACTGAATCGAGTTCTGCATGTGAACGTTGTCGTCCATCTCGCCGTGCATCAGGAGCATCCGTCCGTGGAGGCTCGCCGCGGCGTTGCGGGGAGCCGTTGTGCGGTAGCCGTCGGGGTTGTTCTGCGGCATCTTCATTAGCCGTTCGGTGTACACCGTGTCGTAGTCGCGCCAGTCCGATACGGGCGCGCCAACGATTCCGCCGGCCCAGCTCGTGCTGTGGGTCAGTGCGTACGACGTCATGAACCCGCCATAGCTCCATCCATAGAGGACGATTCGCGACGCATCGACGTAGGGCTGCTGCTTGAGCCACGTAATCCCATCTTCCAGATCGCGAAGCTCCATTTCGCCAAGCTTGCCGTAGACGGGCCATTGTGCTTCGACGCTGCGCGCGCCAGCGCTGCGGTTGTCGAGGATCCAGACGATGACGCCGCTTTGCGCGAGAAGCTGGTGGAACAGGTAGTCGCTGCCGGCCCACCGGTTTCGCGCCAGCGCCGCTGTCGGCCCGGCATACGTGAACTGATAGACGGGATATTTCCGCGACGGGTTGAAATCAGGCGGCTTGATCATCAACGCATCCATCGGGAATCCGTCGCGCGCCTTGACTTCGACGAACTCCGGTTGCCCGAGCCGGTACTCTGCAAATGCCCTGACCTGGTTGGCTTCGATCACCCGGACTTCGCGGCCGTCCACGCGGAACAGCCGCACCTGCGTCGGCGTCGCGACGTCACTCCAGTAGTCGACGTACTGGGTGTACGTAGGATTGAAGCTCGCGCGATGCGTCCCGGTCGTCTGCGACAACCGGGTCATGCCAGTGCCGTCGAATTTCACGCTGTAGATGTCGGTATCGATATGACGGCGCTCACCGGCGGCAAAATACGCGACCCCCTTGCTCTCGTCGACGCCGTACAGAGTACGGAATTCCCAACGTCCCGTCGTGACTTGACCGAGCTGCGTGCCGTCCGTTTTGTAGCGATAGAGATGCTTGTATCCGCTCCGGGCGCTGAGCCACAGGAACGATCCGTCTTTCAGCCACAGCGGGTTGCCGTTGGGATCGACCCATGCCTTGGTCGTCTCGCGCAACACCTTGCGCGATTTCCCGGATGCCGCGTCGGCGAGGTTCAGATCCAGCCAGGTCTGCTCGCGATCCTGCACCTGAAACACAACGTCCCGCGCACCTGGTGCCCAGTCGACGTCGACGATCAGGAAGTCGATCGCGGAATATGCGCCGAGATCCACCCACGACGGATCGCCTCCGGCGACGCGCGATACAGCCAGCTTTACGAGTGGATTGGGATCGCCCGCCTTCGGGTACGGCGTCACTTCGGTCGCGGGCCTGTACGGAATGTGATCGACGACGGTGTACTTCGGAACCGGATGCTCGTCGAGCTGCAGGAACGCAATGCGCGACGAATCGGGGCTCCACCAATACCCGCGGAACCGCCCGCGTCCGTAGATTTCTTCCTGGTACAGCCAGTCGAGCTTTCCGTTCAGCAGCTCCGGGTTGCCATCAGTGGTCAACGCGACTTCGCGTCGGGCCGCCACGTCGACCATGAACAGGTTATTGCCGCGGACGAACGCCACCGAATGGCTATCGGGGCTGAATGTCGCCACTTCTTCCTCGCCAGGCGTTGCCGTCAGCCGCGCCGCCTGGCCATTTCCGAAATCGTAGAAGTACAGATCATCGGCAATCGTGATGAGCGCACCCGTTCGGGCGGGATTGAATGTCAGACCATCCGAGCGGGAGAGCGTGGCAGCTTCCTCGCGCGTGACACCCGGCAGCGAGGCCAGCGCCGTTTCCATTCGTGCCGCATCGAAGAGCGCCGACTCACGGCCGGACGCCGCGTCGACCTTGACCCACTCAAATCGCCCCGCCGCGCGTTTCCCGGACATGTAGGTGTCGGCGTCGATCCAGGTGACCGCCGGTGGCGGAGTCCCGCTGAAATTCGTGCGCGTGGCCGGATCGTAAATCGTGTCGATCGACAGCATCCGCTGTCCCTGCGCGGACAGCGTCGCCGCGAGCGCCGCGACAGCGACAGACAGACACCCGCTTACGCGAAGTCGTGCAGTCATACGCGTTATTGTATTGGGAGTGAGTGACGCCCGGCAGTACCTTCTCGAACGGGTAGATGACGCCGCGGTCGTCCAGGTGTATGCGGACGGTTTCGGCGCCCTGGCGCTGCGCGACAAGATTCTGGTCTGGCATCTCTATCAGGCGGCGCTGGCGGGGCGCGACATTTACTACGACCAGCGACACGCGCTGAATCTCGAGATCCGCGGCGTCCTCGAAGCGATCCTTCGCCACGGGCACCAGATCGAGCCGGACGTCCTTGCCGAGATCCGTCGCTACACGAAGCTGTTCTGGATCAACACCGGACCATTCAATAACCTGACGGCACGCAAGTTCGTGCTGGGACTGACGCGCGATCAGCTTGCCGCCGCGATGGCTGCCGCCGGACGTTCCGGAGCGCAATTCTCCGCCTCTGCCGATTGTCTGCTCGACCGGCTCGGGCCGATGCTGTTCGATCCCTCGTATGACGCGGTGGCGACGAACAAGACGCCGGCGGGCGGCCGCGATATCCTCGAAGCGAGCGCCAACAATCTGTACGTCGGGGTGCGGATGTCCGACCTTGACGGATTCACGGAGCGGTACGGGCTCAACTCGCGTCTCGTGAAACGTGACGGTCGGCTCATCGAAGAGGTCTACAAGGTGGAAGGCAAGTACGACCTTCAGATCCGTGCCATCGTCGCCCATCTCGAAGACGCGCTGCCGTATGCACCGGCGCCGATGGCCGACGCCCTTCGGGCGCTCATTCGCTTCTATCGGACCGGCGAAGATGCGGATCGGGTTGCGTACGACATCGCATGGGTCAGCGAACAGTCCTCCGCCGTTGACACGATCAACGGTTTCGTCGAGGTCTACATGGACCCGCGCGGCACAAAGGGCGCGTGGGAAGCGCTCGTGTACTACGTGAACGACGAAAAAACCCGCAAGATCAAGACGCTGGCTGCGCACGCCCAATGGTTCGAGGATCACATGCCGTGGGAGCCGCGTTTCCGCAAGCCGGAAGTCCTCGGCATCACCGCCAGGGCGATCGAGGTCGTCGTGGAAACCGGCGACTCCGGTCCCATCACCCCAGTCGGCATCAACCTCCCGAACGACCAGGCTATCCGCGAGCAATACGGCAGCAAGTCGGTGACGCTGTTCAACGTGAACGACGCCTACGAGGAATCGACGCCTGAAGGGATGCGCACCGAGTTCTCGTGGACACCGGAGGAGGCCGATCGCGCGAAGAGGTGGGGCGCCTTCTCGCAGGAGTTGACCACGGAGCTGCACGAGGTGATCGGTCACGGCTCGGGCCGGATGGCGGAAGGGGTGACATCGCCGCATCTGCTATTGAAAGAGCAGTATTCGGCGATCGAGGAATCACGGGCGGACCTGGTCGCGTTGTATTTCCTGCCGGATCCGAAGCTCGTGGAGCTCGGCCTCATCGCCGCCGCCGATCATGACGCGATCGTCAGCACCGCGTTCGAGTACTACGCGCGCAACGCCCTCCTGCAGCTGCGGCGGATTCGCGAAGGAACCACCATCGAAGAAGATCACATGCGCAATCGCCAGATGATCGCCGGATGGCTGATCGCGCATACGTCCGCCATCGACGTCAGGAAGCGCGATGGCAAGACGTACTACGTGATGGTTGACGCCCCCGCATTCCGCGACGGAGCCGGTCGTCTGCTTGCCGAGGTGCAGCGGATCAAGGCCGAGGGCGATTACGCGGCTGCGAAAAGCCTGTTCGACTCTTACGGTGTCCATTTCGATCCGGCGCTGCGCGACGAAGTGGTATCGCGGGTGGACGCGCTCAACCTGCCGTCGTACACCGGCGTCGTCATGCCGAGGCTGACGCCGCGGTTCGACGGCGGCGAGATTGTCGACGTCGAAATCTCCTATCCCCTCGATCTCGAGACGCAGATGCTCGAGTATTCCGCCTTCGCGCGCGACGCCGATGTTCTCGCGACGCCTTCCGCCGCACGCTGATCTCAACGCGCTGACCGAGGCGCTCGCGCGGCGCACCGGCCGCGGGCCGGTGGTCGACCTGACCGAGTCGAACCCGACGCGGGCGCGCATCGCGTATCCACCCGATCTCTTGCGCGGTCTGTCGGCCCCGGAAGCCCTGCGCTACGAACCGCACGCTTTCGGACTGCCGTCCGCGCGCGAGGCGATCGCGCACGATCATCGGCGCCGCGGTATCACGATCGATCCCGCCCACGTCGTTCTCACGGCAAGCACGAGCGAAGCCTATACGTGGCTGTTCAAGCTGCTCTGCAATCCGGGCGAGTCGGTGCTCGTGCCGCGGCCGAGTTATCCGCTGTTCGAACATCTCACGCGTCTCGAAGGCGTCTGCTCGATACCCTTCGACCTGGAGTACCACGGTCGATGGGAGATCGATCCGGCAGCGCTCGACGCGGCTCCGGCGAGCACCCGCGCGGTCGTCATCGTCTCGCCCAACAATCCGACCGGGTCGTATGTGTCGAGGCGCGACATCCATCAGGTGTCGGCCCTGTGCCGCGATCGCGGATGGGCGCTGATCGTCGACGAGGTGTTTGCGGATTACCCCCTCGAGGTCGACGCGCCGCTCACCGACATCGCCGTGCGCAGCGACGTGCTCGCGTTCACGCTGGGCGGGCTGTCAAAGTCAGCGGGTCTCCCGCAGTTGAAACTTGGATGGATCGTCGCCGGCGGTCCACCGGCCGCGCGCGACGTGGCGCTTGCCGGCCTGGAGCTGATTGCCGACAGCTTTCTGTCCGTCGCCACGCCGGTGCAGCTTGCGGCCGCCGACTTGCTCGCGCATGGCGCATCGGTCAGATCGGCGATCCAAGAGCGCATCGGCGCCAACCTGGCGACGCTTCGCGAGGGCGCGCGATCGTTTCCCGCATGCGAGGTGTTGAAGACCGAGGGCGGATGGTCGGCGGTGATCCGGGTCCCGACCACGAGAAGCGAGGAGCAGCTCGTGCTCGATCTGCTGGAGCGGGAGGGCATTCTCGTGCATCCCGGATACTTCTTCGACTTTCAACGGGAAGCGTTCGTGGTGGTCAGCCTTCTGCCCGAGCCCCATGTCTTCCGCGACGCGTCGACGCGATTGCTTCGATTCGCGAGTTCGTGATGGCAATCTCCGAGGTTGTGCGGCATTCCGCTTGCACCGCGCTCGAGTTGGCCGTATGACGCCGCAGCGCACCGGATCACGCCGCGCGGGGGTGCTGATCCCGCTGTTTTCGATGCCCTCGTCGCGGAGCTGGGGCGTCGGCGAAATCGGGGACATCGAAGCCATCGCCCGCTGGCTCGACGCCGGAGGCCAGCGCGTCCTGCAGCTCCTGCCAATCAACGAGATGCCTCCGGGCGAATCATCACCCTATTCCGCGCTGAGTGCGATGGCGATCGATCCGCAGTTCATCACGCTCGATCATGTCGAGGACTTCGCGGAGATCGGGGGCGAGGCGGCGCTCGAGCCGGCGCTGCGCGCCCGGCTCGCTGCGGCGCGAATCGCACCGAGGATTCAGTACGACGAGGTCAGGCGGCTGAAACACACCGCGCTGCGGCGCTGTTTCGCGCGTTTTCGGGACACCGAGTGGAGCGGCGGCACCCGCCGGGCGTTCGCATTCCGCTCGTACCTCGCGGAACAGCGTTGGTGGATTGATGAATACGCGCTGTTTCGCGCCCTGCATGCGCGCCACGATGAGCGCGGCTGGATGGACTGGCCAGAGCCGCTGCGCACGCGGCAATCGAAGGCGCTCGACGCGGCCCGCGCGGAATTGGCGGACGAAATCCTGTTTCGCCAGTACGTACAGTGGCTGGCGGGCGACCAGTGGGGCACGGCCCGCGATCGCGCGGCTGAGGTGGCGTTGTTCGGCGATCTGCCGTTCATGGTGAGCGGAGACAGCGCCGACGTCTGGGCTCGCCAGGACGAATTCCGCATGGACGCCTCCGTCGGCGTACCGCCTGATGCGTTCAGCGATACGGGGCAGGACTGGGGATTGCCGGTGTACCGATGGGACGTCCTCGCGGAGCGCGACTTCGATTGGCTTCGCGACCGTGCGCGCCGCAACGCCGATCTCGTCGACGGCTACCGCGTGGATCATCTTGTCGGGTTTTATCGCACGTACTTCCGGCCGCACGACGGCGGGCCGCCGCAATTCACGCCGCCGGAGGAGGAAGAGCAGCTGGCGCTTGGCGAGCGTGTGCTGGAGGTGTTCCGCGAGCCGGGGACCGAGATCATCGCCGAAGATCTCGGCGTCATCCCGGAGTTCGTACGCGCGTCGCTGACCCGCCTCTCGGTCGCCGGCTACAAGGTGTTTCGATGGGAGCGCCAGTGGCATCTCGAAGGGCAGCCGTTCAGGGATCCGATCACCTATCCACCGGTTTCCGTGGCAACGTCGGGCACGCACGATACGGAACCGATGGTGACCTGGTGGGAAGACGCGCCGCGGGAAGAACGGGAGGCGGTCCTGGCCATTCCTTCAGTGCGGGAGCGGCTCACCGAAGACGATCGCGCTTCGATCGATGCCCCCACTCTGCCGAATGCGATTCACGAAACGCTGCTCGAGGCGCTGTACGCGTCAGGCTCGGACACGCTCATCCTGCCGATTCAGGACATCTTCGGCTGGCCGGACCGCATCAACCACCCCGCGACCGTCTCGGACTCGAACTGGACGTGGCGCCTCCCGTGGCCCTCGGACCGCATGCGGACCGAGGCGGCGGCAATGGAAGTGGCCAAGCGGTTGCGCGAATGGTGCGTGCGGTA
>DAIRVG010000071.1:0-6131 GCA_036802945.1 Vicinamibacterales bacterium
GCGCGGTCCACACCTGGTCTCGGGCGGAACTTCTGTGGGCGCCCGACGTGTACGTCGGCCGTGTAGAGATTGCCCTCACTGTCCACGTCGAACTGGTGCACACCCCAGAATGCCCCCGGCATCGTCCCGAACGTCCCCCACGAGGAAAGCAGCTTCCCGTTCAAGTCGTACTTGGTGAACTTCTGAGTCTGCCCGGACGCGGACCAGAGGAATTGATCGTCGGTCATCAGCAGCGAATACGCACGCGGAACGTTCGGCCACGCCTCCAGGAACTTGCCGTTCTGGTCAAAGATCTGAAGCCTCGAGTGTTCGCGATCGCTGACATACAGGCGATTCTGTTTGTCGATCGCGATGGCGTGCACCGTGTCGAAGTAGTACGGACGCGTCTCGTCGTCGCGGCCCTTGCCGTCCATCCCCCACTGCGTGAGGAACTTCCCATTCTTGTCGAACTTCACGACGCGGGTGTTGGTATAGCCGTCGCTCACGAAGAACGTGCCATCGGCCATCCACACAATGTCCGTGGGGCGCGAGAAGTGGGTCTGATCATTGCCGGGAACCCCTGGGGTGCCAATGGTCTGGACCAGCTGCTTGCCGTCCTTCGTGAACTTGAAGATCGCGTGTGCGCCGTCGTCCACGAGCCAGTAGTGGTGCGCCGGATCGTGCGGGTTGACCAGAATCCGGTGCGGTCGAACGAAAAGCTTGTTGTGCTGCTCCCACGATTCGATCATCTTCCCGTTCCGATCCACGAAGGTGACGACGTGATCCCAACGCGGATGCCGATCGGCAGGAGCGGCTAAGCTGTAACCTGAGGCGTTGCGGGTGGGCACGGGTTCCCCCGGCTCCTTCAACGCGGGGAGGCACCCTCGCGCGAAGATCATCACTCGGTCCGGCGTCTCCGCAAAAATACCGGCCGTGGAACCGATCTGAAAACCTGCGCCGCACCAGTTCTGAGGCCATCCAGCCACTACGTCGTACGGCCCGGTGATGTCGCCACCGCCCTTCTGCTGCGGCGCCTGGGCGAATACGACCCCCACCAGGATGGTGATCGATATCGCCAGGATGCTGATCTTCCTCATGTCGCCCTCTCATTCCTTTTTCGTTTGAGCGTTCCCTCTGTTGGTCGCTGTCGAACCGCAGTCGCATGCCCGTAATACCGAAGATGAGAGAGCCAGTGCCCGCAAGGGATGAGAGGACGGGAGTTCATGTTCCACCGATTGGGTTTCAGACGCTGTGCACACTGAGTTGGCTTGGAGCGGTTCTCTAGTTCTTCACGTATTTTGTCACGCCCCGGAGTTGTGCTTCGGCTGTGTAGACATTGCCAGTGGCGTCAATGGCGATCCCTTCGCCCATCGCACCATCGGGGGAATTCGGCGTCATATGGGGCGGAATGAATATCGTCACCTTCCCGTCTTTCAGACTTCCGATCCGGACCCCCTTCTGCCAGCCCGAGTGAACCCTGTCGGTCGACTCTGAGTCGGCGGTGTAGATCATGTCGTTGCTGTCGATGGCCAGGCCGCTGCTACGGCCGAAGTTGTCGTATTCGCCGACAAACTTTCCCTCCTTCGTCAGGATCTGGATGCGATGGTTGTGGCGGTCGGCGACGATCAGCCGGCCCTGGGAATCGAACTCGAGCGCGTGCGGCGTCCGGAACTCGCCGGGGCCTGTTCCCGTTCTGCCGATGGTTCTAAGGAACTTCCCATTCTTGTCGAACACGGAGATGCGCCCGATCAAGCTGGGGTCCGTGACGTCGGTATGACTTTCCGCGACGTACACATCACCATTGCCCGGATCCGTCACGACGTCAGTCGGGTCAGTGAGGGCCGCGGGAGGATTTCCTCTCGTGCCCGGTTTTCCAAGCGTCATCAGGACCTTCCCTTCGGGACTGAACTTGATGACCACGCTTCCCTTGTTGCCTTCTCCGGGAAACTTTGTGAGCTCGTCGGGGCTCGCCGCGCGTGCGTCCGTCACCCACACGTTTCCGTCTCGGTCGACGTGGATGCCATGCGGCCACACGAGCATCCCTCCGCCAAAGCTTCTGATCTCTTTCCCTGACTCGTCGAAATGGTGGACTGGGTTCGCTTTGGTGCCGAGGCAGCCCGGGGCGGTCCCGGGTGAGCATCGATCGGTGGCCCACACCGACTTGCCATCCCGGTCGATGGCCACGCCGTTGGAGCCGCCCCACGGCCTTCCTTCCACGTTTAGCTGTGCCCAATCCCGAATGACGCGATACGGATTGGCGCCACTGTTGACGGGCTGAACTTTGTCCGTCTGAACGGTGCCTCCCCGCTGCTGCGTCTGCACGCTGGTCCCCTGCAGCGCAACCCAGAGGACGACCACCAGCACGGTCAGCCAGAATCTCACGAAGCCTGAAACGGACATATCGATCGACCTCGCATTCATTTGTAGCTCTGAATTGCCTTGTAACCTGGCGACTTTACGCGAAGCGTCGATGGTGACACAAGTTACGGACACGCCGACCGTTCGTTGACAGGCCCACGAGCGGGTGTTCTAATCGCCGCCAAATACGTTCCTCAAAACAGCAGCCAGATCGGAGAAGCCGGTTATGACGCGTGTACGAAGGGCATTTTGTATTGTCGCGTCGGTCGTTCTTTGTACCAGCGTCTTTCCCACTACCCCAGCCTGGGCGCAGCTCGCCACAGCGGAGCTCAATGGCCGGGTGACCGATTCGAGCAGTGCGGTGCTGCCGGGTGCTACCGTGACCGCGACGCAGACAGCTACCGGACTCGTACGCACCGCCGTAACCGACGAGAGCGGCTCCTATCTGATCTCGAATCTGCCAACCGGTCCGTACCGCCTGGAGATCTCGCTGCAGGGATTCCGCAGTTACGTGCGCACCGGGCTCGTCCTGACAGTCGGCGCCACGCCCACGATCAACGCGGTCCTCGAACTCGGCTCACTGGAGGAGACGGTAACAGTCGAAGGCCAGGCGCCGCTCGTCGACGTCCGAAGCGCCGGCGTCAGTGCGGTCATAGAGAACGAGCGGATCCTCGAACTCCCGCTCAACGGCCGGAACGCCGTGGATCTGGTGTTGATGGTCGGAGCAGCGGTGCAGACGGCCGAGGCGACGAACCGGACCTCGCCGGGCGGCGTGAGAATCTCGGTTGCCGGCGGGTTGCCAACCGGTGTCGGGTACACCCTCGACGGGGCGACGCACAACAACCCGCAGGAGAACGTGAACCTCCCGCTGCCGTTTCCTGACGCGCTCCAGGAATTCCGCGTCGCAACGAGTGGCCTCACCGCGCAGAATGGCGTCCATTCGGCGGCGGCGGTCAACGCGGTGACCAAATCAGGAACCAACAGGTTCTCGGGGAATGTGTTCGAGTTCCTCCGCGATCACCGGTTCAATGCTACGAGCCCGTTTGCTGCGATCGGCCCCGATGGCAAGCGCCTCGACGATGGTCTCAGGCGCAACCAGTTCGGCGGCACGCTGGGCGGCCCGGTTTTCAAGGACAAACTCTTCTTCTTCGGGGCCTACCAGGCCACCGTGCTGCGTCAGCGGCCCGCGTCGAATATCGCCTACGTGCCGACCGCCGCGATGCTGGCTGGGGATTTCAGTGCGTTCACGTCGCCCCAGTGCAATGGCGGCCGGCAAGTGCCCCTGCGGGCGCCGTATGTGAACAACCAGATCGATCCCGCGCTCTTCAGCAAGGCGGCGTTGAACCTCGCGAAGCGGCTGCCGAGCACGACCGATCCATGCGGGCAGATCACTTACGACGTCAAGTCCGACCGCGACGAGAAGCAGACGCTTGCCCGGATCGACTATCAGGCGAGCGCCAAACATTCGTTCTTCGGCCGGTACTTCATCGTCCGCTTCACGCAGCCGTCTGGCTATGCCGGCGGGTCGGACAACGTCCTGAAAACATCGAACCAGGGGGCGAACGACTGGTCCCACTCGCTGACCCTTGGCGCAACCACGGTGCTCAGCTCGTCGGTCGTCAACTCGCTGCGGTTCGCGGTGAACAAGGCCACGGTCGACAACTACCAGACGCAGTTCTTCTCGCCGAAGGACATCGGCTCGAACGTTTACAGCTACGACCCCGGCTACATGGTGATGAACGTCACCGGCGGCTTCATGCTCTACCCGGCCAACCAGGCGAGGGCGTTCTTCGACAACGACACGTACCAGCTGGGGGAGGACCTGACGGTCGTGCGCGGAAACCACCAGTTCGGCGTCGGCGCGAACACGCAGTTCTGGAGGGGCCACTACACGTCCACGTCGCGCGCCAACGGCAGCTGGATCATCAACGGCTCGGCCACCGGGCTCGGGCTGGCCGATCTTCTCGTGGGCCGCGTGACGACGCTCGAGCATGGCGGCAAGAACTTGCTGCTCATAAATAACTGGTACGTGGGTATGTACGCCCAGGACTCGTGGCGTCTGTCGAACCGTGTGACCGTCAACTACGGCATGCGATGGGAGCCCTATTTCGGCCAGACCGTCGAGAACAGCGCGGTCACGATCTTCCGGATGGAGAACTTCCAGAAGGGCATCAAGAGCACGGTGTTCCACAACGCGCCGGCGGGTCTCACCTATCCAGGCGATCCCGGATTCCCGAAGGGACAGACCGGGTTGAACAAGCAGTGGTGGAACCTGTCACCGCGCGGAGGCGTGGCCTGGGACGTCCGCGGCGATGGACGCCTCGCCGTGCGCTCGTCGTATTCGATGGGGTATGACTTCATGTCCGGCGAGTACCACAACATCAACGCCGGCGCCCCGCCGTTTGGTAACCGCTCCATCATCCAGGATCCGATAGGTCTGTTCGACGATCCATATAGAGGTGTCGGCGCCGGCGATCCTCATCCGATCGTCACCGGACCGGACACGCCGTTCGTGAATTTTGGCTCCTTCGGCACGATGGATCCGAATATCAACTCTCCGCGCGTGCAGTCGTGGAATGTCACCGTCGAACAGCAGCTCGGTACCCAGTGGGGCGTGAGCGTCGCGTATCTCGGAAGCCACTCCGACCGCCTGTGGAACGCGGTCGCGCTCAACCCGGGCGTGTACATGGGCCTCGGGCCGTGCGTGATCAATGGCGTGTCGTATCCGGTCTGCTCGACCAACGCCAACCTGAACCAGCGCCGGCTGCTGTATCAGCAGAACCCGCGCGAAGCGCTCTTCATCGGCGCGCTCGATCTCAACACCGACATTGGTTACCAGAACTACTCCGGCCTGAAGCTGGCGGCGACGCGACGGTCCGCCGCCGGGGTAAGCATCAACGCCAATTACACGCTGTCGAAGTGCACGGGTACGCCGCAGAATCCGCGCTTCAATCAGTCGAGCGCCGGCTATCTGGATCCGAACAACCCCTCGTTCGATGACGGCTATTGCGATCAGGACCACAGACACCTGGCGACGATGACGGTGGGATATGAGACGCCGGCGATGGGCAACGCGGCGTTGCGGGCAGTGGCATCCCACTGGCGCCTCTCCGGCATCCTGAACGCGCGGTCGGGCAACCGCCTGGAGATCCTGAGCGGCATCGACAACGCGTTCACCGGCATCGGCAACCAGCGGCCCAACCAGGTCAGCGATGATTTCTACGCACACTCGCTGGCGAGCTACTTCAACCGCGCCGCGTTCGCGCAGCCGGCGCCCGGCACGCTGGGGAACCTGCCGCGCAATGCGGTGACGGGGCCGAATTTCTGGAACGTCGACCTGGCCGTATCGAAGCTCGTGGCGGTGACCGGGACGCAGAGGCTGGAGCTCCGCCTGGAGTCGTTCAATCTCCTCAATCATTTCAACTGGGGCGATCCGATCGCGACGAATTTGAATTTCAACGCGGGCACGTTCGGCCGCATCACGACGCTGCCTGTCGGCGCCTCGATGCGGGTCATGCAGTTCGGGATCAAGTACGATTTCTAGGCGGACGATTCGTAGAGGCGGGTCTTCAGACCCGCCTGCTCCTGGAGGTATTCACAATGAGAGTGACATTCGGCATCGTCTTCGGCCTGCTGGTGGCGGCGGCGCCCGCGGCGGCTCATCATGCTTTTGCCGTGGAGTTCGACGCGAAGAACTGCTCCGACATCGCCGGGGTCCTGACGAAGGTGAGCTACGAAAACCCGCACGCGTACCTCTTCGTCGACGCGAAGGAGGGCGGAAGCGGCCCGGTGGT
>DAIRVG010000071.1:6231-26020 GCA_036802945.1 Vicinamibacterales bacterium
CCCGCGCCGCGGATGTCGGACGGCCACGTCGACCTGTCGGGCAACTGGTTCCCTGGCCCGACCGGGAAGGCCAATGCGTGGAGCGTCGTTCCCGATGCGCGTGTCCCGGAAGATCCAGTGCCGTTTCAGCCCTGGGCGGAGGCAAAGTTCAAGAGCATGAGCAGGGTGGAGCTCGAGCTAAGCAGCGCGAACGTCACATGTGACCCGGTAGGCACGCCGGGCATGTTCGTTGACAACGCCTACATGCACCTGATCGACACCAAGCCGGGGCTCTTCATCCACCTGATCGAAAACAACAACAGATGGCGTGTGGTGCACACCGACGGACGGCCACACAAGAAGCCGGAAGATCTCGAGCCGCTGTTCAATGGCGACCAAACGGCGCACTGGGAGGGCGACACGCTCGTCATCGACTCCATCTCCATCGACGAACGCACCTCGATCCGCGACGGATGGTTCCACAGCGACCAGTTGCACGTGATCGAGCGCCTTCGGCGTCCCTCGAAGAACTATCTCGAGTATCAGTTCACGATCGAGGACCCGAAAGTGCTGACCAAGCCCTGGACATCAGCCTGGCGCATTCACTCGCTCGCCAATGAAGACCTGACCGAGAACTTCTGTACCCGCAACGAGAACGTCGATCAGCTGCGGAAGCTGCTCGAGATCGAAAAGAGCGGCAGGCGGTAGAGCGGCCGCCCCGTCAAGCGACCGTTTCACCCTTTCTGCCGCCGACGTCCTGCGCGCACCGCGGGGCGGTCGCCGCCGGTACGAGCGCGATCAGCGACAGCGGGTCCGCGCCGCCTACGCTGGGATAACACAGGCGCCGATCGGAAGGCGGCGGCCAGGAACGGGACGAGATGGCGGACCGTGGCCTCGACGTCGCTCGGGTCACAACGGCCGCGTGAGAACGTCTTGATACGCTGTGGGCTGCTTGCGGAGTAGTAGATGGTGCCGAGCATGAAATGGAAGCGCCACAGGATTTCGTCCTCCGGCAACTCGGGCAGACACTCACGCAGCACACCGACGAACGTGCGGCTCGACAGTTCGAAATTTTCCGCGCGGAGCTGCGCAAAGAGCGGCGCGTCCTCAGCGGCCAGCATCGCGCGCAATCGGGAGAAGTGGCTCTCGCCTTTTCGCCCCTGAATCGCGCCCAGCGCGGGCCGCACGAACGCTTCGATCACCGCCTCGAGCTGCAGCCCGCTTTGGCGAGCGTCGGCAAGCAGTCGCAAGCGCTCGCTGTTGAGCGCGGTGCAGTGGCGGGTGTAGACCTCGGCAAGGAGACCGTGCTTCCCTCGAAAGTAGTACCCGACGAGCGACCAGTTGACGCCGGCTTTGGCGGCGATGGCGCGCACCGACACCGCGGCGAGGCCACGTTCGGCAAACAGGCGCTCGGCCGCAGCGAGCAGCCGTTCACGCGTTTCGGAAGGGGGCGGCTCGGGAGGCGTCCAGCGGGCCGCGGTTTTAATCATGGCTGCGAATCATACAGCCAGATTGAACCCGACCCGCGTTGCGCGCAGCATCTCAACCTCCTGACTTGTCGCCCCGGGCCGATGGCGATCGCCGCCGAGCCAAATAGAGGGCGACAAGACCGCTGATCATCATGATGACGCCCCAGTACAGATTCACGTTGAGGCCAAGCACCGTTGCCCGGACGATCGCGCCCTGGATCGCGAGGATGACGCCGTAGGTCGTCAGCAGCAGACCGATCGGATATCGCAGATCAAGACGCATACGTCACCAGAAGACGATGTTCAACGCCAGCGTGAGCGTGAGAACGACTGCTGCCAGAACGGCGGGACGATGGTGCCACGCCCGCTCGCGATCCGTTGAACGTTCCGTAAGGCCAAAGACCAGCCCCCTCAGGTCGCTATCGGCCTTCGCGGCCGTCACCAGGCTGATCGCGCCCGTGGCGACAAAGCAGGTCGTCCACGCAACGATGGCGCCCCAGAAGTTCTGCGCCATGTCCGACGGATACGAATACATGACTGCGATCTTCGGCAGAAGCGATGAGGCCCCCATCACGTTGGTGAGCTCGTAATGCAGAGCGGCGGCGCCCGTCCCGGCAACGAGGCCCCAGAACGCGCCATGGCCGGTCGTGCGCTTCCAGAACATACCAAGCAGAAAGGTCGCAAACAGCGGTGCGTTCACGAACGAGAACACCAGCTGCAGCATGTCCATGATGTTGTTGAAGCGCATCGCCGCGTACGCGGTCGCCATGCTGACGAGCACGCCGAACACCGTGGCCATCCGGCCCATCCAGAGATAGTGAGCGTCGTTCTGGCGCGGCCGGATGTAGCTCTGGTAGATGTCGAACGTCCACACCGTATTGAAGGCGGTAACGTTACCCGCCATCTCCGACATGAAGCTCGCCAGCAGCGCCGTCAGGCCAAGGCCGAGCAAACCCGCCGGGTAGTAGCGCGACATCATCAGCGGCAGCGCCATGTTGTAGTCGTACGACCCGTCAGCGAGCGTCGGCAGCAGCGGCGCCGCACCCGGGTTCGGATGCAGCGTGAGCCCCAGCGCGACGATGCCGGGTACGATCACCAGGAACGGAAACAGCATCTTCGGCACGGCGGCGATGAGTGGCGTCCGCCGCGCCGCGTTCATCGAATCGGCGGCCATGGCGCGCTGCACCACCAGGAAGTCGGTACACCAGTACCCGAACGACAAGACGAATCCCAGGCCCATCACCATACCGAACCACTCGACGCCCATCGGATTGGCGTCGGCTCGGCCGAGGTACGACCACGAATGCACGAACGTCTCGGGCACGCGTGCCGCAAGACCCGACCATCCTCCAGCGTCGCGCAGGCCGAGATACGCGACCGGCATGAAGCCGAAGACGATGAGGAAGAACTGGAGCACCTCGTTGTAGATCGCGCTCGTCAGGCCACCCAGGGCGATGTACAGCAGCACGACGGCGGCCGACACCGCGATGCACGCATGGATGTTCCACCCGAGCAGCAGCGCGAGCAGTGCGCCCATCGCGTACATACTGATGCCCGACGAAAACACGGTCATCACCGCGAAGGTCAGGGCGTTGAAGCCGCGCGTCTTCTCATCGAATCGCAGCTTGAGGTACTCGGGGACGCTGCGGGCGCGCGATCCGTAATAGAACGGCATCATGAACACGCCAACGAACGCCATGGCCGGAATCGCGCCCACCCAGTAGAAGTGACTCGTGAGGATGCCGTATTTCGCGCCGCTGGCCGCCATCCCGATCATTTCCTGGGCGCCGAGATTGGCCGACAGGAACGCGAGGCCGGCCATCCACGCAGGGATCGAGCGACCGGCCATGAAGAACTCGGCGCTGCCCACCATCTGGCGCCGCAGCAGGAAACCGATGGCGAGCACAAACGCGCAGTAAATAAGGATCAGGACGATGTCGATCGAAGCGAGTTTCATCAGGCTGTTCGACGAGCCTCAGGCGGAGTCTCGTTAGAACCCGTGAGGCCGTATCCAGAAGCTCTCTTCCCACGAGCCCCCAGGCGCGATGGATTGGAGCTCCTTGTAGAGGCCTTTCTGCGTGAGGTTCAGCGCATTGGTAATCGCCGCCATCGGCTCGAACGCCACGGACCCGCGCATCGGAACCGCAGGCGCCGGATTCGGACCGGGACCACCGCCGCGATTGGGGTCGTTCGGCGGTGTGTACACGAGCGCGGTCCTGAATTTCGGCCCGATGAGCACGTCAATCTGTTGTGCCTTGCCGATGAGCGAGAGCATCGCGTGGCCGCGTTCATCGCGTTCGAGGTCGGTGAAGATGTCGTCCAACATGACATCCTTCACGACCACGTGCTTCGGATCGGGCAGAAACTGTGTGATGGGTTCGGTTTCTCCGGTTGGCAGCTTGTTCGGCTCGAGCTTCCAATGCGTCTTCGCCCCGATCGCGATTCGCCATTCCTCCCGAGGTGAGTCGGTGAGCTGGAAGTAAGGGTGGAAACCGATGGCAACGGGCATCGGTTCACTGCTCAGGCTGTCGATCCGGGTGTGCACTTCGAGCGTGCCATCCTGCACCCGGTACGTCATCGTCAGCGTGTGCGCGAAGGGAAACTGTTTCATGTAGCGCGGGATGCGGAAGAAGTCCAACTTCATCGTCACCCACGCCGATCTCGCATCAGCCTTCGCTTCAACGAGCTTCCACGCGTCGGCGCCGGTCACAAAGCCATGGATGGGAATCGCGCCGCGGCCGGTGTTGCCCAGACCAAGATCGAATGAATATTTCTGTCCGTTCGCGTAAAACGCCTGCTCGTCCAGGCGATTCGCGTACGGCCAGAGCAGAGGCACGCCATTCAGTCCCATTCGGCCGCGAATATCATCCAGCGTGTTCCACGTGCGTCGGATGACGTCCTCGCCTTTGACGGTCATCTGATAGGCGTTGCTGGCTGGCGTCAGCACGCGTACGACGAGCGCCGTTCGCGTGTCGGAAAGGGTTACGACGTCCCCCATCCGGGAGACGTCGTACCGGGATTCCACCCCACCGCGCCCAGAACGCGCGGCGGGGGCCCCGGATTGAGCGGCCGCGGCCGGCGGATGTGACAGCAGGCCAGCCGCGAATACGGCGAGCGCGACGAGGAACACGTTAATGCGCGTCGTCACCTGGCGGGTGGGGCCAAGACATTACCCGGGAACCGCGCCTCGAGATACGTGACGTGGCCGTTGATCTTGCTGAACCAGTGAGCGGTACCTGGCGGGATGACGATCACGTCTCCAGGCTTGATGTCGTTCGTCACGCCTCCCTTGATCCCTGCGGTCCGGTTCTTCGGGTCGGGAACGGATCCGCCCGTCGTATACGTACCGGTGCCTTCGAGGATGTAGTACACCTCGGTCACGTCCTGACCATCACCTTCCTTTGTGTGGACGCTTGCGTTGTTGGGTCCGTCCAATCGGCGCCGAATGACGAAGGGCTCGACAATTCGGACGGCCTGGCCCGCCACAATTCCCAGGGCCGGCTTGTCATCGTCCAGCAGCTTCTTCCACTGGGCGGCCGCGATGAACTTGCCAGGCGGCGTCACTGTGCCCTGGGCCATTCCCACCAGGTCGTGCAGCGAGAGTGCCGCCATCACGACCAGCACTGCACCGAGCATCAGTCTCTTCGTCATCGTCTTGTCTCCTCGGAACAGCCGCGTCAGTGACGCCGCGACCGGCCGGCCATCTGCGCTAGTTCGAACCGGTGAATTTCGCCGTCCCGAGCTCCATCAACGGCGCGACGCCGTCCGGATCGACGCGGACCACGACATAGCTCGTAAACTCCTCGGCGTCTTCCCATTTGTGGGGCGTGCCGGCCGGGATGATGAGGACATCGCCCTTCGCAATCGTCACGTCCCTGGCTCCGACCGCCGTCGTACCGGCGCTGCCCCTGCCGTTGCCCGCACTGACGGGACGGCGCTTCCAATCGGAGATCTTGCCGCCAAGCTTCATGCGCCCCTTGCCTTCGACCACGTAGTAAACCTCGGCCACATCGTCGTGAACGGCGTAGTTCGGGTTCTTCTGTCCCTTGTTGCGATTGACCACGCTGACACCGACCTGGTGCTTGTCGCTGCCACCACCCGCCTTGACCATGTTCATCGGAACATCGTCGTCCTTGGCGGCAATCATGCTCTTCTTGTGCGCCTCGATCTGGGCGGCCGTGATGAGGGTCCCCGGCAGATCGTAACGATGACCGGGCAGCATAAGGGGTGACGGATCGTTGGGCGCCTGCTGTCCGGCAAGGGATACCGCAACGCCCATCACGAACATTCCTACCGCGCAATATCTCCAGATCATGCTGTCCATGACTTCACTCTCCCATCCGAAAATCGATCGAAGCGAGTTTCATCAGGCTATTCGACGAGCCGCACAGTTCACCCAACCCCCGCGCTCAGAAATCTTCTACCGTTCCGGAGATGCGACCGTGCCCGGAACGTGTCGCCTGACGCATGCCAGCGCCACCAGCACCAGCAACATCAGGATGGACCAGAGCGCGAAATACGCCGGCGGTCCGCCGCGATCGATCGCGGCCGACGCGGCATAGGCCGCGACAACGTTCCCGATTCGTCCGACGGCAACGGCCGTTCCGACGCCCGTGCTGCGGATGGCAGTCGGATAGACGTGCGCAGCCAACGCATACATCGTCGTCTGCACGCCGTTGATCAAGCCACCGGTCAACAGAAGCATGGCCATCAACCCGACGGTATTCGTTGGATCGAGGGGCAAGCCGGCGAGTATGCCGGCGCACAGAACGGCACCCGCCGCCATCGCCAGCATCGCAACCCGGGAGCCGAGGCGCTGCAGAACCATCGCGCCCAGCAGCGCGCCGGCAACGCCGCCGTAGTTCGACATCGCGAGCGCACGGCTTGCTGCCGCCTGACTGAAGCCGATCGACGCGCTGGTCAGCAAGGCGGGCAGCAGCAGGACGATCACGTAGTTGGCCATCAACCCGAAAAAGAACGCCACCCACAGGGCCGTCGTGTCGCGAGCGAGCCCGCCGCGGAACAGGTTTGCAATCTTGTCCGAGAACATCGGGGAGACATCCCCTTCACGCGGCACCGAGAACGTGGCATCAACGGGGATGTCATGGCCGCTGCGGCGCAGAAGCCGGGTCAGTTCTGGCCACCGCTCCGGATGACGCGCCAGGAACTTCGGCGATTCGGGAATGAGCTTCCATAACACCAGGCCGATCACCAGTGCCAGGATGCCGCCGATGATGAAGAGCGCGCGCCATCCGCTGGTGGGAATGACAAGCGCGGCGAGCTCACCCGCAAGCGCGCCGCCGAGCGGGATGCACACGATCGTCGCCGTGACCGCGAAGGCGCGGCGTCGTGTCGGAACGTACTCAGCAGCGAGCGTCGCTGCATTCGGCATGGCGCCTCCGAGTCCGATTCCGGCCAGGAGCCGCAGCACACTCAGGGCCTCAATCGATCCGACCAGCGCCATCATGCACGTCAGCGCGCCAAACAGGGCGACACAGCCGATGAGCGTTGGCCGGCGGCCGAAGCGATCGCCCGCGAGGCCGCCGATAAGGCCGCCGACCATCATGCCGAAGGGACCCACGGCCAACGCTAACGTGAAGTCGGCGCGCTGGAGGCCCCACTCGCGAATCAGGGCGGGGACCGCATTGGGGAGCAGCTGGTTGTCGAGCCCGTCAACGATGATCGTGGCGGCGGTGCCGAAGACCAGCAACTTCTGGTAGGTGCTCCACGTACCTTCGTCGATCAGCTTCCCCGGGTCGAGTGGACGTGTATCTAGTGAGTGTGGCGGCATGTCGCTTGGGTCAGTCCTTCCACTCGACGCCCCGCTGCGCCAGCAGCTCCCGCAGGCCATACATGTCGAGTCCCAGCTCGCCCGCCTTCAACCGCGTGCGCGAGCCTTCTTCCTTGGCCAGCCGCTGATCGGCGGCAGCGGCGACGACGTCGGCGGCATCGCGCGGCACGACGACGACCCCATCGGCGTCGCCGATGATCACGTCACCTGGGGACACGGACTGGCCCGCGCACACAATCGGCACGTTGACGGAGCCGGGAATCGTCTTCGCCGTCCCTTGTGCTGACACGGCTTTGGACCAAACAGGAAAGCCGAGGGCGGCGAGTTCCGCCGTGTCGCGCACTCCGGCGTCGATGATCAGCCCGGCAACGCCGTGCGCGCGGCACGACTCCGCCAGCAGTTCGCCAAACATGCCATCGGTTGATTCGGAGAACGTCGTGACCACGAGGACATCGCCTGGCCGTACCACGGCGATGGCGGCGTGGATCATCAGGTTGTCTCCCGGCGCGCAAAGTACGGTCACGGCGCTTCCGGCCACGCGCGCCGTCTGGTAGATCGGGCGCATATACGGCCGCAGCAGCCCGCTCCGCCCCTGCGCTTCGTGCACTGTAGCGACGCCTGCCGTTCCCAGGCGGCTGATGACGTCGGGATCGGCCCGCGCGATCGTCCGGACAATCGTCGGCTTCATGCCAGGTCCCCCGTCACATGCGGGAAGACACGCTGGAACAACACGAGCACCGTCGGAGTGTGAGCCATGGCTGAGGACCGGCTAATCGCCGACGTAATATAGTCGTGTTGTCGACCCTTTTCCCAGTTCCTTTCCCGCGTTTCGGCGACGTGGCTCATGTGAGCCACCTCGAACTGTTCACGCCGCGGCCGGACGACAGCCTGGCCTTCTTTACCTCGGTTGTGGGCCTGCACGAGACCGCACGGTCCGGCAATTCCGTTTATCTGCGCGCATGGGGTGACTACGAGCGTCACACGCTCAAGTTGACGGCACACACGACGTCGGGACTCGGCCACCTGGGCCTCCGCGTGCGTGATGACGCGATACTACAGCGGCTGGTGGCGCACCTCGCCGAGCACAACATTGTCGGCCGGTGGACCGAGGACGAGGCGCACGGTCCGGCGTACCGGATTTCCACGCCGGACGGCCACGCCGTCGAACTGTATTGGGAAACGCAGCGGTTCACGGCGACGCCGGAGATTTCAACGGCCTTCAAGAATCAGCCGCAGCGGTACGTGCCGCGGGGCATTGCGCCGCGTCGCCTCGATCACATCAATCTCCTGGCACGGGATGTCGGTGCCACGCGTCATTTCTTCCAGAATCTTCTCGGCCTCCGGCTGACGGAGCAGATTGTCCTCGGCGACGGCAGCGAAGCGGGCGCGTGGCTCTCGGCGACCAACAAGTCCTACGACGTGGCGATCACGAACGACCGGACCGGAGCGTCCGGGCGGCTGCACCACTTCACGTACATGATGGATAGCCGCGAGGACGTGCTGAGGGCGGCGGATATTCTCCGCGACGCGGACGTGCCGATTGAAACAGGGCCGCACAAGCACAACATCGGGCAGACCTTTTTCCTCTACTGCTTTGAGCCAGGCGGCAACCGGTTCGAAATCGGCGCCGGAGGCTACCTGATCTTCGATCCGGATTGGAAGCCGGTCATCTGGACAGAGGCGGAACGCTCCAAAGGACAGGCGTGGGGCCTGCAGACCGTGAGTTCCTTTCATACGCGCGGCACGCCACCTGTGCCGGGGTCGAATAGCGGCAACGATTCGTAAGGATGGAGTCGTCGACGTGGCGGGTGGCGCCTGCTTCACGGCGACACCACGGCGTTGATGCGAGGATAGACTCTCCGCACGTTCAACTCGAATATCTTCGCCTTATCGGCAGCGGTCTTCCACGGGATGCTGTCGATGTAGCGCTTGGTGTCGTCGAAGTAATTCCCGGTCTCGGGATCGATGCCGCGGACGGCGCCCACCATCTCCGACCCGAACAGGATGTTGTCGACCGGCACGACCTTCAAGAGAAGCTCGATCCCGGGATGGTGATACACGCACGTGTCGAAGAAGATGTTGTCCCGAATGAGATCGACCAGCAGTGGTCGTTTCATGTCTTGCGCGAGTCCGCGGTAGCGCCCCCAGTGATACGGGACGGCCCCGCCGCCGTGGGGAATCACGAAGCGCAAGGTCGGGAAGTCCCGGAACAGATCCCCCGTGAGAAACTGCATGAACGCGGTCGTGTCGGCATTGATGTAGTGCGCACCTGTCGCGTGAAAGCTGGGATTGCAGGATGCGCTCACGTGCACCATGGCGGGCACGTCGAGCTCCACGAGCTTCTCGTAGAGCGGATACCACGCACGGTCCGTCAGCGGAGGCGCCGTCCAATGACCGCCCGACGGATCGGGATTGAGATTGCAGCCGATGAACCCGAGCTCGTTCACGCAGCGCTGGAGCTCGCCGACGCAATCGGCTGGCGACCCGCCTGCCGATTGCGGCAGCTGGCAGACGCCAACGAACTGCTTCGGGAACAACGTGCAGACCCGGTGAACCAGGTCATTACAGAGCTGCGCCCACTGCACATTAGCGGTCGCATCACCGGCGTGGTGCCCCATTGACGACGCGCGCGGAGAGAAAATTGTTAGATCCGTTCCGCGTGAGGCCTGGAACCCGAGCTGCGACTGCACGCTCTCTCGAATCCGATCATCGCTGATGTCGATCGCCGCTTTCAGCTGCGCCGCCGCCCCTGGCAACAGCCCCCCGATCTGGGCGTCTCGAAATGCCTGGGCTTCGCGCGGCACGGTCGTGTAGTGCCCATGACAGTCGATCACCATACCTTCCCTCCACTCGTTGTCGCTGACGCTGCTAGCCAGCCTGACGTAAGACCAACCGGGTTGTCAGCCCCGTGCGACCTCCACCATATCAGCAGGCACGTCGGCTCCGCCCGGACGACGAAGCTCAGATTCGAACGTCGGCAGATCGAGCGCCTTTTCCATGCGGGCGATCACCAGCGTCGCAATCGCGTTCCCGAGCACGTTGACCGGCACGAAGGCCGAAGACAGGAGACGATGCACGCCCAGGATCAGGCCGACGCTCGCGACCGGGATCGTCCCCGTGGCAGACAGCGTAGACGCGAGGACGACGATGGCCGAACCGGCAACGCCGGCACCTCCTTTCGACGTGGCCAGCAAGATCGCGAGCAGTCCCAGTTGCTGGCCGATCGACAGCTGAATTCCCACGGCCTGCGCGAGAAACACCGCGACGCTCGAGAAGTACAAGCAGGTGCCGTCGTGGTTGAACGCGTACCCAGTCGGGAGCACCAGCGACACGATGGGCGGATCGACGCCCAGCTGTCGCAGCTTGGCATGCAGTCGCGGAAACACCGACTCGCTCGAGCTCGTGCCGACGACGATCATGAGCTCCGTCCCGATGTACCGGATCAATCTCGGCAGGTCGATCCCGAATCTCCAGGCAATGGGCCACAGCACCATCAGGACGAAGATTGTGCAGAGGATGTAGAACATCAGCACAAGATGGCCGAGCGCGAGCAGCGACGATGGCCCGAACCGTCCCACGGTGAACGCGATCGCGCCAAATGCGCCGATCGGAGCGACGTACATCGCGAACCCGATCATCTTGAACAAAACCTGCGACACATCGTGGATGGCGTCAACGATCGGCTTGCCCTTCGGACCAAGGGCCAGCAGCGCGAAGGCAAACATGACCGAGAAGAACAGCACGGGCAGCACGTCCCCTTCGGCGAACGCGCCCACCGCGCTGGTCGGGACAAGGCTGAGGAGGAACTCGCCGTAGCCGACAGGCCTCACTGACTGCTCGACATCGGCGACGCTGCTGTTCTCCAGAGTCGTGGGGTCCACGTTCATGCCGACCCCTGGACCCCAGGCATTCACGAGCACGAGGCCCAGCACCAGGGCGAAGGTCGTCACGATCTCGAAGTAAATCAGCGCCTTCACGGCCACGCGACCGACGCGCCTGGCTTCGCCGACGCTCGCGATCCCGTGCACGACGGTGCAGAAGATGATCGGCGCCACGATCATCCGTACGAGCCGGATGAACAGGTCGCCCAACGGTCTCAGCGAGTCGGCGCTCTGTGGCCACAGGTACCCGACGAAGGCCCCAAGCAGCATCGCCACCAGCGTCTGCAGGGAGAGATCTTTGTACAGCGGACGTGCGCGTCGGCCATGCCCGTGCGACACACCACTCGTGGTCGTCATGCGTCACTCCGCCGCTGCGCCAAGGATGCGCACGGCGTCGGCGAACAGTTCATCCGCGGTGGGGCATCGCGAGATGAGGCGTTGTTGAAACGCGTAGGCGACCATCTGTTCAAGCGACCGGCGATTCGCGCCGACTCCAACGCGCAGCGGATCGTCAGTCCCCGTCGGCAGCGCAGCGGCCGCGCGGCTCTCCCTGAGCAGTCGATAAACCTCACGAACCACGTCCGGGTGGGATTCAACAATCGACCGGTGGATGACCGCCATATGGTTGATCGGCACCCCACCGTGTGCGCGCGCCCAACGCTCCCCTTCCGCCGCATGATCCGGAATCAGGTGCCTGAGCGGTCCCTCCTCGACGACGTCGCCAAGAATGGCGGCGTCAATCTCGCCATCCAGCAGCATCTGCTTCAACGCCTTGCCTGTGGCCGCCCGCCGTACGTTCGCCGGCTCCTCGTATTCGGCAAGGTGCGGGTCTTCGAACGTGACCCACGTGATGCTCTGAAGGTCGACATCGTATTCCTCGGCGAGGACGCCGCGTACCCACGCGCCGGTCGTCTGCGTGTAGGCACGAACCCCGACACGGCGGCCATTCAGGTCTCGCGGCGTGAGCCGTCCCCGATCCGCGTTGTAGAAAATTGTGTGATGTTGATTGCGGCCCATGATCGTGACGGGCAACAGCACGTAAGGCTTGCGATATTCATATCCCTGCAAGTAGGTGGCGATCGCAAGTTCACCGAATTCGTACTTGAGGTCGCGCATCATCGCTTTGAACTGGGTGTTGATCACCTTGACGTCCGCGTACTCGAATGCGACCAGAGGTGAGAACACACGGCCGGTCTTCAGTGCCTCGGTCCCGGCGTGGTTGCCAAGCAGCGAGTGCAGTGTGACGGGCGGATGCAAGGGCAACGTCATTGGTGATTCGCGAGCGCTGGATACAGCCTCTGGGCCGTGCGCGAGAAGACCCATTCGCGGTCCGTCTCCGGCAGGAATCGAAGCGCGTTCTCCGCCAAGTCGAGAAGCTCAGGCAACGAGCGCTCCGAGGCTGGAAAGTTCGAGCCCCAGGCAATTCGTGACGCGCCGAACTCGGACACGAGTCGTCCGAAGAACGTGTCTGGTGTGGCCCTTCCCACGTTCGCGCCCAGGAAGTTACGTTCCGTAACCTTGACGTATACGCCGGGAAACCTGGCGAGCCGCCAGAGATTGTCGGCCGCGTTGTACGGAGGGCCGTCATCCTGAACCGGACGTGCAAGATGATCGAGGACCACTACCAAGCCGGGAAAGCGATGTAGCACGTTCTCCAGCTGCGGAATGGCCTCCGCCGTCATCTGCAAACAGACAGGGAAGGCAATCTCTTCTGCCTTCCGCCAGGCGGGGAACGAACGCGGATCGTCCAGCCACCCCGCTTGCCCCGGCATGGTGCTGCCGGTCGTGAAAAGTCTCAGGCCCGTGAGGCGTCGCGCCATCCAATGCGCCATCGCGTCGCACGCATCGGGCGCGAGGATGTCGCACGAAAACACTCCGGTGAACCGCTCGGGATAGGCCGCTACGGCGTCCGCAACATACGAGTTGTCGTGTCCATAACACGTCGACGCCTGAACCAGAGCGGCTTTCCCGATTCCAGCCCGGTCTTGCTCCACGATCAGCCGCTCAACGCCTACAGGGCGCTGCTGGGACCAGCCTGACTGGTGTCCGCCAAGCGGCACGCGCGGATACCGGCGCGTATCGGCGGCGATGATGTGTGGGTGGATGTCGATGATTGGAACGTTCACTACCGGTACAGCCTCCGTCCGTATAGCGCGCCCGACGGCGGCAGGACCATGTGAATTGGATCTCTCTCGCCTGGAGGCGAAGGAGGCGCGTCAGGGCCTACCCTGCACTCGTGTTATTGCCCTTGAGGCGAGCCGCCGAAGAGTCGCTGCCCTGTGCTGGCCAGCACGACGATCTGCGCGTTGGCATGGTTGCTATTGTCGCGTGCGCGACGCGCGTCGACCGTCACCACGTCACCAAGCTTCATCGAATCACGCTTCCAGCCCGCGCGTAGCAGCTGAGAGGGGCCCCCCAGTTCGAATCCCCAATTGGTCACCGACCCATCCGCGTTCTTGACGTCGATGAAGAACCAGGTATGCGGGTTGGTCCACTCAACCTTCGTCACTGTACCGGTCAGCTTGACCGGCTTGTTCTCGTCGAACTCCGCCGCGAACGAATGGTGCGCCAGCGCCCGTCCAGACGTGGCGATCGCCGCCACGCACACGACAACAATCGCGAGTCTTGTCCTCATCACGGTTTCCCCGTCGTTGATGGAGCGGCCTGTCCTGGTCCCTCCCAG
The DNA here is from genome assembly GCA_036802945.1 of Vicinamibacterales bacterium. Taxonomy (GTDB): domain Bacteria; phylum Acidobacteriota; class Vicinamibacteria; order Vicinamibacterales; family UBA2999; genus Gp6-AA40. The sequence goes on from DAIRVG010000071.1 coordinate 20,035, forward strand.
ATCTCCTTCAGACGCTCCTGGTCCCGGTTGTTCTCACACAGATGCTCGAGCAGCTCCGTGTCGGGCTGCAGCAGGAAGTGGATCGTGTCCGACTTCCACGGCCGTGAGTACGCCTTCGCGTCGTCGATGTTCACGTCGAGATCCATACGGCCGAAATTGATCCGGCGGAAACGCTCGGTGATGCGCAGCGCTTCGGTGTGCGGATGACCGTTGTTGTCGAGCCAGCTGCCCTCCTTGAAGCCGGCGGTCTCGACGACGAACGTGTCGCTCTCCCACCGGCCGATCGAGTACCCGTACCACGCCGGATCCGGATCGACCGGCAGCTGCCGGCCGTCGGTGTGAATCTGGCGGTACTTATGGAATTCCTCGAACAGGACGACCGTCACGCCCGGCGTCTGCAGGATCTTGAAGAGGAGAACCGTCATCGCATCGGGCACGCCGTGCGGCATACACCGTGTCATCGGCCTGTCATAGCCTTGCGTGTCTACGCGATGCTTGTAGACCTCGGCCGCCCACGGCAGCATCGGCACCTCGGTACCAACAGGCGCCAGGTTTGCGTTGTACCGCATCGTATCGGCGCGCCAGATGCCGGACAGATCCGGCTTGCCGTCCGCCGTGTGCGGCGTCGGCGAGTTCAGATTCGGTTTTCCGTCAGCAGTGCGCGGGGTTCCGGGAAGCGGCAGCGTCAGCCACTGGGCCGCGGCAGTGCCGCCCATAGCGCAGGTTATGGCAAGCGCAAGCATCGCTCCGAGCCAGGCGGGGTTTTGGTTGATCCGCATCCGACCATCTCCTCTCAGGACGGCAACCTCACGGTTTCTTGTGGCCAACGCTACGATACACCGCCTCGATGAACATGTCCGTGGTCCAGGAACCGCGCTGTGGCCAAAACCTACGACGCGTCCCCCGGCTAGTCGACAACCTGGCCGCGGCCTCCCCATTTGAAGCCGTCGCTTGGCCGCGTCACGGTGACCATCAGGGCTTTGTATTCGCCATGGACGCGCGACGGATTCCCGACAATCACGACCTCATCACCGGGCTTGAGCGTTTGCGCCGTCACGCCCTGGCTGGTCAACTGGCCTGTCCCGCTCCATTCCACCGCCCACCGCTGCATGACACCTTTCTCGTCTGGCGCTTGCAGTGTGACGAAGGTATGCGGGTTCTTGAACATGATCTGCACCAGCTTGCCCTCCAGCTTGACCTGGTGTCCGGTGTCGTACGTGGCGCTTGCGGAATGGTGCGCGGACGCAGCGGAGGCCACGAACATGGCCGCACCGACGAAGAGAATCATTCTGCGCATGATCGTTTCTCCTGAACGAGCGAAGATTACACGACTAGAACCCGTACTTTGAGGCCAAACTGCATGATTCGCGGAGTCCCGGCCATCGTTGTGATCCGGCCGAAGGTTGCCTTCGAGGATCGTCGAGGGCAGGCCCCAGTTGAAGGTTTTGAACAGGTTGAACGTTTCGTGGTCGTGAATCGTACAACCAGATTGAACGTTTGTGCAATCCCTTCGTAGCTCGCGGCGCGCATCGCGCCGCCTTCCGCACGCTGCTGTCGCTCGTGGCGCGGGACGAGAAGTGCTGGGTTAAGATTACGGGTCTCGAGCGGCTCTCACGAATAGGCCCCCCGCTCCATGACGAGGCGCGTTCGCGCGGCGGTTGGTTGAGACCGCACCGAATCGCGTGCTGTGGGGTACGGACTGGCCTCATCGGAATGTGCCGTTCGTGCCGAACGACGGCGACTTGGTCGACCTTATTCCACGGTATGCGCCCGACGAGGCCCTACGCAGATGATCGTGCATCTCACACCGACGTGCAGCAGAATGTGGCGGTCGACAGCAAGGTTCGCCAAACCGGTCCCGGTGGCGGCGAGTAGAGGAGAGGACAGATGAAGAGACTGATTCTCGGACTCATATTGATCCCCGTTTTCGCGGCCGTCGGGGCTGCGCAGACCGCGGCGCCTGTCGGTGATCCAGTGGCGGGCAAGGCGTTGTGGGATGGAAACACCACGTCCTGCAAGAACTGCCACGCGCCAAACGCATCGGGAGGCTTCGGCCCGGATCTCGCCGGCCGCAAGCTGACCTTGGCGCAGTTCGAGCATGCCGTCTACAAGCCGTGGGGCATCATGCCGTCGTTCCCGCAGCTGGATCGGAAGCAGGTCGCCGATCTGTACACGTATGTCAGCAACCTACCCGGCGTGCCGGAACCAGCACCGTGGCGCTTCCCGCTGCCGGCCAACGCGCCGCAGGGCCAGGTCCTCGCCCTGTCGACGATCGGCTGCGCGATGTGCCATACGCCCGTCCTCGACACGCCGCGACGCGGCATCGCGGAAGCCAACGGCGACTTCGAATGGTTCAAGCACATGATCTACGAGCATACGAAGGCGATGCCCGAACACTGCACGGCGGTTGGCCCGGGCAATCCGTATTGCCGCGCGGTCCGCATGGGTGACTACTCGCGGGCGCGCCTGCCCGAGGACATGCTGAAACAGATCTATGACTGGGCGGTCAGCCTCGGTCTCGAGATTCCGGTGACGACCAACATCAGCGCCGGCCCGAAGGCGCCGAACGCCTTCACGTACAGCCTTGACGTCGTCAACCATGGTGTCGAAGCCAACAACGCGACGATCGAGGTCATCGTTCCCGCCGGGACGAAGGTCGTGGCGGCGACGGGAACCGGCTACAAGGGTGTGCGCGCGGACAGGAAGACGAGGGGCACGGTAGCCGAATGGCAGGTCGCGAAGATGATGCCGAACGAGAAGCAGTCCTACACCATCACCTTCTCGAAAGCCGTGGAGCCCGAGCACATCAAGGGATCGATTCACTGGCTGACCCGCGGCGGTCGCCCGTCTGGACCGAAGGACTTCGCGGAGATCGGCGGCGAGCAGAAGAAGGAGGAAGGCGGTCGCGGCGCGGCGCCGATCCCTCCGACGCAGTAGCGTGCGACGCGCAATGTCGCATACAGGGATCGACTCGTCGTCGATCCTTTGAGAGGATCGAGTGAATTGCGAGCGGTAGCGATCAGCGGGCCGCTACCGCCTCGCGAGTCAAGCTCAACGGCGATGAAAAAGCAATCTGATACAGTCAACAGAATGCCGTCTCGCCAGGTAGAAGAAAAGCGACCGCCGTTCCCGTGGTTCGTTTCCCACGAAGGTGATGACGATGATGCGGTACGCAACTCGCCGTCACGCCCGGACCAACCCGTAAGCCCCGACGCGGCAACAATCCTGGTCGTCGATGATGATCTGGCGAATCTTGCGCTCGCTGAGGCGCTGCTGCAGGCAGAAGGTTTCAATGTGCGGGTCGCGATAGACGCTACTTCCATGTTTCAGGTATTGAAGACCTGCACACCCGCGCTGATTCTTATGGACATTCAGCTGCCCGGAGTTGACGGATGGGAGCTGACGCGAACGCTGAAAGCCGACCCCTCGACGAAGGATATCCCCGTGATCGCGATTACCGCTTATGGGAAAACCGGGGACGACAAGAAGGCTCGGCAGGCAGGCTTCGTGGAGTTCCTGTCGAAGCCCGTCAGCACGCGCGCACTGCCGGGGATCGTTCGCCGGCACCTACCCGGGCGCTGACTCGCGCCCCACCTAGTCAGTCTTTTGGACTGCCTGGCGAACCGCGTCGGCCAGCATCTGCGCCGTGATCGGCTTCTCGAGGAACCCGTCGCAACCGGCAGCGCGCGTTTCGGCTGCACTCCATGTCTCGCCATAGGCGGTGAAAGCGATGATCGGTATCGTACGCGTGGCGATGTTGGCTTTCAGACGACGCGCAAACTCCAGCCCGTTATCGAGGCCGTGAAGTTGGATGTCGAGGAGGATGACGTCGGCGGTCCAGTCCTTCAGGATCTCCAGCGCCTGCCCAGGACCTGCCGCCTTTCGTGTTTCATAGCCCTCGGCCTCGAGTACCCCTTCCACAAGCGCGAGGCTCGCCGGATCGTCATCGACGATGAGGATTGACCTCATGGCACCCTCGCGGCCACGCGCACGGTGATGTCGGCCGTATCCGCGGTGACGTACCGCGGCAATGTGGCGAAGAAGGTGCTGCCTTCCCCAAATACACTTCGGACGCCGACTGTTCCCCCCTGCGCCTCGACGAGGCGCTTGGTGAGCGCGAGGCCAAGGCCGGATCCGGCGAACTTCTTTGCGGTGCTTGCGTCAAGCTGCTGGAATTCGATGAACAGTCGATGCTCATCCTCGGGCTTGATGCCGATGCCCGTATCTTCAACCTCGAGGCGGAACCGTTCGCCCCCGTCAGGACGCACGCGAAGCGCGACACGTCCTCCTTCGGCCGTGAATTTGATGGCGTTCGACAGGTAGTTGTAGAGGACCTGTTTCAGCCGCATCGGATCGAGGCGTACGATGCCAATCACCGGATCCACGTGGGTGGTCATCTGAATTTTCCGCTTCGCCGCGAGCCCGCTGACGATAGCCGTCGCCTCGGAAACGAGCTGCGACAGATTGACGTCCTCCGGTTGGAAGTCGATCTTCCCCGACTCGACTTTCGCAAGGTCGAGGATGTCGTTAATCAGCTGCAGCAGGTGTTGCGCACTGGAGTTCATCACGTGCGCGAAGTGCTGATACCTGTCTGGCAGGGGACCAAAACGGGCATCGGCGATGAGCTCCGCGAATCCGACAATCGAGTTGAGCGGTGTGCGGAGTTCGTGCGACATGTTGGCGACGAACTCGCTCTTGAGCCGTGCGGCTTCCTGGATGCGGCGATTCTGTTCCTCGAGTACTTCCCGGCGCGCCGCCTCCTCGCTCGCAGTGGCGGCGAGGCGCTCTTCGACGAGCCGCTTGTGCTCGCGGATGTCGCGTACGATTTTCGACGCGCCGATGACCTTGCCGGCGGCGTCCCGGATCGGTGACACGGTCAGGGAAATGTCCACGAGCCGCCCGTCCTTCGTCTGGCGCAACGTCTCGAAATGCTCGACGCTCAGGCCGGCCCGAATGCGGCCGAGCACGTAGGCTTCCTCGTCCAGCCGATTTGCCGGAACGATCTTCGTGATCGATTGCCCGATCATCTCAGCCGCGCCGTAACCGAACAGCCGCTCCGCCGCCGGGTTCCACGACTGGACGATGCCGTTCAGGTCTTTGCTGACAATCGCGTCGTCGGACGAATGCACGAGGGCGGCGAGGTGCAGGGCCGCCACTGCGATGCGTTTCTGGTCGCGGATGTCGCGCGCGAGCTTCGAGGCGCCGATGATGCGGCCCGCACCGTCGCGGATCGGCGAGACCGTCAGCGAGATGTCGATCAGCGCGCCGTCCTTCGCCTGCCGCTGCGTCTCGAAATGGTCGACAACGACGCCCGCGCGAACCTGTGCGAGCACGTCGTCTTCTTCCGCCTGGCGCTCCGCTGGAATGATCTTTCTGATCGATTGCCCGATCATCTCCGCCGCCGTGAAGCCGAACAGACGCTCCGCCGCGGGATTCCAGGACTGCACCGTGCCATCGAGGTCCTTGCTGATGATCACGTCATCGGAGGACGCCACGATGGCGCCGAGGTGCAGGGCCGCGATCGCGAGTCGGCGCCGATCGCCGACGGAGCGGCAGATCTTCGAAGCACCCGTTATGCCACCCGCCGCGTCGCGGATCGGCGAGATCGTTACGGACAGTTCGACGCGCTGTCCATTCTTGGCGACGAGCACTCGGTCGGAGGAGGTGGCCTGCTCGCCGTTCAGGATCCGCACGAGGGTCGCGGCTTCATCGAGCTGGGCTTCGCGCGGGAACAGTAGGGAGACGTCGCGGCCTATGACCTCTGCGGCCGCATAACCGAGGATGCGTTCGGCCGCGGGATTCCACGATGTGATGCGACCCTCGCGATCATTGCAGATGATCGGATCGTCGGCTGAGTTGAGCACGGAAGCCGCGTAATCTGCGATGGGCAACATTCGAAGATTAGCATGCGCCCGTGATCCCGTTGAGCGGTGGGCCTCCTGCGGTCGAGCTGTGGTTTGCGGCGCAGTGCTCGCAAGAGCCCGCG
>DAIRVG010000071.1:26120-28744 GCA_036802945.1 Vicinamibacterales bacterium
GGTGGTGAGCGAGTGTGCCAACCAAGCGGTGCCTTCAGCGCCGCGATCGAAAAGTCGTCATCGCCATCGGGAAAAAGAGTGTCATTCAGAGCTCAGCCGTCAGATCGTGTCATGCCGTTTGCACGTGGCAATGGACGTGCTTCGACACTCCCCAAGAAACATTGCAATAGCAATTGTCATCAGCCTGAGTCCGGTATGCGCGTTCGCACAGCAATCGGCGCCCGACCAGTCTGAGCGTGAACACGGCGACGGATGGCGCGTCGGATGGGCAGACCATCCGCAGATGGAATGGCGCAGCCTTCGCATGGAGTTCCGCGGCCAGCTTCAGGCGGTGCACGCGGCTTCAGACGGGCCGATCCGAAGCATCGAGAGCGACACGTTCGATATCGCGCGCCGGCGGTTCACGATCGACGGGGCGATCGGCCGGCGACTCCGGTTTCAGGCCGAAGCGGAAATTGAACACGACGATCCGGTGCGCGACCTGTATCTCGACTACCGCGCGACACGAGCGGCGCAGATCCGCGGCGGCAGGTTCAAGCTGCCGTTTGGCCTCGAGGAAAACATCCCGCACGCAAGACTCGAATTCGTCCGCCGGTCTCTCATGTCCGACCGTCTCGCTCCGGGCCGCGACGACGGCCTGACGCTGTACGGGAGGGTCGGCCGGATCGGGTACCAAACCGGCGTGTTCGCGCACGATGGCGCGAACGCGCGGCCGGGCCGCGCGGCCAGGGTGTTCGCGGGTCCGACGGTCGTGGGGCGGATCACGATCCAACCGTTCCGCGGCGCGAAGACCAGCGCGGCCGATCTGGAGATGGGCGCTGCGTTCGCCCAAGGCACGGTGCCCGAAGGGTATCCGGCTGTGCGCGGGCGGACGGTGCTCGGCGCGTCGTTCTTCGATGCTGACTTCTGGGTGTCGGGTCTGCGCCGCCGGATCGGCATTGAGCTGCAGTGGCGTCCGGGACCATTTGCATTGACGGCCGAGGCGATCACGCTGACCGACGAGCGCCGCGGCCAGAGCTTGGAGCGGTCGGACCTGCCGCCGTTTAGTACGCACGGCTGGTATATCAGCGGTTCCTGGGTCGTTGCCGGCGCAAAGCGCGCGTCGAACGTGGACGTGCCGCGCGCGCCGCTGTTCGGCGGTGGCTGGGGATCACTGCAGCTGGCCGTGCGCCAGGAGGCGCTGACGTTCGGCCGCCTCGATGTGCGCGACGCGCCGCTGGTAATTCATCGCGCGACGTCGATTCCCGGCAGCCAGTACACGGCAACAACTGCCGGCCTGACGTGGTACGCCACGCGCTGGACCAGGATCCAGGCCAACGTGGTGCATGAGCGCCTGCGCGGCGCACTGAGCGAGCCGGCGCCGCCGTCAAGGGTGTGGGATCGCCTGATCCGTTTCCAAGTGGTGATCTGACCGTGGCACTCCGACGCGTGAGGCGGGTCGTTCTGATTCTGGCGTGTCTGACGGTTGCGGGGGCTGCCGGCGCCGCGCCCGCGTCGGCCCAGACCGCCGACCAGCTATTCGACGATCGCACGCTGCACGATCTGCGCGTCTATATCCACGCACGCGACCTCGAAGCGTTGCGCGCGCACTACGACGCGAGTATGTTCTTCCCTGTCGACGTTGTCTGGGGTGGCGTGCGAGTGACGACGGCCGGGGTGCGGTCGAGGGGCCTCGCCAGCCGAAACGCCGCCAAGCCGGCGCTTCTTCTGAAGTTCGACCGGTATGTCCGCGGTCAGACGTTCCTGGGGTTAACCGAGCTGGCGCTCGACAACCTGGTCACCGACGCGTCCTCCCTTCGAGAGAGCGTGGCGATGTCATTCTTTCGGCGGCTCGCCCACCCTGCTCCCCGGGAAGCCTTCAGTCGCCTGTACATCAACGACGTCTACCAGGGCGTATATGCGCTCATCGAATCGATCAATCCACAGTTCCTTGTCCGGTCCGGATATGACCCGGAGGGGTACCTGTTCGAAAAGGTGTACGCCGGGCCGTTCCGTGGCGAGGACCGCAGCATCGCGGCCTACGCGCAGCTGTTCGAGGCCCGCACTCGCCAGCTCGAATCGGACTCGGTCCTGTACGGCCCCATCCGCGACCTGTTCGAAGAGGTCAACCGCGGAAGTGGCCGTGCCTGGCGCGACAGCGTTGCGCGATATGTCGATCTCGACCAGTTCGTGACACACGTCGCCATCGAGACGTTTCTGGCCGATGAGGATGGCGTCCTGGGGTTCGCGGGCATGGCGAACTTCTACCTCCATCGCACCGGCGCGGGAGCGCACCGCCTCATCCCGTGGGACAAAGATCGTACGTTCGAAGCCATCGACTTTCCGATCTTCAAGCGCGCGTCAGAGAACGCACTGTTCAAGCGGGCGATCATGTTCGAGGACCTGCGCACCCAGTATTTAAACGTGCTGGAGCAGTGCGCGCGCGCCGCCGATGGCGGGTGGCTAGAAGGCGAAATCAGGCGCCTGGCCAGCCTCGTGTCGCCCGCCATCCGGGAGGATCCGGTCAAGCCGTACTCGAACGAGCAGCACGACGCGGCGGTGGCGTTCCTGATCGAGTTCGCGCGGCAGCGTTCCCGATCCGTCCTCGAGCAGGTGGCGGCTGCCCGCGCGGGACGATAAGCCCG
>DAIRVG010000072.1:0-13313 GCA_036802945.1 Vicinamibacterales bacterium
TGGAGCACCGGAGAGGGCTGGTACTTCAGCGGCACGCAGGCGACCAAGCTTTATACCTACATGGTGGGCGGGAGCCAGCTCAGGCGGTACGACATTCTCACGCGCCAATTCGATCCGACGCCCGCGATGGACCTCGGCGCGTGTCCGCGTCCGACGGTCTGTCCGTCAAACGCCGCGTTTCTCATCCAGCCGCACTCCAGCGACGACGACCTGGTGCACTCGGCAACGGTGCAGAACACCGACTGGCAGCGGATCGGCTGCGTGGTCTACGAGCCCGCGGGATTTCGGTACTACCCGACGCCGGAGGGATATTCGTTCGATGAGTGTCACATCGACAAATCCGGACGCTGGCTGATGCTGCTCCAGGGCCGGCCCGACGGAGGGCGGATCAATCGTGTCGTCGATATCCAGACCGGCGGGGAAACGATCATCAACGACCCGGCTGGCGCGCTCGGACATCTCGATATGGGGTTCGGGTATGCCGTCGGCGCCGATAACTACAATCCGCTGCCGAACGCGACGATTCTGCTCAAGTTTCCCGTCTCGAGCACAGAGCGACCGATCGGGCCGGTGCTCCACTACAACAAACGGTGGGACGTGGTCGCCGCCAACCACATCGCGCACGGCAATGCGATCTCCGGCGCTCCCCCCGAGTCCCAGTACGCGTGCGGCAGCAACGCCAGCCGAGTCGCGGAGATGGCCGACGAGATCGTGTGCTTCTCGCTGAACGCGGGGCGGAACGTCGATGGCTCGCTGGACGTGCTGGTCGTTGGGCAGGTGATGACGAACCTTGATGCTCGTGGCGGAGGTTCCGGTGACTACGAGAAGAGACCGAAGGGAAATCTCGATGTGACCGGCCGCTATTTCGTCTGGACGACGAATCTGGGCGGTGGTCGGCTGGATGCCTTCATCGTCAAGATCCCTGCTGCGCGTCTGAGCCCTCCATAATCCATCCATAATTCCCTGGCACGATTCGCTATCAGGCGGACCTGAAGGTCCGCCTCTACGTTGTCAGGGTATGAAAACCGTTCTCGTTGTTGACGATGAGCCATCGATTGCCGCGATCGCGGGCGATTACCTGCGTCACGCCGGGTTTGACGTGGTCACAGCAGGCAACGGCATCGACGCGCTTACCGTGGCACGTACACGGCGACCTGACCTGATCGTGCTCGACATCGGTCTGCCGCGGATGAATGGCCTCGACGTCGCCAGGGCACTGCGGCGCGAAGGAGACGTTCCGATCATCATGCTGACGGCGCGGATCGAGGAGTCCGATCGACTCACCGGGCTCGAGCTTGGCGCTGACGACTACATGACGAAGCCGTTCAGCCCACGGGAGCTGGTGGCGCGCGTCAGGTCGGTTCTGCGGCGTGTCGACGCCGCGGGCGCGGGCGGTGACGTGTTGAGGCGCGCCGATTTGACGATTGACCTCGCGCGTATGCAGGTGACACGTGGGAGCGCTGCAATTGACCTGACGACGACCGAGGTCCAGCTCCTGGCCGCCCTCGCGCGGCAGCCGGGTCGCATCTTCACGCGCGCGCAACTGCTCGACGCCGTGCGCGGGACGGATGTCGAATCGTTCGAGCGCGCCATTGACACCCACGTGAAGAACATCCGGCGGAAAATCGAGCCCGAACCGCGCAACCCTCGGTACGTACTCACGGTCTACGGCATGGGCTACAAGTTCGCCGAATGAGAAGACGAGGCTGGCACGGCGGCCGATCGCAGCCCCCCTGGTGGCCGGTCAACGAACCGTGGCCCCCGCAGGGCGGGCCGCATGCGTGGAGACGCGGTCGCGCGCGCTTTGCGCGTCGGGCCGGAGGTCTCTTTGGCGCCGTCCTGATTCTCAGCGTGATCGGCGCGACGACTGTTCTTTCGTGGTTGACCGCTGGCAGCGACGCTTACGGCCAGCCGTTCCGGCCGCCCACGGTCCGGATAGGCATTCTCATCGTCGCGATCGTGCTTGGCCTCGTGCGAGTCGGGATGCGTCGTTTCGGCACGCCGCTCGGCGACATCGTCGAGGCATCGAATCGGGTGGCGGCCGGCGATTTTGCGGCGCGCCTCTCGGAACACGGACCTCCATACGTGCGGGACGTCGCGCGGGCATTCAACAGCATGGCGACGAGGCTCGCGGCGCAGGATGCGCAGCGCCGGCACGTGATGGCCGACATCGCCCACGAACTGAGAAATCCACTGGCGGTCCTGCAGGGACGGCTTGAAGGGATGCTGGACGGTGTGTATCCGCGCGACGAAGCGCAGATCTCAGCGGTGCTCGAGGAGACGCGGCTGCTCGCCCGCCTCGTCGACGATCTGCGGACGCTGTCGCACGCGGAGAGCGGGACGCTGACGCTGCAAAAGGAATCGACGGACCTGGCGATACTCCTCGACGAAGCCGTCCGATCGGTCTCGATGGACTCGACGGCAGGACAGGTGTCGATCCGGCTCGCCGTGGCCCCGGATCTGCCTCTGATCGACGTCGACCCACTCCGAATTCGCGAAGTGACGACGAATCTTCTCTCCAACGCGCTGCGTCACACACCGCCAGGCGGTGCGGTGTCGGTCGAAGCGGTCAGGCGGGCTGACTCGATTGTGGTGACTGTCAGCGACAACGGCGCGGGCATAGCCGCGGAGGAGTTGCCGAAGATCTTCGATCGCTTCTACAAGGGAACCGGTTCTCGCGGCTCAGGGCTTGGGCTGACGATCGCGCGCAACCTGGTTGTGGCGCATGGAGGTGAGATCCGCGCCGAGAGCCGGGCGGGGCAGGGGACGACGATTACCTTTACGTTGCCTGTTTCGTAGGCGGACCTGAAGGTCCGCCTCTACGGGAACGTAGAGGCTACGGGAACGTAGAGGCGGGTCTTTAGACCCGCCTTGGGCCGGTGTTTCACGCCGAAACTCTATGGCGAAACCGGCGCCGCGGACGCCGCCGGCCCGAGCAGCTTCCGACCATCCGGCAGACTGATCTTGTCCGTGTTGGCCATGGGGCTGCCGTTTCGCGCAAGCCAACCGTCAACCGTGACGACCGTGCCGACCGGGATATCCTCCGGCCGCCATCCGCGGCGATACAACTGGTTGGCAGCGGCGGTCTCGAAAGCCCAGTTCACCACTTTGCCACTCGCATCCTTGACGTCGACGTAGATCCATCCGTGGGGATTCGACCATCGGACCATCGTCACCGTACCGGTCAGTGTAATCGGCTTGTTGATGTCGAATTCGGCTGAAAATGAGTGGTGCGCGGCGGCGGGCGCGGCCATCGCGCACCACAGCATCGTTGCGAGCCATACGCGTCTCGTCATTTCTGAATCCCGTCCCTGACGTCCTTCAAGTGCTTCAGATCCTGATTGTCCTCGAGACACGCGACCTCGAGCAGGCCGCCCTCCTGGCGCTTGACCGGCATCGCAATCGTCCAAGGACGCGTGTAGACGACCGGGTCGTTGACGGTCGCCTCGTACCTGAGAGTGTCAGCATCGACGGGCGTGATCCGTTCGGTGACGGTCTCGGCATGACTGACGACGTCGCCGACCTCGTTCAACCAGGTCTTGCCGTTCAGGTTCGTGGTCTCGACCACCAGCGTATCGCCTTCCCAGTGACCGAGCGAATCACCATGCCAGAGGCGGATTGTGTCGGGAAGGTGTCGGCGCCCGTCCAGCGGCACGATACGCCACGACATGCGCTCGAGCAGCACTACTACGTACGTCGGCGTTTGCAGAATGTGAAACGGAGAGGGGACATAGAGGGAGCGGGGAACACCTCCAGCGAAGCAATGCGCCGTCGGGTCGTCGTATCCGCGCTCGGGTCGCGTGCGGTCCTGTTTCTCCGCTCTTGCCCACGGCTGGTACGGCAAGCCTCCATTCGGAGGGTCGATCAGGACACCGCGGCCTCCCGGTGTGAACGGCTCGTCGTGCGGCTCGAATCCCCAGTTGGCGCCTCCGGCATCTGCCTGGAAGAATCCCGACAGATCAGGCTTCCCGTCGGGCATGCGGCGCAGAGAGCCTGCTCCGTTCCGAGGTGCTGTCGCACGCACCTGCCGTGGAGCCGCGGGCGTTGCGCCGCCTGATCCCTTCTCATACCAGGTGCGGGGGTCGGGCTTGAAATCGCCGTTCGCCTCCTCCATTTCCGCGCGGCACTGATACTCGAGCACGCGCGTCATCCCCTTCTGTCTGTGCAGGGGCATGCTGATTTTCCACGGCCGCGTGAACACCTTGGGATCCTCGATGGCGGCTTCATAGCGGATCGTGTCGGCATCCAGCATGGTGTAGCGCTCGACGACGCGCAGCGCCTCGCTGTGGAAGTTCCCGGCCATATCGAACCATGTGCGGTCGTTGTGGTTCGTGACGTCGACGGTCAGTGTGTCGCCCTCCCAGCGGCCTCGCGAATCTCCCATCCAGAACGCGAGTGGCGTCGCCGGACCACTCCCGTTCGTGTAAATGAGCCTGAAGACCTGTTGCCATTCGAACGTCATCGCGACGTGGTCGCGCGTCTGGAAAATCTGAAAGGGAAATTCCATGTACATGATGCGCGGCACGCCCGGCAGATAACACTGCGAGAGCGGATCGGCCGTGGCGCGCTGTTCAAAATTCTCGCGCTTCTTCGCCGCGGCCCAGGGCTGATAGGGAATGACGTCGCCCTCGACCACGCTGCCGCCGGCCGGCATCCGGTACGAAGCGGCGTGATCCTCGAGGCCGTACGCCGCACGACTACCAACCTGCCAGATGCCCTGCAGGTCCGGCTTCCCGTCTGGCGTGCGTGGGACAGTTCGTGCGTTGGCGGCAGCTCGGACACCGGGCGCTGTGGACTGCGCGGATGCGAGATGTGTCGGTATCGTTCCGACTGCCGCGAGGGCAAGCAGGATCCCCGCGGCACGCGCGCGAAACAACAGGACCAATGATGGGGATCTGAACACAGCCCTCTCGAGGAGATCAAGGCAACTTGACGTACTTCTTCACGCCCTTGGGACCGACTTCCGCGCCGTAAATGTTGCCCGCCGCGTCGGCCGCCACTCCCTCCGCCGCGCTCGTGCCTGTGGCCTTGTCGATCGGATCGGGGATGAACGATGTGATGGAGCCGTCACGTGCGCTGCCGATGCGGATGCCGCGCTTCCATCCGTCGTGATTGCGCGACACTGACTCCGACTCGGAGTCGGCCACGTAGATGATGTCGTTCTTGTCGATGTAAATGCCGCCGGGGCGGCTGAACTGCCGCCAGACGGCGAGCTGCCTGCCGTCCTGGTCGAAAATCACGATCCGGTTGTTGGCGCGATCACCGACAAACAGGCGGCCTCGCGAGTCCATCGCCAGCGCATGGGGGCCATCCAGCTGGCCGTCGCCGGAGCCTTTCGTGCCCCACGTCTTGATCGGCTTCCCGTCCTTCGAAAACTTCAGAATGCGTGAGTTGGCGCCGCCGTGCCCTTCGGATACGAAGATGTCGCCGTTCGGCGCGACGAGCACGTCGTTCGGCTGGTAGAAGTATCCGGGAGACGCGGCTCCGCCCGCAGTTCCGAGCGTCATGAGCAGCTTCCCCTCGGGGCTGAACTTGAATACCTGGCTGCCCTTCGTTGCGCCCGCCGGCGGACCCGCAAGCGTGTTGGCAACCGTGCCCGCGGGACGCGGTGCGTTGTCCTGCCCGTCAGTCACCCAAACGTTGCCGTCGCGATCGACGTAAATCCCGTGCGGAAAGATCAGCATGCCGGCGCCGAAACTGGTGACCAGCCTGCCGGACGCATCGAATTTCAGCACCGACGGCAGTGTCGAACCGGCGCAAGTGTTGGCACCGCAGCGTTCAGCGACCCAGATGCTCCGGCCGTCCTTGTCGATTTCGACCGCGCTCGTAGAGCCCCATTTGCGTTCTGCTGGCAGCCGAAAATAGTCCGAGACGGTTCGGTAGCCGTTCGGAAGGTCGTTCGTAGGCGGGAGCTCTCCCTGCGCGAGCAGCGCAGCGCCGAGAAGCAGAATCGAAACCATGCGCGCCAATGTCAGAACTTTCGTGACCAATCGGTCGGCCATCGTTCCACTACCACCTTCTTCTCCGTGTAGAAATCAATCGCGTCGCGACCTTGTGCGTGCAGGTCGCCAAAGAAACTCTCTTTCCATCCTGAGAACGGGAAGTACGCGATCGGCGCCGCGACGCCGACGTTGATGCCCACATTGCCCACTTCGGCCTCGTAGCGGAAGCGCCGCGCCGCGAGGCCGTCACGCGTGAACAGGCACGCCATGTTGCCATAGGCCGATCGATTCACATACTCGATGGCCTCGTCGATGGTCTGCACGCGCATGACGCTGAGCACCGGGCCGAAGACCTCCGCGCGCGCAATCTCCGCATCCGGGCGGATGTCTTCCAGCACCGTGGGCGCGACGAAGTTCCCTGGTCCGGCTGGCAGGAGGGACGCCGCGCCGCCGACGCGCGTCTTCGCGCCATCACGCGCCGCCCCCGCAAGCAGGCCGTGAATGCGCTGTCTGCTCTCCGGGGTGATCACCGGCCCCATCTCGACGCCTTCGTCCAGGCCATTGCCGACGCGCCGCGCTGCCGCCGCGTCGGAGATCATCCCGGGAAACACGCGCGCCGCGTCACCGACGACGATGGCCACCGACGTTGCGAGGCAGCGCTGGCCGGCGCAGCCGAACGCCGAGTCCGCCACGATCTTCGTCGTCATCTCCATATCCGCGTCGGGGAGGACCACGGTCGGATTCTTCGCACCGCCCTGGCACTGCACGCGTTTGCCGGCGGCCGCGGCGCGGCTGTACACATGGCGCGCCACTGGCGACGATCCGACGAACGACACGGCGCGCACGCCCGGGTGATCGAGCAAGGCATCCACTGCTTCGCGTCCGCCGTGCACAAGGTTGAGTACGCCGGCGGGGAGGTGAGTTGCCTCGAGCAGCTCGAAGAAGCGCGCCATCGTTGCCGGCGTTTTCTCAGAGGGCTTGACGATTGCGCAGTTGCCGCAGGCGATCGCGTACGGGATGAACCAGAGCGGAATCATGCCGGGGAAGTTGAAGGGCGTGATGATCGCCACGACCCCCACCGGCTGGCGGATCATGAACTCGTCGATGCCACGAGCGATGTCCTCGACGTTGGCGCCCATCATCAGCGTCGGAATGCCGCACGCGACCTCGACGTTCTCGATGCCACGGCGCAGTTCGCCATCCGCCTCGGCGAGCGTCTTGCCGCATTCCATCGTGATTGTCTTCGCCAGGTCGCGAACGTTGTCGTCGAGGAGCCGCTTCAACGCGAAGAGGTATTGGATGCGCTCGCCCGGAGGCGTGCGCCGCCATGCAGGAAACGCGGCGCCAGCCGCGGCCACGGCATCGTCGACGTCAGCGCTCGACGACATCGGCACGGATGCGATCGATTCGGCGGTCGCGGGGTTGATGACGGGTAACGACGAGGTACTTCGCGGCCGGCGCCACGAGCCGCCGACGTAGTTGCTGAGTTCCATCCGCACGACGGAAGTTTATCTCGGCAACGATTGAGTACCTCAGTAATGAGGTATTGATGCCGAATGTCTCGAATCGAACCGCGGAGTCATGCGGGAACGCGGACGTCCGAGGGGCGCGGAGCCGAGACCGATGTCTTCAACCCGAACGCCATGCCCGCAGCGATGAGCGCGAGCGCGGCGCTGCCGTAGAAGCACGCGTCCCAGTTGCCGAACCGCTCGAAGAGGAGCGGCCCGCCCCACGCCCCAATAAACGCCGCGACACCTTTTGCCGTGTACAACACGGCGTAGTTCGAGGTGGCGTGCCTGGTGCCGAAGTAGTCTCCCGTGGCGGATGGAAACAGGGAATAGATCTGGCCGCCCGTGAAATAGACGAGCACAAGGCCGAACGCGAACCACGCGCCTGACCATTGGCCGAGCGTGAGCACCAGAAGCAGACAGGCCGCATTCAGCGTGAAGGCGACGATCATCGCGTTCTCTCGTCCCGTGCGATCCGAGGCCCAGCCCCAGAAAATCCGGCTCGCACCGTTGGCAAGCGGGCTGAACGTCGCCGCCAGCGTGACCGCCGCGGCGCTCAAGCCCCACGAGCGTGCAATCGGCCCGAGATTCGCCGTCGCCAGCAGGAACCCTGTGCCCATCATCACGAACGCGCCGTACATCAGATAGAACTGAGGCGTCTTGAGCATCTCCAACGTCGTGAGCTGAGCCCCGACCTGTGCTTTTCTGCCGACGGTCGTCGGTGTCGTGGCCGCCGGTTGAACGGGGGGATGTCGCAGGAACTGCGCGACCACGACGATCACCACGCCTTGAAAGATGCCCGTCGAAATGAATGCAGCCTGATACCCGCGGTCCGCAATCATCGATGAAATGAAGGGAATAAAGAGCGCCGTGCCCCCTCCGAATCCGGCCGCGATGATGCCCGACGCCAATCCGCGGCGCTCCTTAAACCACTTCAACGCCGACCCGATCGAGCCGCTGTAGACGAATGCCGCGCCAACGCCCGCCAAGCAGTACAGCGTGTAGAGCATCGGCAGTGTTGTCGCGTATGCCATGCCGGCCCAGCCAAGCCCGCAGAGCAGGCCCGCCACGCTGATGAGCCACCGTGGGCCGATGCGGTCAATCAGCCACCCGTCGAGCGGCTGGACCCATGTCTGGAACAGTATGAAAAGCGCGAAGGCGTATTGAATATCCGACAGTCTCCAACCCGTGCCCTGTTGCAGCGGCTGCACGAACAGCGTCCACGCGTATTGCAGGTTGGCGATCATGATCATCGCGATCACAGACGCGCAGAGCTGGAACCACCGGTTGTTGATGTTCATCGGGCCTCCCGTTCCGGCTGACACCGGACACCGCCTGAATCACGCGTCGACGGATCTTGCAGCCGTCGTCACGACCTCGCGGGCAACCGCGAGACGTCTGGACGGCGCACCACTCTGCCTCAGCATGGCGTAAATCGTCAACCCGCAGGAGCGCGGCGTTTTTCGATACAATTGCGGGTCTTCCGGGGACTTGCGATTCGTGATTCCGGGTAGCCTGATTTTCGAATCATTCCAATTACTAATCACCAATCACCAATCACCAACTACTGACCACGAATCACACATGGCCGGACGACAACTCAGGGTTATTCAAAGCGGTACGCTGCGGCAGGAGCTCGAGGAGCAGATCTCCGGCGAAGTCCGATTCGACGCGGTCTCACTCGCGCTCTATTCCACCGACGCGAGCGTGTATCAAATCCATCCACTGGGGGTTGTCCTCGCGAAATCACGGGACGACATCGTTCGTACCGTCAACATTGCGCGCGCGCACGGCGTCTCCATCACCGCCAGGGGCGGCGGCACGTCACAGGCGGGCCAGGCCATTGGCGAAGGACTACAACTCGACACGTCGAAGTACTACAACCGGATCCTCGAGCTGAACGTCCCGGAGCGCTGGGCGATCGTGGAGCCCGGCATCGTGCTCGACGAGCTGAACGCGCAACTCAAGCAGCACGGGGTGCGTTTTGCGCCGGATATCTCCACGGCGAGCCGTGCCACGATCGGCGGCATGGTCAGCAACAACTCGTGCGGCGCCAGGTCGGTCTTGTACGGGAAGACGATCGACCACGTTCTCGAGCTCGACATGGTGCTGTCCGACGGATCACAGGTGCACCTGCGGCCGCTCAGTCGCGCGGAGCTGGAGGCCGCCTGCCAGGGCGACACGCTCGAGGCACGCTGCTACCGCACCGTGCGGCAAGTCGCGCGTGACTGCGCCGGGGAAATCGAGAAGCGGTTTCCGAAGGTCCTGCGTCGCGTGAGCGGCTACAACCTCGACGAATTCGTTGACGAGGCGAAGCCATTCAACCTCGCGAAGATCATTGTTGGCTCCGAGGGGACACTGGGAATGATCGCGGCCGCAAAGATCAACCTGGTGCCGCTGCCGAAGGAGAAAGCCGTCCTCGCGATCGAGTTCGATGAGCTGCTCGATGCGCTCGCCGCGACGCCTGTCATCCTGCGTCACAAGCCGTCGGCGATCGAAGTGATGGACAGGTTCATCCTGAATTACGCGCGCGAGAATCCCACGATGGATCGGATGCGCCGCGCGATCCTCCAGACCGACAATCCCGGCGCTCTGCTCTGCGTGGAGCTGTATGCGGACCGGGCAGAGGATCTGCCGCCCCGCCTCGAGGCGATTGAGCGCGATCTCGCGCAATTCCGCTGTATCCACCGCCGGGCGGTCAACGTGCCTGATCAGGCGCGCATCTGGGGCTTCCGCGAAATGTCACTCGGCCTGTCGATGGCGATGAAGGGGGACGACAAGTCGCTCTCCTTCGTCGAGGACACCGCCGTCCGGCCCGAAGTGCTGCGCGACTACATCAACGACTTCCTGGAGATGATTCACCGCAACGGCAGCTCCTCGGGTGTCTACGCGCATGCCTCGGTCGGGTGCCTCCACGTCAGGCCCGTTGTCAACATGAAGACGGCCGATGGGGTCGCGCGTTTCGAGGCCATCGCGACGCAAAGCGCGGACCTCGTGTTGAAGTATGGCGGTGCGCTAGCGGGCGAGCATGGCGACGGACTGGTGCGCGGTCCGTTTATCGAGAAGATGTTCGGGTCGGCGCTGTACCAGGCGTTCCGAACCGTCAAGCAGACGTTCGATCCGCACGGCGTCTTCAACCCTGGAAAGATCGTCGACACGCCTCCGCTGACCGCGAACCTCCGCTATGGCACCAGCTATCGCACATCGGATCCTCCGACCTACTTCGACTACTCCGAATATGGCGGCTTCGGCCGCGCCGTGGAGATGTGCAGCGGCGTCGGCGCCTGTCGCAAGAAGCTCGAAGGGACGATGTGCCCGTCGTACATGGCGACGCGGGACGAGAGGGACACGACTCGCGGGCGAGCGAACACGTTGCGGCTTGCCATGAGTGGCCGGCTGGCCGAGGCGGGCCTTGGGGAAGACGGTGTGCTCGAAGTGCTCGAGCTGTGCCTCGAGTGCCGCGCGTGCAAGGCCGAGTGTCCTGTCGGTGTCGACGTCGCGCGCTTCAAGAGTGAGTTTCTCGCTGACCACTGGAAGAAACACGGCATTCCGCTCAGCAAGCGGGTGCTCGGCAATGTGCGCGCGCTGTCGAAGATTGGCAGCCAATTCGCGCCGCTGTCGAACAGCCTTGCCGCGAGCGCTGTCGGCCGCTGGATGAACGAGAAGCTGTTCGGGATCGATCGTCGCCGGACGCCGCCCCCGTGGGTGAAGGAGACGTTCGAAGACAAGTTCAAGGCTCGCGGGCCTGAGAAGGCCCGCGCCGCCGGGACGGGTGGAGTGGTGCTTTTCAACGACACTTTCACCAACTACAACGATCCGGACATCGGCGTCGCGGCGGTAGGCGTGCTCGATGCGGCCGGAGTCGGCGTGCGTCTCGAGTCGCATGCGTGCTGCGGACGACCCTTCATTTCCACGGGTCAGCTGGATGAGGCGCGTGCGCTCGCGCAAACCAACGCCGACGCGCTCTACGACGCGGCCGCGCGCGGCGAGCGGATCCTCTTCCTCGAGCCAAGCTGCCTGTCCGCCGTGCGTGAGGACGCGCCCGCCCTGCTGCGCGGCGACGCGCAGCGCAAAGCGCAGGTCGTGGGGGAGGCGTGCCTGCTGTTCGAGGACTACGTCGAACGAGAATGGGCGGCGGGGCGACTGTCGCTCAATCTCAAAAGCGGACCGGCAACTGTCGTGCTCCATGGTCACTGTCACCAGAAATCGATGGGGCTCGTGCCGCCTGCGAAAGCGCTGCTGTCGCGCATCCCGTCGTGCAAGGTCGTCGAGCTTGATTCGGGCTGCTGCGGCATGGCGGGATCCTTTGGTTATGCCAAGGATCACTATGAGATCTCCCGGCAGATCGGCGAGCGGCGGCTGCTGCCGGCGGCGCGCGATCTGAAGCCGGGAGACGTGCTGGCGGCGGCCGGGACGTCATGCCGCCATCAAGTGGCCCATTTCGCGGGCGTCGAGGCACAACACCCTGCCGTTCTGCTGCACTCGCTGATCGGATAATATCGGCGCGTTCGTAGGACGCCCCTTTACGGCGCGTTTGTAGGACGTCCCTTTACGGGGCGTTTGTAGGGCGCCCCTCTACGGGGCGCCGGGAGTTACCATGGCCGAGACCGCGATGCGTCCGCGAGGCATCCCCGCCACCACGAAAGTGCTCACGCTCGTGTGCGCGATGTACTTCATCTCGTACATCGTGCGGCAGAATATCAGCACGGCGATCATCGCGATCCGCCCGGAGTTCGGCCTGTCCAATACGCAGGCCGGCCTGATTTTTTCGGCCTTTGGCTACCCGTACCTCCTGTTCCAGATCATTGGCGGCGTGACGGCCGACCGCTTCGGGCCCCGGTTGACGCTGTTCGTGAGCGGGCTCGTGTGGGCGGGGGCAACGGTGATGACCAGCTTCGCCTGGGATTTCTACTCGCTCTTCTTCGCGCGCATCCTGATGGGCTTCGGCGTCGGCGCTACGCTGCCAACGGCGACGCGCGCCATGCAGTACTGGGTCGAGTCGCGCAAACGCGGCTTCGCGCAGGGCATCACGCATTCCTTCTCGCGGCTCGGCAACGCGCTGACGCCGTTTCTGATTGTCGGGCTGATGGCGGTGGTGACGTGGCGCGGTTCGTTCGTCGTCGTCGGACTCGCCGGTTTCGTCTGGGTTGCGGTCTGGTACTGGTATTTCCGTGACAATCCGAAGGACCATCCGTCGATCACCCAGGCGGAACTGGACGTGCTGCCGCAGGCGCCGAAAGGTGCGCGCCCCGCCGTGCCGTGGGGCCCCCTCATCGCCCGTATGTGGCCGGTGACACTGACGTACTTCTGCTACGGCTGGTGTCTGTGGCTGTATCTGAGCTTCCTGCTGATCTTCTTCAAGGACAAATTCGGGCTCAGCACGGGGGAGACGGCGATGTTCGCGACCATCGTCTACACGATCGGGGCGATTGGCAACACGATCGGCGGCGTGGCGTCGGACCGGGTTCTCCACAAGACGAAGGACATTCGCCGCGCGCGGATCGGCATGGCGGTGTTCGGGTTCGTGGGCGCACTCGTTTCGCTGCTGCCGATTCTGTATGTCGAAGACAAGGTCCTTGTGGCGATCTGCCTGTCAGCCGGGTTCTTCTTCGCCGAGATGGTGATCGGACCGATGTGGGCGATTCCGATGGACATCGCGCCGAAGTATTCCGGCACCGCGTCGGGACTCATGAATTCGGGCTCGGCCCTGGCGGCAATTCTGTCGCCGGTCGTTGCAGGCCTCGTCACCGATTGGACAGGCGATCCACAACTGCCCTTCGTGATCGCCATCGGCGTGCTCATGCTCGGTGCCGCCAGCGCCTTCCTGATGCACCCCGAGCGACAGTTCACCGAAGAGCCCATC
>DAIRVG010000072.1:13413-28686 GCA_036802945.1 Vicinamibacterales bacterium
TGCCGCCAGCGCCTTCCTGATGCACCCCGAGCGACAGTTCACCGAAGAGCCCATCCCGACGCCGAGACCGAGCCCTGTGGCCGCGGGCTGACGGCCGACACCTCTACGACCGGCGATCGTTCGAATCGTTCAACGTGTGTAGGCGGACCTGAAGGTCCGCCTCTACGGCTCGACACGAAAGTGGCCTAAGGTCCGCCTTGAAACTCTGATCGTAGAGGCGGACCTTTAGGTCCGCCTGGGAACTCGGTCGTAGAGGCGACCTTCGGGTCCGCCTGGGAACTCGGTCGTAGAGGCGGACCTTCAGGTCCGCCTGGGAACTCGGTCGTAGAGGCGAACCTTTCAGGTCCGCCTGGGAACTCGGTCGTAGAGGCGAACCTTTCAGGTCCGCCTGGGAACTCGGTCGTAGAGGCGGACCTTTAGGTCCGCCTGTTGCTGATCTGGACTGAGTACAACAAATCCCGAACAGTCATTGTCAACGAGCCGAGGAATGGGTAGTCCTCCGGCCTTGAGACCAAGCCGGCACGTACCGGATTGTCGAGAATGTATCTGGCGACATCGAAGGTATCCTCTTCGGCCCGCAGCACATGCTCGAAGTAGCCTCGCTGCCAAAGCGGCGCGCCGGATCTACGTTTCCAGTAAAACGACGAACGCTGTTTGAACAGCCGAACGAACCGCTGCAGATTTGCATCCGCTCGTTCACCTTCGATAAGCGCGTGAAAATGATCGGGCATCAAGCAGTACGCAAGTACTGAGAAGGACTCCCGTTCGCTTGTCTGAGAAAGCTGCGACACGACATCGCCGACCGCGTTTTGCTCGACAAAGGCTCGGTGGCGGTCCAGAGTGCAGATGGTTAGAAAATATCGATTGAACCCTGTGTAGTCGAATGACTTCAGGCGCGGTGCAAGTTTGAAGGGCATTCGGGCACGCGCTGCGAGCGGAGTGCCAGGCGGACCTGAAGGTCCGCCTCTACGACTGTCTCATGAAGGCGGACACCAAGGTCCGCCTCTATGGTCCCGTGGGCCTAGGTCCCTGTCCACTGCGGCCGCCGCTTCGCCAGGAACGCCGTTACGCCTTCCTTGAAATCGGCGCTCATGTAGCACATCTCGACGAGATCCGCGTCGCTCACGGTGGGGCGACGTGCGGCCAGGATGCGACGCGTCATCTCCTTCGTGGCGCGGATCGTCAGCGGCGCGTTGGCGGCAATCTGGCCCGCGAGGGTCATCACCTCCGTCTCGATCGTCTCCTTCGGTACCACGCGATTCAGCAGGCCGATAGCGACCGCTTCGGCCGCAGGCACCATCCGGCCGGTGAACAACATCTCCTTCGCGTGGGCGGGGCCAATCAGGTCAACCAGCCGGCCGAACGTGCCGGTGGACGCGCAGTTGCCGAGCGTCCGTGCGATCGGGATGCCGATAGACGACTCGGGAGTCGCCACGCGCAGGTCGCATGTCGCCGCGATGCCGCACCCGGCGCCCGCCGCGAAGCCTTCGATCTGCGTGATCGTCGGCTTCGTGACCTGGTCCAGTCGGCCGAGGACGCTGCTGATCTTCTTCTCGTATTCGATGGCGTCGTTGGGATTGCTGAAGCTTTGAAACTGCGAGATGTCCGTGCCCGAGACGAACGCCTTGCCGCCGGCGCCGCGGAGAATGAGGACACGCACCTGAGGGTCGGCATCCACACGCTCGCACACGTCCACGAGCGCGTCGTACATCCCCCAGGTCATCGCATTGCGCGCCTCGGGGCGATTGAACGTCAGAATAGCGAAGGGTGGATCGATCGCAAAAATTGTCTCAGGAGCGGCCAAGAGTTCCTCCAGCACCAATCAAAATCACGAAGATTCCTATTATGCTTCGTGTTCTTCGCGACCTTCGTGGTTGAATAAAACAGTATGCCTTTGAACCAGGCGCAAGGCGCTCTGCACGGTCTCCGCGTCATCGACGTCACGCAGGTCATGGCAGGACCCTTTTGTGCCATGCTGTTGGCCGATTTCGGCGCGGACGTCATCAAGGTCGAACCGCCCGCCGGCGATTCGACGCGCACAATGCCGGGCGCGGTCGGTACCGACAGCCCCAGCTTCAATGCCGTCAACCGCGGCAAGCGCAGCATCGTCCTCAACCTCAAGGCGCCGGAAGGCGTCGAGGCCCTGAAGCGGCTTGCGGTGTCAGCGGACATTCTGGTTGAAAACTATCGGCCTGGCGTGATGGAAACGCTCGGGCTCGACTACGCGAGTCTCGCCGCGCTCAACCCACGGTTGATCTACGCGTCGATCTCCGGCTATGGCCAGTCGGGACCCATGAAGAATAAGGGCGGGTTCGACCTCGTCGCACAGGGCGTCTCGGGGATCATGTCCGTCACAGGCGAGCCTGGCGGCGCGCCGGTGAAATCGGGCATCCCGATCACCGATCTCGGCGCGGCGCTGTTCGCGGTGGTCGGGGTCCTGGCCGCGCTCGAGCATCGCCACAAGACGGGGAAGGGGCAGCACGTCGACACGTCGCTCGTCGACGCCGGCGTCGGCCTGTCCGTGTGGGAGGCGACACAGTATTTCTCCGGCCGCGGAATTCCCGAGCGGCTCGGATCCGCGCACCGCATGAGCGCGCCGTACCAGGCATTCCGCTGCGCCGACGGCTTCATCACAATCGGCGGCGCCAACGACCGATCATTCATCAGGATCTGCACCGTCCTCGGGCATCCGGAGTGGGCGGAGGCGCCGGAGTTCAAGACCGATGGCCTGCGCATCCGCCACCGCGCGGATCTCGCGGCGAAGATCGAATCGATTACCCGCACCGAGCCGCGAAGTCACTGGCTCGCCCTCTTCGATGCGGGCAACATCCCGTGCGGACCGATCAACGATTATGCGCAGGTCTTCCAGGACCCGCAGGTCCTCGCGCGTGAGATGGTCGTGGAAGTCGAGCACCCCACGCTCGGCTCGATCAAAGCGCTCGGCTCGCCGATCAAGATGAGCGCCACGCCACCTGATGTGCGGCGCCGCGCGCCCTTACTGGGCGAACACACCCAGGAAATCCTGTTGGAAGTCGGCCTTGGGGACGGTAAGGGCGATAAGCGGACGGGATGATCACGTCGGGATCCGGGATCCGTTTTTTCTAACCCCTAACCCCTAACCCCTAACCCCTTCGCCTTATCGCGTCGCGTTCGCTCCAGCGCCCGGGCGATACGTCTTGCTGAAGTTGTTGCGGGTGTTCGTTACCGTGAAGGTGCCGTCCTGCTGCGCCGTCACTTTGAAATAGTTTGACTTCCCGTTGTGCACCGGCGCGGGTGGTGCCTGCTGGCCCGGCAGCGGCGGAGTCCAGGTACTAATCGGCATGGCGTCACCTGGCTGATCGACTCCATTGGCGATGAACGCGCCAGGCACCGTGTACTCCTGGCCGCTCAGCAGCGAAAAGTGCATCTGCCACAGATCCTCGAGACCCGGGGACGCGAAGACCGTCTTCATCGTCTCCGGCTCGCCACCCTTGCGAGTGCCGTCATTCATGATGCCGACCCGCGGACGAAGCGCGTGAACGAGCACCGGGGAATTCGAGCTCGCTTGCCCGTGGTGAAGGCCAAGCAGGAGGTCGACGGTCCCGATACGGTTGTTCGGGCACATCAGCTCGAATTCCTTGTTCTTGGTGTTGTCTCCGAGATGAATCGTTCGAAATCTACCGAACGTGAGGAGGATGCCCACTGACATCGGGTCCTCGGCGTTGTTGTCGCCTTTCGTGAAGCTCGCGCAATACGGATTCGCCGCCCCGGCGCCCTTCAGCGGCGTTTTGATCGGCTCGCCCGCCGAGAGCACCACGCCGATGTCGACACCCGCGAGTGGAATCTTGTCGCCCGCCTTGAGGACCGTGTGCTGAGCCTTCGCGATCAGCTCGGAGTAGACGTTCTTGAGGAAGTCGTCCGCCGCCTGACCGGGTTGCACGTTAGGACCGTGATCGTAGTAGTGCTTGATCGGGATCTGCTTGGCCAGCTCCGCAAGCCCGCCGAAATGATCGCCGTGCCAGTGCGTGATGATCAGGTGATCAATTTGCGTGAGGCCGGCATCCTTCGCGGCTTCCATGATGCGTCCCGCATCGCGAGGAGCTGCGACAGCACCCCCATTCCCGGTGTCGATGAGCAGCGACTCACCGGACGGCGACACAAACAGCGTCGCATTGCCGCCTTCAACGTCGATGACGTAAATCTGCAGTGGCTTGGCGGTGCGGCTTTGTGCCAGCGCTGGCGCAACGGAACACGCGACGGCAAGCAGGCACGCGATCGTTGTACGCATATCAACTCTCCTGGCTTGTTAGGGGATCAGGGATCTGGGATCAGGGGTCAAAAGCTCTGGTTCTTGATCCCCGATCCCCGATCCCCGATTTCCCGTCTAGGAAACAGGCGCCAGCGATTCGCTCGCCAGCATATCCAAAGCCGCCAGGACGCCGCCCGCCTTGTGCGGTACGCCAGCCAGCGCGAGTCCCATCTCGACGCCGCCGAGCGTGCCCGCCAGCATCAGATCGTTGAAGTCGCCCAGGTGGCCGATCCGGAAGACCTTGCCCTTCAACTTCCCGAGGCCGGTGCCGAGCGACATATCGAAGCGCTCGAGGACAACCTGGCGGAATACGTCTGCGTCGCGCCCCTCCGGCATCATCACGGCTGTCAGCACTCCGCTGTATTCGTCCGGATTCTGCGCAACGATGTCGAGCTCCCACGCTTTCACTGCGGCGCGCGTCGCTCGGCCGAAGCGCTCATGACGGGCGAAGATATTCTCGAGTCCTTCATCCATGAGCATTTTGATGGCTTCCCGCAACCCGTAGAGCAGGTTCGTCGACGGCGTGTAGGGAAAGAAGCCCGCTTTGTTGTCCCGGAGCATTGCCTCCCAATCCCAGTACGCACGTGGCATGCGGGCCGTCTTCGACGCCGCGATCGCCTTCTCGCTGATCGCATTGAAGCCGAGTCCCGGTGGCAGCATCAGCCCTTTCTGAGAGCAGCCGATCGTCACGTCAACGCCCCACTCGTCGTGGCGGTACTCGATCGAGCCGAGCGAGGAGATCGTATCGACGAGCAGCAGGGCCGGATGCCGCGCAGCATCAATCTGCCGCCGGATGTCGGCAATGCGGCTGACGACGCCCGTTGACGTCTCGTTGTGCACCACGGCAACGGCCTTGATCTGATGGTCGCGATCGTCGGCGAGCTTCGCGTACACGACCGCCGGATCGACGCCGTGCCGCCAGTCGCCCGCCACGAAGTCGATCTGAAAACCGAGGCGCGTGCCCATCTCCCGCCACAGCGAGGCAAAGTGTCCCGTCTCGAACATCAGGATCTTGTCGCCAGGCGACAGCGTGTTGACCAGTGATGCCTCCCACGCGCCTGTGCCCGATCCTGGATACATGACGACCGACGACTTCGTCAGGAAGACGCCCTGCAGTCCGGACAACACCTCGCGCGCGAGCTTGGCGAACTCCGGTCCACGATGGTCCATCGTCGGCTGCGACAACGCGCGCAACACGCGGTCCGGAACATTGGTGGGTCCGGGAATCTGGAGAAAATGGCGGCCGCTCTTGTGTGGCATTACTACCCTCTGGAATCAGGTGCTGCGAAGGTCACAAAGACGTACTCAACCACGAAGGTCACGAAGAGCACGAAGTAAGAAAAATTCTTCGTGACCTTCGAGTCCTTCGTGGTTGAAACATTCCTGGTGGTCTTCGTGGTTGCTCTTATCTCGTCGCGTTCGCTCCGCCCGGGCGATACGTCTTGCTGAAGTTGTTGCGCGTGTTCGTCACCGTGAAGGTGCCGTCCTGTTGCGCGGTGATCTTGAAATAGTTCGATTTCCCATTGTGCGCGGGCGCGGGTGGCGCCTGCTGGCCGGGCAGCGGTGGGGTCCATGTCCCGATCGGCATCCCCTCGCCCTGCTGATCCCACTGGTTGGCGATGAACGCGCCGGGAACGGTGTATTCCTGGCCGCTCAGCAGCGAGAAGTGCATCTCCCAGAGATCCTCGAGACCCGGTGAGGAGAAGAGCACTCGCATCGCGTCGGGCTGTCCGCCTTTGCGCGTGCCGTTGTTGATGATGGCTGCGCGTGGCTGGAGAGCATGGACCAGCGCGGGCGAATTCGAGATCGCCTGGCCGTGGTGCGAGACGATGAACAGGTCCGCCCCGCCGAGGCGGTTGGTCGGGCACATCAGGTCGAGCTCTTTGTTGTAAGTGAGGTCGCCCATGTGCACGATCCGGAACTTGCCGAACGTGATGTAGCTGCTCACCGACTGCGCGTTCTCTGTCGGATCCGGAGCCTGAGCGGGTGAGACCGCCCCGCAGTATGGATTGGGCCTGCCGGCGCCAGACAGATTCGTCTTGAGCACCTGGCCGGCCGATGCCACCACGCGCCAGTCGAGATCCTTGACGGCCAGCTTGTCGCCCGGTTTGGCGACCATGTGCGTCCCCTTCGCGAACAAGGCGGGGTAGACGTCCTTGAGGAAGTCGTCCGCGGCCTGTGCGGGCTGCACGTTGGGGCCGTGGTCGATGTACTGGGCGATCGGGATCTGCTTGGCGAGCTCCGCGAGGCCGCCAAAGTGATCGCCGTGCCAGTGCGTGGTGATCAGATGGTCGATCTTCGTGACGCCGGCGTCCTTGATCGCCTCCATGATGCGCGCGGCATCGCGCACCGCGGCCGCACCGCCGTTGCCGGTGTCGATGAGCACCGTCTCACCGGATGGCGTCAAGAAAAGCGTGGCATTGCCGCCTTCGACGTCGACGACGTAGATCTCCAGTGGTTTCGCTGTGCGGGTCTGTGCCAGCGCCGGCGCCGCGAAACACGCGAGGGCAAGCAGGCACGCGATAGATGTGCGCATGTGAACTCCTTCAGTTCGAGGTAGAGCGCGATCGTAGGTGGGCGGCACGTGGCTGTCAATCGCGGGGATTCGGGATTCGGGACTCGGGATTGGACCCTTGGGCTTTGGGATTTGGGTTTCGGGATTTGGGATTTACCGTTCAGAATCGGCCGGTTTAACCTCCTTGATGATGAAGAGTTTCTCCCCTGGGCGGATGAGACCGAGCTCCCGGCGGGCGATGGCTTCGATGGCGTTGGGGTCCTCACGCAGTTCGCGGGCCTGTTCGCGAAGCCGCGCGTTCTCCGCCCGCGACCGCTCCAGCGACGATTCAAGGGTGCGGTACTGTTGCCGCGCCTTGAGCATGGCGAGGAATCCTCGGTCGCCGACGAGAGCGTCGACGATCAGTACGCAGCCGACCGCCACCACGAGGTAACGCACAACCCGGCCGCGGCGCCGCCGCGGGAGCGAGGAAGTCTGGTCGGCGTTGGTGGAGGTCTTTTTCACGAAATCGTCGCGGCAGCGTTCACGTCTGGTCCGGCTCGTCCGTGGGAGAATAGCGCGTTTCGATCATGAGTACAAGTCCGTTTTTGGACACAAGCCACGGCGGCACCGACCAAGGCGCAACTTTAGATCACGTTTCTCCGAGTCGCCGCATGAAGGTTGTACTGCAACGGGGATCGACGTACAAGTGAAATCGTGAAATCGTGAGCTCAGCTGCAGAAAGCCGTCCCGTGATCGTGCTGACGACGCTCGGCGCCCAGACCGATGCAGCCGCCTTCGCGCGCGTGCTCGTCGACGAGCGCCTGGCGGCCTGTGTGAACATCCTGCCCGTGATGACGTCGGTCTACAGGTGGAAGGGGACGATCGAGGAAGACCGCGAGCAACAGCTGGTGATCAAGACCACCAGCGATCGCGTCGAGGCTCTCGAGGCGAGATTCCGCGAGCTACACCCGTATGAGCTGCCCGAGTTCCTCGTGGTAGCCACCACCGACGGGTCCGCCGGCTACCTGGCATGGCTGGAGGAATCCACCCGCAATCCATGAAGTCGTTCGTTCGGATCGTTCGTGACGTTCAGCCGTTCAAATCGTTCTGATCGTTCGAGCCGTTCACCTCGTTCGAACGTTCCCAACGACCACCGATCGTAGAGGCGGACCTTTAGGTCCGCCTGAACGTTGAACGATTCGAACGATCAGAACGACGAGAACGTTCCGAACGACCGAACGATCCGAAAGAAGCGCAATTACTTGGTGCGCCTGCTCCGCAGCCACGCGATGATCGCCGGTAGCAACGAGACGCCGATGACGACCATGATGACGAGGTCGATGCGTTTGTCGATATCCGGAATCACGTTGCCGAGCAGGTAGCCGCCGAGCGTCATGCTGGTGATCCACAGAATGGCGCCGATGACGTTGTAGCTCGCGAACTTGCGGTAGCCCATCTCCGCCACGCCTGCCACCACTGGCGCGAATGTTCGCAGGATCGGCGCGAACTGCGCGATGATGATCGTCTTCCCCCCATGGCGCTCGTAGTACTCGTGCGTCATCTTCAGATGTTCACGTCGGAAGAGGAGCGAGTCGGGCCTGCTGTACAGCGCCTTGCCGGTGCGCTTGCCGATCGCATAGCCGGTCGCGTTCCCGATGATGGCCGCTGGAATCAGCGTGGCCAGCAGGGTCGGCAGACTCAGATCGCCGCGCGCTGCGAACAGCCCGGCGGTGATCAGCAGCGAATCTCCGGGCAGGAAAAACCCGAGCAGGAGTCCCGTCTCCGCAAAGATGATCAACGGCAGACCATATTGGCCGACGATCCGGATCAGTTCCGGGACGTTGTAGACGGTATGGAAGAAATTCTGGAGGAAGTCCATCAGGGTGGGGTAGAGCGGGTCCTCATCAGGTAGGTAGGCGGGTCTTTGGGACCCGGTTAAATATGGTCCAGGGCGTGCGCGAGGTCCTCTTTCAGGTCCTCGACGTCTTCGATGCCGACCGAGACGCGCACCAGATCGTCGGTAATCCCGATCTGTATCCGCCGGTCCGCCGGCACCGACGCATGCGTCATCGTCGCAGGATGGCTGATGAGGGTTTCCACGCCGCCGAGACTCTCAGCCAGTGCCATGAGCCGGACGTTGTTGAGGAGTGTCCGCGCGTTCTCGAACGAGCCAAGCGCAAACGAAATGAGGCCGCCGAAGCCCCGCATCTGCTTTTTCGCGAGGGCGTGCTGCGGGTGGGAGGTAAGTCCCGGGTAGTGGACCTGTGTGACTTTCGGATGCGAGGCCAGAAATTCCGCGAGCACCATCGCGTTGGCGTTGTGCCGCTCCATCCGGATCGGCAACGTCTTGGTCCCGCGCAGCACGAGCCAGGCGTCCATGGGGCCGATGATCGCCCCTTCGGCGTTCTGCACGAACCGCAGCCACTCGATGTGGTCCTCGCGTATGGCGACGACCGCGCCCCCGACGCTGTCGCTGTGGCCGTTCAGAAATTTCGTCGTGCTGTGGATGACGAGGTCGGCGCCAAAGTCGATCGGCCGCTGGACGTACGGGCTGGCGAACGTGTTGTCCACGACAACGGCGACGTTCCGCTTGTGCGCCACCTCGCAGGCAGCCGCCAGATCCGTCAACCGCAGCGTCGGGTTGGTGGGAGTCTCGAGGAAGAGCATCTTGGTCTTCGGGCCAATCGCCGCCGCGATGTCGGCTGTTTTCGACGAGTCAACGTAGGTGAAATCGAGCTGATACTTTCTGAGGACGTGCTCGAAGAGCCGATAGGTGCCGCCGTAGGTGTTGTCGGTGACGACGACGTGGTCGCCTGATTCGAGGAGCGTCATGACGGCGCCCGTCGCGGCCATACCGGAGGCAAAGCCAAACGCCGCTTTTCCGTTTTCGATCGCGGCGATATTCGCCTCGAAGGCCGAGCGCGTCGGGTTCTGCGTGCGCGCGTACTCGTAGCCCTTGTGTTTGCCAAGCGCCTCCTGGACATACGTCGACGTCTGGTAAATCGGGGTGATGATGGCGCCTGTCGACGGGTCTGGAACCTGGCCCGCGTGGATACAGATGGTGCTGAATCTGGCGGTCTCGCGCAGTCTCAAGATGTTAAGAGCGTACTACAGGGCCGGCCGCCCCTCCGTACCTTCGTCTACCGTCTACGGTCGACCGTTTACCGTCCAAGGTTCAGGAACGATCGAAGTCGGGCGACGGTAGACCGTAGACTGTAGACGGTGGACGTGACCGTTCTTATCCTCCTCGCCCTCGCTGTGGTCCTCTTCTTTGCCTGGCGCGCGTTCCGCGGCCTGAAGCAGCGGCTGCTCTGGCGCGTGCGGCGGAAGCTCACGCTTTCGTACATCTTCGTGGGCTTCGTGCCCGTTTTTCTGATCGTCGTGTTCTTCCTGCTCTGCGGGCTGCTGCTGTTCTTCAACGTGAGCTCGTATCTCGTGCAGACGCGGGTCAACGCGCTCGTCGAGGAGACGCGATTCCTGGCGGAAGCCGCGGCGATCGAGCTCGAGCAGACGACGAGTGATGCCGACTTCGCGGATGTCCTGCGGCGACGCCAGGAAGCGGCTGCGGCGCGGTATCGAGGCGCCTCGTACGAGGTGGTGCCGACGCTGCGCACGTGCGGCCCGGCGAGCGCGGCGCCAGGTCCAACGGTGAAGACGCGGATCGTCGCGGGCGCTTGGGCGCACCTCGATGCCCCGACCGCGCTGCCCGACTGGGTGCAGTGCGACGGGCACGCCGGGCTCATCGCCTACATCACGTCGCCCGCAGGCGAGGCCGTGCAGCGCCAGGATGTCGGGTACCGCACGCATCTCGCGGTACGTGCTGTCGCGCTGCCATCCGATGCAGTCCCACGTTACGCGGTGATTGTCGACGTGCCGTTGACCGCGGCGATGGGGCTGCAGATCAGAAATGAAACGGGCATCGAGCTTGGAGACATCTCGACGCTGGCCATGACCGCCACCGATGTGGCGCCGGTGATAGGTCGCGCAATCGAAGAGGAATCGCCGCTACCCACCAGGGAGGGGGTCTTCAGGGTCAGCCTGGACAGACCGCTCGCGTGGATGACGTTTCTGGATTACTCGGACTGGACGAGCGGGCGCACGGGCAACGTTGTCATGGCCATCGGTCTGAGCATCACCGACATCTACAGCCGAATCTCGGCGACGCCACTCACGCAGATCGGCAACTACAGCCTCGGCCAGCTGGTTCTGATTCTGCTGATCGTCGTCGGCGGCCTCTTCCTGATTCTCCAGACGGTGGCCGTCGGCATGGGATTGTCGCTGGCGCGATCGATCACGGGGGCGGTCCACGAGCTGGCCACCGGTACCGAACACGTCCGGCGCGGCGATTTCACGCACCGTATTGCCGTTCGCAGCCACGATCAGCTCGGCGACCTGGCGGATTCGTTCAACTCGATGACGGCGAGCGTCGAGGATCTGCTTCACGAGAAGGCGGAAAAGGAGCGGCTCGAGCAGGAGCTGCGCATCGCGCGGCAGATCCAGATGTCGCTGCTGCCGCAGGGGCCGCTGAGGCTGGAAGGACTCTCGGTGACGGCGCATTGCGAGCCGGCACGCGAGGTGGGCGGCGACTACTACGACTACCTGCCGCTCGGCGAGTCGCGCGTCGGCATCATCATCGCGGATGTCGCGGGCAAGGGTACGTCGGCGGCGCTCTACATGGCGGAGCTCAAAGGCCTGATGCTTTCACTGAGCCGCCTCCACTCATCGCCTCGGCAGCTGCTCATCGACGCGAACCGGATCATCGCGGAGCATCTCGACGCGCGCAGCTTCATCACGATGACCTACGCCGTCGTGGACATGTGCGCCCGGACGTTGACGTACGCGCGCGCAGGGCACTGTCCGCTGATGTATCTGCCTGGGCGCTGGCCACGCGAACCGGGACCGGGGATCCGGGATCCGGGATCCGAAGTTCGGGATTCGGGATTCGGGGCGGGGGATTCGGGTGAGGCGGCTGGCACTCTGCTGTCGGCGGTTGCTACGCGGCGTCGGGTCCAGGTACAGGCGCCGGACGGCCTCGTGCTGGGTCTGAAGATCGACAAGGGCGAGCGGTTCGACAGCCTGCTGCGAGAGGTCACGTTGCCGCTCGGCGCTGGTGACCTGGTCTTGCTGTTCACCGACGGCGTGAGCGAGGCCATGAATGCGGCGGGGGAGCCGTT
The DNA here is from genome assembly GCA_036802945.1 of Vicinamibacterales bacterium. Classification (GTDB taxonomy): domain Bacteria; phylum Acidobacteriota; class Vicinamibacteria; order Vicinamibacterales; family UBA2999; genus Gp6-AA40. The sequence goes on from DAIRVG010000072.1 coordinate 25,373, forward strand.
CGGCGAAGAGCGGCTGGCCGCCGTGATCGAGGCCGATGGCGATCTGCCGTTCGAGGAGCTGCGCGAACGCATCATCCGCGAGATCCGGGCGTTTGTCGGCGACACCGGCCAGCACGACGACCTCACGTTCGTGCTGTTGAAGGTGGACAATGCAGGCGGACCTGAAGGTCCGCCTCTACGCGTTTGTGATTAGCGATTTGTGATTTGTGATTCAGAATCGCTATAAACAATCTCCAGGCGTGAATCACGAATCGCTAATCACGAATCACTAATCGTCAATCAACAATGTCTCCCGTCACCGTCTTCTCTACAACCTCCGACATCGAGGCCAGCGTCGTGCTGGCGCTCCTCGACAGCCATGGCATCTCCGGATTCCGCATCACCGGCAACCCGCAGGCGATCCTGCCAATGTCGATGAGCCCGTTGGGCGAGGTCCGCATTGCCGTGCCCGATGATTTGGCGGAGGAGGCGCGGCGGATCATCGACAGCCACCGCGAGGACGTCGGCGCGCGCGTTGTACGGTTGCGCGACGAGTTCGACGAGATCGAGACGCGCATCGGCTACCGCTTCAAGGACCGTGGCCTGCTCGAGCACGCGCTGACGCACAAGTCGCGCGCCGCCGAGGACGTTTCCGGCGGCGTTGCGGACAATGAGTCGCTGGAGTTTCTCGGTGACGCCGTGCTCGGCCTGGTGGTGGCCAGCGCGCTCTTCCACCAGTACCCGACCTACAACGAGGGACAGAAGTCGAAGATCAAGGCGTCCGTCGTCTCCACGCAGGCGCTCGCGCGCCAGGCTGAAGAGATGCGGCTCGGTGACCACCTGATCCTGGGACGCGGCGAGGAGAAGACGGGCGGCCGCTTCAAACAGGCACTGCTGGCGGACGCATACGAAGCGCTCATCGCCGCCATCTATCTGGATGGCGGCATCGAAGCGGCCGAGGTATTTCTCTTGCGCGAATTGAAAGATGCCATCGACGCAGGCGCGGCGCAGAATTTCGTGGGCCAGGACTTCAAGTCCGCGCTGCAGGAGCGCGTGCAGGCGCTGGGACATCCACTACCGGAATATCGCATCGCGGGTGAAACCGGCCCCGATCACCGCAAAGTGTTCAGCGTTGACGTCGTGGTCGGTGGCGAGGTGCTGGCCAGCGCTTCGGGGAAGGCGAAAAAGGAAGCGGAGCAGGAAGCAGCTCGCCTGGCTCTCGCCCGGCTCGCTCAGTAATTCAAAATGCAAAATTCAAAATGCAAACGGCGCGTCGTTCGTTGCACCCGTCGCAACAAGCAGGGCAGTGTTTGCATTTTGCATTTTGAATTTTGCATTAGTCGATTTCGATAATCCCCCAGCTTTTCCGCTCGTCAGGCGAGACGTCGACTCCGGCGTAGGCCAGGGCGGGCGCCGGCTCGGGGTGTGGGAGGCGTCCCATCGCATAGAGCTGCACCTCGCGAGCGACCTCTTCCTGGGTCGGCGGCATCGGACGGCAGTGCAGGCGTACCCAGAGGCGGAGCAGCGGATCGGTGAAGCTGTACCGCTTCTGTCGCGACGTCACGAGATCGACGTCTTCCAGCCACGACAGATAGTCCTTCGTTGATCCGGGCGTGCGATGCAGGCGGTGAGAGATCTCCGTCAGCGTCAGCGCTTCCGCTTCGGCGAGGACGTCCAGGATCGCCTTCAACGCGCCGTACCCGCGGGCACGGTGGAGGCGCAGCTCGTAGCAGAACTGGCACCAGTGGTTGAGGGTGCCGTCAACGGCCAGCAGCGCCGTGAGCGCGGTGATCGGATCGGCGCCGCGGCCCATCTGCGACATCGTGTCGCCGACTGCGCGGACGTACACCGCGCGACCGTCGGTGAGCGCCTGGACGGCGCGTCCGAGATAGTCGCGGTCGTCAGTCGACATCTGCTCGTAGCCGTTGAACGTCGGCGCGAGCATGTCGGTCACATCCGCCGACGCCAGCGACGGCAGATGCATCACCTCGAAGCGCGAGGTGGCGTCGCGAAGCACGCGATGGGCGCGGGCGACGTACCGGGTCGTCAGCACGAACCGGTTCGTACTTCCCGTGAGGGCCTCGAGCAGACTGCGAAGCACATGGCGCAGGCCGGGAAAGCTCTCGAACGTCCGCAGCTCGAGCACTTCGTCGAGAAGGAACGTCGCGGGTTCACCGCCTGGAGCGCGCGCCGTATCGAGGAAGACGAGGAGCAGGTCGAACGCTTCCCGGGCCGACGCCGGCTGATGCCCCTGGGCGTGCCAGGGGAACGGCGAGGCGGCGGTCACGGCCTGGAGGAAGCGCTCCGGTGTGGTGGCACAGCGCCCGACGTCTACGTATTGCGCGTCCCCGCGGCCGAGCCGTTCGCGCAACCGTTGCAGGAGGGTGGTGCGTCCGGTGCCGCAGCCGCCGAGGACGACGGGGATTCGCGATGGAGCCGCCTCCAGCGCGCCGAGGACCCGTCGCTCGAATCCAATATGTGCACCCGCCATTCCGAAACTCCCCTCATCCACTCGCCTGTTCGGCGACTGGTCACCGGCCCCCTTATGTCGGGCGGCCGATTCCGCGTTCACTGCCTCATCGGCAGCATGATTCCACGCGAGGCGGCCGTGGCTATTGCCTCGGGATACCCCGCGTCCGCATGTCGTGCGACCCCGATCCCCGGGTCGCAGGTCAGCACTCGCTCCAGCTTTTCGTCCGCCTCGGGCGTCCCGTCCGCTACCACCACCATGCCCGCGTGCAGTGAGTAGCCGATCCCGACGCCTCCGCCGTGGTGGACGGCCACCCATGTCGCGCCCGCCGACGCATTCAGCAGCGCGTTCAGCACGGGCCAGTCCGCAATCGCGTCGCTGCCATCACGCATGGCCTCGGTTTCACGGTACGGCGACGCGACCGATCCGGTATCGAGATGATCCCGCCCGATCACGATCGGTGCCTTGATCACTCCCGCCCGCACGAGCTCGTTGATTTTCAATCCGAAGCGCGCGCGATCACCATACCCCAGCCAGCAGATGCGCGCGGGCAGTCCTTGGAACGCGACGCGCTCGCGCGCCATGCTGATCCACCGCACGAGCGCCGCATCGTCGCTGAACATGTCGAGCGCAACCGCGTCCGTCACGTGAATGTCTTCGGGATCTCCCGAGAGGGCGGCCCAGCGGAACGGTCCCTTGCCCTCACAGAACAGAGGTCGCACATATTCCGGCACGAAGCCCGGAATGTCAAACGCGTTTTTGACACCGGCGCGAGCCGCCTGCGCCCTGATGTTGTTGCCGTAGTCAAAGGTGACCGCACCACGCCGCTGGAGTGCGAGCATCGCTTCCACGTGGCGTGCCATCG
>DAIRVG010000073.1:0-28440 GCA_036802945.1 Vicinamibacterales bacterium
GATCAACTAGGATTGCGCAAGATTCTGGGGGGCATCATGTTTCGCCGCGACGTGAGCCGTCGGCAGTCAACGGAGGTCTCCGTGGGTGACAAGTTAAAGGCATTCGCCGGAATCGGCATAACCCTGCTCTTGTCTGGTCGGGTGGGTGCGCAAGGGGTCGTCATGCAACGCAACCTCTCGCTCTCGATGGCAAAGACAATCGCTGAAGCGACACTCGCGGAATGCAAGTCGAAAGGGTTCAACACCTCCGCGGCGGTGGTCGACCGTGCCGGTCAGGTGCTGGTGATCATGAGGGACGAGCAAGCGACTCCCCAGACAGCCGACATGGCCCGGCGGAAGGCATACACCGCGCGAATGTATCGCATCACCACGATGGAGTTTCAGAAGCGCACGGCAGAGGATCCCGCGCGGGCAGCCCAACGCGACCTCGCCGACATCCTGGCGCTGAGCGGCGGCGTGCCGATCCAGGTGGGCAACGACACAATCGGTGGAGTCGGCAGCGCTGGATCCACCCTCGAGGTGGACGACGCCTGCTCGAAGGCGGGTATCGCCAAGGTGGCGGATCTCCTCAAGTAGACGTCTGCGCAAGCGCAGCCCCGCAATCCGTCCTAATCGAAATACCCTGACTCGATGTAGCGCATCCAGGTGCTCGCGACGATCTTGATGCTGTCTTGGGTGAACAAATAGTGATGGAGTCCCGCGATGCGCCCTACCCTGTACTTTTTCGCGTAGGGCTCCATCACCTTCCGGTTGGCATCCACGGTCGAGGGGGGCAGAGCTTCATCATCAGTCCCGTTCAACTCGAGAACCGGGACGTTCTTGAGCTCCGCAGGCGGGTAACTCGGCTCAAACATCGCCTGCATGAACGCCGCAAATCCGGCCTTACGCTCTGAAGCCGGCAGGAAATCGGACTGCCAGAGACGCAGGCCATGCTCGGTCAGTGCCGCGGCGCCGAATTGCATCGCCGCATCCTCGGTGCTCTTGAAGCGTGGGTCTTTCTGCGCGGCCTTCCACCATTTCATCCGCGTGTCGGAATCGATGTTCCTGGTGTAGAACTCGAAATCGTCGAGGCCGCGCTCGCGAACCCGCAGCGCGCTGTGTTCATAGATATCGTTGAAATTGCCACCACGCGTGCGGTTGTTGACATACGCGAGGCCAGTCGAGCTCGTGCCCCAGCCGAGATATCCGTCGGGCGTGTAGTATTTGGCAAGCGGGTACAGGCTCGCGCCTCCAGTCGACATGCCCCAGAAGAAAACGAGAGAGCCTCTCCGATCGGGAATGGCCTTCTCCAGCGCAAGGCGGTATCCCTCGACAAACACGCGCGGCGTCGCCGCGAGCATCTGCTTTTCCAGCGCGGTACCCGTCCGCGGGAAACGGTAGACCGCGCTCACGCTGGCGGAGACCGCGCCGGACACGCCGGAGCGCCTCACCTCGTAATCGCTCGGCAGCCAATGTGCTTTCTGCGTGCGGCTGAACATCGGCATTCGCTGTTCGATCGGCACGGTCTCCCAGGAACCATCCCTGGTGGGGGCGAGAAAATTCCAGCGCCCGACTCGGGTCAGGGCGACAAACGTGACGCCGCGTTTCGCGAGCCAGACGGCAGGACCCTCCTTGCCTTCTATGGTGGAGATGAAGTCCATGCCGTATTCGCTGCCCGGTTCGCCGCCGACGACGACGAGCTTCTTGCCGTTCCGCAAACGGGACCTGGCTGGCGTGAGCGTGACGACGACCTGCGTGAACTCGTGGCCGTTCGCCGTGAAGTCGACGAACTCGACAGCCTGTGTGTAGGTACTGCTTTCGGGATAATCGTTGCCGGCGAGGATTGCATCAATCGCTTCCCTTCCCATTGTTCCGTTGTCGGGAGGGATCTCCCACGACACAGCGGGAGCTGAAGCGATGACCAGGATGAGAAGCGCCAGCCATACCGGTTTCATTGGACCTCCCCGACTTCACGCCGCACGATCGCGGCGCCCTGCACCATCGCCCGCATCTTGCCGTCGGCGACGTCGCGGGGCAGGTATTTCATCCCACAATCGGTGGCAACGATGATGTTCTCGGGCGCAACAAATGGGAGCGCCCGCCGGATCCGCGCGGCGACTTTCTCGGGTGTTTCGACGGTCATGTCCGACAGGTCCACTGTGCCCAGCAGAATCTGCTTGCCGGGGAGCGACGTCAGGACCGAACAATCGAGGTTCGACTGCGCGGTTTCGATGGAAATCTGCCTGCAAGTGCACCCGGCCAGCTCCGGGAGAAACGAATATCCGGCCGGCCGCTCGTGGATGATCGCGGCGTACCCGAAGCAGATGTGCACGCACGTGGTGCCCGCGACGCCTTCGAGCGCGCGGTTGAGCGCGTTGAGCCCGTACTGCCGCGCCTTCTCGGGACGCGCCTGCATGTAGGGCTCGTCGATCTGGACGATGTCGGCGCCGGCCGCGAACAGATCCTTGATCTCCTCGTTCACGGCAGCCGCGTAGTCCATCGCAGCCTCATCGACGCTCTTGTAGAAATCGTTCTGCGCCTGCTGCGACATGGTGAACGGTCCCGGCACGGTGATCTTGATTCTCTTGCTCGTGTGGGCGCGAAGAAACTTCACGTCCTCCGTCTCCACGGGATGCCGCCGCCGGATCCTGCCCACGATGCGCGGCACGGGATTGGGATGGCCGGAGCGGTCCAGGGCACTGCCGGGATTGTCGAGATCGACGCCTTCAAGCGCGGTGGCGAAGCGGTTCGAGTAGCTCTCGCGTCGGATTTCTCCGTCAGTGATGAAGTCGAGACCGGCGTCTTCCTGTGCCTTGATGGCGAGCACCGTCGCATCGTTCTGCGCCTCGACGAGCAGATGCTCCGGAATCCGCCAGAGCTCCTTCGCGCGCACGCGCGGCGGAAAGCGTCCAGCGAGCTTCGCGCGGTCGATGAGCCATTCGGGCTGCGGATAACTGCCGACAAGCGTCGTTGGGAAGAGCAATGTCCCCCCTAATATCGCCCTGACAGCAGTGCCCCCGCGTCCGGCACGTGCGCCTTGAGTCCGAGTGTCTTCAGCATCTGGTACGTGGTCGCAATTGATGCCGAGATGACGGGAAGTCCGCACTCGCGCTCGACGATCGGGACCGCTGCAAGCGATGGCATCTGCACGCATGACGACAGAACGAGCACGTCGACGCCGCTGAGCGTCAGCTTCCTGTAGATGTCAACGAGGGCAAGTGGATCGCGGCGTCCCACCTCCAGGTTGTCTGGGATTTCGAGCGCCACGCGGTCGGCGACCTCGATTCCTTCCGCTTCGATGTAGTCGGCGACCATACAGGTCAGCGCTTTCACGTAGGGCGCCACCATCGCGATCTTCCGCGCCTTCATCGTCTTCAGGCTGTCAACGAGCGCGCCTGCGCTGGTCACGACAGGGATACAGTCGCCGCTCTCCTTCTCCGTCACGCGCTGCAGCCGCGCCTGGGACTGCCTGTGATAACCCTGTCCCATGCTCATGATGGCGACGAGGCATGCGTATCCGAGGACATCGACCCGCGCGTCAGCCAGCTCCGCGGCGCACCGGTCAGAGTCGGCGTCCATCGCCGCCAACTCTTCTCTGGTGACCTTTTTCATACGCATCCGGCTGGAGTGGAATGTGAACCGCTCCGATTCGACCGCAGCGCGCGCGCGCAGCATCGCCGGTATCTCGGTCTCCATCGTCGTGTTCGAGCTGGGGACGATCTGACCGATTCGATAGGTACGCGCTGACATGCCAAGCGCCTGTGTCAGGCAGGAATGCGCGATTCTTCGCGCCAGACGCCGAGCGCCTTTTGCGCGGCGCGATCGGAGGCGCTGAAGAGCACCGCCTGGTCGTTCGCCTCGTGCGAAACCTTCTGCCAGGACGGCACGACGAAAACATCGCGGGGACCCCAGCTGAACGTCGCACCGCCGATACGGCTGACGCCATGTCCTTCGACGACGTTGTAGATGGTCGAGTCCGTCGAGCGATACGTCTCGCCTGAGAACCCCTTTGGCAGCAGCTGAAGGAATGCCGCGATCGTCGGCATCGGATAGCCGCCCGTTGCCGGGTTCACATACTGGAGCTTGACGCCGTGGCACGGATCGACGGGGCCGTTCCGGTGTAGTTGTTCGAGCGTCTCGCGGCTCCGCGAGTACGGATAGGTGAAGACCGGCGCCGACAGGCTGGCTGGCTCGTACTCGAGCGGCAGCATGTTCGCGCCGTAACGGGCTCGGGCATCGCCTTCATGGCGCACGACCGGCTGGGTCGCTTGAGGGTGATGTTCCAAAAAGCTGGAGTCCAGAAGGTTGACGATCGGCACGTCCAGCACGTCCATCCAGATCACGGGCGACGAACCGGGGTTCCCGTGATCGTGGAACGTCCATGACGGTGTGAGAATGAAATCGCCGACGTGCATGGAGGTTCGCTCGCCGTCCACGGCGGTATAGCCGCCGCCATCGCCTTCGACAATCAGGCGCAGCGCCGACGCGGTGTGACGATGGCTGGGGGCGACCTCGCCGGGCAGGATGATTTGCAGCCCCGCGTACAGGCTCGACGTAATCTGCGAGGCGCCGCGGATCCCGGGATTCTCGAGCACGAGCACGCGGCGCTCCGCTTCCTTCGCGGTGATCAGGCGCGTCGCTTCCATCAGGAGCGGGCGGAGCTCGTCATATTTCCACAGCGCGGGGACGCACATCGGCTGCGGCTCTGGCGGCACCAGCCGGCTCAGCACCTCCCAGAGAGGCGCGGTGTTCTTCTGGTCGAGCCGGCCGTAGAGCGCCTGACGCTCTGGCGAGGTCCCGGGCTTGATCGCAAACGAAGTCCCCGGTTTGATCGGGACGGCTGCGCTTTCCATAGTCTCTGCCTCTGCCTCGAGTCTATGCCACGAAGACCACCAAGACGTTTTGAACCACGAAGAACACGAAGAGCACTAAGAATCGAACACAAAGCATTTTTTTACTTCGTGATAGGCGTTTCTTCGCGTCCTTCGTCACCTTAGTGGTTAGAAACGTCTTTGTGTCCTCGTACATTTACCTTCATCGTTCCGATTTTTTCGATCGTTGCGACGATCTCATCACCAGGCTCAATCGGGCTGACCCCTTCCGGCGTCCCGGTGTAGATGACGTCGCCCGGGTACAGCGTGTAGAAGGACGATGCCAGCTCGATGAGCTCTGCAACCCCCAGAATCAGGTACTTCGTGTTGGACGACTGGCGCATGTCGCCGTTGACGGCGATCTGCAGGTCGAGCTGTCCTGGATTGGGAATTTCGTCGGCCGTCACGAGCCACGGGCCGAGCACCGAATAGCTGTCCCCTGACTTGCGGAAGCTGCGATCCTCGGAGCCGCGAATCGTGATGTCGAGCCCGATGCAGTACCCGGCCACGTGGTGGAGCGCGTCCTCTTTCGACACGTCGCGCGCCTCCGTGCCGATCACGGCGGCGAGCTCGACCTCGTGATCGGTTCGGCGATCGGGCTTGCTGATAACAACGCCTTCGCCCGGCCCGACCAGCGAACTGGTGGCCTTGAGGAACAGGCCGGCAGACTGGATAGTCACCGTATGGCCGGGCGTGTTGTGGTGGAGCGCCTTGTCGTCGCGTACTTCGTCTAGGTGCTTCTGATAGTTCACCGGCGCGGCCACGAGCTTGCGCGGGCTCGCCACCGGGCTGAGCAGCGTCACCCCCGCCAGCGTCAGTGACTGCGCATCCGGCAGAATCGCGCGCACGCGCCCCATCACCTTCGAGAGGTCCGCAATCAACGGATCGAAAGCCGGCAGCGGGTACCGGTAGTTCGGCAGTACGTCGAGTGCCTCGGTGACGTCGTGAACGACCGCGCCATCCACGACGCCCAGCCGCCCATCGTTAAATCGGCACAATCGCATACCGTCTTCTCCCAGAGCGTTCGCGTCGTCTGGTCGTTCGGACGCATTGTGCCCTAGAACTGGTACTTCAGCGCGAACTGCATGATCCGCGGGTCGCCCGCCCCGAGGACGCGGCCGAAGTTCGCGTTGTTGAGGATGTTGGTGTTGAGAGGGTTGGTGGCCGGTGCCTGCTGGTTGAGGCCGTTGAAGCGCGTCCAGTTGAACGCGTTGAACGCCTCGATCCGCGCCTCGGCCCGCTGCGTGCCGAACCGGAACGCACGGACGAGCGAGAGATCGACCCCCTTGGTGCCCGGGCCGTAGAACTGGTTTCGCCCCGAGTTGCCGAACGTCCCGAGCGCCGGCTGGGAGAACGCCGCTGGATTGAGCCAGGTGGTACCCTGCTTCAAATACGGGTCACCCGAAACGTTCGCCCGCTGCTGGCCCGGGTTGCCCGTGAGCGAGCGATCGAGCCCGGTGGTCACGCTGAACGGGCTGCCCGAGAGCGCCCGGAAGATGCCCGAGAGGCGCCAGCCCGAGACCAGCGCGCGCATCGCCGCGCCGCTGAAATCCGGCGTCTGCGCCGTCGCTGACAGGTTAAAGATGTGACGGCGATCGTTGTCGCAGGGCCCGTAGTCCAGATCGAGCAGCGCGTCGGCGTTGGCCGGCGGGGTCACCAGCGACACCGGCATCATGTAACCGCTCCCCACGTTCGGCGTGGTGCCCCCCTGCGTCGGGTGTCCCTCGCACTTCGAGATCGTGTAGTTTGAACTCACGCTGTACCCGTTGGCCGTGCGCTTCTGCACCGACAGCAGCAGCCCGTTGTACGTCTGGGTCCCGTGATCGGTGAAGTAGTCGAGGAAGCCGATGAACCGCCCCGTCGCCGGGTTGAGCTGCGTCAGCTCGCGACGCGAGTCGAGCGACGCGGTCGAGCAGTTCGCCACCACCTGCGGCCCCGTCAGCGTGTTGATCGTACACGGCCCGGTCGGCGAGCCGCCGCCGGGAACGATGCCCGGGTTGCCGGTGACGACGTCCCACAGGTGATTCGTCTTGTTCCCGAGATACGTCGCCGACACCGCGGTGTTGGCGCCGAACTGGCGCTGGACGCTGAGGTTGTACGAGTGGACCCGCGTGGTCGACAGGTCCGATGGCGGCGCCAGGTATGGCCCGTTCAACGAGAACGGCGCGTTCTTGTCGAACGCGATCGGGAAGATGTTCGGCACGCCGGTGCCCGCGAACGGGTTCTCGAACGGCCCGATATTCGGCGCCGTCAGGCGGATCTCCGAACCCCAGGGGGGCGCGTTCGACGTGTTGATGTAGAACTGCCCGTTGACGAACTCGCTGTTCATGCCGTAGCCGGCGCGGACCGACATCTTGCCGTCGCCCAGCGGATCCCAGGCCACCGCGACGCGCGGCGCGACATTCGCCCATTGCTTGGCGACGCCCGCCTGGCCGTTGATGAAGCCCGAGTCGCCCGGGTAGAGGAACCCCGGAGGCGCGCCCGGGAAGGTCGTACTCTTCGTCCCGGCCTTGTAGCGGTCGATCGAGAAGTTGTAGATCGCGTCGTTGACGATCTGCTGCGGGAAGTAGGGCTCCCACCGCAGCCCTGCATTCAGCGTCACCTTATTCGACACCTTCCAGGTGTCCTGCGCGTACGAGCCGAAGTACCACTGCTGCATGTCGAGCGTGTTCGGCGCCGACTGGACGAGCGTGAACGGACGGCCGAGGAGGAAGTCCGCCATCCCGAGCCGCGTGACGCTGCCGTTGAAGGTGAAGGTTCCTGGCGACCGGACGTTCGCCCTCGAGAGCGACGGCCAGAACGCCAGGTTCGTGCCGAAGCCGAACTGATGGTTGCCCACGACCTTCGTGAGATCGTCGCTGATCGAGTAGCTGTTGGTCCGGAAGATGGCGTCGTTTTCCGTGCCGGCGCCGAGGCTCGGCCCGGCCGTGACGGTGAGCAGCAGGTAGTGCTCAAGGTAGCTGTACATGTTCACGCCGACTTCCGGGAAGGAGAAGAAGTCGGTGTGCGTGCGGTGAATGGCCGTCCGGTTGAACGCGAAGCGGATCGCGTTGACCGTGGTGTTGCTGAGCACCATCGTGTCGCCAATCGCGAGCGACTGCGCCAGGTTGTCGCGGCCGCCGATCGTCGTCACGAGGATGTTGTCCGGCGTCTCGTCGAGCGGCGGCGCGTAGGCAAACGTCGTCGCCATGTAGCGGCCAAAGATCGAGTGGTTCGAGTTGAACTGGTAGTCGATCTTGCCGATCGCCTGATGCTCCTTGATGTTCCTGGAGCGCGTGTAGGTGATCCGGCCGCAGGGGTCGTTGGTGACCGGCAGCTTCCTCGAAATGGCCAGCGCCGCCGGGCTGAGCAGCGACGGACTGATGCGATTGTCCACAAACGGCGCGAGCAGCGTGACCTGGCCGGTCGTGTTGCAGGCCGGTGACGTGACCGCGGTGAAGTCGCCGGCCATCATTGCGGCCGTCGGGATGAAGCCGATGTTGTCCGCCGGCGCCTCGGCGGTTCTCGTCCCCTGGTAGGCGCCGAAGAAGAACAGCTTGTTGGTCTTCAACGGACCGCCCAGCGTGCCGCCGATCTGGTTGCGGTTCAGCCCGTCATCGCGCCTCTTGCCCGTTGCGGGGTTGATGGCTGCAAAGGGGCTCGTGGCGTTGAAGCGGTGGTTGCGGAAGAACTCGAAGAGGTCGCCGTGGAACAGGTTCGTGCCCGACTTGGTCAGGCCGTTCACCGAAGCGCCGGCGTGAAACCCGTTCTGCGCGTTGAGCGCGCTGGTCTCGACGCGGAACTCCTGCAGCGCGTCCGGGAACGGGAGCGGCAGGTTCAGGTTGTCGTACGGGTTGTTGTGCAGCGCGCCGTCGAGCAGGTAGGCCACGCCGAACGACTGGCCGCCCGCCACGGAAATCGCGGCGCCGCCGCGCTCTCCCTGGAAGCTGCGGCTGGATGAGGTTCCCGCCGCGCCCTCGGGCCGGACAGCCGCGCCCGCAATGCCGACCAGGTCAGCGACGTTGCGGCCGTTGAGCGGCAGCTCCTCGATGCGCTCGTTCTCAATCACCTGGCCGATGCCCGGGTTCCGGGTCTCGACGAGCGGCGCGGCGGCCTCGACAGCCACGATTTCGCTGAGACTCCCCAGCGCCATCACGGCGTCGATCACGGGATTGGAGTTGACCTGGAGCGTGATGCCGGTCCGCGCGTAGCCGCGGAAGCCCGAGAGCATCACCTCGAGGCGATAGGGGCCGACCGGAAGATTGGGCAGCGCGTAGGCGCCATTCGACTCCGTAATCACGGTGCGCTTGAAACCAGTGTCGGTTTGGGTGGCAGTGACGTCGGCGCCGGGAAGCACGCCGCCGCTCTCATCTTTCACGGTGCCGCTGATCTGCGCCGTCGAGCCCACCTGTGCGGCGGCCGGAGCGGCAAGGGCCACGGCGAGGAGCGAGACAGTCAATCCACTGAACAGGCCACGAAGGTCGCGATTCATCGAAACCCTCCTCAACAGGTTCATTCCACGTTCACGGAGATATTGAACGGCGACGACTATACTTCGCGGCGGCACTCTTCTTCACACTGACTTTGGTACCCAGGAGCCTGCAATGACCGCTTCCGGCACGAGCGCCCGCACGACGATCAACGTTTCGGAGCTGGTGGAGAACAGTCCGTTCGGCGAGCTGCAGCGGCGCACGTTCGCGCTCTGCCTGCTGTGCCTGATCATGGACGGCTTCGACGTCCAGGCGCTCGGCTACACGGCGCCATCGATCGTCCGTGAATGGGGCGTCCCCAACGCGGTGCTCGGCCCTGTGTTCGCCGCCGCCAACCTCGGCGTGCTGATCGGCTCGCTCTTTTTCAGCATGCTCGCCGACCGGATCGGCCGCCGGCCGGTGCTCATCGGAGCAACGCTGTTCTTCGCCGTCATGATGATCCTGACGGCACGGGTGACTTCGGTGCCTCAGCTCCTCGTGATGCGCCTGCTCGCGGGAATGGGCCTCGGCACGATCATGCCCAACGCCACCGCGCTCGTCGCCGAATACAGCCCGCAACGCCGGCGCGCGACGATGATCATGATCGTGGGCGCGGGCTTCACGGCTGGCGCGGCTTTCGGGGGCTTCGTCGCCGCCGCGCTGATCCCGGCCTACGGCTGGCAATCGGTCTTCTATTTTGGCGGCGCGATCCCGCTCGTCCTGGCAGTGGCGATGACCATCGCGCTTCCCGAATCGCTGCAACTGATGGTGATCCGCGGAAAGAACCCGCGGAGGCTCGCCGCGTGGGTGAACCGGATCGATCCGCGCATTCACGCCTCAGAGTCGTCTGAGTTCGTCGTCCGCGAAGAAAAGAAGAGCGGCGTGCCGGTGCTGCATCTGTTCCGGGACGGGCGGGCCGCCGCCACGTTGATCTTCTGGGTCGTCAATTTCATGAACCTCCTGAATCTCTACTCGCTGGCGAGCTGGCTGCCGACGGTCGTGCGCGACGCCGGCTACTCAGCCTCGACGGCGGTGCTCGTCGGGACAATCCTGCAGGTGGGAGGCACCATCGGCTCGTTCGGCCTCGCGTGGCTGGTGGCGCGTGGCGGATTCGTGCGCGCGCTCGCATGGACCTTTGCGGTCGCGTGCGCCAGCATCGCCCTCATCGGGCAGCCGAGCCTTTCGCTCCCGCTGATCTTCGTCGTGGTCTTCATCGCAGGCTGGTGCGTGGTCGGCGGCCAGGCAGGCCTCAACGGGCTGGCGGGGACCTATTATCCGACCGCCATGCGCTCGACCGGCGTCGGCGCGGGTCTCGGCGTCGGCCGCATCGGCGCAATCGTGGGTCCCGCCATCGGCGGCTACTTCATGGCGATGCACTGGGCCGCCCGCGACATGTTTCTGGCGGCTGCCATTCCCGCCCTGATTTCAGCGATCGCGATGTTTTCGTTACGATGGGTGGTCGGTACGCGCATGGGCATCACGTCCGCGCGCTGAACGACGTCACGCCTGCCCCGCCGAAGCGGCGAAGGCGCGGCTCAAGAGTGAATGAACAACACCCATGGAGGGAAGATGGACACGCCTGAGCACGACGACAAGGGGCCGGTCATGTTCCTGCTCGGCGTGATCGTCGTCGGGGTTCTGGTGCTCGTGTTGGCTGCGGCGCTCCTGCGCAAACCTGCCCAGACGGATCCTTTTGATGCGCCTTCAACGTTGGTCGAACCCGCAACGCCAGAAAAGTAGTCGGAGTGACTAATTACGGTTCCGATTATTTGCCTGTCGCTTCCGGCGGCTCCCATGGCCGCTCCGGGATCGCGTGTCACGCGCGATAAGCCAGGACGCCCAGGCTGCGAGCAGAAGACCAATGACTGCCACGCCGATGAACCACTTGCTCTGAGACAACCGGGTTGCATTCGAAACAGGCTGCGAAATCTGGTTGCAACCGGCGAGGGATGCCACGACGACGAGGGACACCACGACGACGAGGCGCACCGGCAACCTGCGCAACATGCCGACCTCCAATTCGAGAGTCCGGAATCATACAGCAGGGGCGCTATTTCACAGCCGCTGCGGGGGATCGCGCGGGGAGATCGTTCCGGACGAGGAGGCCGCCCTTCATCACGAATCGAACGCGCTGCATCTCGGTGAGGTCAGCGAGGGGGTTGCCGGCAACGGCGATCAGATCGGCGAACTTCCCTTTCTCCACGCTCCCGATCTGCTCCACCCAGTTGTAGTTCAGCATGGCGGCCGCTGGAAGATAGGCTGTCTGCAGCGCCTGCGCAGGCGTCATGCCCCACTTGGCGTAGTACGGGAATTGATCGGCGCCGATGCCGTGGGGAATCGTGGCCGACGTGGCGCCGCTCCCGAACACGATCGGCACGCCGGCGGCGCGCGCTTTCCTGAACGCCTGCTCCGCCATCCGCAGCCGGCTGTTCTTTCCACCCGTCCTCTTGAGGTCGCCCGCCTCCAACGACACCAGGTCATCGACCGTCAGCTCCAGCGGAAGCTTCTTGTCCACCAGCAGCTTCAGCGAGGCGTCATCGAGATCGGTCAGGTGATTGGGCGCGTCCACGCCTGCCTTCAGGCAACTGAGCTGGCCTTCCCCTCCGTAGGTATGGCAGGCCACCTTCAAGCCGAGTCTATGCGCTTCGTCGACGATCGCCATCACCTCCTCTTCCGTGAGCGAGGGGCTGTTAACGAGTGTGCCGTCGGGTTTGAAGACCTCGTACTCGTCGCCGACGAAATCCTGCGTGGTGTAGATCTTGACCCAGTCGACGCCGTGGAGCTTTGCCTCGCGCACGGCCGCACGCCCCAGGTACGGAGAGTTGGGGTTCTTGCTCTCGGTGAACCGGTCGATGAAGCGCTCGAACAGAGCCGGGTACGGAACGCTCGCACGCTGGTTGAGCGACTGTCCGACGACCTGCATCCGCGGACCGAGAACCAGCCCGCGATTGATGGCGTTGCGGAGATCCACGGTGCCGAACCCGCCGCGCGAGTCCATGTCGAGCACGGTCGTGAAACCGGCGTTCAGATCGGTCTGCGCATTCGCAACACCGATGATCGTCCGCGTGGATTCAGACAGGTTGTCCGCCGGAAACAGATGGACATGTGCGTCGATCATCCCGGGGAGCACCGTCGCCGTGCTCAGGTCGATGATCTGCGCCTCCGGCGGAATCGCGACCGCGGGACCGACGTCGGCAATGCGGTCGCCTCTGATGAGCACGACCTGATTCGCCAGCATCGCGCCCGACCTGCTGTCGAACAGGCGGCCGGCACGAACCGCCACGACCTGCGCGGGAGGCGTCACGAACCGCGTCGGCGCGCCGCCCTGGGAGCGCACAAGGACCCCTGAGAGAACAAAGAGCACAACGAGCGCGCCGATCACGGTGCCGCTGATTCGCTGCTGACGCTTCATCAGTCCTCCCGAGTCATCGACTTTCAATGTGTTTGCAGATTGTGCGCCTCGCTCTCTCCGCCGCCTCGGCTTCCGTCCGCGACGTGAAGGGGCGATATTCATCACGGGTAGGGTAATCGAGAGGCAGGCAAAATGAAAAAGCCGGGATTGCTCCCGGCCTTCAAGGCTCCACCAGAGTTCTATCGAAGGGGCTCCGATCGAGCCGCGCTACCCTACGCGACCTCGGAGCGCACGTCCATCTCGCCGAAGCGGAACGCCGCAAGAAACGCGTCAACGACCACGGGATCGAAGTCGACCGCCGACCCCTTCACGATGATTTCCTTGGCGTCGAACGGCGACATCGCCTTGCGATACGGCCGGTCGCTCGTCAGCGCGTCGTAAACGTCGGCAACCGTGATGATGCGTGCTTCGAGCGGGATCGCCTCACCTTCAGTCGGGTGATAGCCGGACCCGTTGAATTTGTCGTGATGCGCGAGGACGATCGGGATCACACGCCGCAACGACCCGCCGACGGTTTCGAGCATGGCGACGCCCTTTTCGACGTGGCGCTGCACTTCCTGAAACTCACCTCCCGTGAACTGGGCGGCCTTGTACAGCAGCTCGCGGCTGATCTCGAGCTTTCCGATGTCGTGGAGCAGACTTGCTGCACGCACGTCCTCGATGCG
Source organism: Vicinamibacterales bacterium (assembly GCA_036802945.1). Classification (GTDB taxonomy): domain Bacteria; phylum Acidobacteriota; class Vicinamibacteria; order Vicinamibacterales; family UBA2999; genus Gp6-AA40. The sequence continues at coordinate 13,376 of DAIRVG010000073.1, forward strand.
ATCGGCGGACAGTCCCATGTGCGACGCGATGCGCGTGGCGTACAGCGACACGCGATAGGAATGATGTTCCGTGTACTCGTCTTTGGAGATGAAATGCCGGAGCAGCATCAGCACACCGTTGTAGGTTTCCCGCATCTGACGAAGCTGCGAGTTCTGGCGCTCGTAGAGCGTGCCCATCAGGTATCCGGTGATGATCAGGGTGCCGCCCCAGGACCCAAGATCAATCCACGCGCCGGGATCGGCCAGGGCGTTCTCTTTCCCGGCGGCGAGCCATGAGGAATTCGTCATCATCAGCGTCACGATGAGAACGCTGGCCAACGCCGTGAGCGTGGCGTGGCGACGGCCGTAGAGATATGCGGACCCGAGGGTTGGCAGGACGTAAAAACTGAGCATCATCCGCTGCGAGTCGAACAAGTGGTTCAACAGCAGTGCGATCGCGAACATCGACAGAATGAGCCACAGCTCCTTGTTTGCCCGCTCCAGGTACTTGACGGCGGCACTCGTCGGCACATTCCCCCCTTACTCTGGTCGACCGAATTACGCGGCCAATCGACCGGAGCACCTTGAGCAATGGCTATTCCGGTCTGCCGAGCTGACTTTCGGTAAGGGCGTAACCTGTTGATACAAGCCGCATTGCGTGGCTATTTCAGGCCGCGGAGGCGTGGCGCAAACCTCCGTAAACATGTTCCATTCCGGAGCAGGCTATCCTCAAAAACGCAACTGACAAGTCTCAGAATCGCACAAAGGGCCACCGGATTCCGGTGGCCTTTCGAGGTTTGCATGCGGGGCGCGGGCCGTCCGCGGGGCGCGTTATTGCGTGCTCGCCGGCGTGACACGAATCACGCCGACACCGTTCTCGATCGCGATCGTCGTGCCGAACGGCTTCGAGAGCGTCTGCACTTTTTCGAGGATGCGCCGCGAGATTTCCGGAGTCGGTGTCGTCGGATTTCCCGCCTTCGAGGTCGTGCGGCGCTCGATGCCGATGTCCACCGGATGGAGGCGCGCCTCCACCAGCTTTCCTCCTTCAAATCGCGCGGTCGCCAACAACGCTTCCATGTTGTCGGGCTGATGCGTCTGCGCCCCCGCACCCGAGCTCACCGGCGGCGCCCCGTTCGGGTTGACGACGTCCTGTGACGCGTCCTGGTGATAGAAGAAGTTGGACACGCCGTAGAAAATTGGCTTTCCCTTGTAGATCTCGACGCCGCGCAGCGTGTGCACGCCGTGGCCGACGAACACATCAGCGCCGTTGTCGATGACCGTGTGCGCCAGCTGGATCAGGAAGTCCGGGGTCTGATTGTCATGGCTGTAGGCCTGAAACGCGAACGAGTTCTGGTGGCAGTGGATCGCGACAATCATGAAATCGGCAAGCTGCTTGCCGGTGCGAACGCTCGCCACGATGCCTCTCAGATCGTTCTGATCGATCTCGTACGTGAGGTTACCAGGCTGGGTCCCCACCTTGTACGCGGCGCGGAATAGCTGCAGCCGATCGGCCGGCTCGTTCGGCGAGATCGGCGCGACCGGCACGGTCACCTCGCCACGACGCGCGTAGACGGAGTCGCGAATCCTCTTCAGCGCCTGCATCTGCTCGGCGGTGACCACGTTGAACGGGTTGACGCGCAGAGGATTGAGCCCCGCCTTGTTGTTCGTCGCATTGAAGTATCGCGACGGCTCGGGGCTGTTGCTCGCGTCAATCGAGTACATCCCAATCGCGGCAACCGTTCCCTTTTTCGTCGCCGCGATGCGGGCCTCCCGCGCATCCGCCAGGTTCCTGCCCGAACCCGCGTGAACGATGCCCGCCTCGTCCAGGAGACGGTTGGTTTCCAACATACCCTCGTCGCCGGAGTCCATCGTGTGGTTGTTGGCCGTGGTCATGATGCGGACGCCCATGATTTTCAATTCGTCGACCACGCTCTTCGGCCCTCCCGCGAGCGGACCGCGGAAGGTGGCTTCATCCAGAATCGGTCCTTCCATGTTGGCGTAGGTCATGTCCGCGTCACGCATGATCTTCGTCAGCGCCTGATACCCTGCGTCACCGGTACCCACGGGCCGACGGATGATGATGTCGCCCACCGCGGCGAACGTGAAGGGCTCGGTGATCTTCATCGCGAGCTCTTTCGCCACGTCGTGCGTCATCGGCTGCAGGAGGGCGTCGCCCATCGCGGCGCCTTGTCCTCGGAGAAGCACACCGGTGAGAAGCGCGCCTGCGACAATCAATGCCACGGAGGCCCATGTCTTCGGCGCTTTCATCATTGGGTTTTTCATCATCGAGAAACTCCTTCCGCGACCGGCCGGATGGCACCAGAACAGTTTCATCGCTACTTGGGCGGTACCGCCGGCACATAGCCGGGGAACACGTACGCAAAGATCATCGAGATGATGCCCATCACGACCATCAGAAAGACGCTGTGCTTGATCGTGAACCGGAACAGTTTTCCCTCGTCTGCCGACGTCATCCCGGTTGCCGCGACCGCCACCGCGATGCTCTGAACCGAAATCATTTTCCCCATGACGCCCGCCGCCGAGTTCACCGAAGCGGTCAGCACCGGATTGAGATTGAGCGCAGTGGCAGTGACGACCTGGAGATTCCCGAAGAGCGCATTGGCGGATGTGTCGCTACCAGTTAGGAAGACGCCCAGCCATCCGAGCACGGCACTGAAAAACGGAAACGCCCAGCCGCTCGCGGCAAGCGCCAACCCTAACGTGGACGTCATGCCCGAGTAGTTCATGAGGTACGCAAGTCCAAGCATCGTCGCGATCGTCAGCATCGGCAGCGCCAGTTGCTTAAAGGTGGCGACGTAGACGTTCGCGAACTGAGAGGGCTTCACGCGCAACAGGATCGCCGTGGCGATCGTGGCCAGAAAGCACGCGGTGCCCGAAGCCGTGAGCCAATTGAACTCGAAGACGGCGGCGTACGGCGTAGGCTGCGGCGTGACCGGCGGGATACGCGTGATGACGCCGTGCAACCCGGGAACGAGCAGGCCGTTCAACACCGTCGGACTCTGCGGAAGAGACGCGGGAAGCAGACTATCGGTCCATCGATTCAGCGCGGCCTTGATGTCCGCCTCGCCCCACACCAGAACGAACGCCACCAGGAGCAGGTATGGAAGCCATGCGGTGAAGATCTCGGCCCCGGAGTGTTTGCTGGCCGCAACCGTGATCGGCTTGTCGCCCTCCAGACGCATGATGTTCTTCGGCTTCCACAACTTCAGGACGAGCACCATGACCGCGATGCATGAAAGCGAGCTCGCAATATCGGTTAGTTCTGGCCCGACATAATTCGACACGTAATACTGCATCCCGGCAAACGAAACGCCGCAGGCCACGATGGCTGGCAGCACCTCCAGCGCGCGCTTTCGTCCCGCCATCACGACGATGAGGTAACCAGGGATGATCACCGACACCATCGCGCAAAGCTTGCCCACCATGCCGCTCAGTGCCAGGACCGGCAATCCAGTCACGTTGGCGAGCGTGATCACTGGAATGCCGATGGACCCGAACGCCACGGGCGCAGTGTTGGCGAGCAGGCAGATTCCCGCCGCATAGAACGGATTGAAGCCGAGACCGGCGAGCATGGCGCCCGAAACGGCGACCGGCGCGCCAAAACCGGCCGCCCCCTCGATGAACGCACCGAAAGAAAAGGCGATGAACATCGCCTGCAGCCGTCGATCGTTGGTCAAGCCGCCTATCGAGTCTTTGATGATCGCGAACTTCCCGGTGTCGACCGCCAGGCGGTAGAGCATGATCGAGCTGAACACGATCCACGCGATGGGAAACAACCCGAACGCCGCCCCGTAGAACGTGGAGATCACCGCCAGTTGGACGGGCATGCCGTACACGAACAGCGCGATGAGCAACGCCGACACGAGTGCAGCCAGCGCCGACATCCATGACGGCTTTCGCCTGACACCCAGCATGAAGAACAGCACGAGAATCGGAATTGCGGCCAACGCGGCCGACATGGCCAGACTCCCACCTACGGGCTCATAGTTGTGCTGCCACATATCTCCCCTCACGCACCGTACGCCGCGTCCGGCTTTCGGCCGTCGCCTCGGCTTCGGCGAGACCTCGCCGTCGCGCGACGCGCGCTGGCGGGTAGCCGGACCTGAATCCCACTGGCGCCAATGTGCGCGGTGCTCACGCAAAGGCCAACGCGCGCGCCGGGAGGCAAGCCATCTGTTTCGGGCGTGATTATATGGGGAGGCGCGCGGTCGTGCGGGCGTATTCGAGCGCGCCCTTCCGCTGCGTCGCCTGCATTGACAACCGGTGGGGCCTACCGTAGCATCCCCCCACTTTTAGGGCTTTTCTCGTACCCGGTAGCAGGAACCCTGGGCGATCATAGAATCAACAGCATCGAGGGCCCCGGCGATCCGCGCCTCATGCAGTTCGGCTTCAAGTTCGGGTTCTAACGATTTTAGGAGGAGTGGTAATGAGAATGAAGCTTGGGGTCCTTGTGGGTGTCGTCGTCGCGTGTCTGGCCGTACCGATCGCCGCCCACCATTCGTGGACCGCGGAATACGACGCAAAGAAGCCGGTGACGGTGAAAGGCGTCGTCACGAAAGTCGAGTGGACCAATCCGCATACCCACTTCTACGTCGATACCACCGACGAGAACGGGAAGGTCACCAACTGGAACTTCGAGATGGCCAGTACGCCTGCGCTCGAACGCAACGGGTTCTCGCGTAAGACGCTGCCGATTGGCACCCAGGTGACCGTCTCGGGCTTTGGAGGGCGCTCGGTTCTCGAGCGTGCCATCGTCACCTCGTTCAAGGGGTCCGATGGCAAGGAGTTCTTTGTGCCGAAGCTGGGGAACTGAGGCCGTGAAAAAAATTCTTGTCGTCGCGATAGCGGTCGCCGGGCTGACCTCGCCCTTCCTTGCGCCATCGCAGGCCGCCGGCCAAGAACTCCCCCGGCGTCTGGGCGGCGCGAACGGTCCGACGGCGATCAAAGATGTTCCCAACCGGCCGGTGCCAAAACTGGCCGACGGCACGGTGGACTTGTCCGGCGTGTGGACGGGTGGCGGCGACGCCCCCATTCCGCGCCTCCTGAAGCCGGGCGAGCTGGACAGCGTTCTGCTCCCCTGGGCGAAACAGAAGATGGCATCGCAGAAGGAAGCAGACGATCCGTATTTCTATTGCATGCCGGGCGGACCGCTGCGGATCACCGGGGGCTTTGCGTGGCGGTTCGTGCAGCACCCGACCGTCAACGCCAAGTACATCTTCATGCTGCAAGAGGGGAACGCGCATACCTTCCGGCAGATCTTCATGGATGGCCGCAAGCACCCCGACGACCCGAGCCCCACGTGGTACGGTCATTCAACCGGAAAATGGGAAGGCAACACGCTCGTGATCGACACGATCGGGATGAACGACAGGTTCTGGCTGGATAGTGCCGGCACGCCGCACACCGAGCAGCTGCACATGGTCGAACGATGGACGCGGACCGACTTCACGACGCTTCGCCGCGACGTCACGATCGAAGACCCGGGGACGTTTACGAAGCCGTTCACGGTTACCTACACCGCAAAGCTGGGCACCCCGGACAGCGAGATCCTGGAGTACATCTGCATCGAGAACAATCAGTGGGGCGAACGGGACAAGAAATAAGGGCAACGTCCAACTCCCAACTCCCAACTCCCAAGGAGATCCGGTGTTGCGGACGTGGCAAGGAGAAATCACATGCGCATTCGGCTTTGTGTGCTTTCGCTTTTCGTGCTGGTAACGGTTTCTCCCGCCGCCGAGGCTTCGGCAATGCAGGCCGCCACGAGGGACATCAAAGTGATCTCGAGCGCCGGCGCACGCGCCATGGCGGACGCGTGTATCGCCTGGGCCGAGCAGAACAAGCAGATCGTGGCGATGGCGGTTCTTGATTGGGGCGGTAATCTCCTCGAGTCCCACGCCATGGAAGGCGCAGCCGCGAACGCCATCGACACGGCGCTGTTGAAGGCCAAATCGGCATTGCGCTGGCGGCGCGCAACCTCGGAGACGAACAAGATCGTGCGGAGCGGCGAAAATCTGGCGCCGACGTTCATGAACGACTTCCCGCAACCGGGCGCGCTTCCTGTCATGGTCAATGGCCAGGTCGTAGGTGCGATGGGCGTTTCCGGACCCGACGGCGAAAAATGCGCGCAGGCGGCGATCGACGCGGTGTTCAAGAAACAAACGTCCGCATCTGCGCGGTAGCGTTTTGGGGCTTGAGGGCCGCGATAATTTCCAACTTCCAACTCCCAACTCCCAAGGTGATTCGGTGTCGCAACACCGAGCTCCCTTGGGATTTGGGATTTGGGATTTGGGATTTGAGTAACTAACGACGCCCGCCGGTGTCGGCGGCAGGTAATCCGCCCGGCAGCGTCTGCACGCCGTATTGATTGTTCTCCTGGCAGATGTACTCCAGCAACTCGTTACCAGGCGTCCAGGTGGCCATGAATTTCACCGTGAACGGCTTGGTGTAGGCTCCGGGGTCGTCGATGGTGACGACGTTCTCGAGATGCCCCATGTCCTTGCGGGTCCATCGCTCGATGGTGTGCAACTGCTCGGTGTGCGGGTGCCCGCGACGATCGAACCACCACTTGTCGTTGTAACCAACGGTGTCGATGACGAGCGTGTCGCCTTCCCAGCGGCCGATTGAGTGCCCCAACCAGGTCGAGTCGAGGTCGTCGGGGTGCTTCCGGCCGTCCATGAAAATCTGCCTGTAGGTGTGGATGTTCCCTTCGTGCAGGATGAAGAGGTGCGTCGGCGCCTTGTCCGTATAGTTCTGTACGAACCGGTACGGAAATGGGGTGACGCGCGGTACGCCCATTGGCAGACACTGGTTATGCGGCTCCAGGGTCACGTCCCGTTTCGACATGAGCTCCTTCGCCCATGGCAACAGCAGGCTGTCGATTTCCCCTGGCTTCAATCCCCCGTCCTTCTCGAGGTCATTGATAGGTCCGCCGCCGACCCAGACGCCGTCCAGGTCCACGTGTCCGTTCGGCAGCCTCGGCACGGGGCCCGTTGGAACCGCCGCGCGCTTCGCAGTATTGACCGTGCCGACCGTAGGTGCTCCAGAGCCGCCACGGCCAGTCTGCGTTTGCGCAAGCAGAGGCACAGCGGTCGCGACCAACACCGAAACGACAAGAAGCCTTCTCACGGCGTGCTCCCCTTCTGGTTGTCGTTAATTATCGTTGTTCGCACCCATCAACACCTTCGAGCCGTCCGCCAGCAAGACCGCGGTCGCATGTCCACCGGTCGCGCCCGATCTCGCCCTGTCGCCTTCAACGGTGACCGTATCGCCAATCTTCACGGACTTGCCCGTCCAACCGAGCCGGGTCAGCGCGCTTCGTGCCTGCAACTCGAAGTTCCACGTCGTCACCTTTCCGTTCGGCTCGGCGACATCGACGTAGATCCGGGCATGTGGATTCGTCCATTCGATCTTCGACACCGTGCCCTTCACCGTGACCGGCTTGTTCACGTCGTACTCTCCTGCGACCGAGTGATGCGCGAAGACCGGTCCCATTGAGCAGAGCAGGCCAACACTGGCCAGCGAGACCGCGAGTTTCTTTCTCATTGCATCCTCCAAATTCCGCCGGATCCGTCGTGCGATCCGCGGCCGCCTGGCATCGGTGAAAGAAGAATCAGCGCGCCGGTGCCAACTTATTACAGAGTCAGTCCCGCGGTGTCAAATGGTCTGTTGGCTGACCGACATCGCGCCGCGAAGGACCTCGAACAGATCTGGCCTTGGTCACTGAGTAGGTGTATAAGGTCTCCTGCATGAGGCATTTCGCGGCAGATTGGGCGATTTGCAAGCGCTGTTCGGTTCGTCGTTGAGGAGGTTATCGAGCGAGTCATCGGGGCGTTCACACAATTCGGTCGGTCGTCGGCTCCTACCCGTTGCGGCAATTCAATCCTTGCTCTTGGGGACAAACGCCTAGAAGGAGAGTACCGATGGGACGCAGACTTGGTTCGGCGTTGGTTGTACTCGCTGTCCTGGCGCTGCCACGCGTTGCGCTGGCGCAGGAAGCGGCAATCAGCGGCACCATCAAAGATCTCACGGGAGGTGTCTTGCCCGGCGTCGCCGTCCGAGCGGTGCACGAGGCGACGGGGACTCAGTTCGAGGCATTCACCGATGAGCGCGGCTTCTTTCGACTCCCGGTGCGCATCGGCACGTATCGACTCACTGTGGAATTAGCGGGGTTTGCAACGCTCCAACGAACGGGGCTGGAGGCCCTGGTCGGACAGCAGATCGCGCTGAATCTCGAAATGTCCCCCTCCACGATCGCGGAATCGGTGACGGTGACGGGGGAAGCGCCGCTCGTCAACGTCACGTCGTCCCAGCTGGGTGGGAACATCGATTCACGGCAGATGTCGGAGTTGCCGGTGAACGGACGGAACTTCCTGGACCTGACGATGCTGGCGCCGGGTGCCCGCGCGAACCACACGGACCCGGGAGGTCTGCCGGTGACCACTGCGCTCGGCACCGTCCAACTCAATGTCGATGGCATGCAGGTCACGAACAACTGCTGCGGCGGCTCGAACCGGCAACCGAGCTTCGGCCGCGATGCCATCGCGGAATTCCAGTTCATCTCGAACCGTTTCGACGCCACGCAGGGCCGCTCGTCGGGCGCGCAGGTCAACGTCATCACGAAGTCGGGGACAAATGTCCTGGCCGGCTCACTCTCGGGTTATTTCCGCAGCGATCGGATGAATGCCCAGGACTTCGTGGCGCAGCGGGTGCTGGCGTACTCGAACCAGCAGCTCAGCACGACGCTCGGCGGGCCAATCCGCCGCGACCGCGTCCACTACTTCTTCAACTACGAGTTCGAGCGCGAGCCGTCCACCGTCACGCACAACTCACCGTACCCGACCTTCAACGTCGATCTGGTTCAAGTACGCCGGCAGCACAAGCCGATGGCGCGAGTCGACGCGCAGCTTTCGAACAAGACGCGCATGGCTGTGTCGACCTACCTGTGGCGCGATTTCCAGCCGATCGACGGCACGCAGGCGACCATCGGCGGCGCGACGAACCATCCGGCGAACGTGGTCAAGTTCGACAAGTACGCCGAGGCCGTTCAGGGCACGTTGACGCGCGTCATCAGCAACCGCTCGATCAACGAGCTGAAGCTCGGATGGGCGGCGAACCACTGGGACCTGGCGCCGACCGCCACATGGACGGCGACCACCGGGCTCGCGAATGCCCGCAACCCTGTGGCCAACGAGCGGAAGCTGCCGCCGGTCATCACGCTGCGCGGCTTCAACATCGGCGGCGGGACGAACTTCCCGCAGTACATCGGCCAGAAGGTCTACAGCCTGCGCGACGATTTCTCCTTCTCCGGCAACAAAGCGGGACGGCACGATCTGCGGCTCGGCGGCGAGTATATGAACTACCTGACGTGGCACGACTGGTGTAATTTCCTGCGCGGCAACCTCATCGCCGACAACGGACCCGTTCCCGCCAATATCGAACAGCTCTTCCCGCTGGATCCCAACGCGTGGAACATCGGCGCGCTGTCATCGATCTCCCGTGAATTCCGCACCGAGTTCGGCGGCTGCGACATCCGCAGCCCGCGGAACATCTTTGGTGGATGGTTCCAGGACGACTGGCAGGTGGCCTCGTCGCTGACCGTGAATGTCGGTGTGCGGTACGACCTGGAAACGGACGTCTTCGCCAACGAGCTGGCGGTCCCGCCGTTCCTGCCGGGCAACCGTCCGCTCGACACCAACAACATCGTCCCACGGGTCGGATTCGCGTACTCGCTGGACAGCCGAACCGTGATCCGCGGTGGTGCAGGCAAGTACTTCTCGGAGCTCATCAACCAGGTGGCGCATCCGATTCGATTCGCGAACTCGCAGCGCGTGCTGTCTGCGCTCAACGACGGACGTCCGGATTTTGCAGTCAACCCGTGGAACGGCCCCCTGCCGAAGCCTGAAGATCTAGAGCAGGCCTTCTGCAATGTCCGCTTCGTGCCCGGGTGCATCCGCCGCGCCCTCGGACAGACGATCGTGCCGCCGAACGCCGAATACCCGTACAGCTATCAGGCGTCGGTCGGCATGCAGCGTCAGATCGGCACAGACATGGGCGTGACCGCCGACTACTCGTTCAACGGCCAACGGAAGGATCGCGTCACCGGCTACAACATCAATCTGAGCTTCGACCCCGCAACCGGCCTGAACTATCCCTTTACCGACGTCAATCGCCGCCCGTACCCCGAGTGGGGACAGGTACCGATGGATATCTTCGAGGGACGCAGCAACTACAACGGCCTCGAAACTTCCTTCACCAAACGCATGAGCCATCGGTGGCAGGCCTCCGGCACCTATACACTGTCCCGATTCCAGGATGCACAGCCCGCCCCGTGGAGCGGCGTGATGAATCCGGTCACGTTCGCTGTAAAGGCGCCTCTCGGCGCAGACTACGGGCTGGCGGCAACCGACCAGCGCCATCGCGGCGTGTTCAACGGCATCTGGCAGGCCGGCTACGGCGTACAGGTGAGCGGCCTCTACTTCTATGGATCTGGGCAGCGATTCGCCACGACGTACGGTGGCGACGCGCTGAACACGGGAGGCACCGTCGGCAGCCTGAATCAGCGTCCGGCCAGCGCCGGCGGCGGCGTGACCGCGCGCAATGGCCTTGTCGGAAAACCAATCCACCGGGTCGACCTGCGATTGCAGAAACATCTGGCCTTCGGCGGCCAAGCGGCCATCGACGGTATCCTGGAAGTCTTCAACGTGTTCAACCACGCCAACTACGGGTCGTACACGACGGCTGAGAGCAACGTGAATTATGGACGCCCGTCGTCGAACCCGAACGTGGCGTACCAGCCGCGGATGGTTCAACTGGGGTTCCGCATCGTGTACTGACCAGGCGGCGATCACGAATTGAGGTGGCAGATGAATCGTCGGCGAACAATGCTGATGGCGCCGATGCTCGTCGTCGTGTGGTACCTGACGATCGCAGCGACGGCTTTCACACAATCGCCGCTGCAATCGTCACCGCCTCGGGCCGCATCTGAGTCCGACACCGTCAAGCGCGGCGAGGCCTGGTTCTATCAGCGCTGCTCCCTCTGTCACATGGGACGCATCGTCAAAGACGACACGTACGAGTCGATGGCGCCGAGCCTGGAAGGGATCCTCAAGGATGCGCCGTCGGATCGGGAAAATCTGGTACGAGAGACGATTCAGCAAGGCATGCGGAGGATGCCGGGATTCCGGTACAACTTCACGCCCACCGAATTCGAAGAGTTGATCGCCTATCTCAAGACTCTCTAGTGTGTGGAGGTTCAATGTCTAAGCTGACATGGTTGTCCACGGTCCTCGGCGTGGCAGGACTCTGGGCGACGCTGGCGGCGCAGTCCGGCCCCCCGGCCGGCATCATCCATGGCAGCGTGAAGTCCGCTGACGGCGTCGCGATGGAAGGCGTGATCGTCTCCGCGCGCGCGGCGGACAGAAGCTTCACGACATCCGTCTTTACGGACCGTCAGGGGAACTACACGTTCCCGTCTCTCGACGCCGGTCAGTACAAAGTATGGGCGCAGGCGGTGGGATTCGAAGCAGGCCGGTCGGAATTCGCACTCGGCGGTGGGCGGGTGGAGCGCAGTCTCACGCTGACCGCACTCAAGGACACCGATCGGATTGTGAAGCAGATGTCCGGTGTCGAGTACCTCGCAAGCCTGCCGCAGAGCACATCTGCCGATCGCCGAATGGTGCACGCATTCAAGAACAACTGCACGGGGTGCCATACGGCGAGCTATCCGCTACAGAACCGGTGGGATTCGACGGGGTGGGGCATCCTCGTCGATCTGATGACGGTATTCCCGAGCTCGGGCGTGCCGGTTCCGGCCATGCGGCCGACGGCTGACAACCAGGGCAACCGGACGACAGCCGCGTATCGCGATGAGTTGGCCGAGTACCTCGGTCGCGTCCGCGGTGACACACAGCTGAGCAACCTCAAGCTGCGGCCACGTCCGTCCGGAGAGGCGACACAGGTGGTCATCACCGAATTCGATCTGCCGCGCACCGATCGCCCGCTTCACTTTGACGACGGCAGCGACTGGTCGATGGGAACGCCTTCGCGCTTCATCGGCCGCGCGGCGCATGACGTCTGGGCGGACGCCGAAGGGATCATCTGGATGGCTGACGACATGGTTCCGCACCGGACATTTGCCAGACTCGACCCGCGCACGGGCAAGGTCACCGACTACGCCCTCCCGGGACCTGACGGCAAATCGCTCGGCACGCACAGCATCGTCGTCGATCATCTCGGGAAAGTATGGGCGGCCGCCGAGGACGACAACTTCGCGATGTTGAATCCGAAGACGGGAGAGATGAAGAGTTTCCCCCGACCGCAAGGGATAAAAGGGGAGGTCGGCGGCACGCTCGATGTCGACTCGAAAGGCAACCCGTGGGCGACGTCGCGGAACGGCGCAATCAAGTTGGATGCGGTAACCAGCCAGTACACCTACTACGAAGGGCCGCCTGCTCCAGAGGGCTATTGTGGAGGCGAATGCGGAGGTTGGGGCACGTACGGGATTACCGTCGACAAGGACGACAACGCGTGGGTCACCAATCCCGGACTTGACCGCCTCCTGAAGGTCGATAGCCGAACCGGCAAGGTCACCGCCGTCAACCTTGGACCCCTTGCGACGCCGGAGGTGATTGTGATCGATCGGCAGCGCCAGCTGACGATACGCGGGAGCCAGAACGGTGCCGTGGTGGGCCAGAGGGCCCCGCGCCGCCTTGCCGCCGACCCGAACTCGGACCGGGTCTGGGTCGCGCTGTACACAGGCGATCGTCTCGCCCGGATCGACACGAAGACCCTTCAGGTGAAGGAGTACCCGCTGCCCACTCCGTACAGCTCTCCGTACGCCACGGCCGTGGACAAGCGCGGCGTTGTCTGGATCACGACAATGAACAATGATGTGCTCACGAAGTTCGATCCGAAGACGGAGCGGTTCACCGAATACCCGCTGCCGACGCGCGGGACCGAGATTCGCCACGTGCAGGTCGACAATCGTACCGATCCGCCGACTGTCTGGGCGCCCTATAACCGAACGAACAAAGTCGTGCGCATACAGTTTCGAGGGCCCGCCACTCAGCAGCAGACACGGGCGGCACGATAGGAACGCTTAATGGAGGCACACATGCGCAAGGTACTACTGGCGGTCGCGGTGGCGGCGGCCCTTGGATCGATCGCCTACGGCCAGGCCCCGGGACAGGTTGTTCCGCCACAGGTCAGGCAGCCCGCCCCAGCACCGGGCACCACGGACATCTATTTCATCGACACGGAAGGCGGGATGGCCACGCTGATCATCTCTCCCACCAACGGAATCCTCGGCGCCAAGGAAACCTTGCTGCTGGATGCAGGCAACCTGAATCCGCCGGGCCGCGATGCGGAACGCATCCAGGCGGCGATGAAGGAGTCCGGCGTCGAGCGTATCGATACGCTCGTCGTGACGCATTATCACGGCGACCATGTCGGCGGCGTCGCCGCGCTGGCGGACAAGGTGCCGATCCGACGTGTCCTCGATCCTGGTGCCTTCGCGGACGAACTCAATGGCAACCGCGGAGCCGGGTTTATCTCCTATCTCCCGTTCCGCGGGAAAGCGCACGTCACCATTCCGAAGCCGGGGATGAAAATCCCGGTCGCCGGCCTCGAGGTGAACGTCGTGTCGTCCGCAGGCGAATTAATCACGTCTCCTGTCCCGGGCGTCCGGAGGACCCCGACGGCGAACCCGCTCTGTGCCCAGGCCCAGCAGCGCGAGCAGGACAACACGCCGAATAATTTCGAAAGCATCGGCGTCGTCGTGGACTTCGGACGCTTCAGATATCTCGACCTCGCCGACCTGACTTGGAACCAGGAGGTCCAACTGGTGTGCCCGCAGAACCTGCTGGGGACGGTCTCCGTTTACCGCACGTCACGCCACGGGGGGGACTGGTCTGGCGCGGAGGCGATGGTGCATTCGGTGCGGCCGCGTGTGGCCGTGATGAACAACAACCCGACGAAGGGCGGGACGGCGGGCACGTTCAAGATCGTCAAGAGCTCACCGGGGCTCGAGGACTTCTGGCAGCTGCACTTCTCCGACGTCGTGCCCAAGGAGGTCAACTCGCCGGAATCATTCATCGCCAACTTCACGGGTGCCGACGGCGGGGCCTACATCAAGCTGACGGCCCGGCCCGACGGCAGCTTCACCATGAAGAACGGGCGGAACGGATTCACCAAAGAGTATCGGGCGGCATCGACAGGTGTGGCGACATCGAGCCGCTAAGCCGCCGCGCGGTAGACGAGCCACGGCACGTCATCGGCCAGATGCCGAGACTGTCCGTGGCTCTTATTGTCGCGCTCGACTATTGCGGTGCTGCCGGGGCACCGGGAGCGTCGCCTGCGCCCAGAAAGAAATTGCGGCCGTCCTTGAACTTGACCGTCTTGCCGTTGGCTCTCGGCGCCCCGCCCTTGGCGCGGTAGCCCTCGACGACGACCTCGGTGCCCGCGGGAAAGTCGGTCTTGCGCAGGCCCCGCCGCAGCAGCGCGGTCGGCGCCCCGGCCTCGATGGCCCAGTTCACGATCTTGCCGTCCGGTTGGGCCACGTCGATGTAAATCCAACCGTGCGGGTTGAGCCACTCCATCTTGGTGAGGGTGCCGTTTAAGGTGACCGGCTGGTTGACGTCGAATTCCGCAGCGAACGAATGGTGCGCCCGCGCCGGGAGGGTCGCAAGCAGGACTCCGCCGGCCAGCATCAGGACGAGTCTTGTTCTCATCGCCAATAACCTCCGCATTGAACGTCGAACGATAGCACCTAGCGGCAGGGGGCGCAAGGTGGACTTGCCCGGGACTGAATCTTCTACATCTTCTACGGCAATTAGCCGTGTTCCGCACACATACAGCTCGCAGAGGAGACAACATGAAGGTGGGCTCGAGACGAACGCTCTTTGGCGTCACTTTGGTCGCGGTTTTATGCCTGATTATGGGGATCAGGGCCGCCGGGCAGGCTCCAGCGCCACAAGGCGCGCCCGAGAGGGTGCCTCTGACTGACGACGTCTTCAAGAGCGTCGAAATTCTGAAGGGCATTCCGGTGGATACGTTCTTCGAGACGATGG
>DAIRVG010000074.1:0-18828 GCA_036802945.1 Vicinamibacterales bacterium
GACACCTTGGCGTGGGCGAAGGTGAACGACGTGGAAGGATCAGCAGCGATGAGACAGCTCTTTTTCCGGTTCGTGGCAGCCGCGGCAATTGCAGGCGCATTCGTCGACGCGCAGACGATCACCCCATTCAAGCTGGGAACGTTCGAGCGGCAGGGGAGGCCCTTCGTCGGGATCGTCGTGGGCGATTCGACGGTGATCGACTTCGCAGTCGGCCACGCGGCGGTTCGAACGCCGGCGTCGACGCTGGCCGCGCCAACCGACATGAAGGACGTGATTGCGCGGTACAACACCGGCGTGCGTCAGCGAATCGTGGACGTCATGGCCGCTGTCGCCCGCGCCGGCGCCGCACGTCCAGCCTATGTCTATGATCTCGGCGCAGTGAAGATCCTTCCGCCGATCATGTATCCCACGACGATGCTGAACGTGGCAGTCAACTATCGCGAGCACGACATCGAAATGTCGCAGCTGCGTGAAGCGGCGCCAGGACAGGGCGCTCCGACGGCCGGCGCCGCGCTGCCTGGTACTCGCAGCGCGCCCGGGTACTGGGAGCGGCGTGCCGATGACACCCGATGGAACCCGTACATGTTTCTGAAGGCGTCTGCGGCGGTGACCGCTCACGGAGAGCCGATCCGTCTGCCTCTCGGCCGCACCCAGGTGGACTGGGAGTGTGAGATGGGGGTCGTCATTGCCCGGCAGGGAAGCCGCGTTCCAGCGGCACAGGCCGCGGACTATATTTTTGGATACACGATCGAGAATGACGTGTCTGACCGCGGCGGCCGAGGCGACACGCGCTACGGATCTGACTGGGTGGTCGGTAAGTCACATGACACATTTGCGCCGCTCGGCCCGTTCATCACACCGAAGGAATTCGTCGCGGACGTGAGGAAGGTGCCAATCACGGTCGATCTGAACGGCACGCGGATCCAAGAGGGATCGAGCTCCTTGATGATTCACGACGTGTTCGAGCAGGTCGCGTATGCCTCGAACATCCTCACCCTTCGCACCGGGGACGTCATCGCAACGGGGACGCCTGCGGGAGTCGGTTCGGCGCGCATGCCGCCGGTGTATCTGAAGGCCGGCGATCGGATCTCGTGCACCTACGCGGGGATCGGAACGCTGACGAATCCTGTCGTCGCGGAGACCGCCGCCACGCGATGATGGGATCGGGAAGGGATGGATGTCATTGGTTCCACATCGAGGGCTCGTCCTAAGCGTCGCCCTGAGTGCGATCCCCGTTTCCGCGTCGAGCCAGTCCGTCGAACGGATCGTGTACGCCAGCGTGCTGGACCGTGCCGGACATCCGGTGACCGATGTCGCCGCGAAGGACCTGACGGTCCGTGAGAACAACATCGATCGTCGCGTGCTGCTGGTGTCTCGAGCGGTAGAACGTCTCGATGTTGCGGTGTTGGTGGACACCAGTGAGGACGCAGAGGCGTTTATTCCTGATTTCCGCCGAGGACTCCTCGAGTTTTTCAGGGGCATGAGCGATCGGCACGAGATCGCCTTGATTGGTTTCGGCCAGCGTCCGAATACTCTGGTCGACTACACGCGGGACATACGACGGCTCGAAGCAGGGGTCGCTGGTGTTTTCGCACAACGCGGCAGCGGCGCCTACCTCATGGACAGCATCATCGAGACATCGCTAAGTTTGCGTGCTCGCGAGCGCCCACAGCGCGAAGTCGTCGTGATTACGAGCGAGGGGCGAGAGCTCAGCGATCGCAACGCGGGGGAGGTGCTCGGTGAAGTGCAACGGAGCGGCATCATCCTGGACGCATTTGTCGTCGTTGGTAGACAACAAGGCGTAGGGCCAGCCTCCCAGGCTGGTATGCCCGGGTGGACTGCGGGGGCCGCCGCATCACAGGACCAGCCTGCACATGAGCGCGCGGTTGCGCTCGACGAAGCGATCAAAAGGACAGGCGGACGACGCGAAGACCTTGTAACAGCAGCAACACTCGCCGCGAAATTGCGAGAGCTTGCAGCCAGGCTCAACAATCAGTATCGCGTGGTCTACGAAGGGCCACCGAGTCTCACTCGTCCCGCTTCAATTGAGATTGTGACCACGCGGGCGGACCTGAGGGTGCGGGTGGTGGGGACACCGCAAAACCAGCCCTAGCAGTCCGTGGTGAAAGTCCAGCTGCATTCGACCGGCGATGCATCCCGTCTGGCTGCGTTGCTCTTCGTTCAAATATTTCCGATATTCTCGCTCGTCGCGCCTTGCCAGTCGGGCGCCTCGCCGGTCTCGGTGCGACGCTGGACTCTCACCGCGGACTGCTAGGTTCTGATATCTGCGCCGCGCTGAGCGATGTTATGTTGCCCTCCACACGAGGTGTTATGCAGCTCCATGGCGAATTCGGTATCCGAGGAGGCTGGCTGTCGGCCCTTGCCGCAATGGCGCTGTTGGCGGTCGTGCAGCCAGCGGCTGCAGCACCCATCGCGCTCAGCTCCCTGACACTTAATGGCGCAGCAGAGTTGGTGTCTCCAGACCTGCTTCGTCTCACGCCGAATTTCGACACGAACGTCGGCGGCGACGATCCTCCCGCCGGATCCGCCTGGACGGCGTCACGGTTCGACGTCGCCGATTCCTGGGCGGCGAGCTTCAACTTTCACATGTGGGCGCCGAATCTGGACGAGCAACTGGATAACGACGGTAGCGCCGGTGACGGATTCGCCTTTGTGATTCAGAACGATCCGTTTTCAGGAACCGACGCGCTTGGACGCGGAGCGGGCGGCATGGGGTTCCTCGGGATTTACAACAGCGTGGCGGTCATGTTCGACACGTACAAAAACAACGCCGCCTACGGGGATCCGAACGGCAACTACGTCGCCGTGAATACGCGGGGAACGGACTTCAATGTCCCACACCATTTCTGCACCAACGGTGAGTTGACCACGGATCCATCCCTCATCGATTTGCCGGGAGTGCACTGCACGGCGGACCCGGGCCTGGGAATGACGACGCAGGTACCGCCCCTGGCGGATGAACTGCACAACGGGATTCTCGTGGCGGCGCCCGTATATAGCGCGCTAATCACGTATGTGCCGGGGACGATGAACGTCTACCTCGATTCCGCGCTGGTTCTTTCGATCGCTCTCAACCTCCAGTCCACACTCAATCTGGACAATGGTACCGGTGCGTTTCTCGGATTCACGGCCGGGAACCGCTTCTCGTATCAGAACCATGACATCGTGGATTTTTCGATTGCGGCGGTTCCCGAACCGGGCACGCTCGCCCTTGTGGCGCTCGGCGGGTTGGGCCTCGCGAGCCAGCGGAGAAGGCGGGCCTAACCGCGCATTACGGACGTGAGGGCGTCAGTTCTTGAACGTAATGGCGCGAGACGGGTCGCAGCCGGCAGGTAGTCCAGCGTCCTTGGGCGGCACGTCGCCGAGATAACATCCGGGAATGAAGTAAATCGTCGCGGGCGGTTGCGGGGATACCTGCGTCGGCGCCGGAATGTCTGGAGCAGGCACGGACACCGGCTCCACAGCCTTCAGCGCCCCTCGATACGTCGTCGACCGATCCGGAAAGATCTGGACGTCGAGCTCGAGACTCTCGTATCCGTCGGCGCGTAGTTCAAGCCTGTGTGGCCCCACATCGAAGGGAAGCTCCGCGTTGACGTCATTCAGCGTCCCGACGTAGTACCCGTCAACGTACACCTGCGGCACGAGTCCCGGCTGCAGCTCCAGACGCAAGCTCCCTGTAGGCGGCGTCTGTTGTTCCCTTTCTGAGGATTTGTCAGGAAGGCTCGCTTCCTCTGGATAGTACAGACCTTGCGCCGGCACGTAATAGATCACGGTTGACGACGAGCGCATGCCGCGAGGTCCGACATGTGGACGTCGGCGGCCAGCCACGGGCGCCGACCCGCTCGCGTTCGTCGCGCGGTGAGATCTGCCGGTACCAGGTGACGTTCCGACTGGAGGCAAGCCAATGCGGGACAACGGGAGACCGAGGCTGGGAAGAGGAAGCCCGATCGTCGGAAGGGGAAGTCCGATGGTCGGAAGGGGAAGTCCGATGGTCGGCTGGGGAATGAATCGCCTTGAACGAGGCGCGGCAGATTGCGCTGCCACCGCGGCTGACAGCCCAAGCACGAGCACGGCTGTAAGTGCGCTCCGCATGTTCCTATAACTACTATAGCGCGCTTGTTCCGGCACGGCGACGCATTGGCGCGGGCGAGCTCGACCGCGCTAGCGGGAAAATGTGACAACAAGCGATAGTTGGAGGAACAACCTGGTGTTGCGGCGTCTGCGTGAGCGCAAAGAGTGGAAGTTCTTCGGCGTGCTGCCGAAGGCGGACCATTTTCTCGCCATCGTCTGGTGGGTCGTGCTCGTCCTTCGCGGCGTGCTGCCTGCGCTGTTCGCCATCGCGATGGGTCTGCTCGTGGGCGCCGTGCAGCGCGGCGACAACCTCGCCGTCCCCCTCACTCTCGTCGGCAGTGTGTTTGGCCTGCTCCAGGTGCTTCCCCCCATTCACCAGGCGGTCAGCGCGAACCTTGGCGACCGCACTGCCGCATGGCTCTACGACAGGTTGATTGAAGCCTGTGTTCGCCCGCCAGGTATGGCACACCTCGAGGATCCGAGGCTCACCACCGACCTGACCATTGCGCGCGATTTCGACCTCGGCATGACCGGTCCGCCGCTGAGCATCTCGATGGACTTTATCGCAGGCGGGCTCGTCGAAATGATAGGCGGCGTCGCATGTACCGTGGTGCTCTTCGCCTACGCCTGGTGGGCCCCGATTGTCCTGGGCGGCGCCTGGCTGGCGACGCACTGGCTGTTGCGCGAGAGCGCGATCTGGCGCGATCGCAACACCGAGGAAGTGCGTGCCGCGCAACGCGACGCCGACTACGCATACAGGCTCGCGGTCGATGCGGCGCCCGCGAAGGAGCTGCGCCTCTTTGGCCTCGCGGCCTGGACGATCGATCGTTTTGTGGCTCGCCGCACGCGGCTGCACGCGCTGCAGTACGACGCGACACGGCTGCGCGAGAGGCCGGTGCTGTGGAGCGTGTTGCTTGTCGTCGGCGCCAACGTCGCGGTGTTCTGGTCGCTCGCGAATGCGGCCGACGACGGCAGCCTGAGCCTGGGGCAGCTCGTGGTGTTTGCTCAGAGCGCGGTGGGCGGGTCGATGATCGCATTCGGGGGACTCAACTGGGCGCTCGACGGCTCGTCGGCGCCTGTGGCGGCCGTCCTGCGAGTCGAGGGGACCATGGCAGCCGCTGGCGCAATGCCCTCAGGTAGTTGCCCCGCTGCCGGGGCGCCGGCCCGCGAAGTCCGCTTCCGCGACCTGACGTTTGCGTACCCAGGTGGTTCGCCGGTCCTCGACCACTTCGATCTCTCCATCCCCGCGGGATCCTCTCTCGCCATCGTCGGGAAGAACGGCGCCGGCAAGACGACGCTCGCGAAGCTGCTCTGCCGGTTGTACGACCCACAGTCGGGCGCGATCGAGATCGACGGCGTCGATCTTCGGGACTTCTCACTCAATTCGTGGCGCGAGCGCGTCACCGTCGTCTTCCAGGATTTCACCCGCTTCGAGCTGCCGCTGCGCGACAACGTCGCGCTCGCCGGCGCACCCGACGAGATCGTGAACAGGGTGCTCGCATCTGCAGGTGCAGCGAACCTGGCGGGTCTCGACACGGTGCTGGCTCGCGGCTACGAAGGCGGGACCGAGCTCTCGGGAGGCCAGTGGCAGCGCGTCGCCCTTGCACGCGCGTTGTGCGCTATCGAGGTCGGGGTTGGCGTTGCCCTGTTGGACGAACCGACGGCGCAACTCGATGTACGAGGCGAAGCGGAGATCTTCGATCGGATTCTCGCTGCCACACGGCACTGCACGACCATTCTGATCTCGCACCGTTTTTCCACTGTTCGCCACGCTGACCGCATCTGCGTGCTCGAAAAGGGTCGGGTCGTCGAGCTCGGAACCCACGACGAGCTGATGGCCAAAGGCGGTCGCTATCGGACGATGTTCGATCTACAGGCACAACGCTTCATTGAGGACGAGGAGGGCACCATTTATGACGTCCTCAGTTGAGGCGCGCAGCGACGGCGTGCTCAACTCTCCGGGCGATCTGCCACCCGCGCTATCGTCGATGTGGCGGCTGTGCAGGCTCGGATACCGCCACGAGCCGCGGTTGATGCTTGCGGCGTTTGTGTTGTCTCAGCTCTCCGCGCTTCCAGATGCGCTGCTCGCACTGTGGCTGATGCTGCTCGGCAAGGGCGTGCTCGAAGACCGACAGGGCCTGGTGTTTGGCGCGGCCGTCGGCCTGGGTGTATCGGCCGCGGCGACCTGGTTCCTCCGGACGGTCAGCACCAGAGTACAGCGACGTTTCCGCGACAAGGTGACGATTGCGCTCGAATCGCATGTCGCGCGGCTCCAGGCGTCGATCGCAACCATCGCGCACCACGAACGGCCCGAGTACCTCGACCGCCTGGCGATGCTGCGCAACCAGGTGTTCGTGCTCGATCACATGTACATGTCGCTGTTCTCAACGTGCGGCTGGATCCTGCGCCTCGCCGTGACGGTGGCGCTGCTCGCGTCGATCCATCCCGCGCTGATGCTGCTCGCCGTATTTGCGCTGCCAACCGTGCTCACCTCGACGTGGAGGCCCGCGGTCGAACGCGCTGTCCAGGAGCGTTCGGCGCAGTCCAACCGCCTGGCTCGTCACCTGTTCACGATCGCAACCACAGCGGCACCAGGAAAGGAAGTCCGGGTCACCGGCATTGCCAACCGTCTTGTGGCTCGGCGTCGCGAAGCGTGGGAGCGCGGATATTCGCCAATTGCTGCAGCCCGATGGGGCTCGGCGGTGTGGCACACCCTGGCGTGGGCGCTCTTTGGTGCGGCGTACGTCGGCGCGGTGGTGTTCGTATCGTCAGGCCTCGGTTCGCCGGCCGGCGACGTGCTGCTGGTGCTCGCCGCGGGATCGCGCCTGTCCGCGTACATCGGCGCAACGGTTGGCGAGATCGGATTCCTGCGCGGTTTCTGGATGGATGGATCGAGGCGCCTCGCCTGGCTCGAAGACTATGCTGCGTCTCTGACCGCTTCCGCGGATCTGCCCGTGCCCGCCGCATTGCGGCGCGGCATTCGCCTCGATCGCGTGTCGTTCGCTTACCCAGGCACGTCGCGGCTCGTCCTGGACGATGTCTCGCTGTCGTTGCCCGCAGGCTCCGTCGTCGCGATCGTCGGCGAGAACGGTGCCGGCAAGACGACATTGGTCAAGCTCCTCGCGAAAATGTACGAGCCGACGTCGGGGTCGATTCTCATTGACGACACGCCGTTGGCCCGCATCCCGGCCGATGAATGGCGTTCGCGACTGGCGGGCGCGTTCCAGGACTTCTTCCGCTTCGAGTTCCTCGCACGTCACACCGTCGGTCTGGGCGATGTGCCGCGCGTGGACGATGAGCGCGCTGTGGTAGCAGCGGTGGGGCGCGCAGGTGCGGACGACGTCGTGGCACGTTTGCCATCCGGGCTCGAGACGCAGTTGGGTCCGACCTGGCCTGGCGGGGTCGAGGTGTCGTTCGGTCAGTGGCAGAAGCTCGCACTGGCTCGCGGTTTCATGCGTGACCAGCCGGTGCTGCTCGCGCTGGACGAACCGACAGCCGCGCTGGACGCGGAGACCGAACACGCGCTCTTCGAGCGATACGCCGCCGCCGCTCTGGGCGAGGTCGGCGACGGCCGGATCACGCTACTCATCTCGCACCGATTCTCGACCGTGCGCATGGCCAATCTCATCGCCGTCATGGATGGCGCGCGTCTCGTGGAGGTGGGCACTCACGATGAGCTGATGGCCGGGGGCGGGCAGTACGCCGAGCTCTATGGCATTCAGGCTGCGGGTTACCGTTGAGCCCACTCCTGAAGGCCTTCGCGAATCGCCTGCGCCACGATTCGCTTGAACGTCTCGTCGTGCAGCGCGTCGTTGTCCGGAGTCGGCGTATCCATGAATGCCGCTTCCACGATGATCGCAGGCCGCGCCGCGATACGGTTCTCTCCCTTGCAGCCGTTGCACGTCCGCAGCCCGCGATCGGGCCAGTCGCGGTTGTAGCGCGCACGAAGTAACGCGACGATCCGATTGTTGACGATCCCGGCGAGGCGCTGGCTTTCGTATTCCTGTCCGTTCGTCGCGTCGTACCACGTCTCTGTGCCGGTGCCTCGTCCGCCATTGTTGTGGATGGACACCATGACGGCCGAATCGATCCAATTGGCGTACATCGGCCTGGTGTTGATGTCGCGCGCGTACTCATCAACACCGATATTCCAGACTTCCGTCGGCGCTCCCAGGCCCTTGATGAAATACTTCGCGCCCTCCTCCCATCGCGGACGTCCAGAGGTGCCGACGTTCGCGTCGCGGTCCGGATACCGCAGGAGCCGAGCATCCACGTTGGCCGCGTTTAGCTCGTCTCGGACGTAGTTTGCAATGTCCCAGTTCACGACGTCTTCGACAATTCCACCGTAGTAATCGCGTTGCAGACGCCAGGTGCCCGACGCGTCGTGCCAATACCAGCCGTGCCCTGCACTGATCACGGCCGTCCCGCCGTTCCCGAGCGGCCGGCTGCGAACAGAAGAGCGCGGCGGAGGTCGTGGAAGGAACTGTTCGAGTGGAAGTCCGTCAATCAGGAACCGGTAGCCGACGTTCCCGGAGGCGGCGGTCAGCGTGGCCGTGCCGGCCAAAATGCGATCGATGAGTGCCTCCACGTTGCCGGACGGGTCATACGTCAACGCTTTTTGGCTGAGGTCAATGGTGATCTGATGAGATGAGGGTGACGTCTGCTGAACGTCAACGCTGAGTACGCGCACGCCGGCTTGTGCCGGCGCCTGAAGCGTTTGATAGTCGCGCGGCGCAGTGGTCAATGCGCGTTCGATCCCAGTCTTCAGAGCGTCCGCGTCGATCGTCGAGGGCCCTTGCTGCGCGCTACCGACCCGCACGAGAAGCATGACGCCTGCGCTGAAGGCGATTGCGAAGTGATGAGGTGTCGAGAGTCTACCCACGGCTCATGCGCTGGCGCGGCACAGAAGGGTGCAACGGACGTACCGGTAAGACGAGACGGACGCGACCACGATAATGGTCGCGTCCGGTGAAGGGTTAGTTGGTGCAGGTGCCGGCGAGAGGCTTCACAGCCACGACGGCATATTGGCCGTGAGACGCCCCCTCGACTTCGATTTTTGTCTTGCTCTGCGCCTTGGCGTCCGGCGCATCGTCTGCATCCACCTTTGTCTTGTCCTTGATCTTCACGTCCGCATCGTCCTCGCCAGGCTTGAGCATGACCGCGGAGAGCTGGACCTGGTGACCCACGTGCGGTGACAGCGAGACGTCGCCTTTCGGCATCACCACGTACGTCGACATCGTTCCGCTGGTGCCCACGGCGTCGTCATCGCTCGTCGATTTCGTGGTCGCCTCTATCTTCGTATCGTCTTTGTCGACGTCGGTCTTCACCTTGGTCTTCGTGGTGAGATCGTCACCACCGCCAACGGCTCGACCGAAAAGCGTGTAGTTGCGTGTCGCCCTATCCTGGCTCAGGCAGCCAGTAAGGCTGATCACGGTGGCGTCGTCAGCCTTCACGGTTGTCTCTGACTTCACCGTGCTGTCCTGCGCCGCGACTCCAATACTCATGACAGCCGTAAGCGCGCAGATCGGAATCAGTGATCTCATGGATTCTTCTCCTCTTCCGTTTACGGATTCGCAACGGGCAACTGCAGGAGACGTTCCCGACTGACCCCGGCCGTTTATTCGTTGCCTGAGTTTGAGTCGCCGGTCGACCCATGAGCGTCCTCAACCGTGCGCCGAATGTAGAGCTGAACCGCACGGCTGGCCGATGGATTGCTCGCGAGTTCCGACGAGGTAAATCATGCGAAAGCACGCTGCAGCTGCGGCGCTGGCGGTCGCCGCGCTGATTCCTACCGACGGCTTCACGCAAACCGCGACCAATCCGGCACAGCAAAGGGATGTTCGTACTTCGGACGAGGCGCCATTGTTTCGTGTGACGTTGGTCGGCCGCACGACCCCTGCGATCAACTATCGGCCACGAAGTGGCAGAACGAAGATCGACTTCGCCGGCACCATGCTCCTGCCGCAGGCGCGCGGAGACGCCACCGTCAAGGGCGAGAAGGGGTACATCGAGATTGACGCGAACTTCGAGCATCTCCAACCTGCGACCCGCTTTGGTCCCGAATATCTCACCTACGTCATGTGGGCGGTCACACCCGAAGGGCGCGCCAGCAACCTCGGCGAGTTGCAGGTCGATGGCGACGATGGCGAGCTGCGGGTGACGACTGAGCTGCAGGCCTTCGGCCTGATTGTCACTGCCGAGCCGTATTTTGCGGTGACACAGCCGAGTGACGTCGTCGTGATCGAGAACATTGTGCGTAAGGAAGGGACGTTCCGTGATGCGACGATCGGACGAGCGGAACCAATCGAGGCCAAGTACCAGCTCTTGGAACGGGGGTCGTATCTGATGAACCAGGACCCCTCGAGGTTGCGTGCAAAGGCGCTCGACCCCGGCGTGCCGTTGGATCTGGCCGAAGCTCGGAACGCGGTCGCGCTCGCCGAGGTTGCCAGTGCCGATCGTTATGCAGTCGAGACCTTCATGAAAGCATCACGCCTGCTGGTCGAGGCTGAGCAGGCTCGTGAGCGCAGGAGGGGCCGCAACGCGGTGATGATGCCTGCGCGTCAGGCGGTGCAAACGGCAGAGGACGCCCGGATCATGGCGTTGCAGAAACGCGAGGAAGAGTATGCCGCGCGGCAGCGGGCGCTCGCCCAGCAACGTGAGGCTGAGGCGATCAACCGCGCCCGCGCCGAAGAGACGGCTCGTCTTCGAGCCGAACTCGAGAGCCAGGCGACCGAGGCGCTGCGCCGCCAGGCAGAGGCCGAACGGATGAACGCCGAAGCTGCGCGACTCGCTGCTGAACGCGACAAGGCGACGGCCGAAGCCGAACGCATAGCGGCCGAGCGTCAGAAGGCGGAAGCGGACGCCGCTCGCGCGACCGCCGAATCGGCGCGCCTGGCGGCCGAAGCACAGACGCAGCAGGCACAGGCAACAGCCGCGCAAATCGATCGCGAGCGGGCAGAGCTGCGTGACCGCCTCCGCCAGCAGCTGAATCTCATTCTGGAAACACGCGAGACCGCGCGCGGGCTGATCGTCAATCTCTCCGACGTCTTGTTCGATACGGCCCGCGCCGACCTGAAGCCGGGTGCGCGCGAGAAGCTGTCACGCGTCGTTGGGATCGTGCTGTCGCACCCCGGGCTGCGTATGGAAGTCGAGGGTCACACCGACAGCGTCGGGTCTGACTCTTATAATCTGCAGCTCTCGGAGCGTCGCGCGGCATCGGTCCGTGCGTACCTGGTGACGGCGGGGGTAGCGCCGACAGCCGTGGCAACGTCAGGTCGTGGTGAAGCAAGTCCCGTGGCGTCCAACGCGACCGCTGCGGGGCGACAGCAGAACCGCCGCGTCGAGTTGCTGGTGTCAGGGGAACCAATCGGCCGTGAACCGTGATCTGGCACGACAGGCGAGCGCACCGCGCGTTCGCCTGTCATCTCACTGGATGCGTGACCGGCTCGGTCACGCTATTCAACGCGCCAGCTGAGCCGGCACTTCAACGTTCGTTCTGTAAGGTTCCTAACAGACGTGTAAGAGAGCCTTCTGTAGAGTGCTGATCGCAATGCAAAAACCAACTGCGATCAGCGGTCATTTCCATGCGGTTCGGTTCTACAAAGACGACGATTCGCTCTGCAGTATGGTGGCCGATTTCGTCGGGGAAGGTCTTGGAATCGGGCAACCCGCAATCATGATTGCGACGTCGGTTCACAGCGCCGGAATTTCCTCCGTTCTCGCCAGCCGATCCTTCGACATACAGCAATTGCAGGAGAACGGCGATCTACTCCTGCTCGACGCGGATGAAATCCTCTCGCGATTCATGGTCGCCGGGATGCCGAACGAGAAGCGATTCAACGCCACGCTTATTCCAGAGATCGAGAAAGCGTGCCGAGGCCGTACTGCCCGCACGATTCGCGCATACGGGGAAATGGTCGACGTGCTGTGGAAGGGGGGACATACCGTCGCTGCGACCCGACTCGAAATGCTCTGGAACAAGCTTGCCGCCACACACGATTTTTCGCTCGTGTGCGGCTACTCGATGGGGAATTTCTACAAGGACGCGGCGATCGAGGAGATTTGCAGCCATCACTCGCACATCTTGTCGGGGACCGGAGAGGCCGCACTAGTCAACTAGCCGGGCCACGATTCGCCGTCGCGCAGCCGTTACAAGGCCGGGAGAAATCCCGGCTTTTTCAGTTTGTTGCCGGCGCGTGTCGGATTTGATCAATGGGTATTCCCTTGATCACCCCCCAGCGAAGCTCTACCCTCCGGACACACTTGCCAATTACCGCCCCTTTGGTGCTCGTTGTGGATGACTTCGATGACGCGCTCGACATCTACGAGCAATACCTCACGTTCAAGGGCTATCGCGTGATGACCGCCACGAACGGCGCCACTGCGATAGACATCGCGCGCGCCCATCATCCCGCAGTCATCTTCATGGATTTGCGGATGCCCGACATGACGGGGGCCGAAGCCATGCGCTTACTCCGCCGTGAAGCGGTTTTCAACCACGTGCCTATCGTGGCGTTGACTGCGCACGCCCTCGACGAGGAAAAACTGGCCGCATTGGAGGCTGGCTTCGACGAGGTCATCCCGAAGCCGTGTCTGCCCGATGAACTCCTGGCAGCGGTAGATCGTCTGCTCCACCGCCCCCCGCGAGCTTGACGAAAACTCCTATTCGTCGGTTGGAGACTTCGTGAGAAGGTGGTTAATAACTCGTTCGAGTGTTGCGTGAATGTCCGCTGGCACATCAACCCACTTCACGGCGTAACCGTAATCGGGTCTCGCATACAGGATTTCGGCATCGAGGGTGACCCATCCTTCGTACGGCAGTTCGACCGCAATCTTCACGCGTCGGCCTACCGGTTCTTCATGGAAGCACTGAATCAGGCACCCGCCGATGCTCAGATCGTGGATGCGGATCGCGACCGGCAGCATTGCTCCGCGTGTGCCGTCAAACGGCCCAAGAACCCTCGGAGATTTCCGTCGTGATTGTGGCTCCGGCGGGTTTTCCGCAGCTTCCCACGATGGAGTCATCGACCCTTGCATCACAGTTGTTGTCCCATTGGAATACGGTTCTCGACGCCCGTATGGATGGCAAACGTCGATCCAGGCCTGGTAAAACGAACCTAAGACTTCTGAATGCAGGCTGTTAGGCCACCGAAGCACGCGTGCTTGAAATGAGTAGTGCACTCAGGCGGAACAGCGCCGAGCGTGAGTAATCCTCTTAAGTCTCTCCAATCATTTCGGTTACCAATGCGGTTTTCAATACGAGACACACGGTTCGTTTTTAAGCCACCAGAAGCGCCAAAGTAGACCACGTGGGCGGCGCCGATGTGCGCGAGCCGCTCGGTGGTTTCGTCAGGCGCTCACTTCGCACATACGTTTGCGCTCAATGTGGCGGATTCCGCTCGCTTACACCTTCGCACCGCAAAAACACCGTAATCCCGCGGTCCGTTCGGCACCGGACTTGCGGTCGGGTTGCGCATGCGCATCCTCGTGGCCGACGATGACCCCATCGCCACGGCCATTCTGTCGAACACACTCACCAATTCTGGTATCGAGGTGACAGTTGTGCACGACGGCGATGCGGCATGGCAGCATCTCAATTCGGCGTACCCCCCTTCGCTCGCTATCCTGGATTGGATGATGCCGAACATCGACGGGATCGAACTGTGCCGTCGTGTCCGGAGCACGCCGCGTCTCGCCTCGACCTACATCCTGCTTCTCACGGGCCGCGACAGCCGCGAGGATCTCGTGATGGGCCTGGAGGCCGGCGCCGACGACTACATGGTCAAGCCGATCAACCTTGATGAATTCCGGGCCCGGCTGGGGGTCGGTCTCCGCGTGGGCAAGCTTCAGCAGAGTCTCACCGACACCGTGACCGAACTTCGCGCCACGCGCGACCACCTGGCGCGTCTGGCAAGTACCGACATGTTGACCGGCGTGTACTCCCGGCGCTGGTGGTTCGATCTCGCGGCGAAGGAATTTTCCCGATCGCGCCGTTACGCTCGAACGTTCAGCGTCCTGATGACTGACCTCGACTGGTTCAAGCAGATCAACGATTCGTTTGGGCACGCGGTCGGCGACCATGTGCTGCAGCAGTTCGGAGGCATGCTTCGGCAGGAGTGCCGTCAGTCCGACGTCATCGGACGAGTGGGCGGAGAGGAATTCGGGGTAGTCCTGCCCGAAACGGCGCTCGAAGCGGGCAAACATATGGCCACCCGCGTCACGGAAGCGTGTCGATTGCTGGTCACCGAGGCATCCTCCGCCGAAGTGCGGTGCTCGTGCAGCATAGGTGTAACCGAAGTGCGGCTCGACGATGATGATCTCGACAGCGTCCTGAAGCGGGCCGATCACGCGCTGTACGAAGCCAAGCGGGCGGGGCGCAATCAGTGGAGCTTCGCCGCGTAAGAAGTCGGAGATCAACTACGCAGGGTACTGCGAGAGCGTTCGATATCGTTTGATTCCGGGAGTCTGGTGAGCGAGCGGAGAAGCGGATATCCTGCCTCGTGTGCCAACGAAGCGTCTGCTCGGCTGATCGGCGCCATTCACCATGACGTTCGATCCGAACGCCCTCAGCCCATTAGAAGTGCAAGCGATCAACGCCCAGGCGTCGGTGCTGATGAAGCGAGGCATTCGCCTGCTGAGTGATGGGCAACCCGACGCCGTTGCCGAGGCGTTGATCTGCTTCGATCGCGCCCTCGAGCTGCGCAGCGGCCTCCCGATTCATTCAGATCCTCTCCTTGGGTACGGCCTCGCGGCGTGTTGGCTGAATCGCGCCGACGCGCTGATTCGATTGGGAGATCCCGCGCAGTTTTCCGCGGCGCTTCGGGCGTACGACGAGGGGATCGCGGCGCTGCGCTGTCTGCCCCTGGGCGACAACGCCCTTTTTCCGAGACGGCTGGCGATCGGACATCAGAATCGCGGCCTGGCATTCCAAGCCCAGGGCGCTGCTCATACCGCGGAGGCCATTGCCGCGTTCACTGAGGCCATCGGCGTCCTTGATCACGATCAGGCGGCGCGCATACCCGATCGGCAGTACCTGCTGGCCACGGTGTGGGTGAATCTCGCGAATGCACGGGCATCCGAGGCGAGCGAGGAATCGGGGGTTCTTGCGCGTAGCGCCGCGCTGCGTGCGATCGCCCTTGTCACAGACTTGGAGGTGAGCGACGCCGACGCCGCAGAAGTCGGACTCAAAGCGCGCCACGTCTTCTGTCAAACGATTGCGGGACGCCTGTCGGAGACGGCCGCGAGTCACGAGCCGATGCCTGACGATGTCCACCAGGCCACCGATGCCGTGGACGACGGCCTTGCTCTCGCGCGGCGGTGGGAACAGCAGGGCGTCGCTCGTTTTCGGGGTGTCGCGTATGACTTGTTTCGATTCGGCGCCCGCGTGTACGCGAGATATCAGCCGCAATTCCTGAACGAGTTCGTCCTCGAAAACATGGATCCCGGTCGATCGTCGCCTGAGTATGTCAAAAGTGCAGAGATGCGTTCGGCTGCTCAGGAAGCGCTCGAGCTCTCGAGCCGCACGCGCGGCTAGAGGTCGGCCCAGCGGCGCACGAGATTGTGATACACGGCGGTCAGCTGCACGGCAGCGGGGTGCTCGGGCAGATCCACGGTGAGGCGCTGGATCGCGTTGTCCAGATCGAACAGCAGCGTTCGCTCACCATCGTCGCGCAGCATGCTCTGAATCCAGAAAAACGAGGCGATGCGCGCACCGCTCGTGACGGGCCTCACATGGTGCAGGCTCGTGGAGGGGTAGAGCACCAAGTGCCCCGCCGGAAGCTTCACGCTGTGGACGCCGTAAGTGTCCTCGACGATCAGCTCGCCACCCTCGTATTCGTCTGGCTCCGCCAGGAATAACGTCGCCGACAGGTCGGTCCGAATCCGAAGGGGCGTGCCCGCGATCTGCCGGATGGCGTTGTCCACATGACTCCCGAACGAGTGTCCTCCTTGGTAGCGGTTGAACAGTGGTGGAAAGACGCGCAAGGGGAGCGCCGCAGAGGCGAACAGCGCGCTCTGCTGTAGAGCGCCGAGAATCATGTCGCCCAGTTCGCGCGCGACGGGATGATCTTCGGGTAGCTGCAGGTTGTCCTTGACCTGCGCCGACTGGCGGCCCGCCGTCACCCGGCCATCCACCCAGTCGGCGGCATCGAGGAGGCGGCGCGCGTGCGCCACCTCCTCGATGCTGAGAACGTCAGGAATCTGCAGGAGCATCGTGTTCCGATTCGGCTACCAGGTAATGACTGGGCTGAACAGCACCTGCCGCGTGGGGCCCGGCAAGAAGTGCCGATCGTAGGCACGATCCGCGTACTTCCTGTCTGCTAGGTTGGTGGCATTCACCTGAAGCTGGATGTGGCGGTTGAGCGGGTACATCGCCATGGCGTTGAACAGCGAGTACTTGGTCAGCGCCTGGATGGCCGCCGCGTTCTTGGCGTACTTCGGATTGGCGACGGTGCCGCCGCCCACGAAATTGAACCCGCCTGTGTTGTTGAAGTAGTTGCCGTCACTGTAATTCGTGCCTCCGCCGATGGTGAGGTTCATCGGCAGCCGATAGGTGGTCCACAGGTTCAACGACACGTGCGGCACATAGGCGAGGCGCTGATCGACTTCAATCGGGTTCAGCGAGCTCTCGACCTTGCCGTTCATGACGGCCAAGCCCGCAAAGGTGCCCCATCGCGGAGTGATATTTCCGCTGAGGCCGAACTCGACGCCCCTGACCCGCTGATCGCCCGCGAGCACGGTGGTGTTGGACGAGTCCACCGTTTTCGCGTTGGTCTTCGCTATCTGGAACACCGCGCCGGTTACCGACAACCCGTTCAGCGGATCCCACTTCGCGCCGAACTCGATGTTGTGGGTCTTTTCCGGCGGCAGCGCGATGCTGTTGGCTCCCGTCGCCGCCACAATCAGTCCATGCCCGCCGTCGTACGACGGCGTGAACGAGGTGCTGTAGACGCCATAGATGCTGGTCTGGATTGTCGGCTTGAAGATAAGGCCGCTGCGACCGCTGAGGGCCCTGTCGGTGCGGCCGAAGTTCGTGACGACGCCGTTGACCGCGACGTTCCTGTAATCGATCTTGACCCGGTCCCAACGCAGGCCGAGGTCGACCTGCCAGTGGTCGGTGACATTGATCGTGTCAAACGCATACGCCGCCGCCGACTGTACCTTTGCATCCGACGATGCGCCGGTGCGGGCGATTGCGGGCGTGTATGCGATGTAGGGCGTTGGATTGAAGAGATCGTTCACCGGTGGACGCCCATTGGTGAAGAGGTCCGTGACCGCGTAGGTCGGCTGACGATCCCCGGCGATTTCCACGCCGATGTCCGCACTGTGCCCGATGGAGCCGGTGCCGAAGGTGGCGCTGAGGTCGGTCTGATTGGTCGCCACCTTATCGTCGCGGTACTGGTACTTCGTGTCGGTGCGTCGTATCTGTGCGACGGCCGGGTTGTAGCCAGGATCCTCGGGGCCCTGGCCGGTCGTCGTGGTAGCGGGCCGCGGCGGCGTGATGAGGGCATTACGGTAGTTCTTCCCGTAGCGGGTCAGATTGCGCAGGCTGAAGGTCGAGTTGAATCGCTGGTCG
Source organism: Vicinamibacterales bacterium (assembly GCA_036802945.1). Taxonomy (GTDB): domain Bacteria; phylum Acidobacteriota; class Vicinamibacteria; order Vicinamibacterales; family UBA2999; genus Gp6-AA40. The sequence continues at coordinate 17,666 of DAIRVG010000074.1, forward strand.
AACTTCGCGGTCACCACGTCTGACGTGGTCTTCTCGTGATCGCGCGAGACAATGCCGTAGAAGTTGTTGAAGTCGAGATCGTTGACCGTGAGGCCCTGCTCGATTGCGAGATCAGGAAGCAGCGCGGGCAAGCCGAGGTCCACGATATTGTCCTGCTTCAAGTGTGAGTAGCTGACGACGAGCTGCGTCGACTTGTTCAAGCCGAAGCCAATCGAGGGGGCAAAGCCCCAGCTCTTGTTCTGCTGGACGTCGCGTCCCGGATACCCGGCGTCCTGCCACAGGCCGTTGAAGCGGAACGCCACGGTGTCGGTCAACCTGCGGTTCACGTCGACGGTCGCGCGCTCGTAATCGGAGCTCCCTCCCGTGAGCCTCACGTTCGCGGAGTTGGTCAGGTTTGCCGACTTGGTGACGAGATCAATCGAGCCACCAGTGGCGCCGCGGCCGCCGGTGACCGACGATGGGCCTTTCGCCACGGAGACCGACTCGACGTTGAACATGTCGCGGCTGATTTCTCCCGGATCGCGGGCGCCGTCGATGTAGATGTCATTTCGCGAGTTGAACCCGCGGATGAGCGGCTGATCGCCATTGGCGAATCCGCTGGGTCCTTCGCCGACGCTCATGGTGATGCCAGGGGTGTTGCGCAGGACGTCGCGCAATGACATCGCGTTCTGCTCTTGAAAGACCTGCTGCGGAATCACGACCACTGTCTGTGGCGTGTCGCGGAGCGACGCACGGTACTTCGGTGATGGCAGACTCGGCGTCCTTGCCACGACCGCGACGAACTCGGTTGGTCCCCGAACTCCCAGGGTCACTCCGTCTGCGCCCACCTCGGACGACACGTTGGTGCCGCTCAGCATCTGATCGAGCGCCTCCCGGGGCGTCATGGTGCCGAACACGCCGGGCGTCAGGATGTCCTCGATACCAGCCGTCGCGACGGTGACCTTGATGTGCGTGAGCTCTTCAAAGCGCTTGATGGCGTCGACCAGTGGGCCGGAACGGATATCGAATCGCACCTGGGCAGAAGGGTCGCCCGCCTGGGCAGCACCAGCATTCGCCGAGAGCGCGGGCTGCCCTTCCGGGATGCCCTGTCCGGCCTGCGCGGGCGTGGCGCCCGCGGCGGTCATCGCCGCCGACGAGGCGAACGCTGCGCCGAGCACGAACAA
>DAIRVG010000074.1:18928-25752 GCA_036802945.1 Vicinamibacterales bacterium
GGGCGGCGGCGTAATGCCGCCCGGGTCAGGGCGTTTCGTGCAGGATGGCGAGCACGGCCAAGGGATCAACGCGCGCCTCACCGATACGTACTCCCCAGTGAAGATGCGGTCCCGTGACTCGTCCAGTTGCGCCGACTTGCCCCACGATCTGACCTGCGGTCACGCTATCGCCAGCATGTACGTCAATGACCGATAGGTGGGCGAGCAGCGAAAACATTCCGAGGCCGTGATCGATGACGACGGTATTTCCAGTGAAGTACAACTCGCGCGCCAGGACCACCCGGCCGCTGTTCGGAGCCTGAATGGGTGTGCCTGTGGGGCTGAGGAAATCGGTTCCGCCGTGCGGCTGGCGAGCCTGGCCATTGATGATGCTCCGCGAGCCGAAGATGCCGGTCGCGCGCCCTGAAACCGGGGGCACGAATGCGCCGCTCCATAATCGGCTCGGCGCGGATTGTTCCCACACGCGCGCCAGTTCAGCGGCTTCGCTGATGATGCGTTGCATTGTCGGCGCCGCCGGATTGACAAAAGCGTCGTCGACTCGTAAGGTGCGCGTCGCGAATGCCCGTTTCCGAACGGCAAGGGTGACCGTCGTGTCGACCTCGTGTCCCTCGAGAAGGGCGTCAAATGACACCGGGTAAGAGCCCGCCGCGACGCCCAGATCGATACCCAGCACGGCCTGCCACGTTTTTGAATCGAGGCGGAACGTTGGCAGGTCGCGGTCGAACGCGCGCGCGCGAAGCGCCTCGATCGGTGCCGCGGTAGTCGCTGTGAACAACACCACTTCGCCGGGCTGAACGGAACGCGCCGCGGTCACGATCTGAATCGCATCCGCCTGAATCGCATCGGCTGCGGTCGCCACCGCGGAGGCACCAAGCAGCCCCCACACGCTCAGGACGGCTACGCGTGTCATACTGCCATTGTAGGCGTCTCAACGCCTCAAACATCCGCCGACTCGCGGCGAGTTGCCCAAGTTCCGCATTCGATCGGTTCCGCGCCGGACTTCCTATAACATGCAGCTCTCATCATGATTTGGTGGTATTGGGTTGTGCTGGGTCTCGCGCTGACCGCTATCGAGCTGGCGACACCAGGCGGCTTTTTTTTCATCTTTTTCGCCGTGTCGGCGCTGTTGATAGGTTTATTGGAGCGGCTTGGTGGCCTCCAACAAGACTGGATGCAGTGGAGCCTGTTTCCCGTCATCTCGCTCGCGTGCCTCGCGCTCTTTCGGAAACCGCTGCTCGCCTTCATGCAGCGTGGAGAGCGAGGCGGAGCGGTCGACTCACTCGTCAACGAGGTCGCCCTGCCGACGAGCGCGATTCCAGCCGGTCAACACGGGCGCGCGGAGCTGCGCGGCACGACGTGGAGCGTCCGCAACATCGACACGCGGCTCCTTGCGTCGGGGGAGCGCTGCCGCGTCGTTGCCGTTCGTGATCTGGAACTGGATATCCGCGCTGAGCGAGGTCCCTGATGGAAGGTACGCTGATCGTCCTGTTGTTGATAGCTGTACTGGTGCTCTTCGTTGTGTATCGCACGACGCTCGTGGTGCCGCAGCAGAGCGCCTTCGTCGTGGAGCGCCTGGGCCGGTACCACGCCACGCTGAACGCGGGCTTTCACCTGCTCGTGCCGTTTGTGGACGTCATTCGGTACAGGCATTCCCTCAAGGAGTCAGCCATCGACATCCCGGCACAGGTGTGCATCACCCGGGACAACGTGCAGGTCGGCGTCGATGGCGTCCTCTATCTCAAGGTCCTCAACGCCGAGCGGGCGTCGTACGGCATCTCTAATTATCTCTTTGCGATCACTCAGCTCGCGCAGACCACACTTCGCAGCGAGGTCGGGAAGATCGACCTCGATCGCACGTTCGAGGAGCGCACGACGATCAATGTCTCCGTTGTCGGGGAGCTGGACAAGGCGTCGGAGTCCTGGGGCGTCAAGGTGATGCGCTACGAGATCAGGAACATCGAGCCGCCGGCCGACATTCTGGCCGCGATGGAAAAGCAGATGCGGGCCGAACGCGAGAAGCGCGCCGTTATCCTGACGTCCGAAGGGCAGCGCGACGCCGCCATCAATACGGCAGAGGGCGAAAAGCAGCAGGTGATCAAGGCGTCTGAAGCGACGCGCCAGAAGCAGATCAACGAGGCCGAGGGACAAGCTCAAGCCATTCTCGCGGTCGCCTCCGCAACCGCCGAAGGCATCCGCCAGGTCGCGAACGCCATTCGTACCGATGGGGGCATGGAAGCCGTGCAGCTCCGGGTTGCCGAGCAATACGTCGAACAGTTCGGCCAGCTGGCCAGGCAGAGCAATACGGTCATCATTCCCGCGACCGTCTCCGACATCTCGGGGATGATCGCCTCCGCGATGAAGGTGTTCGGGTCCATGTCGCCTCGCACTTCAATTCCTCCGACGCCGACACCTCGCTCCTAAAAAGCGAGGACCACGCTCGCGCTTGCGCGTCCGAAGTTCAATCGAGCATCGGTGAAGACTGTGTCGAGCAGCGGCACCGTCGATCGCTGCATCGAGTGGAAATGACGGATGTCTCCGCGTACACCAAAATGCGGCGTAAAGAGCACGATGGCTCCGCCGCCCAGATCCCAGGCCAGACTGTTGTCTGTGGTCTCGAGCAGCGTAGAGGTGCTGAAATCTACGTGTGTCTTCATCAGGCCAAGCCCGCCAACGACGTACGGATGAATGGGGCCCAGCCTCGGAACGATCATCAGGTTACCCATGACGGTGACGACGCTGGACGACTGACCGGGAACCTTTCCGAAGAAGTTTCGGGCGTCCGCGATCTCCGCTTCGAAACCAAGGATTGCGCCGAGGGCCCCGACAGCCACTCCGATATTGAGATGTTTGTCTTCACAGTTCCTAAGCTCTGGACATCCCGAATCACCACCGAAGTCGTACCCGATCAGCGGACTTATGAAGCCCTGGGCGCGGGCGGGTGTCGAGACTGCCAACAGAACGAACGCTAGTAGTGGAACCGCGAAGAACCGGCGACATAGTGAGGTCTGCATGAACGCTCAGTACGCATCCCGTGTGCCGTTTCCGAAGAAATGACAGCCCCACCGCTTCACGGCTCTCTCCGCGGAATCATGGTTGGGCTTGGATCATCCGGGCAGTACATAATGCCTCGCGTGTCGCGCGTGACTGCAGCGATCGCCATCGGTCTGATCGCCGGTTGCACGGCCAGGCCGGCTCCGCCGCCGGCAACGGAAGCTCTCGACGACTGGCCTTTCTATGGCCATGACGCTGGCGGAGCGCGCTTTTCACCAATCACGGACATTAACCGGAGCAACGTCTCGCAGCTTCAGATCGCGTGGGTCGCCCATTCTGGCGACGCCTCGGTAGGGAAGGACGGTCGAGGCAGGACTGGGTTCGAAACGACGCCGATCGTCGTGGACGGGACGCTGTACTTCACGACCGGTATCAACCGGGTGATCGCGCTCGACCCCAGTAACGGAGCGCAGCGCTGGGCCTACGATCCGCATATCGATCCAACACTCGACTACGGGGACGGGCTCATTAACCGTGGTGTGGTGACGTGGATTGACGAGCGGAAGCAATCGGGGGAACCGTGTCGCCGCAGGGTGTTTGAGGCGACGCTCGATGCGCGCCTGATCGCGCTGGACGCGGCATCGGGTACACCATGCAACGACTTCGGTACCGCCGGGCAGGTCAGTCTGCGGGACGTGCCAGGCTATCGGGCGGGCGTGTATCACATGACGTCCCCACCCGCGGTCGTCGACGAGCTCGTCATCGTCGGTTCGGCCATCAACGACAATGGGCGCGTGGATGAGCCCGCCGGAGTGGTGCGGGCATTCGACATCCGCTCCGGAGCGTTGCGCTGGAGTTGGGATCCCATTGCACCGAACGTGGATGGAGCGCCGGCGCAATGGCGCAGTGGCGCCGCCAACGCCTGGTCGGTCATGGCCGTTGATCACGATCGCCATCTCGTTTTCGTGCCGACCGGCAGCGCAAGCCCGGACTATTTCGGCGGGTTGAGGCCCGGGGACAACAAATGGGCGAACTCGATCGTTGCTCTTCGTGCCGCTACCGGAACGGTCGCGTGGGGATTTCAGCTCGTGCACCACGATCTCTGGGACTACGACACAGCATCGCCCCCGCTGCTGGCGAACGTCATTCGCGGCGGGCAGACTGTCCCCGTAGTGATGCAGAGCAACAAGACGGGCCTCTTGTATGTACTCCATCGTGACACCGGAGAGCCCGTGTTTCCCGTCGAGGAGCGCCGTGTGCCGGAGAGCGACGTGCCTGGCGAAGCGAGTTCACCCACGCAGCCATTCCCGACGGCGTTTCCACCTCTGACGGCCCAGCGGTTCTCCGAGACCGACGTGTGGGGCGCTACCCCTGCGGACGTTGCGGCTTGTCGTGACAGCATCCAGGGTTTGCGGAATGAGGGGGTCTTCACTCCACCGAGCGTGCGGGGGACGGTGGCAGTGCCGGGACACGTAGGCGGTCCAAACTGGAGCGGATACGCCTTTGACTCCACACGCGGCCTGTTGATTGTCAACACGAACAATCTGCCAGCAACAGTGAGATTGATCCCACGACATGAGTACGACGCGAGTACGCGCGAAGACGGTGAGTATGGGCCCTCGATCGGGACGCCCTATGTCACGTTTCGACGCTACCTGTTCGCGCCTTCCGGGCGTCCGTGTAGCCAGCCGCCATGGGGCACGCTCGCCGCAGTAGACATCGCCAACCGCACCATTCGCTGGCAAGTGCCGCTCGGCTCGATGGAGGGATTCGGCGGTGCGACAGCAGTTCCGCCTGGATCCATCAGCCTCGGTGGCCCGATCGTGACCGCCGGCGGCATCGCATTCATTGCCGGCACATTCGATCCCTTCCTGCGTGCATTTGATATTGAAAATGGCCGGGAGCTCTGGAAGGGACAGCTTCCAGCCAGCGGGCACGCGACTCCCATGACCTACAAAGTGGGGGGCCGCCAGTACGTCGTGATTGCGGCGGGCGGTCACCCGAAGATCACGGAAGAGCGAGTCAGCGACGCGCTCGTGGCGTTCGCGCTTCCCAAATAGAGTCTGTTCTCCGCCCGGAAACCGGCGTCTCGCCATCCGGAACGACGAAACGGGCTATGATTCGCCCTTATTCCATACGAAGACCGCGACGGCACTCACAGAGGGAGTGACATATGTCCGTGTTCCGGAAGCGAAGCCTACGCTGGAAACGTACTCTCGCGACCGCGATCGTCGCCCTTCTGGTCTCGACGTCGCTCGTCGCCCAAGAGGCTGTTGACCTCAGCGTCGTCCATAGGATCCGGCAGGAAGCGCTGCAGAACTCCAGGGTGATGGAGCATCTGTTCTACCTCACGGACGTGTCTGGACCCCGCCTCACCAATTCGCCAGGATTCTTCAGCGCCGCCGACTGGGTCGTGAAACAACTGGGGGAGTGGGGCATCAAGGCGCACCAGGAAAAATGGGGGCCGTTCGGTCGTGGCTGGACGTTCACACACTTCTCGGCGCACCTCATCGCACCGCAATACGCCCCGCTCGTCGGGTTCCCGCTTGCCTATACTCCGGGCACGAACGGTCCCGTCACGGCAGACGCGACGATCGCCGTGATCGCCAACGAAGGCGACTTCGCGAAATACAAGGGCACGCTCAAGGGCAAGATTCTGCTCCTCGGCACGGGGCGTGAATTAGCCATGAGTGTTCAGCCCCTGGCGGTACGTCGCTCCGACGCAGACCTCGCCGCGCTCACGCAACCCGTTGTTGGTCAGAACCCGGGCGGCCAACGGCCGCCGGGCGCGGCCGCCGCGGCCCCCGCCGGTCCTGGTGGCGGTGGGGGCGCGAATCAGCAGTTCCAGCGCGCGCTGAATCGCTTTCTCTCCGACGAGGGCGTCGCAGTCGTCGTGCGCATCGGCGGCGGCCCAAGCGAGGGCGGTACGGTCTTCGGCCAGGCCGGCGGATCGCGCGATCCGAAAGATCCTGTGCCACCGCCGATGGTTGCGCTGACGCCCGAGCACTACAACCGGATCGCGCGCCTGCTCGATCGCAAGATTCCCGTAAGGCTGGAGTTCGACATTCAGGCCCGCTTCCTCGACGACCGCATGGATTCAGTGAACGTCGTCGGAGAAATCGAGGGGGGCCGTAAGAAAGACGAAGTCGTCATGATCGGCGCTCATCTGGATAGCTGGCACGGCGGTACGGGAGCCACCGACAACGCTGCCGGCAGCGCCGTCATGATCGAGGTGATGCGAATCCTGAAGACACTCAATCTGCGTCTCGATCGGACGGTACGTCTGGGTTTGTGGAGCGGGGAAGAGCAAGGACTTCTCGGGTCGCGCGCTTACGTTGCCGAACACTTTGCCGCCCGCGAGGACATGAGGGTCAAGCCGGACCACGCCAAGCTGGCTGGATACTTCAACGTCGACAACGGCTCCGGCAAGATTCGGGGCGTGTATCTTCAGGGAAACGACACGATGCGTCCGGTGTTCGAGGCCTGGCTGAAGCCGTTTCAGGATCTCGGCGCCGGGACGATATCGATTCGAGGGACAGGAGGCACGGATCATCTGTCGTTCGATGCGGTCGGTTTGCCGGGTTTCCAGTTCGTTCAGGATCCATTGGAGTACGACTCGCGGACACATCACTCCAACATGGATGTGTACGATCGCGTGCAGCGAGCCGACATGATGCAGATGGCTGCGATCGTGGCGTCGTTCGTGTACAACGCCGCGAATCGTGAAGAGCTGTTGCCGCGTAAACCGTTGCCGAAGCCTCAGCCCCCGCCTCAGCAAAGCGGCGCCGCGCCCCCGGCGCCTGCCGCCGGCGGACGCTAGAGCGAATTTCACT
>DAIRVG010000074.1:25852-28065 GCA_036802945.1 Vicinamibacterales bacterium
ATGGCTACCGCGTGGTGCACTCCTACCCTCATGACCCTGATGCGTACACGCAGGGGCTGATCTATCGTGACGGGTTCCTGTTCGAGAGCACCGGGCGGAACGGACGGTCGACCGTTCGAAAAGTGAAGTTGGAAACGGGTGAGGTCGTCCAGCAGCGAAGGGTTGACTCCGCACACTTTGCGGAGGGCCTCACAGAGTGGAACGGCCAGCTCGTTCAACTCACGTGGCGGTCCAACGTCGCATTCGTCTACGACCTTGTGAGCTTCGCGCCCAGGCGAACGTTCGATTACCCCGGCGAGGGCTGGGGCCTTACTCATGATCTGCAGTCGTTCATCCTGAGCGACGGGACCGAAGATCTGCGCTTTCTCAACCCGGACACGTTTCGCGAGACGAGGCGCGTCGCGGTTCGTGATGGGAGCGTGCCGGTCAAAGATCTGAACGAGCTCGAATGGGTCCGTGGCGAGATCTACGCTAACGTCTGGCACACGGATCGAATCGCGCGAATTTCTCCCCAATCGGGGCGAGTCACAGGATGGATCGATTTGCACGGCCTCCTGTCGAGCGTGATCCGGCTCGACGCCGAGGCCGTGTTGAACGGGATTGCCTACGACGCCGCCAGGAACCGCCTGTTCGTCACAGGCAAGCTATGGCCGAAGCTCTTTGAGATTGAAGTCGTCCCTCGGAGATGACCCTCACCTTGCGCTGAGCCGATCGGGGGTCGCCGAGAGCCGCAAATTGAGCGCTCGCTGGTCTCCGTCTTCGAGCCGGAACTGCGTCGCTGAACTCTCGAGGAGTTCAAGGACGGCGGGGTCGTGCCACGCGTACATCGGGAGGGACAAGAGCGCCGTTGCTCGGTAGGTACCCGACGGCAGTCCTTGAATCTGGAATGAGCCGTCATGGCGAGACCGCGCGGCTTGCACTGAGCGCGACGGAAACATCCAACGATCCCGATCGTCCGGAAAGACAACGACCGTGTAGTTCGCGACTCTCTGACCTCGCGAGTCGGTGACGCCTCCGAACACCTCGGAAATCTTGTCAGTCAAGACGACTTCCACCTGGTGTCGACTCCCTTCACCAAAATCCGTCGGCTGCTCCGTGATGTCGATGCCGTTTAGACGAACAGCCTTCACCCTCCAGCCGCCTGGCAGGGCTGAGACGTCCAGCGTGGATCGTCCCAATACGCGATCGATTGCAAACGTACCGTCTGAAGCCACCGGGGAGCCGATCACCATCGTCGTTGCCCCTGTCACGTTCGGTTGCGCGCTGAAGGTGATCGTGTCGGTCACTCGGTTGGTACCGACATGCCGTACGCTTCCTACTCGAAGCATTCGCGGATTGAAGGTGAAGGGCCGTCCGTCTGAAACGATGCGTCCCTCCACATGAGCGCCGCGTCGAGCGACTAACTGAAGATCCGTAAGACCGCTCTCAATCGTGACTTCTTCGAACACACCGAGCCACCGATCGGCGCCAGCGCGCAGTGCTGCTTCGCGGCACTCCGCATTGGAAGACGGACATTGCGGTCCCTCGACTCGCAAGATGTACTTCCCTGGAACGACATCCGAAATTCGAAACGTCCCGTCACGCGACACGGCGGCGCTCCTCGCGCTTCGCGAGGTCGCCGTGTTGCCCATCAACACCACCAGCGTCTTGTCAAATGGGTGTCCCTCGGGGTCGATCAGAGCACCCGTCACGCTGACTGTATCAACGGTGGTCAGCGCGAGATCGACACCGTACAGCTCTTGACCAGCAGTGATGAGGATTGGCTGAGCCTCCTCGATCTTCGGGGTTCCCGGGAGATAGGTCGACGCATACACTTTCGTTCTTGTTTGAGTCGGTCGTCTTCCCTCTGGTCCGTACGCTCGCACGTAATACTGTCCTGGCGGCAAGTCAGCAACGCGAAACGCCCCGAGATCTTCCGTGCGTGCAAACGCTACTGGTACTCGTGCAGGCCCTCCCGGAAGATAGCGTTCTGTCAGTAACTCAATTTCCACACCGGGGAACCCCTCCCCCGAAGCATCGAAGATCCGTCCATTTACCACCGCCGCCCGCTCAACACGGACATCGATGCCTGACGTGATCCGGCCGCTTTGGATTTCTACCGGCGCACCCGCTTCAGACGCCGATCGCTGACCAAACACCGTTGGGACATAGTGATCGGCACGCACGTCGACTCGGTACTCGCCGGGCGGCAGGTCGCGCACCTCGTAGCGTCC
>DAIRVG010000075.1:0-28037 GCA_036802945.1 Vicinamibacterales bacterium
AGACCTTCTCCGGCAGCGTGTATTCGTTCGCGTACGCACGCGGCTGGTAGGACCGATTCAATGGGGTGTTGATGAAGTTCGCGCGAATGATCGCTGGATCGATCGGGTAGGCGAGGAAGGGGCCACTGGTCAGCGTCGTACTGATGCGCTCGGCTTCGATCGGCTGAATCTGGTCTTCCGTCTGACCCGGGCCAACGAAGATCCCGAACCCGCCCCGGAACACGGTTTTCTCGACGGGCGTGAACGTCGCCGAGAGCCGCGGTTGGAGGTTGTTCTTCTTTGACTTGTAAAGCGGCGTCGTGTCCGGGTCCAACTGTCCAGTCTCGATGTTGAACTTCACAATCCGGTTGTCGGCTTCGCGCAGAGGAGCGTAGTAGTCATACCGGAGCCCGTAGTTCAGCGTGAGGTTCGGCTTGGCGTGCCACTCATCCTGCGCAAACGCCACGTAGTACTCCTGCTTGATGTGCTTCATGCCCGTGGCGCCGTTATGAAAGGGGCTGGGCTCGCTCAAGTCTCCGAAGTACTGAATAGTCGCGGGTGTGTTTGCCAGGAAGGCGGCAAGGTTTGCAAAGCTATACGTAATGCCACCCTGCTGATCGGTGCTCATCCGAATGAGCCGGACGTCGCCGCCCATCTTCACGAAGTGATTGCCGGAAACCAAATTCAAGGAATCGGCGAAGGTCAACGAGTACGGATTGTACGGGGCCGATCGACCGTTGCCCGCGCTGTTGACGCGAACCAGTCCGCCCGGAATCGCCAGCCCTGACGTGGCCCCCTGGCCGGCAATGCCGGTATTGGCGACCGATCCACTCAAGTTCAGAATGATGTTTTCGAAACCGGCCGGCGCGATTCCCTGCGATGTGGATTTCGCCGCGTTGTACCCCACCTTGAAGTCATTGGTCAGGGCCGTGCCGATCAGCCCCTGCGTGCTGAAGACCGCGTTCGAGGGCGTGGCCGTCGTACGGAACACCCGGCCGGTTACCCCTTGTGGCTCTCTGTTCGTGCCCTGGTCATGGAACACGCGGAAGTAACTTGACCAGTTCGAGTTCATCTTGAGATCGAATCGAGCGCTGAACGCGTTCTCCGTGACCTTCTGGAGGGCCTGGAGCTGCGCGATGTCAAAATCCGGATTGGCCGACGCAGCGTTCAGGACCACCGCACCAGGGGCGAGAAACCCCGACCGCAACCCGGCCACGGCGGGCACCGCGCGCCCCCAGGCGGCGGCACTGGGAACACCCTCGATGAAGTTCTGACCGGCGTCCAGCCGGTAACCTTCGTAGCTCCCAAAGAAGAACGCCCGGTCCCTCATCAGCGGACCGCCAATCGACCCCCCGAACTGGTTCTGCTTCAGTTTCGATTTCGGCAGCTTTTCGATCACGCTGCCATCGATGTTGCGGGTCGAGTCGAAGTAATTCGGCGCGTCGAATTTCTCACTGCGGACGTACTCGAAGATCGAGCCGTGGAACGCATTGCTGCCGGACTTGGTTATGACGCTGATCTGTCCGCCTGTTCCGGTGCCGTACTCGGCCGGATAGCCGCTCGACTCGACGCGAAATTCCTGAACGTTTTCGAGGCTCGCCTGCAGCTTGAACGGCGTGTTGTTCTCGCCGTTCACATTACCCGGCGCCGCGTCGATGATCGCGGAACCTTCGATGCCGTCGTACTTGATGACGTTCTGCTCGACCGCGCGGCCGCTGAAGCGGATGTCCTGCCATGTGCCGGTGCCCGCGTTCTGGGAGCCCGGCGCCTGCAGCAGCAGCTGAGACATCTGGCGGCCATTCACGGGAAGGGCCTGGACCTCGCGCTCGCTGACGTTGGCGCCGATGCGCGCGGAGCTGAGATCGAGAACCTTCGTGTCAGCCGTCACCGTGACCGTTTCGGAGACACCCGCGGGACGCAGCTCGAGATCGAGACTGAACTCCTGGCCGGCGGCGAGCGTCATGTCCGTGTACTCCAGCGGCTCGAAGCTGCCGAACGTTACGCGGATCGTGTAGACCGACGGCTTGAGGTTGGGGACGACATACCGCCCTTCGTTCGTCGCGGTCACGGTGCGCTCCTCGTTGGTCCGCTGGTTCTTGACCGTCACGGTTGCACCGGGCACGAAGGCGCCGGTCTGATCCAGTACGGTTCCTGAGAACCGGGCATCGCTCTGAGCGGCGACGGCCGCCGGCAGGGCGAGGATGGCGGCCGCCAGCATCAATCCTCGTAATGCCTTTAAAGTGTTCTGCATGATCTCGGTTACTCCTCCACGAGTCACGAATCGTTGAGCCTGCATCGGCTTCCGGGTTCGAGCGTAGGGGGAGGATGTAACGGAGGCGTGACAGGCACGATCCCGTCGGGTTAAAAGAAGATCTGCCCCCGGTTTGAGCTCAGAATTACGTGCATTTCTAAGGGCTTTGGCCAACTACGATCCACGCATGTCGAGCATCGTCTCCGGGTCGGTCACCGCGTTCTTCCTGTTCGACGTCGCCGAAGCGATCAACCTGCCGGGCGTGCAGAAGGCGATCGGCGCGGGTGTCGCGGCGCGGTTTTCACCGAAGCCGACCACACCCCCATACGTGCAGTACCGTCAGCCGCCCATCGCCTTCGATGGCCACGTCATCGGCATGCCGGAGGCCGACGGCTGCACGGTGCGGTTCAAGACGTTCGACTACGGCGTCATCTCCGTTGCGCTGACGCGGGCGCTCTCCGGTAACTGGGAACGGTGGCTCGAGGACGGGCTGGCATTTCACGAGAACGGAGCGCTCGCACAGAACGCCGAACGCTTCGCCCGGCGGCTCGTCGAGCGGATAGGCGCCGCCATTACGCGTCCGCGCGACGAGTTCCTTGCGGAGGACTATCTCGTCTTCGCCGCGACGCATACCGACGATGGTCAGACCGCCGACGAGCTGCTGGCGGCGCACGGCGGCACGATCGCACAATTGCTCAGGGGCGAACGCAGTGCGTTAAGCGCCGAGGAACGCGACGAGGTTCTTCGACACCACATCTCCTACTTCGCAGACGATCTGGTCATCCCGACCTGGAGCAGCGCGTTCATCCGCGACACGGAGAGCGGGGCACTTGCGGCGCTGGAGATTTTCGAGTTCGCCAACTCGCAGCTCCTCGAGTTCCGGTACTACGACCGACTGCTCGATGCGGAGCTGGAACGGATTTACCCGCAACTGCAGCAGACAGGCTGGCTGTACAACTGGCTGGCCCGGCGCTATACGCGCGCGGCCCGCCAGCTCCACTCGCTCTTCATCGACGTCAACGAGCTGACCGACAGAACGGAGAACGCGCTGAAGATCGTGGGCGACGTCTACGCCGCGCGGCTCTTCGGTCTCGCCACCGCGCGACTCGGGCTCAGCGAGTGGAAAGGGAGCGTTCAGGAAAAGCTGAAGACGCTCGACGACATTTATCGTTTCACCGTCGAGCAGACGGCCATGGCGCGGGGCGAGTTCCTCGAGCTCACGATCGTCATCCTTATCGTGCTGGAGTTGGTGCTGCTGGTGTGAGGAGGGCAAGCGTTTGAAGGCTCGCGGCCGCAGCTCTATCGCGAGTTTCGCGCGCTCGGCACGGTGTGGACGAGCGCCTCGGTGAGCACGCGTCCCTCTGCCCCTGGAAGCGTCACGCCCGCAAGAAACGCGAGCGTTGGGGCCACGTCGGCAGGCGTCACGGGCGCGAGGTATTCGCCGGCGACAATCCCCTTCCCCATCAGGAACAGCGGCACGCGCGTATCGTAGGCGTACGGCGAGCCATGGGACGTCCCGGTTTCGTCGGTGATCCAGTACGGCTTCAGCAGCACCACAAGGTCCCCGCTCCGCTCCCTGTCATAGCTGTGGGCGAGGCGTCTGCCGATCGGATCGTCGTCGAACCGATCCGCGGCGATCCGATCGCGCGTGAACACCCGCGCGACGGCGGGGATTGCTTCGAGCGCAGCCCGCACCGCCGCGGCTGCCGCGGGGGTCGCCATCATGCGCTCAAATATGCCCGGCTCGAGATAGACGTCGCTGTTCATGATGTGTGCGACGTGCTGTCCGAGGCCGAATGTTCGCTGCAGCGCGTCGTTCGTGGCGTTCGTCAGAGTCTCTTCCGGCACGCGCCCCGCGTCCAACCCCTGTGCAGCGGCGCGTTCGGGAATCGGCGCGACCCCGTGGTCAGCCGTTAACGCGACTGTGTATTGGCCCGCACCAACAAGCCGGTCAAGCCCGGAGAACAAGCGATCGAGTGTTCGGTCGAGCCGCACGAGGATGTCCTGGACCTCGTGGCTGTGCGGCCCGTAGTCGTGGCCTACTTTGTCCAGCGTCGAAAAGCTCAGCGCGATCATGTCCGTCGTGCCGCCCTGTCCCAAGCGCATCCTGCTGGCGACGTCCAGCGCCATCGAGGCGAGGTATTCGTCCGCGAACGGACTGCTCTGCCACTGCTCGTAGAACGCCCGATCGGGCGTCGACGACTCACCTCCCAGCGCGTGCGGGAAGCCCGGCGTCATCGAGCGCGGTGGTTCGACGCCGACCGCGGGATCCTCGAACGAGTACGCCGCAACCGGGAGCGACCGGTTCCAGATTCGGCCGAAGTCTTTCTCAACCGGATACCGCCGAACGTAGTCAGCGACCTCGCGCACCGGTGCGCGTGAGAATGCTGTGGACGTAACCCACGTTCCAGAGTCGTCGAACCAGGCGACCGCGTTCGGGCGATGTCCACCGAGAGGGATCGCCGACCGGGCCTTCAGAGAAAATGAGATGGCGTGCGATGTCGGACTGAGCTGCGCGCGCAGCTCGTCCGGAAGCGTCGATGTCCGTAGGTTCACCGCGCTGTCGCCGGGGCCCGCCACGGTCCTGCCGTAGGACACAGGCAAGGTCGACTGGTCTCGGGTGCAGGGCATCTCCGTGCGGCTTGCACGGTCCCACCACTCGTTCATCACCATCCCATGTTTCGAGGGAAGACTCCCGGTACTGACCGTGGCATGACCTGAGCACGTCACCGTATCGAAGTAGGGATAATCCGCCTGACGGAACCAGGCACCGTCGCTGAGCAGCCGGCGCAGGCCCCCACTCCACTGCTGCTGGAACGAATCAACGTAGTCGGCTCGGAATTGATCGACCAGCAGCAACACCACGAGCGCGGGCTTACGGTCCGGCACCTGCGCGGCAGGTACGCCGGGCGCCGCGGTCAAGGCAAGTAGCGCGACGGCAGCGAACGTGATGCGAGGTAGCGGCACGTCAGAACTCCAGCTTCACGCCGAACGTGGACCACCACTGGTAATGCTCCTCCTGGAGCACTCGTTGCGACGCGCCCTGGTAGTACCGCAGGAGCGCGTTGTTCACGTTCATCGCGTCGAAGTAAAGCCGCAAGTTGCGCGAGATCCTCTGGGTGACTGAGATGTCAAGCTGGCTGTTGGTATCGTAGTAGCGATCGAGTGCGCTGGTGGCCCCGATGACATCCACGTATGAGCCGTGGAAGTTGACCGCGACGCGTCCGCTGAAGTTTCCCTTATCGTACGACGCGGCGACATTCCCCATGTGGCGGGACTGTCCTGGCAGTGTGGCTCCGACATGGTCGGGAAACGCCGCAGACGAGGTCGTGAACGTGTAGTTCGCATAGACACCAAGGCCATCGAGCGGCGCCGGCAGGAACCGAAGCTGATTCTGCAGCGCGACTTCGACTCCGCGCACACTGGCTGCGCCGCCATTGAGCGGCTGCGTCACTTGATACTGCGACCCATTGACGATCTGTGTTGTCGTGTAGGTGTAGATGTAGTCCTCGAGACGTTTATAGAACACGCCGGCCGAAACGACCCCGACCGAGGTGAAGTAATGCTCGGCAAGCGCGTCGACGTTCCAGGACTTGGTCGGCCTCAGGTCGACAGTGCCGAGCGCGATGGTCAATGCGTTGTCGTCCTGCGCTCGATAGGGGACGGCGTCGTAGTAGTTCGGTCGCGCGAGCGAGCGCGTGGCCGCAAACCGGACGTTGGTGTCCGGTGTCGCCGCGTACCGGAGATTCACGCCGGGAAGCGGGACGCCGTAACTGGTCTTTGCCTCGAGCGGATCGCTCCCGAGCCACGTCCCATTCGGCGCGAAGCGCACGTCGCGACCGACGAAATCCGCCGACGTGTACTCATAGCGGATACCCGGCAGCACGTACACCTTCGAGCCAGCGAAGATCTCCGCCATCGCGTAAACCGCTGTCGTCACCTCGCGGCCGTCGAAGTTCTCCGCATCCCGCTGGTGGTTCAGCGCGGTCGTCCCCGGTGCAAGGTTCGGGATATTCGACACGAGCGCCTGGCTCAGATATGGCCTGAGGTCGTACCGCCCGTCGAGGTACGGCGGCAGACTGAAGCTGTTCTCGAGGAAGCTGGTCATCCTCAGCGCCGAGGGAGTCGTGAAGGTCGTCTCGTTGCGGTCGCGTCCCTTGTGCTTGTCGCGCACTTTCGCTCCGAACTTGAGGAAGGACGCTACCGAGGACGCGGCGCGTAGCGGGCGCCGGACATTCACGACGCCGACAATGTCCCGGTCGTTGGCGAAGTTCGTCGCGCGAATCTGCTGCTGAAGGTTGTAGCTGTTGACATCGTCGTTCAGCGGGTTCGCCTGGATGTTGTCCGGATCGATCACTGTGGCCGACACGTTTGGCGCGAATGTGATTCTTGACGCGCGGAAAGTGGTCGTCATCGTCAGCGGATCGAACTGATCCGAGTACGCGCCGCTCAGGTGGTAGTCGAGCGTCGTCGCCGAGCCGACTAGATGCTGTGCGGTGATGCCGAGCGAGCCGATGCGCTCAATGTGAGTACGATCGCGGAGCTCACGATCGATACGGCTGTTGCCCACCGCCCAGCGGACGCGCTGTCGGTTCTCGTGATCGTCTATGAACCGGTTGAAGATGCCGCGTATCGTCACGTTCGACCCCGGGCTCTGCCTGACGTCCAGCGCGGCGCTGACGCCGACGCGGCGGCGGTTCACCTGGTAGTACCGCGGGTTCAGCTCGTTCAGGCCGAGCGCAGTGGTGTACGTGGCCTCGACGTCCTGGTTGCCGCGTTTGGCCGTCGATTCGCTGAATGACGCGATGATCCCAACTTGGCCGTCGTTGAACCGCCGTCCCCCGGTCAGTGTCGCGTTGCTCTGACCCCAGCTCGAGAGCATGCGATTAAAACCGCCGCCGACCGAGCCGAGGAGCCTCCCCCGGTCCGGCGCCTGCTTCGTCACGAGGTTGACGCTTCCGCCGATCGAATCGGCGTCCATGTCGGGCGTCAGCGCCTTCGACACTTCGATGGCCTGGAGTAGTTCCGAGGGAATTACGTCGACGGCCACCTGCCGCAGCAGCGGATCCGGCGACGGGATCCGCTGGCCGTCGATCATCATGGAGTTGAGACGCGGCTCGGTGCCGCGCACGCTCACGTACCGTCCCTCGCCCTGGTCCTTCGAGATCGACACGCCGGCGATCCGCTGAGTTGTCTCGGCGGCGTTCCGGTCCGGGAACGACCCGATCTGGTCGGCGGAGACGACATTCGTGATGTTGGGCGCGGTCTTCTGCTGGTTCAACGCGCGCTCGTCCGCGTCGCGCGCTAGCGAGGCCTCCACAACGACCGTCTCCTCGTATCCCGGAGGCGCCATCTGCACGTCAGGCACCCGGACGATCGCTCCAGGCTCGAGCGCGAGGGCCCGGCTCTGCTCCATTCGTCCGAGATAGGCCACGACCAGCACGACCGAGCCGCTCGGGGCACCGATGAGGCGAAATCGGCCGTTCCGATCTGTTGAGGTCTCGACCGGGCTTCCACTGACCGCCACCCGGGCTCCAGGCAGCGGCTCCCCCGTTCCGGCATCGACGACCCTGCCATCGATGATTGTGTCCCCAGAGTTAGGACGCTGAGATGCCGACGCCGGGACAGAGAGGGCGCTGACGATCACACACACCCAGAATCTGAACGCCGGATTAACCATGCCGAGTTTTGTAGAGCAGCAGTGTGACGACCGTGTGTCCGATACGAAGAATTTGCAGATATGTCAGGAGTGACGAGGCGGGTTGTCCTTGTCACGTGCGAGATTGACGCAAGAATGGTCGGCGGTCACACCGCAGTGACACGCGCATGACGATCGCGTAAACGGCGAATCGCCTGGTTGGCGCACCTGCTAGTCGGCCTAGTCGGCGCGGATGAAGGAGGCTTTGCCCGACTGGACCAGAAAGCGCGTCTCGACCAGCGCCGCCAGGACGGCATCGCACAACACGCGATCGAGCGCCCACAACCGCTGAGCCTGGGCGAGCGTCAGCCGCAGTCCAGGCATCTCGAGAAACTCCGCCTTCGCCCTGCCGAGCGCCGCGGCGAATGTTTCATCCACCGGATCATGGTTCGTTTCAGAATTGGCATTCATGCTGTTCGTCCTTGCAGCGGGAGTGAACCGGCCGCTGCACGAACACATTACGCGCCGCGCGTATCAGCAACGTATCGCCCGCGTGAAATCGAAACCTCCCTGCAGCGCTGGACCACCAGCAATGATCCTCTCGCTGTCAGATGAAAAGACGGGCCAGGCGCGGTCGCCTGACCCGTCACGACCGTGGGTTCATGCGTTACTCGCCTGCGGTGCGGTTGGCGTGAGTGCCCCGCCGGCTGATGGTGGTGTTGCTGCCGCGCCAGTGGCAGCCGCAACGGAGGCCACCGTGCTGGCCCTCTTCGCACCACCGTAGTGCTCGATTCGCCGTGCGACCGCCCAACTCGCCATCGCCGCCGCATCGTTACCGAGCACGTTGCTGACGATCGCATCCAGCCGCTGGACGGCGGCTAGACCCGATTCGAGCGCGGCGTTCATCGACGCACGTGACGACGCGTTCAGCTCTCTCCGCGCCTCACGCTCATGCAGCACTTGCTCGAAGCCCGCGACCTTCGCCTTCAACTGCGCGACGAAGTCCTCGGGCATGCCGTGTGCGATGAACTGGCTGGCGAGCGGTTCGGCATCGCGCGCGAACGCCCGTGCCGCGTTCATGATCCCCCGCCGTCCCTGCGCCTTGGTCACACGGAACCGATCCTCCGCGCCGGGGGTATCGAGCGCCACCGCCCGCCCCGTGCGGCTGATCGCCTCAACCGTCTCGACGAGCGCGCGGTACGCCGCCGTGTCGGTGCTCGTGCCGCCGCGTGCTTTTCGGCGGCTCGAGAATTCCGTTGCGCCATGCTGATTCAAGTTGTTTACGGCCGCGTCCACGGCCGCAAACGCCTCTGCTCCCAACGTGGATTTGGGGAACCGATCGCCTCGTGCAAGGCCAAAGTCACGGACCCGCACGAGCATTTCGTGTCTACGTTTTTCGCTAGTCGTCATGTCGTTATCCTCCTTGAGGCGGAATTGCCTCGTTGAGGGCCTATCCTCGATCGGCCGGGCGGAGGAAGTCCTTACCTGCGGACTGAAGAATCCTTGAAAGGTCTTGAAAGTGCGCTAGGCAGCGCCCCGTCGGAGCATCGCGAGCGTCTGCGCCCACTCCTCGCGATGCGCGGCGACGTGTAGCAGCGGGTCGACGGGCAGCAGCCATCCTGCCGGACCAGCCTCCGCCTTGGCGAGCGCATCACCGCACACGCGCGCCGCGTCGTGGTGCTTGCCCTGCAGGGCGAGGATCGCCGCATGCGCCATGGCTGCGTCGACGGTTTGTCCGCCAAAGCCTGGGCGACGGATGTTCGCGCCGGGATGAATCGCCTGGACCTGAGATACGGGGCAAATCGCCGCGAGGCCAATCGCCGCAAGCGCATGGTTCGGCATGCGCGTGAGCGCCTCGTTAAACGACGCTTCGGCGTCGTCGCGGCGGCCCTGGCGAAGGCAAAACGCACCGCGCGCGTACCAGGTGGTCGCGGCACATTCACGCGCGTACAAGTGACCGTCATCCATGTCCGCGAGCTCGCGCGCACACTCCTCGAGCGCGTCGTCGACTGCGCCGCGTGCGCCGAGCACGAGGCCGTGCAGCAGATGTAAGCCCACGGCATGGAATCGCTTCGCGCCGTTCCGCTGCGCGTCCTGGGCGGCACATCCGTCGCGCAGGTGCTTGATCGCCGCGTCAAACGCCTGGCGGGCGACAAACACCGTCGCGGCAAACCAGTGAGCGAGGGCGAGCTCAGGGCAGAGCGTCAACACCCGTTGTGCCGCCCGAACGCGCTGGTCACCCCAGCTCACAAATGCGAGGCGCAGGGAATGCTGCCAGACGTCCGGTTCGAGCGTCAGGGCGTTGCGCGCCGCAGCGATTCCCTCCGAGTGGTTTCCGGCGCGATTGAGCACGAAGGCGAGGGTGCTCCACGCTTCGCCGGACGAGGGATCGAGCCGGCAGGCCTCCCGTGCGTAACGGTCCGCCTGCTGCAACGACGCTGTATCGGGAGCGGCGTCCGTTCGCGTCGATTCGAACGCAAGGACACAGGCGTTCGCCATGCCGATATGCGCGGCGGGATTGTCGGGCGCGGCGCGCAACGCATCGTCGAACGCCTGCCGCGCCCGGGCCACCGCGTGACGATCCAGGGTCTCGAGCGCCGCCCGTCCCTCGACGAACGCGCGATATGGCGCGAGCAGCGCGTCTAGCGCTACATTCGATTGGCGCGGCTTCCCGCGTTCAAC
This sequence comes from Vicinamibacterales bacterium, assembly GCA_036802945.1. Classification (GTDB taxonomy): domain Bacteria; phylum Acidobacteriota; class Vicinamibacteria; order Vicinamibacterales; family UBA2999; genus Gp6-AA40. Next base: position 10,551 of record DAIRVG010000075.1, read on the forward strand.
GGTCGCGACGAACCGGTAGCCCAGCCGCACCTGCGTTTCGATGTAGGGCGCGCCGTCCGGCTGGCTGCCCAGAGTCTTGCGCAGGTTCCAGATCGCGCGTTCGATGGTGTTGTCGGTGATGGCCACATCCCGCCAGACGCCCGCCATGAGCGCTTCTTTGGTGACAATGTGGCCCGCGTTGGACGCCAGCAGCACGAGGACGTCCGCGTGCCGGTCGGGCAGCGCGACGGGCTCGCGTCCGCGCAACAGACGCCGGTGAGCCGAGTCAAGCTCGAAGGGGCCAAAGCGGTAGATTTCGCTTCCGCCGTGCATGATCGAACGCGCCGATTATGCGGGTTTCAACTGTCGAATCGGGTCGATTTGCGGCGGGAGTTGCACACTTTCAAGGACGATCGTGACACTTCCATGTCGTGATGCCACGCTGTCGTGCCGTGACACGAAACGCTGCCGTGTGGACTGACGCTTATTGACCGGACTGCCTCCCTTCGGCGTGGAAATGGCGTCCTCAACAACGGAAATGTTCGCCTTTCGGGTCCAGGAGGCCTCCATGAGGCCCCGGAGTGCATCACTGGAGCGGGTGAATGCGGCGCGACGGATCCGTGATGATTGGCTCACGTCCCGCAGCGGTTTGGTGTACCCGGCAAGTGGTTAGCTTCGTCGGGGTGAGCAGGGTCCTGATCGGCATGACCGGTTGCCTGACGGTGGGAACTGGTTGGCCAGAAATGCGCACCTGAAATTGGACCGAAAGTCAGGATAAGCGCCGTGAGTGCGGCGCCAGTTGCACTGAGTTCGCGAGCAGCGCCAGACGTCAACCAGGCACCCATTCACGCAGCCCACGATCCGTTGCGGAAGAGCGTCAGCGCGACGTCGACGTTGCTCTTCAATGCCTGCTTGACGGCGGGCCACGTTTTCTCGCAACGCACAAGGGTCTTCCACGAATAGAGGTGCTTCGGCTTGTGGAAGTCACTATTGGCAACATACGGAAAATGCTTGAGGCTGGTCACCGGAAACAGATCGTCGCGGTTGGCCGCTTCCCACACGTCGACCAAATCCGACAGTTCGTCCCGGTGATCCCACAAGTAGCAGGTGCTGATTTCGAATCGACGTGGAGCGCGGTGGTGCGGATGGCACGCGATGCTCAGGGCACCCTGGCGTCGAATTTCGCGGAGAATCGCATCAGCGGACTGATCCGCGCTGATGAACTTCTTGATATCGAGCGCAATGATGTGGGAGTTCTTGCGTCCGCGCAGGCGGTTCTGCGTGACCTCCGCACCGGGTACAACCAGCAGGCCGTACTGCCGCATTGCGCGCGTCGCCTCGGTGCGGATCGCGGCGAGGTACCCCTCGAACTCCTCCTCACGAACCCCGAAGGCGCGGCGTCCCAACGTGGCAATCCGTCCGGCGCGCGCGAGCAGGTCCTTCTTCATCAGGATGTGATCGGTTATCGCGATCACGTCGAACTTCCCCGTTGACCCGTACAAGTCCACTACCTCCGCGATCGTCAGCTTCCCGTCGCTCCAGCGCGTGTGGACGTGAAAGTCGCAGAGCAGGAATGGCTCGTACCCGGGCATCAGGTCCTCACGTCGAGGTGCACCGTATCCTTCGGCCGGTGGTGCAGCAGCTCGGACGTGAAGTTCCGCACGTACAGACGGAACACCGCGCCTTTGCCCATCGCCACATAGCGGCGCGCGGACGTGTAGAGGTAGCAATCGTGGAACAGCCCGACCTTGCCAATCGCGAACAGCCGCCGGCCGAGATTGGTATCTTCGCCGTGAAATTCGATCGAGGTGTCGAAGCCGCCGATCCGCTCGAGCGCCTCCTTACGGACGGCGAAATTGCCACCGTAGAAGATCGTGCCAATCCGGAGGAGGTGCCTGACCAGCAGCTGCGTGGCCGGAGCCAGCGTGAAATCGTAAGCGCGGATCAACGCCCGCCCCGTCCAGTCCCAGTCGTAGTACCGGTAGGGACCGGACAACGCGATAAGCACGGCGTCACGGTCGAATCGCCGCTCGATGCGCTCCAACCATGTCAGCGGTGCGCGGCAGTCTGCATCGAGATAGATCAGAAGGTCGCCCGACGCGTGACGGCGCCCCGTCTCCCGCGCGACCACAAGGCCCTTGCGCGGCTCGTCCACCACACGCACGTGCGGGATCTGCGACGCCACGAGGGACGTCTCATCGGTGCTCGCATTGTTGATGACCAGAAGTTCGTCAGGGAGCCGGGACTGGGCGAGAACGGAATGAAGGCAGGCCGGAAGATAGCGCGCTTCATTATGCGCGCAGACAATGACGCTGATTGTCATCCCCTGGACTCCGCTCGGACGAACCGGGCGTCGTCGAGGGTCAGCGCCATCTCTGCGCGAGTGGTGCGTCGAAACGCCGTGGTATACCCACGTGCATACTTGCACACTTTAAAGGGGTTGCGTGACGGCTCGATCTCGAACCTGCAACGGATGTGTTAAAAGAAGTCGAGTCGCCTGATGAATGCGCCATTCGAGTTTTTTGGATCGCCGGAAGGCGCGAGCAGCGACGAGTTGCGCGCACGCCTTCAGCGACTGGAAGCGCTGATCTCGCACGCCCCTGTGCCAATCGCCATCGCGCACGATCCCGGCTGCCGCGTGATTTCCGCGAATGCGGCCCTCGCCGAGCTCCTCGGTGTGCCCGCGGGCGCGAACATTTCACTGACGCCACCGCCCGGCGAACAGCCGCGGTACCGGATTCAACGTGGCGGCAAAGACATTCCAACCGACCAACTGCCGATGCAGTACGCGATCGCGCATCGCACGTCCATCAGGAACGACATCGAAATCCTGCGGGCGGACGGAACAGTGCGATACATCCAGAACGACGTCGAGCCCTTGTACGCCGCTAACGGCGAGGTAACTGGATGCGTCAGCGTGTGCGTCGATCTGACCGAACAGAAGCGTGCCGAGCGTCAGCTGCTCGAGGCAGACCGAACGAAGGACGAATTCCTTGCCATCCTGTCCCACGAGCTGCGGAATCCACTCACACCGATCCGCAATGCCCTCGGGGTGTTGCGGCGCTCAGGGCACGATCCGCTCGTGGCCGGCCGCGCGTACGCGGTCATGGAGCGCCAGGTGTATCAGCTCGTCCGGCTGACCGACGACTTGCTCGACGTGTCACGCATCACGCGCGACCAGATCGACCTGCGCCGCGAGCGGATAGACCTGCGACTCGCGCTGCAGAGCGCCGTCGAAACCACGCAGCCGCTCATCGACGTGGCCGGACACCTTCTGAGCATCGAGCTGCCGGGCGACCCGATCTGGGTGGATGCCGATTCCGCGAGAATGACACAGGCATTTGCCAATCTGCTGAACAACGCCGTGAAATACACCGACCGCGGCGGCCGCATCACCATCCGCGCCTCGGTCGAGAGCGCGCAGGCCATCGTCACCGTCACCGACACGGGCATCGGCATCGCGGAGGACGTGCTGCCACGCATCTTCGACATGTTCATGCGGAGTGACGACTCGCCGCATCGCGTTCGCGAAGGCCTCGGGATCGGCCTGACGCTCGCGAAGCGGCTGATCGAGCTGCACGCGGGCACCATTGACGCCATGAGCGACGGTCCCGGTCGAGGTACGACGTTCGTGACGCGGCTGCCGCTCACGACGCCGATGATGGAGACATCGCAGGCCTGATCGGGCTCCGCCCCATGATTTGCACCGCGTGACCAAGTTCATGACGAACGAGACGCTCGCGATCATCCTCGGTGGGGGCCAGGGGTCCCGCCTGTTTCCGCTGACCGCGACACGGTCGAAGCCGGCAGTGCCGATCGGTGGGAAGTACCGGTTGATCGATGTACCGGTCAGCGAATGCCTGCACGCCGACATCCGGCGCATTTACGTCCTGACGCAGTTCAACTCGGCCTCGCTCAACCGGCACGTCTCGGCCACGTACCGGCTCGATACGTTCTCAGAGGGGTTTGTCGAGATTCTCGCGGCCGAGCAGACCCCTGACAATCCACACTGGTTCCAGGGAACGGCCGACGCCGTCCGGCAGGCCGCCCGGCACTTCGCGCAGCACGAGGCGAAGTACTACCTCATCCTGGCAGGTGATCATCTCTATCGGATGGATTACACCGAGCTGATCGGCGCACACGTGGATCGCCACGCCGACATTACGATCGCCGCCCAGCCTGTCGATCCAGCAACCGCCACGCAGATGGGTATCTTCCGTTTCGACCGCGACGGCAGCATCGTCGCCTTCGAAGAAAAACCGAAGCGGGATCGACTCCAGGAGATCGGGCGCAGCATTCCACCCGGCGCCAGCTTCGGGCGCCACACGGATGAGCAGCCCTTCATGGCCTCGATGGGCATCTATGTGTTCTCGCGAGACATCCTGCTCGACATGCTCGAACGCGAATCCGGACTCGACTTCGGGCGCGAGCTGATACCAGGGGCGCTCGCGAAATACAAGGTCAAGCCGTATCTCTATCGCGGGTACTGGGCGGATGTCGGCACGATCGAATCGTTTTACGAGGCAAACGTCATGCTCGGGCGGGTTGCGGCACCGTTCCGCTTCTGGGATCCGACGCGACCGATCTACACGCATCTCCGTTACCTGCCGGGCTCGCGTCTGACGGATTGTCATGTGCGTGATTCGATCGTGACCGACGGATGCTTCCTCGACCGCTGCGACATCAAGGAGACCGTCGTCGGCATTCGCACGCACATCGAGGCGGGCGCCAAAGTGTCGCGCTCTGTACTTCTCGGCGCGGATTTCTACGAGGACGGCGCAGCGCCAGACGCTGTGCCGCGGCTCGGTGTCGGCCGTGACGTGGTTCTGGATCGCACGATCATCGACAAGAACGCGCGGATCGGCGATGGAGCGCGGCTCGTGAACGAGCGCAACGTCGATCACGCCGACGGCGAGGGCTGGTTCATCCGCGGTGGGATAGTCGTCGTGCCGAAGGGCGGCGTGATCCGTCCTGGGACCGTGGTGTAGAGGCGATCCGCCGTCATGATTTGCCGAGCGCTTGATTGATCTTTTCACGCAGCGCGGCAAGTGTGGCCGGCGATCCCTCGAAGAGATCTTCGGGATACTGGCTGTCCCTAATCATGCTCCGGTAGATGGCATCGCTCTGATAGAGGTTCAGGCCGAGCCCCGCAAGATACTGCAACCGCAGATTGCTGTCGCGATTGATCGCCGCGCCGCTCAACCACCCGGCCATGTCGGACTTGCGTCCTGCATACGTTCCAAAGAGATCCGTTGCGGAATAGATTGAGATCTCGCTCAACGATTTCGCGATCGGCGCGTTGACCGCGGCTGTCAGCCGGGCCTGGATCGCGTCGACGTTGATCGGCCGCGGATTCAGCTGTCCGAGCAGCACCAGGTCGTAGCCAAGGCCATTCGACGTGTTCGCGAACACGACGCCGCCGGGGAACGCTTCGAGAAAGGTCGCGACTTCGCTCTTCACCGCCGCGTCGCTGCTCTCGTACAACTGCACGAACAGCGTGACGACGCCGCCCGGGTTGAGATGCGCCTTGGCCACTTCAAAAAATTCGCGTGTGTAGAGCGTGGCGGCGCCCCTGACCCAGGGATCGAGCGGGTCCGACGTAATCGCGTCGAACTTCTCCTTCGTCGTCAGCAGATAATGCCGCGCGTCGTCGAGGTGCACGGTGACCTTCGGGTTTGCGACGACGTTGAAGTTGTACTCGGAGAAGTACTTGGATACCACCTCGGGCACCAGCGGCTCGATCTCGGCGATCGTCTCGTTCTGCACGCGTGGGTCCACCGAGACCGCGCCGGCGGTGACGCCCGCGCCACACCCGATGACCAGCACCCGTCGCGGATTGTCCGGGACGAGTGTCGTGAGATGCCCCAGCAGGCGCTGCAGGCGCATGTCCTGCGGCTCACTCGACGCCTGTACCTTGCCTGCATTGTGGTAGTTGAGGACACCCGCCGGCGTGCGCGAAACGGCCACTGATGCGGTTACTCCTTCGCCGGCGTAGATGATGTCGTTGATGCCGACCCAGGTTGCGGCGTACCGGCCGTACGCCACGAGAATGCCAGGCAGCGGCGGCACGGTGCGTATCAGCAAGCCGGCAACTGCGCCGACGACGAACATGGCGATAACGCCCATCCAGGGCGTCAGAGCCGGGACACGCATCAACTTACCACCGTGAATCGATCCAGCAGCCGCGTCTGACGCCGGGATGAGCATCAGCAGGGCTGAAAGAGCCGAAACCCCAATCAAGACCTGCTGCGCGCCCTGGGTGCCGATCGCTGCGACCAGCACCAGACTGGTTACAAGCGCCCCGACGATGGCGCCAACGGTATTGGCGGCGTAGACTCCCCCGACAAGACGGGCCGTGTCCTGTCCTTTCCGTGCCGCGGCGCCGATGGCTAACGGAAAGCTCGCACCCCATAACGTCGCGGCAGGCAGCATCACCCACAGTGCTCGGAGCAGATCGAGATCGAACTGGTAGACCGGGTTTTTCCCGATCGAAGGATTGATCGGCCAGTACGGCAGCGATGCGCCCGTGGCGTGCGCGGCCCAGGCAATCGCGGCGCAGAGCAGCAGCTGGCACACGCCGAGCGCCGCACGCGAGTGCGGGAAGCGTTTCGCCAGACTCGAGCCCATCGAGCTGCCGATGCCAAGCCCCGTCAGGAACACGGCAAGAATCAGCGAGAAGGTGTACGTCGTGGCGCCGAACAGCAGGGACAGTTGCCGGGTCCAGATCACCTCGGCACCAAGCGCGGTCATTCCTGACAACGCAATCGCGACATACACGAGGCCAACGCCGGTCTCGCGTCGTGCGGGCATCGCGGCGGGCGCGGGGTAATGTTTCATGACGCGCGCCGCCGCCAGCGCGATCACGGCCACGAGCACGTTCAGCGCGACCGCGACCATCGTCGCGGTCGGCATGTCATAGAGCCGCAGGAGGTAAAAGCCGGCGAGCAGGCTTCCAGCGACGGCTCCGGCGAGATTGCCGCCATAGAAGTACCCTAGCCACGATACGCCGTCGGGTGTCGCCTCGACACCGCGCGCGACAACCGGAAGCGTGGCTCCCATCAACAAGGTCGGGGGCAGCAGGCAGATGCTGGCGACGAGCGCCCGGAGAATGAGGCTCGCCGTTCCTGTGCCGGCCCACTCGGTATACAGACCACCGATGACGGGAACGCCATACAGGACGATGACGCCGAAGAACCCGATGCCAAGCTCCAGGAACGCATAGACGCGCAGCGGATGGTGCCGTGCGCCCACATACCGCGGCAGCAGCAGACTGCCCAGGCACATGCCGCCCATATAGATCCCCAGCAGCACGCCGAGCGATACGGCCGATGAGCCGATCGAGAGCTGAAGCAGCTGGAACCAGACGACCTCATATATGAGCGCGGCGCAACCCGATCCGACGAACAGAACGAGGAGGACCGGCAGCCAGCGCGCCCTAATGTCCTGATCCGCTTGATGATCGGCCGCGCGTGCCGGGAACTGCTCCAGGAAAGTCATGTGACGCGGGATACTATCATCGCTACTGCTCTGTTTACCTCCGACCCAGCGTTTCGGGCGCCGTGTGATAATCGACGCGTGCCGCGCAACAGGCCGCTCATTCTGCTCGTTGAAGACCATTTCGACCTTCGCCAGATGTACGCGGAACATTTGACGCTGTCGGGCTTCGATGTCATCGAAGCGGGCAATGGCGCCGACGCAATCACACACACAACGGCGCGCTCTCCCGACGTCGTGCTGATGGATCTCAGCTTGCCGGTGATGGACGGATGGGAAGCGACGCGGCGCCTCAAGAACGACACGCGCACGTCGCACATCCCCGTCGTCGCGCTGACCGCGCACGACGGGTCTGGGGAGCTGGAGCGCGCAACGCGGGCCGGATGCGACTGGTTCGTGCCCAAGCCCTGCCCGCCCGACGCCCTCATAGCCGAAATCCGTCGTGTCCTCGGAACGCCGCGGTAGCTGCGCATTTCTTCACCTTTCGCACGCTTCGCACCCCTCGCACCTTCTCGGACCTCTGTGCTCCCCGTCGCACCTGTAACCCACATTTAACGCCCTCGTCACCGCGCGGAAACGCCCGTTCACTACGGTGAGTTAGGTGATACCGATGAAAACTGGGCGGACGCGGGTCCTTGTCGTCGAAGACGAGCACGACATTGCTGGGCTCATCAAACACGCCCTCGAACGGGAGACCGCCATGGAAGTCGAGATTGCCAGCAGCGGTGATGCCGCGCTCAGGAGCGTCACCGAGCAGGCGCCCGACCTGGTCATCCTCGATCTCAACCTTCCGATCCTCAGTGGCATCGAAGTCTGCCGGATTATCCGCGGGCGGCCCGAGACGGCGAAGGTGCCAATCATCATGCTGACGGCCCGCTCGACTGAGAGCGATCGGATCGCCGGGCTCGACGTCGGCGCCGACGACTACATCACGAAGCCCTTCAGCCTGCGCGAGCTGGCCGCGCGCGTCCGGGCAGTGCTGCGTCGTCAGTCCAACGGCGACCACGACTCCGCCACGCCTGTCTATCGCGGGAAACACATCGTTGCCGATTTCGAAGCCGTCGCCATCGCCGTTGACGGCGAGCCGATCCGCCTGACGCGACGCGAGTTCGAGCTGCTTCGCTATCTCGTGGCGAATCGCAATCGTGTGCTGTCAAGGGATCGGCTGCTCGAACGTGTGTGGGGCTACGACCAGGCGATCGAAACGCGATCAGTAGACGTGCACGTGGGACGTCTGCGTGGAAAACTGCGCGCGGCGGGACAACAGATTGAAACCGTCGTGGGGCTCGGCTACCGCTTTGTCGAGTGATGCGAATTCTGCGTGCGCGAACTCAACGTCCGCACCCTCAGCGCTCGCAATTCCGTATTCGCAATTCCTAGGCTTCGTTCCAGCCGCTCGCTTCGAGCATCGCCGCTTCGAGCGCGAACGACATCTTCGCACGCTCGACCCGGTGCCAGTCGTGGTAGCGGGCCCAGCGAATCACGCGGCTGTCATGCTCGTCGCGGACTTCCCATCCTGATTCGCTCGCTGAACTGATTGTGAACTTGCGCGTGTGCGCGGCTTTTTGAAGTTGTCGTGTGTACATACGGGAACCCCGATCTGTACTCCAGTCGGTCTCCCTCAGGATGTAAACGTTATGTAAATACGGCGTGATCTGAGGCGATTACCCTAACCCTTTAGCACTTTGACGGCACTTTGACACGCACCGCCCGAGCTCTGGCGTGCGCCCTGAGACTGAGCGTCCCCGCGATCGGTTCACCATCCAAGTGATACAGAACGGGATGCGGCGACGTAATCTCGACTGATTCCGCTGGCTCCATGGTCACTCCCCCAACATTTCCTGCGCGCCCCATGAAGATCAGGGGCAGCTCGAGGCATGCGCGCAACACGGACCGATGGCCGACGATCACGACGTCCAGCCGCCCATCGTCGAGCCGCGCATCGGGCGCGATGATCGCGCCGTTGCCGTACTGCCGGCCGTTGGCGATGGCCACGAGAAGAACCGGCTTTGTAATCGACGACGACGGTGTCGTCACGGTCAGTTGATCGGGCAGGTATCCCCTCAATTCTCCGATCGTGAGCGCCAAGTAACGCGAGAATCCGCGCCGCCCGAGACCGTCGACAGCAAAGCGATGCGCGACGCGTGCGTCGAGCCCGATGCCGGCGATGTTGAAGAACAAGCGCCCGCCGATCTCTCCGGCGTCAATGACCCTCTCGCGACCCCGGCACGCCACGTCGAACGCGGCGGCGGGATCGAACGGAATCTTCAGTTCCCGTGCGAGGCCATTGCCGGATCCGCTTGGCACCATCGCGATCGCCGTGTCTGTAAACGCCAGCGCGCTCGCCACCTCGTTCATCGTCCCGTCGCCGCCCCAGGCGACAACCGTCGCGGCGCCACGAGATCTCGCCGCGTTAGCCAGTTCCCGTGCGTGGCCGGGCCGTTCCGTCAGGAATACCAGCGAGGGATCACCACCCCGAGAGGCGATCAGATCGGCGGCGAACGACGCGCGTGCGCGCCCAACATCAATACGGCCGCCGGTTCCCGAGATTGGATTGATGATGACGGCGATACGATCGGCCACGGAGCTCACAAAGACGACGTGGCCACAAAGAACACAAAGATCACAAACGTTTTTTCGTTAGAGGTCTTTGTGATCTTTGTGGCCAATCCGTCTTCGTGACCATCGTGGCTACCGTGGGAGACGGCGCAGCACTTTCGGGGGCAGAAACCACACCAGCTCGCCGGGGCGGCGCGAGGTGAGGCCCTGGACGGCGATGTGGCAGATGCCGCCCTTCTTGAACGGGAGCGCCCGGGGCGACCCGAGCAGGTGTGCCGCCAGCTCGCCGAGATCCGGCTCGTGACCGACGAGTGCAATGCGCCGCCGTTTGGCGCAACGACTGAGCTCGTTCATGACCACGCGAGGCGACTGACCAGGCGCGAGCGCTTCGAGCGTTTTCACCGACGCCTTGTTCGCAAGGCCGTGCGCCAGCAGGTTCGCCGTCTGCTTCGCGCGCACCAGTGGACTGGTGAAGATCTCGTCGATCTCGACATTGAGCCAGGCCAGCCCTTTGACGACCTCCTTGAACCGGGAGGTGCCGGTTTCCGTCAGCGGACGCCTGGTGTCGTCGGGCCACTCCTCACCGCGTTCCGCGGCAATCGCATGGCGAATCAGATACAGGTCACACGGCTCCATACGCGCTAGGCCGCCGACGTGCGCGTATGGTCGCCGCGCTCGCCACGCGCCATGAGGCGGTTACACAGAGAGAGCAGACCTTTGCGCGACGCGATGAAATGACCGTGCAGCTGCCGGCATTCGTTCTCGAGCCGCCGAACGAGGCGATCGAGATCGCCGGAGACTTTCAGGGTCGATGCGCCCGGCGAGCTCTGGATGCCGCGTGTCCGTGCAATCAGCACTTCGAGATCGTGCATGCGGCCGAGAAGGTCCTGGGCGTTCTTCAGGGTGCGGATACGCGCGGTCGCGCGAGAGGCAGTGAAGCTTTCTTCGAGCTCCAGCGTGTACCGCAATTTCTTCACCGCGATCCGGACTTCATGAAGGCGATCGGGAAGATACAGTGCCGCGGCGTTTTCGATCGCGAGCGCGAGCTGCTCCGCGCGCTGTCGCGCGCGGATCCGGGCCTTCGCGGCGCGCTTCGGATCGCGCACGCTGGACGTCTTCCCCTCCTGTTTGCGCGCCGCCGACACCGCACGCTTGCGCAACTTCCCCAGATCGAAGCTTTCGAGAAGCCGCTGCAACTCCGCGTGCACCTGCCGCCGCTCCTCTCCAATCGCGGCGCGGAGCCGCTGGACTGCCGGCCGCGGCACATCCGCGCTATCCTCGAATTCATCGAGGATCAGAAGCGCCACGTCGAGCTCGCGGACCGGCCCGAGCGCCTGCGTCAACTTGCGGACCGACCGGGTGAGCTTTTCCGTCTTTCGCCCGGGTGCGACAAGCGGCAGGGCGGCCCGAAGCCGCCGCGTAGCCACGCGTGCCTGGTGGAGCGAGGTGACATCGCCCTTGGTGGCAGCAGGCAACGCCCGCCCGAGGGCGGTGACTCGCTGGCGGATGAGGTATTCCGTGGCCGGGGTACGCATAATTGACTGCGGCGAGGCAGTCCACTTCACTATAGCTCGCCGTCACCACGAACCTCCATGCGCATAGCCGCCATCGACATCGGTACCAATTCAGTCCACATGATCGTGGTCCGGGTGCGGCCCGACCTCTCGTTCGAGGTCGTAGACCGTGAAAAGGCGATGGTCCGCCTCGGCGCGGGTGGCCTCGACGGCCGCGCGTTGACGGCCGAAGCCATGACCGCCGCCTTACAGGCGCTGTCCAAGTTCAAACGGCTCGCGGACTCGCACCGCGTGGATGAGATTCTCGCGGCGGCGACCAGCGCGACACGGGAGGCGCGCAACGGCGGCGAGTTCCTCGCGCGCGTGGAGCGCGACACGGGCATCCGGCCACGCGTGATCTCGGGCGCCGAGGAGGCGCGGATGATCCACCAAGCCGCCGTGTACGGCGTCGATGTGGCCGGCGGCCGCGCGGTTGTCATCGACATCGGCGGAGGCAGCGTCGAAATCACGCTCGGTACCGCGACGACGATTCAGCTCGCGCGCAGCTTCAAGATCGGCTCAATCCGCCTGACCGAGCATTTCGTGCACAGCGACCCGCTCTCGGAACGCGACGAGCGGAAGCTCGTCAAGCACGTGCTTGGCGAGATCGATCGGTACTGCGAGCAAATCGTGGCGGTCGGTTTCGATCGCGTCATCGGCACATCGGGGACAATCCTCAGCGTCGGCGCGGTCGCGGCGACGGCTGCACGGGGTGCGCCGCCCTCGGAGCTCCGCAACCTGCATGTATCCGCCAAGCAAATCCGGCGCGTTCGGAAAGACGTTGCGGCGCTGGACCTCGAGCACCGGCTCGCGATCCCCGGGCTGGACCCGAGACGTGCCGACCTGATCGTCGGCGGCGCCGTGCTGCTCGACACGATCATCCGGCGGCTCGGCGCCGAAGAACTGACGCTCTGCGATCTTGCCCTCCGCGAAGGTCTGGTGCTCGATTACATCCGGCGGAATCGCCGGCAGATTGCGCAGATCGACAGCATCCCGGACGTGCGTCGCCGCAGCACGCTCGAGCTCGCGGAACGCTGCAACTACTACGCGGAGCACGCGCAGCAGGTCGTTCGGCTGGCGCTGGCCTTGTTCGACCAGACGCGCGCCGTCCATGGACTCACCGATCGCGAGCGCGAGTGGCTCGAGTACGCGTCGCTGATGCATGACCTCGGCGGGCACATCAGCTACTCGGCTCATCACAAGCATTCGTATTACCTGATCAAAAACGGCGACTTGAGGGGATTTCACCCCGACGAGATCGAAGTGATAGCCCTTGTCGCCCGGTATCACCGGCGAGGAACTCCGAGGCGCTCGCATGATGAATATGCGCAGCTCCCGTCGCCGCTGAGGCGGACCGTGCGCATCCTTTCGTCGATCCTCCGCGTCGCGGAAAGCCTCGATCGCAGTCACGCCCAGCCCATTTCCGGTCTCGAGGTGAACGACCGAGGGGCGGACATCGTGCTGACTCTGCATTCGTCCGGCGACTCGGAGCTCGAAGTCTGGGCAACCAGCCGTCATCTGGAGCCATTCGAGGAGCTCGTCGGCAAACCGGTTCGGATCGAGACAGCCGCCGCCGCCCCCCCCGTGGCGCGCGCGAAACGCGCGAAAGCCGGACGCGGAGCTCGCGCGGCCGCATCCCGTTAACACGGATTTAACGGTTAGTGCCAGGCGTCGCCGATTCCATCTCTCTGATGTCGCTGATTTCGTTCGCGGGCCTCGCCGACGATCAACCGCTGCGTCTCGCAGCGCTGGAGCGCATGAGGACGGCCTAGCCGTAGGCAGCCGACGCTTGGACTTGCATAAACGAGATGCCACGAGGCCGAAAGGTCCAGCGACCAAGGGCTGGTCCGCGAGCGTCACGTAATTACTGCATTCGTTGACGATCGCAGACCTCGCTGGACCGGATCCACTCATAGCCGGTCGGTCCGATCTTCACGAGGTTGATCGGCGGACCAACGACCCGGGGCGTGTCCTGTATTTGCGCCTCGATGAACCCAATGACAGCAAGCTCTGGGGCCAACGAGAAAATCCGCTCGCGCTGCTCCTGTGTCATGTTCCGATAGGCTCTGCTGTTAGCCAGCATCGCAAAGCCGGCAAACTCGATGGGCCTCACGGTGGGGGCGGCGGTCCGGCCGTCATTGGTCGGTTGAATGGTTCTGAGAGCAACGCGCGCTGTGCCGCTCTCGTCGAGACCCGCTATGACGAGTATCTGTGGCGTTATCTTCTTAAGGAGCACCGTCGCTCGGTCTGCGGTCGCCTGCGCTTTGAGCTGCACCGTTCGAGCCTCTGCCTGGTCGTCCTCACGGCCCGCCTGCTCCGCTTTGCGGCCAATCTGTTCAGCTATACGAGCCTGGTCCAGGACCTGAGCACGCAGGTCGAGGATCTTCTGGAGCAGCTGCTGAAACCCTTGACTACCCACTCGCTCCAAGATGCCAACCTTCTCCTCGAATGCTCCTTTCCAGGTTCGGCTTACCTCAGTGAACTGGGTATCGAGGTCTAGGCCTGCCTCAGGAAGGTCTCCGTAACCGGCCGTCGCGACAAGCATGTCGCCGTATTGGCGGATCTTGCACGCCTCAATCGGCTTGGGGTTGCCGCCGAGAGCGCCAACCACTCTTCGACTGTCGGCCCCGAGGTAGATGCTCTCGCCTCTGGCCAAAACGACGATCGTTGTCGCTTCCGCCGCGCTGATCGTCAGACAAAGAGCGCAGGCGATAAGCGTTCGGAGCGCGATCATGGCGAGATGGTAACACCCGCTCCCAGAACTCCTTCGAGGACGGACGATCGGACGGCACGCCCTGTCGCCAATCGGCGCCCGGAGATCATCCCCGCAACAGCCGGCAGCTCTCGGCCCGAGCGGTTCCCCGGCATGCGCGTATTACTATTGCCTTCGACGTCGGCGGCGGCTAGGGTAACCGACGAGACGCAACGAGGCAAAACGAGACGTTATGGAGGCCCCCCGAATCCGCTGAGTTCACTAACGAAACGCGACAACACCGCAAGACGCACGACCAGCCAAAACGAAATTCGTGTAACACGGATTTAACAACCCAGAAACGGCTGCGAAATTCGGATCCGGTACGTTTGCAGATCTATGAAAACGTCTTTGCTTCGTCACCTCGTCCTCATGGTCGCGACCTTTGCCCTGACGGCCTGTGGCGGTGACACCCAGCAATCCGCGGCGACCCAGAACGCGTCCCCCACCATTCAAATCAACGGCGCAGGTGCCACGTTTCCGTATCCGATTTATTCGAAATGGTTTTCCGAGTACAACAAGCTCCACCCGAACGTACGAATCAACTACCAGTCGATCGGATCTGGCGGCGGCATCCGCCAGCTCCTGAATCAGACCGTGTTCTTCGGCGCCACAGACGGTCCAATGACCGACGAGCAGTTGAAGTCGGCGCCGGGAGCAATTCTCCATCTGCCGACGGTGCTCGGAGCGGTTGTGCCCGTGTACAACATACCCGGCGTCACAGATGAGCTGAAATTCACGGGACCCCTTCTGGCGGACATGTATCTTGGCAAGGTGAAGAAGTGGAACGACCCGGCGATTGCGAAGCTCAACCCGGGTGTGAAGTTGCCCGTCACCGACATCACGGTCGTGCATCGCTCCGATGGTTCTGGGACCACGTACATCTTCATGGACTACCTGTCCAAGATCTCTCCTGAATTCAAGACAACGGTGGGCGTGAACACCTCGGTGAACTGGCCGGTCGGCGTTGGCGGCAAGGGCAACGAAGGTGTTTCAGGACTGGTGTCTCAGACGCCGGGATCAATCGGCTACGTCGAATTGATCTACGCGCTTCAAACCAAGATCCCCTTCGGGGCCGTGCAAAATGCCGCCGGCGAGTTTGTAAAAGCGTCGGTCGATTCGGTCACGAAAGCGGCGGCCGCCGCCGCGGCGAACATGCCCGCCGATTTCCGCGTGTCCATCACCAATGCCGAGGGCGCCGGCAGCTATCCAATCTCGTCGTTCACCTGGATACTGCTGTACGAGAATCCGACCGACAAGGCCGCTGCGAAGGCGACGGTCGACTTCATGCACTGGGCGCTTACCGACGGCGAGAAATACGCTGCCGATCTCGGGTACGCGCCGCTGCCTGACAGCGTCGTGAAACTCGAGGAAGCCGCGCTGCAGAAGATCAAGGTATTGTAGGGCGCGTCAATGCGTTCGCGCGACCTGGGATTTCGCCTCAGCATCGGCGCCTTTGCTGCGGCGCTGCTGCTCATTGTCACCGCCATCGGGTTCGAGCTGGCGAGACAATCGTGGCTGTCGATCCAGAGGTTCGGTTTCGACTTCTGGCGTACCAGCACGTGGGATCCGGTGGCCGGCGAGTTCGGTGCGCTCCCCTTCATCTGGGGCACGCTGTATTCGTCGATCCTCGCGCTGGCGATCGCCACGCCCGTTGCGCTTGGGATTGCCGTCTTCGTCTCCGAGCTCTGCCCTCCAGTGCTGCGCGCGCCTCTAATCTTTCTCACCGAGCTGCTGGCAGCTATCCCGTCAATCGTGTACGGGTTGTGGGGCATCTTCGTGCTCGTTCCATTCGTCCGCCTGCTGGAAACATGGACGCCTGAATCCATGCGTGCGCTGCCGCTCTTCTCGGGGCCGCCGCTCGGCGTTGGTATGCTTGCAGCCGGCCTTGTCCTCGCAGTGATGGTCGTCCCGTTCACGTCCTCCGTGGCGCGCGAAGTGCTGAAGACCGTGCCGATGACGCAGCGCGAGGCGGCCTACGCGCTTGGCGCCACGCGCTTCGAAGCGATTCGGGCGGCCATGTTCTACGCGCGCACGGGCATCATTGGCGCGATTATGCTCGGCTTCGGCCGCGCGCTTGGCGAAACGATGGCGGTGACGATGGTGATCGGGAACAACCCGCAGGTGTCGTTGTCGCTGTTTGCGCCCCAGTACACGATGTCGGCGGTGGTCGCCAACGAGTTCACCGAAGCGACCGACGCGCTGTACCTCTCTGCCCTGGTCGAGATCGGCCTGGTCCTCTTCATCATCACACTGCTCGTCAACGGATTGTCCCGCGGGCTGATCTGGACGATGGCGCGACAAGTGCCGTCGAAGGTCGCCGCATGACCCTTCGACAAGCTCAGGGTCATCCCGAGGTGGTCGAGGGATGAATTCGCTTGGCACCGTGGCGCCGCGGAAGATCCTGTCCGCGCTGTTCGTCGCCGCCTGCGCGCTGTCGGTCGCGCTTGCACTCGTGCCGCTGGCCTTCATCATGTTCTTTGTCGTCAGCCAGGGTATCCAGTCACTCAATCTGGATTTCTTCCTGCACGATCCGCGTCCGGTCGGCGAACCCGGCGGCGGCATGCGCAACGCCATCGTCGGCACGCTGATGCTGACCGGGCTTGCCGCGGCGATCGCGGTGCCGATTGGCGTCGTGAGCGGAATCTACCTGTCCGAATACCGGGGCACACGATTCGCCTCGGCGGTGCGCTTCGCCGCAGACACGCTGAACGGCGTCCCGTCGATCGTCATCGGCGTCTTCGCTTACGGCGTTGCCGTCCTGCCGTTCAAGCACTTCAGCATGCTCGCCGGCGGCCTGGCGCTTGGCATCATGATGATTCCGTTGATCGCACGGACCACCGAAGAGTTACTGCTCCTGGTGCCGAACGCGCTGCGTGAAGGGGCGCTGGCGCTCGGGGCGACGCGCGCGAAGGCGGTCATGACCGTGCTGGTTCCGGCGGCGCTGCCGGGGATCATCACCGGGGTCGTGCTGGCGCTCGCCCGCGTCGCCGGGGAAACGGCGCCGCTGCTGTTCACGTCGTTCGGCAACCCTTTTTTCTCGACGTCGCTCACGCAGCCTGTCTCCTCGATTACGGTCCAGGTGTTTAGCTATGCGATCTCCCCGTACGAGGACTGGCATCGCCAGGCCTGGGCCGGCGCGCTCGTTCT
>DAIRVG010000076.1:0-2575 GCA_036802945.1 Vicinamibacterales bacterium
AAATTCAAAATGCAAACTTTGAACGGTTTGCATCAACGGGGTGAACGGCGTGACGTCTTCACCCCGTTGTTACGTACGGGTAGCGTTTGCATTTTGCATTTTGCATTTTGAATTGGCGGACCGTCATACTTCCGTAGTCCGCGTCCTCCGCCGCGTTCTTGTCCTAAACCTGGCCGTCGCCGCGGCCAAGATCGCGCTCGGGTATGTGACCGGCGCGGTGTCGATCCTGTCCGACGGCTTCCACTCGCTCACCGACGCGGCGTCCAATGTCGTCGCGCTCATCGGCGTCTCGGCCGCGCAGCGCCCGCCGGACGCCGACCATCCGTATGGCCATCGAAAGTACGAGACGATGGCGTCGCTCGCCATCCTCATCTTCATGATCGTCGTGCTCGTCCAGATTTTCGAGACTGCGATTGGGCGGCTGCGCACCGCGAGCATGCCGTCGGTACTGCCCGCGAGCGTGCTGCTCATGCTCGCGACACTCGGCGTGAACATGCTGGTGGTGCGCTACGAGTCGAAGGAAGGCCGACGGCTGAACAGTCAGATCCTCGGCGCGGACGCCAAGCACACCCAAAGCGACGTGTGGACGACGGGCGCAGTGCTGGCAGCGCTCTGCGGCGCGTGGCTCGGTTATCCGAGGCTCGATCCGTTCGCCGGCCTCGTCGTGGCGGTCTTTATCGGCCACGCGTGCTGGCAGATCGCGAGGGATGCCTCCGGCGTCCTGGCGGATCAGATCGTCATCGCGGAAGAAGGTATCCGGTCGGTGGTGGAGTCAACGCCTGGCGTTATCGGGTGCGAGAAGATTCGCACGCGCGGACCGGCTGATAGCGTGTTCGTCGATCTGCACCTCTGGATCGACGGGAACACCCCACTTGCTCAAGCCCATGCGATCTCGCACGTCGTCAAGGATCGGCTGATGGAACGCTTTCCCCAGATCGTCGACGTCGTCATCCATATCGAGCCGCCGCATTAGTAAATCCCAAATCCCAAATCCCAAGCTCCAGATCCCAAACACAAAATCTCAAGGCCCCAAGCTCAAAAGGAAAGCGCGTTGTGATTGGGGTTTGGACCTTGGGTTTTGGGATTTGGGATTTACCTAATAGCCTGCTTCCATGTCTACGAGGTTCAGCAGCGGCCCACCGCCTTCGAAGCGCCGGAGGTTTTCTGAGAAGAGGTTGACGACCGCCTCGAAGTGATCGGTGCGGAAGCCCGACGTGTGGGGCGTGATAATCACGTTCGGCATCGACCAGAACGCGCTGTCAGGAGGCAGCGGTTCGGTCGTGAACACGTCGAGCACGGCGCCGCCAAGCCTCCCCGACGTCAGCGCTTCTTCCAGCGCCGATTCATCCAAGAGCTGGCCTCGAGCGACATTGATTACCACCGCCCCGGGCTTCATCTTCCCAATGGCTGCCGCATTGAGAATCTGATTCGTCCCGGGCGTCCAGGGCGCGGCCAGGACGACGACATCGGCCTCTTCCAGCATGCGATCGACGTCGATGCGCGCCACGATTTGATCCACGCCGGCCGGCACATCACGGTCGGGGTTTCGCCGAAGCCCAATCACGCGCATTCCAAAGGCCTTTGCCCGCGCGGCAATCGCCTGCCCCAGTGTGCCCAGCCCGATAATCCCCATCGTCTTCCCCGCAATCAACCACGGCGATGCGTGGCCAATGAGCTCGTTCGGTAACCATGCGCGCTGCTCCTGCCGTCTCAGCGTCTGCGGCAGACGACGCGCCAGCGCGAGGAGACCGGCCATCACGTGCTCCGCGATTGGTGTGGATTGTATGCCTCGCGAGTTGGTGACGGTGATACCCCGGGAGGCGAGATCCGTCAGCGGAAACTGTCCGACGGCATGCGCCGAGCAATGCACCCACCGGAGCCGGGTGGCACGCGCCGCGGCTTCTTTTGAGAGGCCCAACGCGAACGCGACGTCGGCCTCGGGCGCCAGCGCCAGGTCCGAATCGCGATCGCGGGAATGAAGAAAGTCAATGTGTGGAAACCGCCTCCGGAGCTCCTCGACGTGTGTCGCGGGGATCGCCCAGGCAACGACACGATGGTGGATGGCGATGAGGACCTGCATGCGGTCTTAACCGCCGCGCCTGATGTACTGGCCGGATTTTCCCCCGGTTTTTTTCACCAGCCGGATGTCACCAATAACCATGGCTTTGTCGACGGCTTTGACCATGTCGTAGATCGTCAGCGCCGCCACTGAAACGGCAGTGAGCGCCTCCATCTCGACGCCCGTCTGCGCGCTCGTCCGGACACGCGCTTCGATCGTGTAGCCGCGCCGAGCGGGCGTCAACTCGACGCTGACATGGGTAAGTGGGAGCGGGTGACAGAGCGGGATGAGTGACGACGTCTGTTTCGCGGCCATGATGCCCGCCAGGCGGGCTGCCTGCAGCGGGTCCCCTTTCGCGACCTCGCCACGGCGAATCAGTCGTAGCGCTTCGGCGCTCATCGTGATCGCCCCGAGGGCGACGGCTTCGCGCGCGGTGACCGGCTTGGCGCCGACGTCGACCATCTTCACGCGTCCGCGCGTGTCGACATGGGTTAACGTCTGCGGCCGCGGCGCGGA
>DAIRVG010000076.1:2675-19708 GCA_036802945.1 Vicinamibacterales bacterium
TTAGTCACCGTTGTCACCCTGAGCCAGATAGAACGACAGGCTTTCGAGCGAGACCGTCAGATCGACGCTCTTGAGCTTCACATTGCTGGGGACGTGCAGCGCGCCCGGCGAGAAGTTGAGAATTCCCTTGATTCCCGCGGACACGACCTGGTCGACGACAGGCTGCGCGTGCGGAGCGGGCACCGCGACGACCGCGATGTCGAGCCGCTCGCGCCGGGCAATGCGCTTCAGGTCCTTGATGTCGTAGATGGGCACCCCACCGCGCGATTCATGACCGATCTTTTCGTTTGCCGCGTCGAACAGTGCCGCGATCTCGAACCCTTCCTGGCGAAAACCCGGATAGTCGGCCAGTGCCAGACCGAGGTTGCCGGCGCCCATGATGGCGACACGCAACCGGCGATCGAGGCCGAGGATCTGGCGAAGATGGCGCCGCAGCTCCTTGACGTAGTAGCCGACGCCGCGCACGCCGAACTCGCCGAAATAGGCGAGGTCTTTCCGGATCTGGGCCGCGTTCAAATGAAACTGCTCGGCGAGCGCTTGCGAGGAAATCGTCTCGACGCCGCTGACATCGAGCTCGTTGAGGCAGCGCAGGTAGATCGACAGCCGGTTCGTCGTGAGTTCCGAAACCTGATCCGGCGTTTGCCGCCGCTTGTTCGGCCGATTCACAAGGTTCAATGCTACCATCACGCGCCATGGCACATGCGACCATGCAACCGCCCGTCACGCCGCGCGAGGGGACGTTTCAGCCGTACGTTCCGGCCTCGGAATCACCCGCCGAGTTCACGATCAGAGCCGTGATCCTGGGATCGCTGTTCGGGCTGCTCTTCGGAGCGTCCACCGTATATCTGGGACTCCGCGCGGGGTTGACCGTGGCCGCTTCGATCCCGATCGCAGTGCTCGCGATCTCGGTGCTGAAGAAGCTGGGCGGCTCCACAATTCTCGAAAACAACATCGTCCAGACGATCGGCTCCGCCGGCGAGTCAATTGCCGGCGGTGTCGTCTTCACCGTGCCGGCGCTGATCTTTCTCGCGCCGGACGGCCCGGCTTATTTCAACTACGTCCAGATCACGATGTTGACGTTCGCGGGTGGCATCCTCGGCGTGTTGATGATGGTGCCTTTGCGCCGTGCGCTGATCGTCAAGGAACACGGCATCCTTCCCTTCCCGGAAGGGACCGCGTGCGCCGAAGTGCTCGTGGCGGGTGAGCGCGGAGGCAAACTTGCGGCGCTCGTCTTTGGAGGGCTTGGGGTCGGCGCCCTCTGGAAGGCGCTGTCGTGGATTCTCAACCTCTTCCGCACCGAAATCGGCTACTCGACGCCGCGCACGAGCCAGTTCCCGAACGCCACGCTCAACATCGACGTTTCTCCGGAATACCTTGGCGTCGGTTACGTCATCGGTCCGGCAATCGCAGGGACCATGTTCGCGGGAGGCGTGCTGTCGTGGCTCGTGCTGCTGCCGCTTTTGTCGATCCTCGGCGCGTACATCAACGTGCCATTTCCGCCGATTCATCCGAACTACGCGAACAATCCTGCGACGGGCCAGCCGTTCCTGATCTCCGAAATGGCGCCGGCGCAATTGTGGAGCGCCTACATCCGCTACATCGGAGCCGGTGCCGTGCTCGCCGCCGGCCTGATCACGCTCGGCCGCACGATTCCCACGATCGTCGCTTCCGCCCGTGAGGGTTTTCGGGGCTTCTCCGTGGCCGGTGGCATAGACACCAGGCTGCGCACCGAACGCGACATACCGATGGTTGCCGTCCTCGGCGGGTCGCTCCTGCTGGCGGTGTTTCTGACGGTAATCCCCAGCCTCCCGACGTATGGCAACGCACTTGCCGCCGTCCTGATCCTGATCTTCGGGTTCTTCTTTTCGACAGTGTCATCGCGCATCACCGGCCTGATTGGCACCTCGTCCAACCCGATCTCGGGCATGACGATCGCCACGCTCATCCTCACCTGCCTCCTCTTCGTCGCGCTCGGCTGGACTGGAGACATGTACTCGCCAATCGCGCTTGGCGTCGGCGCGATCGTGTGCATCGCCGCTGCGAACGCGGGCAACACGTCGCAGGATCTGAAGACGGGCTATATCGTCGGCGCGACGCCGCTGTACCAGCAGATCGGGCTGGTGATTGGCGTCATCGTTTCGGCGTCGGTCATCGGCCTCACCATCCTCTACCTCCACAATAACCTTGGGGGCATCGGATCGGCGAATCTCGCGGCGCCCCAGGCGACGCTGATGGCCACGATCATCAAGGGCCTTCTCAACCAGAACCTGCCCTGGGGACTGGTGCTGATCGGGATCTTCCTGTCACTGGCGCTGGAGCTGTGCGGAATCCGCTCGCTCTCGTTCGCGGTGGGGTCCTACCTCCCCATCGCAACCACGGCACCGATTTTTGCCGGTGGGCTGGTACGAGCCTGGGTTGAGAGCAAGACAGGGAAGGCGCAGGAATCTGAATTGAGCGCCGGCACATTGTTCAGCTCGGGCCTGATTGCCGGCGGTTCTATCGCCGGAATCCTCTTCGCTGTCCTCGTGGGGACAGGCACGGTAGGCCCGTTCCAGAGCATCGGCAACGCTGTCCCATTCCTCCACAGCGATGGCATCTCCGGGCAAATCGCGACCGCCTTCCTGTTTCTGGCGCTGGCGGTCATCGTCGCGCGCACGGCAATCCGCAAAGTAGAATGAGGACGTGAAGGTTCTCGGCACCTGGGCGCTCGCCGTTACGCTGGTCGCATCGACGACAGCGCAACCGGCATACGCCCAGGCCGCAGCGCGGCGCCTCACGACGATCGACGGTCTCCGCAGGTTCTCCAGCTACTTTCATCTCCAGAATGTCGTGCTGCGCGGCGAATTCGCGGAGGCCGGCAATCGCGTCGTGCTGCGCGGCGGAGACACCGAAATGCAGGTGATGCTGAACGACGTCACCGCCGCCGACGGCCCGGTGGAAGTGCGCGCGCAGCTGATTGACATCGGACGGCTCACAGCGACCGATCCCCGGCTCGCACGCTATGAGAATCGCCCGGACCCCGAACACTGGCCGATGCCCGGCGAAGAGCTCGTGCTGAGCGTGTCCAATGTCGCGAAGGCGGAACCGGTTGCGACACCGACGGTCCGCGCGCTGGCGCTCGAGCCGTGGCGCTTCGAGGGTCAATCGGTGACTGTCACCGGTCAATTCGGCGGGCGGAACCTGTTTGGCGACCTGCCCGCGTCGCCGGCTAAGACCAGGTACGACTTCGTGCTGCGGGGCACCGAGGGGGCCGTGTGGGTGACCGGGCTTCGACCCAAGGGTAAGGGGTTCGACTTGAACGTCGACGCGCGCGTCGATACCAGCCAGTGGCTTCAGATAACCGGTGCGGTCAAGCGCGAACGTGGCCTCATCGTGATGGAAGCGCGGACGATCGTGCCGTCGTCTGCGCCAGCAACACGGGTTGTCATCGACGAGCCGCCTCCACCGCCCAAGGAGCCAGGCGAGGTCGTATTCAGCTCCCCAACCGATGGCGAGACCAACGTGCCCGTGGCAGCGCCAATCCGCCTGCAGTTTTCACGCGGTATCGATCCGCCGACGCTGAGCAACCGACTGCGCGTCGGTTACGTTGGCGGCGATGCCCCGTCGCCAGGGGCCTCCGCCACGATCGAGGTCCAGCTGTCTTACGACGCAGGCACGCGAGCGGTGGAGCTGCGCCTTTCGAAGCCTCTTGACCCGTTCCGGACGGTGAAGGTGGAGCTGCTGGAAGGCGTGAGGACGTTCGACGGCGCGCCCATCAAGCCCTGGACGGTCACGTTTTCCCTCGGCGCGAACTAGGCGGGGCGTAAAGCCCCGCCCTACAAGTGTCCAATTTGTGCAATGTAGGGCGGCCCTTTACGGGCCGACAAATCAAGGAACAAGCTGGAATGCGGTGACCTGCTTCACCCCATCGAGCGTCGTCTCGATGGCGTATTCACCGGGCGCCAGGGCGGCCAGCGCCGCGTCCACGACAATCCAACGAAACTGATTCGTCGCATCCGGCCGGTCACTCACTTGCACCGGGATCTGAATCGGCTTGCCAAGGCGATCGAGCATCCGCGCGGTGGCAGTCGAGGTCGAACGCGTAGGCATCTCGACACGGATCCGGTCGCTGCGTGGGAACCGCGCATCGGCCGTCATCAGATACCGTGGACCCGTTGATGGACCGCGGCGCCAGAGGAGCCCTTCTCCCAGCCCGGGCATCTGATTCGATACCACCACACGGCCGGTGTCGGACAGGGGCAAACCGACCTCGTTGTTAGGACGCAGGCGGACGCGGACCGCGTACTCTCCAGGTTTGAGGCCGCCGACGTCAGGCGCGCGCACCGTGAACGACGCGTCGGTGGCAGGCACATCAACCGTCCGAGACGCAATCTCGCGTCCGTCCGCGCTGACGACGGTAACATCGGCGACGGCACCGGCAGTCCAGGCAAGTTCACGCCGCGCGCGATAGTCGAGCTCGCCGACAACCCACAAGGTCGCGTCCGGGTCGTCGCTCGTCCGCGCGGTCGCCGTCCGGATTCGGAACGCCGCACGGGGACTCACGGCCGCTACCGCGCCGAGCGCCGAATTTACCGCTGCGCTCCCGCCTCCTGCGGAGCTCAGGACGTCGTCAACGCTTGACCCCCGGTACCCTCGACGTGTTCGAATGACGATGCCTGGGCGGAGCGTCCGGACGGTAATCGATCTGAACTTCCCGTCAAGCTTGGCATTCGTCGAGCGATAGCCAAGCAGATCGTAGGCGTTCATGTCGGCAGCGATGCGCGTCGCTGCCGCTTCCAACGCGGTAATCGTCGTCACGGCAACGCCATCGGTGTTCCCGGAGAGCTGGCGCATGGCGTCCAGGCGCGATGCCGGGTCGCGCTCTTCACTCTCAACGGGGGCAGGAGGCGCGCCGTTGGGAGTCTGCTCCGCGGCGAGACCGCGCGCATAAATCGTGTAGAAGGACGCCATCGCGCGGTTCGCCGCGTCCGCGATCCGATCGAGCCGCAGCGCATCGTTCATGGCCGCGAGCGTCAGCCGGTCGGCTTCACATTCAGTGCGAGAGACTCCATCAACGTCGCGACCCCCGGCCTGACCGCTGTCATCCCCCGGGCGAGTACCGCCGCCTTGCCCACCTCCACCACCTTGTCCCCCGCGCCCGCCCGGAAATCCTCCGCGACCGCCACGGCCGCCGCCCCCTCCGCCGCCGAAGCCGCCGAAGCCGCCACCGGGACGATTGCTGGTCAGATTGCCGCCGATTCTCGAGCTTGGCCCGAACAGCCGCCATCCGTCGGTCAATGTGATAACCGCCGTGCGCTCCTCTCGTCCTGCGAGGAACGACACGAGGCGTTCAAAGGCGTCAAGAGTGACCTTCTCCCGATGGCGCTCCTGCATCTCGCTCGCCACGTCGCGGTACTGGTTCGCCGGAAAACACTGTGCATAGCGATCCTCTTTGGGATCGCGCGAACCGATGCGGGTTCGCTCCCACGTGGTCTCCTCCTGCATGATTCCCGAGATGACCGAAGCCTTGCTGCCGAACTCGACGTCCGCAGGCGTCATATCCGGCGTCATCACGCCGACGACGTCATCATCGTCCACGAGGCGATCCAGAAAGCGGATCAGCGGAATCCGGACGTCGCGCGCACGCTCGAACCGCATGTGCGCGGTGTCGAGAAACACGACGAACGACCGCGATGAGGCGGTCGCATGCTTCAAGGTCTCAATCTTCTGTGGAACGCCGTCTTCGCTCAGATCGATATCGGAGACGGCAAGATCCTGGATCGGATGGCCGTCCTGTGTGGCGTGAATATCGATGCGCACCAGCGCTCCCCCGTCCCCGTTCGAGTCAGCAGGAGGAGCGGGCACAATTTGAGCGACCGGTGTCGCGACGAGCGCGACGCCTGCAATCAGGCCTAAACAGAAAGCGCGCATGTTGCCCGTACCCGACAAGGAGCTGGCTTCTGGAGTGTAGATCGTTTCGGGATCCGGGATCCGGGATCCGGGATCCGGTTTAGGGCTTCGGGATTTGGGCCTAGGTCCACACCGGCCCTTCGTCCAGCAGCATCCGAATCCGGTCGCGCACCCGAGCGATCAAAGCGTCCCGATCGTCAAGTGTGAGGCCGGCGGTCTGGATCGGCTCTCCGATGCGGATGCTGACGTGGACCGGCCGGACGATCGCGCTGCCTTTCCGCATCGCCGCCCGACCGCCCTGGACCGCAACGGGGACGATTGGCGCCTGGGCCTGAATCGCCATGATGAAGCCGCCTTTCTTGAACGGCAGCAGCTCTCCGCTACGGCTTCGGGTTCCCTCGGGAAAGATCAGAAACGAGTTGCCCGCCCGGAGGGATTCCGAGCCGCGCCCGATCGACGCGAGCGCCTGCTCGCGGTTATCTCGCTCAACCGCTACGAATCCACCCACGTCGAATACCGTCCCCATGATCGGGAACCTGTGAAGCTCGGCCTTGTAGAGGATGTGCAGCTGCGGGTGCAGCGCCCTGAACAGCACCGGACCATCGACGTTGCTCTCATGATTCGCGCAGAACACGACGGGGCCCGGGGGCAGATGCTGGCGCCCGGTGACCTTGTAGCGGATGCCGGCCAATCCGAGCGCGAGCCCCACCCCCGTATGTCCGAGGGCGTAGAGGCCCCTCTTCCAACGAAGCCCGGCGGCAAACACAAGTCCAACCGGACCCGCGATGGCGATATACGCGACCGTAGCGACGTAGGTAACGACGGAGCGGAAGGCTGCCACGACGGCCATCAATGCACAAGGCTCAATGCGGAATACTCAATGCTCAAACGTTGGGCAATTGAGCTTTGAGCATTGTGCATTAGGCATTGTTTGACACAAAAAAAAGCCCGGACGGAAGGTCCCGCCCGGGCGGCGAAGAAGGGTGGAAGCAACTACGCGAAGAGAGGGGTTCTACAACGCGCGCGCGGCGGCACGCCGCACGGTGGCCACGACCGCCACAGCGGCAGCAGCGGCCTTGACCGGCTTCGTAATCTTGGGGCTGCGGGCCGCTGTTCTGGCCAGGTTGCGCGCCTTGACGACGAAGCACTTCTCGAGCGCCTGGTCGACTCGCTCTTCAACCGCGATTGCCTTTTCGCGGATCACCTCTGAGATCTCGGAGATGATCAACGCCTTGGCGCGGTCGAGCATCCGCTTTTCGCGGAACGACAGGCTTTTCGACTTGCTCAGGAACGTCAGACTCTTGAGCACGTCCGCCATGTCGTAGATCGAACCGGTGCGCATTTTGTCGGAATTGTCCTTGAAACGACCTTTCCAGTTCTGATGGTTGTCGATCTTACCGTCGCCCAGGAGCGAGAAGAGGCGCTCGACCTCCTCATCCGTAATGGCCTTGCGAAGGCCAACGCCATCGACGTTGGCGACGGGCACCAGCACCGTCGTGTCGTTCGACACGATGCGCAGGTGAAAAAAGCCGCAGGTGGTGCCTAGAATAGTTTTTTCTTCGATTCGTTCAACGATACCGAGCCCATGGTTCGGGTAGATGACCTTGTCGCCGACCTGGAATGTCACGTGTCCCCCGTAGCAGGAAGAATGGGTGTGGTAGGACCGGTCTCGAACCGGGAACTGCGACTCCAAGTATAGACCACTTGACCGAGGATCGGAAACGAAAAACGCCAGAAAAGTTGGCAATTTTGGCATTTCAGCCCGGCGATTTGACCCTTGGCTGCAGGACTGTCGCTGCATCGACGCGCCCCAGGAGCGCCCCTAACCCTCTCACCGACCGAGATTTGTCAGGCCCTACCGGGAGGGGCCCCGGGGAATTTGGCGGGGTTCTCGGCGTCTAGGCGCGGGACGAGGTGAGCTCGATGATCTCTTCAATCAATTGGTTGTAGGTCCGACCCGATTTTCGGGCCGCCATTGCGAATTCGGCGCGGGAACTGAGCCAGGGATTGGGGTTTACCTCGATCACATGGACGCGACCATTAGCCTGGAGCCGCATATCGACGCGCCCGTAGTCACGCAATTCGAGCGCCTGGTAGGCCGCAACGGCTGTCTGCTGGAGGGTCGCCATCGTTTCCTCGCTCAGATCCGAGGCGATCGCCGACTTGGTGTCTCGGTACGCCTTCGTCCCCTTTCCCCACTTCACTTCCGCCGCCGCAATCCGCGGCGTGCCGTCAGGAAGCTTGGAGAGATCGAGTTCGACCACCGGCAGCGCCTCCGGCTTGTCGTTGCCGAGGACCCCGACGTACATCTCGCGGCCGTCGATGTACTCCTCAATGAGGACCGGGGAATCGAAGTTCGCGTGCAACCAGTCCATCCGCTCCATCAGCTCGCGGATCGAATTCACCACTGCGCTGAACTCGATGCCTATCGAGCCATCCTCTCGCGCCGGCTTGACGATGACCGGGAACTCGAGATCGTGCGAGAAATCGAGGCGGCCGCGGAACGACTTGGCAAACGTGGGGGTATGGATGCCGTGGAAGGCAAAAATCTTCTTCGCGATCGCCTTGTCCTGCGCCAGCATCAGGCCGTGGGTTCCCGACCCGGTGTATTTCTTTCCAATCAGCTCAAGGAAGCCCGCGATCTTGAAATCGGCAGTGTCGTCGTCGGCAAATGATTCAACCAGGTTGAACACGAGGTCGCAGTCGACGCGCGCGAGTCCGAGCAGACTCTTGATCGTGCCGTCGATCTCGTACATGACCGGCTCGTGACCGAGCTTGGTCAGCGCGTCCGCGACCTCCTCCTCGACCTCCTTCTTGTCGAGCGTACGGACAACGGGCGACTTGTCGCCGGCGACGGCTTCCTCGCCCTCGTCCATGAGGACACGGTCGTAAAGGACGACAATCTTGAGTTTGCCCATCAGGTTTCAAACCGACCGCTGGTGAGGAAATTCATCGCCAGCGTTGTCGCGAGCACCGTGACCTCGACGAGGTATCGCGGCTCCTCGCCCACCTCTCCCCATAGGTTCATACGCTGGCAGGTCCGACAAATCGAGTCGATGAGCCCGCGGACAATCGGCCGCCGGACACCTGTCCAATACGTGATCTTTTCAACCAGCTCAGGCGTATGCCTGCTCACAATATCGGCTGCGGGCTTCGATTCCTTGCGTTTTCGCGTCAGGAAAATCTGACCGAGGTGGCCATCGAGGGCGATGTCGATACGCGCCTGGCGCTCCTCCTCGGCCTGACGGTAGAACTGCTCCACCGTCACGCTGATGTCTTCCGGCGTGATATCGACCTCGCCAGTGTTGACGATCGGCTCCACATCGGCGACGGCGCGCGCCACCCGCTCCACGTAGCGGAGCTTCTGCATCGCCGGCCAGCCTTTGTACTTGCGGCGCCATCCCGAGCGCGGCGTCAGCCACACGGCAAACGTCTCGGCGAAGTCTTCGTCGGGGTGTTTCTGTGCATACCAACCTTCGATGTGCCGCACATAGTGTCTGCTGAACGGCACCGGGCGGTAGTCATCGCGATAGGGGCGAAAGAACGGACCGAAGAGCCGTCGCCACTCGGGTGTCGTGTAGAGACGATAGGCGTAGTTGAACACATGCCCCGCCTCGTGGCGCATGTACATCATGATTTGACGGTCGCTTTCGAGCGCGTCCACCGCCTTCTCGAGCCGTCGCAGCTTCGCATCGGCCAGATAGAACGGAATCCCGAGCACCGGCTGCTGATCGGGGCACCCCCATTCATCGGTCAGGTAGCAGACCGGTCGAAACTTCCGGAGACCACGGCGCTCGAGCTCCTTGTACAGCTCGCTGATGTATCCCTCAACCGGGGAGCCTTCCACTTTGAGCCCGAGCTCGCTGACCTTCTTGCCAAGGACGCCACGAATCTCCGGATCGAGCGATTCGAACTTGACCACGTGACGCCGATTATAGATGCGCCCGCTGCCTCTGCATTTTCGTACTGGTGCGCATCGTGCAATCGGGGGAGGTCAGGAGACATGTTCATGGCAAGCGTCACCCTCCGCGATCTGTATGTAGCCGAGTTGCACGACCTCATGAATGCCGAGAAACAGCTCCTCACCGAGTTGCCGGTCATGGCGGCGCGCGCGACGTCGGCGCGACTGCAGCACGCGCTCGATGAGCATCACGCCGAAACAAAAGTGCACCTCGAGCGGGTACGCCTTCTGATTCAGCAGTTGAACGAGCCCGCGCGCGCCATTCCGAGCAGCGCCATGGCCGCACTGATCGAGGACGCCAGGCGTCGTTTCAGGGAGACGGAACGGGGTGACATTCTCGACGCAGCGCTCATTGCGGCCGCTCAGCGCATCGAGCACTACGAGATGGCGTCCTACGGTACCGTCCGCAGCTATGCGGAGTCGCTTGGGGACTACGAGGCCGTCCAGATCCTGCAGCAGACGCTGGACGAAGAGGGACACACCGATCACACGCTCACCAAGCTCGCCGAGCGCGGGATCAATCAGGCGGCCAGTGAGGACCTCGTCGAAGACGCCACGCGGTACCGGTCACGCTTGCGATACATCGCGGCAAAGGATCTGCCGGGCGCCCGTGAAGAAGGCGATCTCCACCTTCACAACCACGAAGGCGGCGAGCATCTTGGCGTCCTCGACGGGTTCATCGTGGAGAGCCAGTCGGGCCGGCCGCTTTACTACGTCATCGACTCTCGCGGATGGTTTGCCGGCCGCCGCTATGTCGTGCCGGTCGGCCAGATTGAACCATACGAGGGGGCAACGGCGCTGCACACGACGCTGACCCGCAAGGAGCTTGCGCGGTATCCCGAGTTCAGCCCGAGCGCGTTCACCGCGATGGATGACAGCGACGCGTTGCGGTACGAACGGCGCCTGCACCGTGCGTTCGCGCCGGACACGAAGCCGTATGATGGCCGGCCGGTGTACGAAAATCTGCCCTTGTACCGCACACCCGTCTGGCTGAAAACTGGGGTCTGGATGAGCGAAGCCAGTGGCTATGCGGTCGCGACCCAACGCTCCGACTCTGACGTCATCGCGGTGCGCCCTGTACCGCCGCCGACGCCGGCCACGGGCGCTTACGAGCGCACCGCGGCTCCGAGCCTCGGGAGCGAGCTGGTGATGGCGCGCGGTGAGCCCGAAGGCAGCAGCCCCTCGACTTCGCTCGGGGCGGGCGAGGAGACGGACGGACACGTCCCTGACAGCGGAGACATCAATCCACGAGCCACGGAACAGCCGAAAACCACCAATCCGCGAATCGAGCGGTACCAGGACCGGTAAATCCCAATCCCAACAATTCAGCTTGAATTGCTTGGGATTGGGATTTGGATCTTGGGATTTGGGATTTGGGATTTACTTCGGCCCCAGGCCGTCGTCGCCGTTTTTTCCCTGATCGCGGCTGCGTTCCTCGTCCGTGTGGCGCCCGGATCGGTCCCAGTCGCCCCGCGCCTGGTCGCGGTTTGGGTTGCGGTACGTCGGCTCCGTGTGAGCCTGTGTAATTTCCGAACTGATCTCTTCGAGCACTTCCCGGCGCGCAGTCTGAGCCTTCTTGAGCTCCTTGCTCTCCCGTGCCCTACGATTCGCCATGACGACCTCCCAAATGCTCGTGTAGAGCACCGGAAGGTGCAAAACGGACTCCTATTCTCAAGTCCCAACTACCAATTCCCAGCTCCCAAGGAATTCACGGCCTTCCTTCTTGGGAGTTGGAGGTTGGGGTTGGGAATTTATGCAGAGCACTCCCCGTCCATGACGACTGGGTCGAAGGCCTGGCTTTCACCGAGATCGATGAAATCGTCCGCGGTCGTGTCCTCCGGACGCAGCTCGACAAGGTCCTTGAGCCGCTCGGTCGCCACCGCGGGTGCGATGCGGCGGTAGAATGCGCCGAGTTCTTCGGTTTCGCTCTCCCGCTGCTCGCGATACAGCGCGAGAAGGCGATCCACCGCATCCGTCATCCGGCGCGCAGGGATTTTCGCGACGACCTTCCCGAAATGAGCCCCCTCATCGGTAACTCCGCCACCCACGAGCACGAAATATTGCGGGAGCGCCTTACCACCGACCTTCCGCACGCTGCCTTGAAAGCCGAGAGACCCGATGTGATGCTGTCCGCACCCGTTTGGACAGCCGCTAATCCTGATGATGCCGGACGGAACGAGATCGACGAGGTCCGGACGGGCGCTGAAGTACTCGGTGAGCACGCGGCCGAGGCCGCGCGACTGCGTCACCGCCAGGCGGCATGATTCGGCGCCGGGGCAGCTCACCACGTCGCTGAGCGTGAGGGCATCCGGCGCATCGAGTCCCGCGGCCACGAGCCGCTGATAGAAGGGTTCGATCGATTCCGTCTTGATCCATCGGAAGAGCACGTTCTGCTCCACCGTCAGCCGCATCGTGCCGTCGCCGTACGCCTCGGCGAGATCCGCGAGGACGCGCATCTGACCTGCTGTGAAGTCGCCAAGGGGCAGTCGCACGATCAGGTGGCAATACCCGGCCTGGCGCTGCCTGCTCACGTTGTTCCGCATCCAGCGGAGGTAGGAGTCCGGGAGCGGCTGGAGCCGCACTGTCCCGGGATGCACCCCGGGGCCTCGCATCGGCGTCACCGCCATTGCGGCCACCTTCTGCAATGTGGGAGCGGCAGCAGGTGGCCAATCGGGCGCGCTTTCGGGCGCGACCGCGGCGGAGTCGAACGGCAGGCGGGCACCGCCTTCGCGGCGAAAGCCCTCCAACTCCTCTTCGAAATGCGCCCTGAACGCATCCCAGCCGATCGCCCGGATGACGAATTTCATCCGGTTCCGCGACGGATGTTTGTAGTCGCCGTACTTGTGGAAGACGCGGATCACCGCCTCTGCCACGTCGAACATCTCCTCGACAGGGAGGAACTCGTACAGCACATAGCCCGACACCGGGAGGATCGACGTGCCGCCAGCGACGGTGACTTTAAACCCTTTCCTGCCGTCGACGATGCGGGAGCGCCAGCCAATGTCATTGATCGCGGTGACCGCGTGATCCTCGGTGCACCCTTCGAACGCGATCTTGAACTTGCGCGGCAACACGCCGCTCAGCGGGTGACGCAGAAAATAGCGCGTCAGCGCTTCCGCGTACGGCGATGGGTCGAAGATTTCGTTCTCCGACGTTCCCGCGTACGGGCATCCGGTGATGTTGCGCACGGAGTTGCCGCAGGCCTCACGCGTGGTCAGCCCTTCCTCGGCCAGCTCGCGCATCGCCGCCTCGACGTTCTTCAGCAGGACGAAATGGAACTGGATGTTCTGTCGGGTGGTGATATGGCAGAAGCCGCGCGAGTACCGCGAAGCCACGTCTGCAAACGCGCGCATCTGCGGCGAGGACACGATTCCCTGCGGAGCCTTGACGCGCATCATCTGTACGCCGTCCTGACGCTGACCGTACGTCCCGCGCACGAGTCGGAACCGCCGCCAGACGTCGGGGGCCATCTCGCCGCTCTCGAACTTGCCCAGCATCTCGACGAACTCGTCGATGTCGTGCTCGCTGGCGAAATCCAGGTTGGCACGCCCTATCGTTTTCGGGTCATCGATTGCGGCCATACTTCACCTCATTGCTCCCGGGTTCTTCTTCCGTGGGCGCGGCAGACGCCGTCGTCAGCGCTTCCCGAACCCGCACCACTTCACCAATTACCATCACACCCGCAATGCCCTGCGGCAAATCGGTCTCACCGAGCTGGGCCAGCGCGCCCGTCCATATCCATTGGTCGGGCGTCGATGCGCCGCAGACGATCGCGGCCGGCGTGTCTGTCCTCCAGCCCCGCGAGATGAGCGTCGCGGCGAGCTGACGGCGACCCGTGAGGCCCATGAGCACGACGAGCGACACCGCATTCGGTTGAACGGCTGCGAGTCCCTCGCCGAACGCGTCTGGGGCGTGACCCGACAATACGAGAAAGCCTGATGCCACCCCACGGTGCGTGACCGGAATGCCCGCGAGCTCGGGCGCCGCGATCGCCGTGCTGACGCCTGGCACGACTTCGAATGGAATGCCCGCCATCGCGAGCGCCAGCGCCTCTTCGGCGCCGCGCCCGAATACGAACGGGTCGCCCCCTTTGAGCCGCACGACGCACTTTCCACCGCGCGCCGCGCGAATCATCAGACGATGAATCGTTTCCTGGCGGACGCTCTCTCGGCCCGCGCGCTTCCCCACGCAGAAGCACTGCGCCTTCGTGAACCGCCGCAGCGCGCGCACATCGACGAGCGAGTCATAGAGCACGAGATCGGCTTCCTGAAGGTGCCGGACCGCGCGCAGCGTCCAGAGTTCGGGGTCGCCAGGGCCCGCGCCCACAAGCGAGACCCGGCCTACCATGGCTTCGCCATTAAATCCCAAATCCCAAGTCCCAAATCCCAAATCACAATGCACCTGCCTTCGTACTCGTTGGGGTTTGGGTTTTGGGATTTGGGTTGTGGGATTTACCTTCGTACAACCGGTTCAAGGTCTCCAGCAGCTGGGGGCGTCGCTGTTCCATCGGTACCAGTTGCTCGCGCCACGAGCGGCGTGCTTCGTCCGACGCCTCCATCCACGCGTCGAGCTCGCGCGGCAGCCACACATCGAGTGCTTCGCGCAGGAGGCCCGCCAGCGCCGGGGCACGGCCGTCGGTCGAAATAGCGATCGTGACGCCGTCGCGCCTCACCACTCCACCCAGAAAGGCCGTCGCATGCCGCGGGTCATCAACGGCGTTGACGAACACCCGGCGCGTCTCGGCGGCCGCCTGCACTTCCCGGTTGACATGGGGCGGCGCCGCCGCCACCACCCACCACGCGCCGTCGAGATCGTGTTCCTCGAACGCCCGCCGGACAATCTCGATGCCTTCGCGCTCGATCTCGGGGCGAATGTCCGGCGCCACAACCGTGACCCGCGCGCCTGCGCTCAACAGCGATTCGAGCTTGCTCGCGGCGACACGTCCGCCACCCACCAGCACCACGCGCCGCGACTCGAGGTTGAGAAATGCTGGGAACATGGCACTCACACTGACGCCGGAACTTTCAAATGGGAGCCAATCACGCGGTCGAAGTCGGCCAGCGAGCGGCCGATCTGCGTGGGCGCCGCGACGCGGTCGCGCACGATTTCAGCGGTCTTGTAGCCGTTGCCCGTGATGCAGACCACCACTGATTCGTGCGGACGGATGACACCGCGCTGGATCAGCTGTTGGGTCGCGGCGAGCGTGGTTCCACCCGCCGGTTCGGTGAAAATCCCTTCCGTGCGCGCAAGGAGCTGAATGGCGTCGAGGATCTCTTCGTCCGTCACCATGGCTCCGGCGCCGCCCGTCTCGTTCACCACTTTGATGACCTGGAAGCCGTCCGCCGGGTTGCCAATCGCGAGCGACTTCGCAATCGTGTTCGGCTTCACCGGATCCGGAAATTCCGCGCCCGATTCGAGGGCGCGGATGACGGGCGCCGAACCCGTGGGCTGGGCCGCGTGTATGCGTGGCAGCGTCCCTTCCACGAGGCCGACGTCTCGGAATTCGCGCAGGCCCTTGAAGATGCGCGGCAGGAGCGTCCCTCCGGCGACCGGCGACACGAGATGATCGGGGAAGCGCCAGCCAAGCTGCTCCGCCACCTCGAAGCCCATCGTCTTTGCGCCTTCCGCGTAGTAGCTGCGCAGGTTGATGTTCGCGAAGCCCCACCCGTATCGATCCGCGATCTGCGTGCACAGCCGGTTCACATCATCGTAGTTACCCTCGACGGCCACGACGTGCGGTCCGTAGATCGCCGAGCCGAGAATCTTGTTCGGCTCGAGGTCGTTCGGGATGAAGACGTAACACGGGAGACCCAGGCGCGCGGAATGTGCCGCGACACTGTTGGCAAGGTTGCCGGTCGACGCGCATCCAAAAACCGGGAAACCGAGCTCCACCGCGCGAGTCGCCGCGATTGAGACGACCCGATCCTTGTAGGAGAACGTCGGATGATTGACCGAGTCGTCCTTGATGTACAGCTCCGACAGTCCCAGCTCGCGCGCGAGACGGTCGGCCTTGACGAGCGGGGTGAAGCCGGAATTGAAACCGGTCTTCGGCGATTCAACAGGGAGCAGCTCCAGGTAACGCCACAACGACGGCGGGCGCGATTCGATCGCCTTGCGGCTGATCACTTTCTTGATCGCCGGATAGTCGTAGGTAACCTCGAGCGGCCCCAGGCATTCCGCGCATACCCACAGCGCCTGGGCCGGATACGTGGCACCACAGAGATGACACGTCAGTCCTGACACGAATTTCATCACGTTCTCCCGTGGGCGGATGCCATCGCGTCGCGCATCACGTTCGATGACTGGTGCACGGCAAGCGTCCTGACGGTCACCGGGGATCCGGCGGCTTCGCACGTCAACTGCAGAAGCCGCTCAACTCGCGCAAAGTCGCGCCGCGCCAGAACAGCAACCGACGGACCGGCGCCCGACAGGCAGGCGCCGAGCACGTCGGGATCGTCAATCGCGAGCACCGCGCCAAGATGCGGCACCAGCGCCGCACGCGCCGGCTGGTGCCAGCGATCCTGCATCGCCTGCCGCAACCGCTCGTACTCACCGTGCTGCAGCGCGTGCACCAGAGACAGTACCCGCTGCAGATTGAACACGGCGTCCTTCCGCGACACCGACGGCGCCAGCGCCGCTCGCGCCTTGGACGTCGCAAGACCTGTAAACGGCGTCGCAACAATCAATCGCAGATCCTCTGGCCACGCCCATCGGAGCGTGTGCAGCTCGCCGCTTGCCGTTTCGCTTTCAACAACCGACGTCATACCGCCAAGCAGCGCCGCCGCCGCGTTATCGGCGTGTCCTTCAAGCGATGTCGCCACGGCCAGCAGCGTGGTCTCGGGGACCGGCCCGGTCACTTCCTCGAACACCCGCAAGCCAGCCACTGATGCCGCGGCGCTGCTGCCAAGACCGGCGGCCATCGGGATGTCACTCTCGACGTCGACGAACACGGTTGGCACGGGGGCGGCTGCGCGCCGCGCGATCGCGGCGAATGCGCCCTCCACCGCGTTCCCACCGCTGACGGGCGGCCGGCTGTTCGTCACAACGAGCCGCGCTCCCCCGTCGGCCCGCACATCCACGATGCGCACGCGCAGGTAAAGCTGGACCGCCACGGCAAGCGTGTCAAACCCCCCGCCAAGGTTGGCGACGGAACCGGGAACGACTATCTCGTTGTTCACACTGT
>DAIRVG010000076.1:19808-27388 GCA_036802945.1 Vicinamibacterales bacterium
AATCGCCAATCAAAAAGTAAAAGGCCCGCCGAAACCGTTCTGGTCGGCGGGCCTGGTGATGTCGGTGTCCTACCGGGACCGTTATGCCATCGACCAGGTCGCACGAGCCATGCTGTAACACATACAGACGTACGCGCAGGCACGCGGCGCAGGGACGGCCACACAGAAAACCGGTGAGGAAGCTGAAAACATTCGGAAAATCATACGCCTAGCAGCATCGGCAGGGCAAGGGGCGGATCCGAATGGCACTCGGCGCCGGCAATCGCCCTAAGGGCCGTATTGAGCGCGAATTCCTCACACGGCTCGACCGTTACGACGAATACGAGCGCGTCTTTGGGATACCCGGGATCCTGCAGCACCGCGTCGAGGTTGATGCCCTCCCTCGCCAGTGCCGAGGCGATCGATGCCAGGATCCCCGGCGCGTCCCGCACGACAAAACGGAGGTAATAGGGTCTTTCGGACGTGGCGACCAGGGTTCCTGCCTCCCAGGCGCGGGGTGCAGGTAGTCCAACGCCGGGGACCAGAGGACTCGGCCTGCCCTCCGGCGCCCGGTTTGGACCTGACGTCCGACGTTCTGCGAGCGCCAGCAAATCCGAGACAACGGCAACCGCCGTCGCCGGCCCTCCAGCCCCTGCGCCGCTGAAGCTGCTCGAGCCGCCGTACCGTCCGCACAGCATGACGATGTTGTCGGCGCCCTCGTTGCGGCCAAAGCTCGAACCGGCAGGCACGAGCGCCGGACCGACGAAGGCGTGAAGGGCGTCCGCCCCGTCTGCGGCGGCTTCAACGAGGGCTATCTGGCGAATCGTGCAGCCAAGGCGTGCCGCATACCGAAAGTCGGCCGCGGCAATCGATCTGATCGATCGCCGCGGCACCGCGGCCAGCGGCAGGTGGCGCCCGAAAGCGATGCCGGCCAGCACGACGAGCTTCGCCGCCGCATCATCACCATCGATGTCGGCGCTGGGATCGGCCTCCGCGTAGCCCAGGCGTCGAGCCTCGTCGAGCACCGCATCCATTGACGCATCTCCGGTTTTCATCCGGCTCAAGACGTAGTTCGACGTGCCGTTGAGAATGCCGATCACGCGCGTGAGGGTGTCGCCAGCCAAGCCTTCACGAACACCCTGGACAAGCGGGACTCCACCCCCGACAGCTGCCTCGAATCTGATCTGTGCGCCTGTCGAAGCCGCCAGGTGCAGCAACGCCGGGCCTTCGGCGGCAAGGAGCATCTTGTTTGCCGTCACTACGGAAATGCCACGCTCGAGCGCCCGCCGCACCCAGTCGCCCGCGGGACGAACCCCGCCCACCACTTCGACGATGACATCGGGGTCTGATGCAAATAGCTCGTCGAGATCCTCGGTCCACGTCACGGACTCAGGGACCCAGTCCGCTCTCTTTCGCGACACGCGACGGTTGAAGACGTGCGTGAGTTGCAGCCGCCCTCCAAGCTCCGGCCGCTCGACGAGGATCCGAGTGACGGATCGCCCGACCGTGCCGAAGCCAAGCAGCGCCACCTGCAGCGGACGCAGCGCAGTGCCGGCCACACCGACCGAATCCCGATCCACGACGAATGCGTAGTTGCCGTTCACGATTGCTCCTCATGCTCCACGCGAGGTCCGATCAAGCCGGACACTACCCGTGCGGGCAAAAAAAAACCCGCCGACCTCGTAGGGTCGGCGGGTTTTGTATCCCTTGCCTTGCGGCCTGCTTTACATCAACTGCAGGCTCTCGTCCGGCCGACCCTTCTCTCTACACACGCCCGCATTTCCATGCGAGTCGTGCGCATGGTCGTAATCGACGTGGCGGTCGGGCGGCTGGTCACTCCGCGTAGTCTATACGGCTACGCCGGCAAATCCCAAATCCCAGATCCCAAAACCCAAATCCCAAGGCGAAATCCCAAAGGCAGCCGTTATGATTTGGGATTGGGGATTTGGGATTTACCGAGGCAACATAGTCCTGTGCCGGACATTCCATTCACGATTGGGATCATTCAGGACCACGCGACCGACGATATCCCCGGCAACATTGCTCGCGCCGAACGTCTGGTTCGTGACGCGGCGCGGAAGGGGGCGCAGATCATCTGCCTGAAGGAGCTCTTCAACGCGCCCTACTTCTGCAAGGCGCAGCAGTGCGACCGCTTCGACCTGGCGGAGCCGATTCCCGGCCCGACCACCGAGCGAATGCAGGCGATTGCGCGCGACCTGGCCGTCGTCATCGTCGTCCCGATCTTCGAACGTCAGACCGCCGGGGTCTATCGCAACTCGGCCGCTGTCATCGACGCGGACGGCGCTCTCCTCGGCGTCTATCGGAAGATGCACATCCCGGACGACCCGCTGTTCTACGAGAAGTACTACTTCACGCCGGGAGACGGGCACCTCGACTATCACGGTGAGAAGCCCGGCGAGGCGAACGGTTTCAAGGTCTGGCAGACACGCTACGCGACGATCGGCGTATTAATCTGCTGGGACCAGTGGTATCCGGAGGCGGCACGCATCACCACGTTGCTCGGCGCGCAAGTGCTCTTTTACCCCACGGCGATCGGATGGCATCCGGCCGAGAAGGACGAATGGGGCGTCGCGCAGGTGGAGGCATGGCGCACGATTCAGCGGTCGCACGCGATCGCCAATGGTGTGTACGTCGCCTCACCGAACCGCATCGGCCACGAGGACGAGCCGGGCACCAGAGGCATCACCTTCTTCGGCCATTCGTTCATCGCGGATCCCTTCGGCCGCTATGTCGCCGAAGCCGGGGAGAACGAGGAGATCGTCATCGCCCGCTGCGATCCGGGTCTCATCGAATCGGTGCGCCGCAACTGGCCCTTCCTCCGCGATCGCCGCGTCGACGCGTATGGGGCGATTCTGAGTAGATATATCGGAACCTGAGGAGATCGTGGTGTTCACGCTTCTATGTTCTCGCTTCTCAGTTCGTGTTCATGTTCGTTGTTCGGTTCAGCGTTCGGGGTTCGGCGTTCGCGGTTCGTCAGCGAACAGCGAACATCGAAACATCGAACAGGGAACCGGGAACGGAGCACCGAACATGAACACGAACTGAGAAGCGAGAACATAGAAGCGTGAACACTCCTCGTCTAAGGATGCCAGCTGAGTGGGAGCCGCATCGCGCAACCTGGATTAGCTGGCCGCATCACGAGCCCGACTGGCCGGGCAAGCTTGGCGCCATCCCATGGGTCTACGCCGAGATCGCCCGCGCGATCGCGCCGCACGAGCCGCTCGAAATCCTCTGTCACGACGATGCAGTGCGAGAGAGTGCCCGTCTCACGCTCAATGCGCACGACGTACGCAGCGATCGCATCCGACTGCACGTGGTGCCTACGGACCGCGTCTGGCTTCGTGATTCGGCGCCAACCTGCACGATCGACGAGCGCGGGCGCGTCGTTCTCGTGAACTGGGCCTTCAACGGGTGGGCGAAGTATCCCAACTGGACGCAGGATGCCGACGTCGGGGCCGCAATCGCGCGCATCACGGGACTGCCGCGCGTCGAACCGCGTCGCCCTGACGACGAACGGCTGGTGCTCGAAGGGGGCGGCATCGAGGTGAACGGCAACGGTCTGATGCTCGTTACCGAAGAATGGCTGCTCAGCGATGTCCAGGTGCGCAATCCAGGGATGACGTGCGACGACTACGAGCGCGCCTTCGCCCAGTGGCTCGGCGTGACCCGTACGATCTGGCTCGGAGAAGGATGCGTCGGCGACGACACGCACGGCCACATCGACGATGTGGCGCGATTCGTCTCCGCCGACACGCTCGTCATCGCCGTTGAGGACGACCCTGCGGATGAGAACCATGCGCGATCGATCGACAACATGCGGCGGCTCGAGCTCGCGTCGCGCACGACGAACCGACCCCTGCGGATCGTGAAGCTGCCGTTTCCGCGACCCGTGACGATGAACGGCGAACGGCTCCCCGCAAGTTACGTCAACTTCTACATCGCGAATGGGGTAGTGCTTGTTCCGACATTCAACGATTCGAACGATCGCGCTGCCTTGAACGTGCTGGCAGATCTCCTGCCCTCACATCGCGTCGTCGGTATTCACGCCGTGGATCTCGTGTGGGGTCTCGGCACGCTGCATTGCCTTACGCAGCAAGAGCCTCGAGGCAATCCGTGATTCGTCATTGCCGATTGGTGATCAGTGATTGGACAGAAAAGAGCTCTTTCCACCAATCACCACTCATTAACCAGTAATCACAAATCATGAGCCGCGGTGTGCGCTCCTGCACACCAGCCCGCACACCAGCCAGCGCGCGCGCACGAGTTGACGACCTGCGACCGCAATTGTCCAGCAAACCGCGGCATTTCGGTCGCCAATTCAGTGGAATGAATGGTGCACGGCCCCTCGGGAACTTCCGTGAAACCACATCTCAAACGCGTCGCGGTGGCGATCCTGGCGGGTGCGGTCGGTCTGGTCGTCAACTACGCCATGACGCGCTGGGCCTTCCCTTTCGCCGCCGGCCGGGTCGTGACGCTGCCCATCGCCATCCTGCTTGGCCCATGGACCGGCGTACTGGCATCCCTCATTGCATGCTCGCCCTTTCTCACGACCGGGCCGTTCGTCGTGGGCATTTCTGTGCGCGTCGCAATATTGACGCTCGAGGCGCTCGTGATCGGGGTCTCCACCCGGCGTCGACAATCGCCAATCCTGACGGGCGCATTCTTCTGGATCGCCGCGACGAGCGCGTTCGTGCTTCGTCCCGACTGGCTCGGTGCGGCAAGCACGATGCCCGCATTGCCACTGGCGTTTCAGTCGCTGCTCAACGGCCTGCTCGGGGTGGTCCTGGCCACGCTCGGCGCGGCAATCGTGTCGCAACGCCTTTTGTTCGTCGATGGTCTTGCCGATCGACCGCGGCGCCTTCGCGCTTACGCCTTCGAAGCCTTCGTGCTTGCGGCCGTCGTCCCCGTGCTGCTCCTCAGCGCCGTGACCAGCCAGCTCTTGTCCAGTCGTCAGGAAGCCGAAGGTCGCGCCCAGCTCCAACTCATCGCTGGAACGGCGCGTGATCACTTGAACGAACACCTCGAGCAGCACACACGCGCGGCCAGCGCTCTCGCGACAACGCTCGTCACCGACACCGATCCAGATCACCGCGCCAGGATTCTGCGCGATTTCGCCAAGGTCTACCCTGCCATAAGGCGCGTGAACCTGTTCGATGCCGCGGGCACATTCGTAGAGGGCAGCCTCGAGGTACCGCTCGATTCTCCGCTCCGCGTAAGCGGCATCAGGGAGCGGGCATTTTTTCCCGAGACGCTTCGAACACGCCGACCTGTGATTTCCGATGTGCTGATTGCCCGCTCCGACGGCACGCTCTCGGTTTACATCGTGGCGCCCGTCGTCCAGTCAGATGACACCGTGACGGGCGTATTGGCAGCCACACTCGATCTGTCAAAACTGCAGGAGTTCGTCGAAGGCTACCGCGGCTCGCTTGACTCCACGATCACGGTCGTCGACAACAGCCACCACGTGATCTCGGTCAGCGCGGGTTCCGGCCGACGCGTGATGGAGGATCTCTCCAACGATCCGCTGGTGGCCACTCACCCTGGGCTCGCCACGGCAGCGTATGACTACCTTCCAGCGGGGGAATCGGGACAGCGAGCCAGTCACGCAGCCGCCGTCGCCACGCTCACGGGCCCCGGTTGGAAGGTCTTCGTCGACGAGCCCGTCGTCAGCATGCAGGTGCAGACGACGCGGTACTACGCGTTCACGGTGGCGCTGATCGGACTGGCACTTTGCGGCGCCGTGCTGGCGGCCGGGCGCTTCTCTGGCGCGGTCACCGAGCCGCTCGAAGCGCTCGTCAAGGTCGTGCGGCACATTACGTTGCACCAGGCGCCGATGGCGCTCCCGCGGGCAACCTCGCTGGCCGAGGTGTCGGGCCTGGTCGATGACGTCAACCGGATGCAGGAGCGGCTGGCGCAGTCGTACCGTGAGCTCGGACAATCGCTCGCGGATCGCGACAATTTGAACGGCGAACTGCAGCAACTGACCGAAGACCTCGACCTGAAGGTGCGCGAGCGCACGGTGGAGCTCACCGCGGCCAAGCAGATGGCCGAGGACGCCAGCCGCGCCAAGAGTGAGTTCCTCGCGAATATGAGCCACGAGATCCGCACGCCGATGAACGGCATCATTGGCATGACCGAACTGGCCATGAACACCGCGCTCACGCCGGCGCAGCGCGAGTACCTGCAGACCGTGCATCAATCCGCTGACACGTTGCTCGTCATCATCAACGACATCCTCGACTTCTCGAAAATCGAAGCGGGCAAGCTGAACGTCGACGCGATCGACTTCTCGTTGCGGACAATGCTGGATGAGACGCTGAAGCCCCTGGCGCTGCGAGCGCACGCCAAGCAGGTGGAGCTGATGATCCATGTTCGGCCCGACGTTCCGGACGCGCTGGTCGGCGACCCTCTCCGCCTCGGGCAGATTCTGATCAATCTTGTGGGGAACGCGATCAAGTTCACCCAGCACGGGGAGATTGTGGTTCGTGTCGAATGCGAGCCGCTTGCCGACGACAGGACGTCGCTGCGGGTCACGGTCGCGGACACCGGCGTCGGCATCGCCTTCGATAAGCAGGGGGCGATCTTCAGCGCTTTTACACAGGGCGACGGATCGACAACGCGGCAGTACGGTGGAACCGGGCTGGGCTTGACGATCTGCAAACAGCTCGTGGACCTGATGGGCGGCCAGATTGGGCTGGAGAGCGAGCCGCACCGCGGGAGCGCCTTCCGCTTCGTCGTCGCCCTACCGGTGAGCCAACGACCCGTCTCAGCCCACGTCCTTCCGCAACGCGACGAGCTATTGAACATGTCAACACTCGTCGTCGACGACAACGCCACGAACCGGCGCATCCTGGTCGAGCTGCTCGCGAGCTGGGGCATGACGGCCGTTGAGGCCGCCGATCATGCCGAGGCCGTGCGCGCGGCTGAGGCCGCATCCAAACCGTTCGCCCTCGCGCTCATCGACATGCATGTTCCAGGGTCATCGGGCGACGAGATCGCCGCAGCGCTGCGAAACTCCCGAAGCTGCGCATTGGCGCCGATGCTGCTCTTGACGTCGGCCGACCAGACGCATGCGCGCGCGGGCGACACGACAATTGCCGGGTGTCTGGTGAAGCCGATTGGCCAGTACGCGCTCCTCGACGCCATACGCCGCGCGATAGGCGGCCACACGGCGCCTGATTGCCAGCCGGTGGCGCCCGCCGTCACGCCCAGGCGCGCCGCGCGCAGCCTGCGCGTGCTCGTCGCAGAAGACAACCCGGTCAACCAGAAACTCGCGCAGCATCTCCTTGAGCGACGGGGTCACACATCGATCCTCGTCGCCAACGGGCGCGAAGCCGTTGATGCGTTGCGAGCCGGCGATTTCGATCTGGTGCTGATGGACCTGCAGATGCCGGAAATGGACGGCTTCGAGGCGACGGCCGCGATACGAGCGCGGGAGCGCGACGCGTATCTCCGACGCGTGCCGATCGTGGCGCTTACCGCCCACGCGATGCAGGGCGATCGGCAACGGTGCATGGACGCGGATATGGACGGCTACGTCGCGAAGCCAATCAAGCCGGTCGAGCTGTTCGAGGTGATCG
>DAIRVG010000077.1:0-25477 GCA_036802945.1 Vicinamibacterales bacterium
CAGCACGGCGCCGCCCCATTCGCCGCCAAGGCCAAGGCCCTGGCCGAAGCGGCAGAGCGCGAGGAGCGCCGGCGCTGCGACGCCAATCGTGCTGTACGTCGGGAGGAGGCCAATGGAGACCGTAGAGATGCCC
Source organism: Vicinamibacterales bacterium (assembly GCA_036802945.1). GTDB lineage: Bacteria > Acidobacteriota > Vicinamibacteria > Vicinamibacterales > UBA2999 > Gp6-AA40. The sequence continues at coordinate 134 of DAIRVG010000077.1, forward strand.
ATGGTCAGCAGTGCGGCGACCAGCGTCGTTTTGCGGCCGATCCGGTCGCCGAAGTGGCCGAACAGCGCCGAGCCGATCGGGCGCGCGATGAACGCAATCGCGAACGTCGCGAGCGACGCGAGCCTGGCCGACGCAGGATCGGATGCCGGGAAGAACAAGAGTGGGAAGACGAGGACTGCCGCAGTTGCGTAGATGTAGAAGTCGAAGAACTCGATCGTCGTGCCGATCAAGCTCGCGAACAGCACCTGCCCCGGTCTGTTCACGGGCCTGTCGACAACCGCCTGGTTCGGCATCATGACGGACTCAGTGTCCGCGAGGAGCAGCATGGCGTCAACCGTGCTCCTCCTCGCGCCACGTCACACCCGCGGACCTCGAAGGTCCGCGCCGCGCACGCCGCGGTAGACGGCGAGAGGTCACCGAGCCTCAGTAGGTCACTCGAACTCGGTACTTCAACGTCACGGCGCCATCCGCGCTGACCGGCACCGCGAACTGCGCCGCCCACGCCGAGGTTTTCTCCCAGGTGTGCGATGACTGCAGCATGCGCCACGTGCCGCCAATCGGCTCGTTCACTTCGATTGAGACCGGCGTGGTCTTGTGGTTGCGGAGCGTGACCTCGTACTCGACCTCGTACGTGTTGCCCGCGATTTTCTGGAAGTCTGTCTGCTTTCGCTCGCACACGACATCGAATGCGTTCCCGATCTTGAGGTTGATCGCCTCGTCCTTCGGCGTATGGTCGATCCGGTCTTCGCCGACGAACTGTACGCCGCCCTTGGAGTCGGACTGATACACGCGCACGGTCCCCGACGGCATCGGCATGCCGAGTCCGGCCTTCTCTTCGTTCTTGAACTGGTAGAACACCTGCACCACGTCCTTGATCGGCGCGCCCGGATGCTGGGCGTTGTGGTAGTAGAACGCCTGGCCTTCGACCACGTAACGCTTCTGCACGGGGAACGCCGTTGCCCCCAGCATGCTCACCTGCTTCGTCTCGCTGTTGTTGACCGTGGTCTTTCGAGCGAGTGTGTACAGGTGGTAGTCGGAGAAAGCTTCCTGCGACATCGCGGGCGCCTGGGCTTGGACACTCTTCCGCATCGCGTCCATTTCCATCCGGCCGATCGCCTGCCTCACGCGGTTCAGGTCTCCCGCGACAAGCTGAAGCTTCGCGTTCTTGAACGAGGTCCCGCTCCCGTTGACGACTGTTACCCAGCCGTCGACGTCGGCTGTCTTGTCGTCGCGCGCGACGGTCAGGACGTAGTCCGCGTTCCACGAGAGCTTGCCCGCCAAGTACGATGCTTCAACGCGGTGCCGCGTTCCTCCAGTGTTGTCGAGAGTCCAGATCAGCGTGGGCCGTGAATAGAGATTTCCCGGTAACTCGGGAAACTTGATGTGACTGGCCGGCATGCCGGTCACGATTTCACCGCCGATCTCCCAGATGGGCGCGTTGTTGTAGCTGAGCAGACGCGCTTTCACTTCCTCGTCACGCGTCGTGTTTCCCTCGTACCGCGTTCGCACGAGCGTGACCTCGCGGCCTACGTACTTCCGCAGAAGCTTCTCGGGCTCGAGGAGGTCGTACTCGTAGTTCTGTTCGACAACGCTGACGCGCGACGGCTCGGTCAACGATCGAAAGTGCACTGTCGCGGGGTTCACGGTGGCGGCGATGTCCATGAAGTGCAGATCCGACGTCCCGCGCGCGATCTGGAGATTGCGAACGTCTCGAACGAGCGCGATGTCCGAGTTGTAAATCGTGACGGCCAGCTCCGCCTGGTCGTCGAGCGTAGTCGTCGTTGCCGGATCCTGTGCCGCCGCCGGCGCCGGAGCGGCCGATGGCGGGGAGGCCGGGTGGACGGGCGCTATGGCGGTGATGGCGAGAATGAACGGCGCAAACCAGAATCGTGCAGACATGTGATGGCTCCTTCTGTCCTTAGAACGGAGCCATCGAGATTTCTTGCGAGGACGGTGTCTTCACTCCCACGTAGCCACGGAGACACGAAGACACGGAGGATTTCACGTTTTTGCTCCGTGCCTCCGCGACTCCGTGGCCCGTCGTGTAAAAGCGCTTAACGCCGTTCCCAGGTGACGCCGCCGTCCGATGTGGTGAGAATTCGGCCGTCTGCAGTCGAGACTGACGCCGTGCGGGCGTCTGTGGCCCTCACGGCTGACAGATCCGTGATCTCGGGAAATGCCACGCGCCGCCAGGTGCGGCCGTCGGTCGTGAGCAATACCACTCCGCCGCGACCAACCAGCCAGCACACTAACGTTGATGGCGCAGCGCCGGCCGTGAGTTCGGCCGCGATGCCCGTGGGCACGGCGGCCCAACTGGAACCACCGTCGGTGGAGTGTTCCACGACGGATCCGGCAATGCGCCAGCGAATCGATGGATTGGGCGACACGATCTGGTTTGCGCCAGTGATCGTTCCGACAACGCCGTTGGCCGACCGTGCCAGGCGCGCCCCCTCCGCTCCAGGCGTAGCTGGTGGTGCGGCCGCCGCTGGAGCCGCGGCTTCCGCTGCGACTGCAGCCGGTGGTGTGGCCGCGGCTGGGGCCGATCGAAGGGTAACGGCTGGAGCCGCGGCTGCGTCCTGTCGTTGCAGGCGGTCGGCCTCGAGCCGTCCGACCTCTTTGCGCAATTCCGGCGCGATGGCCTGGGTCTCGGCTTTCTTGTCGGCAGACGATGCAGCCCCCGTTTCCGCTCTCCCGGTTTGCCCCTGACCTTGGTTGTCGAGCGACGGCTCTTGCGCGTTCGTTTTGGCGGTTTGCGTCTGTACTTCCTCCGCGGGGCGTTGAGGAGTACTCAAATCACCAGGGACAGCGACCCACAACACAACTGCGGCCGCGGCCGCGGTCAGAGGCACAAGCCACGGAAGCCACCGGCGCAGGCCTCGTTCGGGCTCCGGCTGCGCGACAACTGCGTTGGTCCGAGCCATGGCCCCAACCATGGACTGGCAGCGAGCGCAGTCCGCCACGTGGGTCTGCGCCATCTCGAGTGCAGCGCCGGACAGGCCGCCGTCGATCCAGGCTGCGAGCGTCTCAGCATCGAGACACGAGTCCGTCGCGCCGTCAGGTCGCGGCGTCTGGAGCGACTGCCGAAGCAACCGTTCGATCGACTGGTCCCGTTCACGCGAGGTGTCCACAGTGCCGTCCTCTTAACTGGAACGATCGGGCGCGGATTCCTTGCGCCCGGAGCCAACGTCGAGTATCTGCTTCAGGTCGAGCGGACCCGCGTCCTGGGAGACAGATGCAAAGCACTGCGCCACCTCGGCGTCTGTCAGCCCGCATTCGCCCCGTAGCTGACGTTCCACGTCGTCCCTGATCGCCCTGCGCGTGCGCGCGAGCTGACGAGAGGAGGTGGCTTCGTGCTCGCCGAGCAGGCGACCCGTCTCCGCCAGCGTCAATTCCTGCGCATAGTAACAGGCCAGCCGGAGACGGTCGCGCGGCGGCAGATGCGCAACCGCGCGCTCCAACGTCTGTCGAATCAGTTCCAGATAGCGATACCGTTCCGGCTCGACCGGCGAACTGGGAGCCGGAAGGGCATCGGATGAGTCCTCATCCGGCAGTGCTTCCAGACGACGATTCGTCCGCAGGCGGTCGACGTGCCGTTGCGCCAGCACGGCGCGCAACCACGTGGTCAGGCTGCTGCGGCCATGGAAGTAGCGGAAGAGTGACTGCCGCTCGCCCGCCCGATCCCGAAGTCCGAAGAGCTCCGCGTACAACGAGTCCGCGAGGTCGCGAGCGCCACCCCCAGGATCGAGCGCGTCGGCGGCGCGATAGAGAAACGGTCGTTGCTCGAGGATGAAGTGCTCCCATGCGCTCTCGTCGCCAGCGGCGCAGGCACACGCAAGGGCCAGGTCTTCCAGGTGAAGAGCGGTGAGGTAGCGCTCCAGCTCCCCCGACTGCGCGCCGGCGCGCTCGTGCCCGGCGCTCGCCTCGAGCGCCTCGGCGAAGCGATGCACGGGGACGCGCCACCGCTCGGCACTCGCCTGACGATAGAGGCGGTCGACGAGCTTCCCGTCAATCGGCAATCCTCAGACAGTACACCGGGACTACCACCGGGAAGCCTTTTTCGAGACACTGAACAGCGCTGATGGGGCCGTCCACACATTGCCATGTTCTCGTCGACTGGACGACCAATCATCACGGTGCGGCCCCAGGGCAGATTCTTGCGTTCGCGAGGTGCAGAAACGAAGCGCTTCGCCTGCCAGCTTTCCTTCAGCACTATCGCGGTCTGGGCGTGGATCGATTCTTCATCGTCGACAACGATTCCTCCGACGGGAGCCCCGAGTACTTGGCGGGCCAGCCCGATGTCCGGCTCTTTTGCACGAGAAGTCGGTACCGCGAGGCCAGAAGCGGGATCGACTGGCTGAACGCACTCCTGCGGGCATTCGGTGTCGGCGCGTGGTGCGTGACCGTGGATATCGATGAACTGCTCGTGTATCCCGGCAGTGAACACACCTCGTTGCGAACGCTGACGGATTATCTCGATCGACGCGGCTACGAGGCCCTTTCGTGTGTGCTGCTCGACCTGTATCCCGCTGGACGACTCAACGAATGCCTCTACCGTGCCGGCGACGACCTGCTGGCAGCGGCGGCCTATTTCGATCCCGGCCCGTACGAAAAGTCCCCTGTCGACCTGTGTCCTGGAGTGGTCATCAGAGGGGGAATGCGGGCAAGGGTCTTCTACCCGGAGTTCCAGACGCGAGGCGTCACGAGGAAGATCTACGATGCACTCCTCGATCGCGCAGCACTTCGGGCCCCGGCCCTTCGCGAAACGCCGTGGCTGCGCGCGCGGCGGCGGCGCAACCCGCCCTGCCTCACCAAGGTTCCGCTCATTCGATGGAACGAGCGGTCCGAGTACATCAACAGCATCCACTGGGTTTCTCAGAAGACCGTGGCGCCGGACACGGGAGCGCTCCTGCACTTCAAGTTCCTGCACGACTTTCACGATCGAGCGGTTCAGGAGGCGGCACGTGGGGAGTACTACGATGAGGCGTCCGAGTATCGAAAGTACGTGAGGAAGCTCAGTGAGAACCGGGACATGAGCCTTTCGTACGAAGGATCGACGAGTTTTGAGGGAACGACCCAGTTGGTTCGTCTTGGAATCATGAACGACACCGACGCTTGGGCCGCGGCGAGAGCAGCGAGGCTTCCGTGACCGCCTCAAAGACGGCCGGATGTCACGTTCTCATCGAACACGCGACCCGTGGCCATCGGTCTTCGAGTCCCGTGGAGATTCGCGCGTTCGCGCGGTGCAGAAACGAGATCCTTCGTCTGCCGGCTTTTCTTCGGCACTATCGCGGCCTGGGCGTCGATCGATTCTTCATCGTGGACAACGATTCTTCCGATGGAAGCACCGAATACCTGGCTGGCCAGGCTGATGTCCAGCTGTTCAGGACGACAGATCGTTACGGCGAGGCCAGGAGCGGCACCAACTGGCTGAACGCACTCCTGCGGGAATTTGGCGTCGGCGCGTGGTGCGTGACGGTTGATATCGATGAACTGCTCATGTATCCCGGCAGTGAACATGCGTCGCTTCGCACGATGACGGAGTATCTCGATCGACACGGTTATGAAGCGTTGGCGTGTCTGCTCCTCGACATGTTTCCGGCTGGACCACTCATGGAGGATCCATACCGCGCAGGTGACGACTTGCTCGATGCGGCGCCGTACTTTGATCCAGGTCCTTACGAAAGGTCGGTGGTCTATTTGTGCCCCGGGGTTCTCATCCGCGGAGGGATGCGGGAGCGGGTCTTTTACCCGGAGTTTCGTGCGCGCGGCTTCGCCGCCAGGATGTACGACGCTCTGCTCGATCGCCTGGCGCATCGAATCCCGATTCTTCGCGAAACGTCCTGGCTGCGCGCGCGCCGGCGGCGAAACCCGCCTTGTCTCACCAAGATTCCGCTCGTTCGGTGGGATGAGAAATCTCACTACCTCAACATCCATTGGGTTTCTCAGAAAATCGTGGCGCCCGACACGGGGGTGCTCCTGCACTTCAAGTTCCTGCACGACTTTCACGATCGAGCCGTTGAGGAGGTGGCACGCGGCGAACACTACGATGTAGGCCTGGCATCCGAATATCGAAGATATGTCGAGAGGCTAGGCGAGAACCCGGAGATGACTCTCGCCTACGAAGGTTCGACGCGCCTCGCAGGAACGACTCAGCTGGTTCACCTGGGACTCATGCAAGACACCAAAGCCTGGGTCGATGCGAGAACGAAGGGAGGGTAGCGAGGGGGGAGCCCCGCGTCCGGTTAACGCGTAATCGGGACGATGTGAAGGAATTCCCGATTGGTGAACGACGGAAAGCCCAGGTCGACGGCGGCGATGGGGTCAACGGCGATGACGCTTCGGTATAGGTCAACTCGACGCTCGCCCGCGCCGGTGATCGGGAACGAACGGACCAACTCGAACTCCGGCCGCGCGACGGCTTCTCGCAGCAGACGTCGCCCAATCGAGCCCGGATTGCGCGTCACTTCGATCGCCACCCAACGACATCCCGATCGAGTTCGCAGGAGGTTCACGACATCCTGAGTTGAGGCGACGTTCGACTTCTGAACCGGCGTGAATGTCGACGCGGGACCATCCTGGTAAAGAAGCTTGCTCCCGAGCGCCACGCGTCGTTCGAAATGTGGATCGGAGGCTCGAACGTAAAATCCGAAGAGCCCGTCGTACTGTCCGTCGTAGAGCACGGCGTCCCTCGGTGCCTGCTCCTGAAGGTAAGTCGCGATTTCTCGAAACCCCGACACCTGCGGTACCTGAACACGAGCCGCCGACCAGAACCCTGCTGCAAGACCCGCGGCCAGTGCTGCCGCCTGCCATTCTGGACGACGCGCTCCCAGATGCGGAACGGCGACAGCCAGTCCAATCGCTGCGGCGAGGACGAACGCGGGAGCAGCCAGCAGGACATAGCGCGGATCCTTCGCCGGCAGGAGGGACAGTCCGACGATCAATGCGGTAATCCAGATGGCAAGGTACGCCGCATCGGTTCGCCAACGCGCGGTGAAGAAGCCTGCGATGAGACCGGCCACGCCGGCCACCAGCGCCGGTCGTCCGGTCACATCGGGCAACGTCGTCCAATAGAACGTCCAGGTGCTGCTTTTGGTCAGGAGCGCCAGCGTCGGAAGGTGCCTCGCTGTCTGCACCGGCGCAAGTGTGATGGCTATCGCAACAGGCGCGATGGCGCACAAAGCGCCTGCGGCGATCCACAGGGCCCTTCGGTTGAGACGAAACTCTCGCCAACGCAAGGCCGCCCATCCGGCGCAGATGCACAAGACGATTCCGCCCTGGTAGTACGTCAGCACAACGGCCGCTGCAAAAAGGAGCGTCAGCACAAGCTGGGTCACCCGTGCGGTCTCAGACCAGCGACGAAAGTGATAGAGGACCGCCAGGCCAAGTGCGGCTGCCGGGATGTTGAGCATCACGCTGTTGGTCCACAGGACGATGCCGGGCATGAACGCGAGAAACGGGCCCGCCCATCCTGCGACTGGCCCTATCCATCGTCTTGCCCAGGCCATCGTGTACACGCCGGCCATGACGCCGAAGAGCAGGACAATGAATTTTGCGACCTGCGGCGAAGGTCCGAAGGCAGCGAACGTCAGCCCTTCAACGAAGTAGAACAGCGGCGGATACGTGGCCGGATTGATAGCCGGATACCGTGCGTAGTATCTGACGGCGAACTCCACCGGGTCCCGCGGCAACGTCGTCAGCAAGTCCCACCAGAACAGGCCGTTCATCGCGTGCCGCGGCGAGTCGCCCTGGAACCAGAGGCCGTCGTTCTGCCGATGCAGTGCGGCGATCGTCAGGAACGCGAGAGCGACCACGGCGACCTGGCACGCGCGCGAACGCACGCACATGCCAATCGCATCGCGCATCGCCGGACCCCCTCTCTTGGTCACTCGTCGCGCAATCGTTTGAAGTGCCGGTCGTAGATGAGATCGTAGGGAATCAGCGATCGCGGCATGTCCCAACTGCTGAAGCGCACGCCAGGACGGACGACCTCCCGGCTCGAATGACCCGACCGCACGAGGGTTTTCGAGAACAATCGAATCACGTGAGGCAAGATGTGAAGCACCAGACTCGATCGCGACGCACGCAGTCCCCAGAAGATGGACTGGAAATACGCGCGCGACCAGAAGGATACCCCTGCGAGATGCAACGCGAATTGATCGTGCGAGCGGCGAATCGTCGATGGGCTGAGCGCCGGTCGACGCTGCCTGGCACCGTTCACTACCAGCGCATGTGATCGCCACATCCGGCCGGTTCGGGTCGACATACTTTCTCGACGCCTGCGGTATCCAACGAGCACTGACGGCACCATCGCCACCGACGATCGCTCCGCGACTTTCAGAGCCACATCCCAATCTTCGCAGCCCTGCGCATCGCGATCGCGCAGCGTCACGTCAAATCCGCCCACCTGCTCGACGTGGCGCCGTCGATACAGAGGAACGCTCGCGTTGCCGGTGTAATTCACCTGCAGCAACGTCTCGGCGGCACTTCCTTCAATGCCCCATCGTGGTGAACAGTCGAGCACCGCGCCGTCGGCGTCGATCCACACCCACCAGCAGTAGACCAGTCCGGTGTCGTCGCCCGCGTCCATCATCCGACTGACTTGTCTTTCAATCTTCGTTGGATCCCACACGTCGTCCGCATCGAGCGGCGCAATGAACTCGCCGCGCGCCTCTGCGAGTCCGCGATTGCGCGCGGCCGCCACGCCTCGATTCGTTTGAGCGACGACTCGAACGCGCGAATCTCGGAGCGCGAGCGCGTCGACAAGCGCCCGTGTCCCGTCTCTCGATCCATCGTCGACGATGATCACCTCGATATTTCGGTACGTCTGCTGAAGCGCTGAATCAAGCGTCGCCTCGATATCTGACTCTCCGTTGTACACAGGAAGGATCACCGATACGAGGGGCTCGAGGGTCGTCGTCCCAGCGAGGCCGGCGTCGCCGACCCTTGGCGTTGGAGTATTCGTCATCCGATTTGTCAGTCGACTTGACCCACTTTAGTCTCCAATTCAGACGGTACTTATTCGTAACCTGCCTGCCGGTGCGAACGCACAGCGGCATGCGGCTTGTGTACCTGCAGCGACTCGCTTGTCGCGAATCCATTGTGACGCGAAGTTCTTCGACTATCCCCCGTTTCTCCTTCATCGTCCCTTTTCATCGAGGGCTTGCCACTCTGGAGCAATGTCTGGCCGCCCTCGATCCGGTGCCGCCGCAGTGTGAATTGATCATCGTGGCGGACGGGGCGGTAGACGATTGCCGGCAGCTCGCGTTGCTGCACCGCGCCCGCGTCATCGCGATTGATGGGCCGTCAGGTCCTGCCGTCGCCCGCAATGTTGCCGCGGCTGCGGCCGCCGGCGAAGTGCTCGTATTCATCGACGCCGATGTCGTCGTGTCCCGTAAGGGGTTGACGCGCATGATGCGGGTGTTCGGTGAACACCCTGAGACTGCAGCGGCTTTTGGCTCGTACGACGAACGGCCTGCCGAGCCCGGTTTCATGTCGCAGTACAGAAACCTGTCCCACTCGTTCATTCATCACTCTTCGGCAATCGAGGCGCGTACGTTCTGGGCCGGATTCGGGGCCGTGCGGCGCGACGCGTTTCATGCGGTCGGCGGCTTCGACGAGCGATTCAATCGCCCGTCGGTTGAGGACATCGACCTCGGGTATCGCCTTGCTGAAGCCGGGTACGCCGTTGTCCTCGATCCCACCCTTTCCGCGTGTCATCTGAAGCGCTGGACCTTGCGTTCGGCTGTCGTTTCAGACGTCCGGGATCGCGGGATCCCCTGGACGCAATTGATACTCAGATATGGCGCGTTGAGGGACGATTTGAACCTGCGCGCCGAATACCGGTGGTCCGTTCTGCTCGCGTACCTGGCGGTCGCTTCGTTGGTGTGCGGGGCGTACGACGTGCGCCTTCTCGCCGGCGTTCCGTTCCTGATGGCGGGGTTGATTGCGCTCAACCGCCGCTCCCTTCAGTTTTTCTACCGGAAGCGTGGGGCCTGGTTCGCGGTGAGAGTCGCGTGTCTCCAGGTCCTGCACCACCTGTGCAACGGGTTGTCGTTCGCGACCGGCACCGCGCTGTTTGTCGCCGCACGCTATCTGGGCGTGCGCCTGCCGGGAACCCTTCCGACTGATTCCTGGAGCGCGACAGAGGCGCGGAGCGCTGTGTGATCCAAGAGGAGCAGGACCCAGCCGCGGAAACTCTGACGGATCGAACCGCCCGCGCCGTGCAGTGGCGCGTGATGGGTGCGGTGATCGGCGTCCTGTTCCAGCTCGCGGTAGGCGTGCTGCTTGCCCGTCTGCTCACGCCGGCTGACTTCGGGGTCATGACGTTGGCTGTCATGGTGCTCGGCCTCGCGCAGCTCTTGGGTGACCTCGGCATCGGCGACGCCGTCGTGCAACGAACCCGGCTGACCGAGCATCACGTGCGGACAGCCTTCACGTTCTCCGTGATGCTCGGTCTCGCGATGACGGCCGTCTTGATGATGGCGGCTCCTTTAGGCGCCATCGTGATGGGCGATGCGCGTGTGGCGCCAGTGCTGCGTGTACTTTCGGTTCGATTCGTATTCCGTGGCACCGCCGCTGTCGCTGAGGCGTTGCTACGGCGGCAACTCAACTTCAGGCGGCTGTTCTTCATCGACACCCTCAGCTACGTGCTGGGCTTCGGTGGCGTGGCGATCACGCTGGCCCTGCTTGGACATGGTGTCTGGAGCCTCGTGTGGGGCAGCCTCGTCCAGGTATTGCTGGCGTCGGCAGCGCAGCTGGCTGCCGCTCGACACTCCATTCGTCCGCTGCTGGTGCGGCGCCGCCTCACGGACCTGCTTCATTTTGGATTTGGATCGACCTTGAGCCGCTGTGTGAACTATCTCGCCCTCAACGGAGACAACTTCGTCGTCGGCCGATGGATTGGACCAGCGAGCCTGGGGGCGTATGAGCGGGCGTATGCGTTGATAAGCCTTCCGCGCTCATATGTTGCGAACGTCATGTCGACCGCCATGTTTCCGGCGTTTGCGCAACTGCAGGGGGAACCGGCCAGAGTGCGACGCGGGTATCTGTTACTAACGAAGCTCACGGCGATGGTGGCAGCGCCATTAATGGTGACGTTAGCTATCGTCGCCCCCCACCTGGTGCGGAGTCTCTACGGGCCACAGTGGAGCGAAGTCGTTGTTCCGCTGCAGATTCTGGCGATTGCCGGCTACTTCAGGGGTCTCTACCATCTCGGGGGTGTCGTCGCTCAGAGCCACGGCCGGGTGTACAGCGAGATGCGTCGCCAGATCGCCTATGCCGCCCTTGTAATCGGCGGTGGGTTGGTGGGATCGCGCTACGGCGTTCCCGGGGTGGCGGTGGGAGTCAGTGTGGCGACTCTCTTCATGTTCATTGCGATGGCTCATCTCGCGCTACGGATCACCGAAACGCCGTGGCATCGCTATTTCGGTGTTCAACTCGGCGCCCTCGTCTCAGCGGGCATCACCTGTGCTGCAGCCCTCTCCGTCCGAATTCTGCTCGAGGCGAGGCACGCTTCCAGCGGAGCGATTGCACTCGGTGTCGTGGCGGCGGCTGCCGTGCCGTTCGGTATCGCGATGCTGAGGCAACTGGGCGAACCCGATTTTGAGCCGATACGAGCCCGCCTGCCGCGGTCGTGCGTGCGGCTCGTCGACACTCTGCGCCCCCATCGTCGGTCCACCGCCGAGGAAACGCCGACCGTCTCGGGCTCGCCGGCCTGAGCGGCTCAGCTTGCGGCCATGCAAGTCGTGTCAGATTTACCTTGCGAGGACGCGTTCGAACTCAGCTGAGGCCCGCTCTGCCATGAAATGCCAGCGTTCCATTGTTAGGTTTCGACAGTCGGACGTCATGACGTTTGCACAAGTCGTGTGCCTGAACAGATTCATGGAGGCACACAAATGACGTTTGGTAGAGCATCGGTACTCGCCATCGGCGTTCTTTGCGGCCTGGCGATGGGCATCCTTGGCGGCACGGTTGTGGGACTCAAGATCGGGCAGCGCGCAACGGATCGCGCGTCGTCCGAAATCCAGGTCCCTACGGCCCGGGAAGAACAGCGCTCAGTCGCGGCTCGTGAAAACCGGCGGGTGGCAGCACCACGCCGCGCGGTCCCGAGAGCGGCGAAGGCTGCCATCCCGGTGTCGGCACCCGAGCTGCAGGCGCACCTCAAACCGCTTCTCAATAAGGGTTCGGACATGACGCTGGCCGCAAGCGATTTTCGCGACGCAGAGCAATTCGCAGCGGTGGCGCACGCGGCGCGCAACACGAACGTTCCATTCGTGCTCCTCAAGCATCGCGTCCTCAACGAGGGCAAGACTCTCGCGGAGGCCATTCGCGAGTCGAAGCCAGATCTGAATGCGCTGGCGGAGGCCAACCGCGCCCGTGCCGAGGCCAAGTCCGACATGGTGGCCCTGGCCCAGACGACGTAGCTGACGCAGGGCGGTCCGAGACCACGTGGCACTCGGTCCGCCCTACGCACGGCGGCAATCAACGCGGCATCAAACATGTCGCTTTCCCTTACGCTTCCACTCGCGCAGAGAGTGGTCCATTCAGCGGCCGCAACGACCCGAGATTCGACCAGCGACCAACGGCGACGCACCCTGAGAACAGCCCCACGCTCAGTGGCACAAGGGCCGCCGCGAGGAGCCCGCTTGTTGCCGTGATTACGGTCGCGCCGGTCATGATGATGACCAGCCCCGCGGCGGCCAGCGGTGTCAGGCCGACATGAATCCGGAAGAGCCCTGGCAGGATCAGCCCAATCGCGCCGAGCACTTCGGTCACTCCAATAAAACGCAAAAATGCCAGCGGCAACGAAATCGGCCCTGCCATCGCCTCGGGCGGCAGGATGAGCTTCATCCCACCGGCAAACAGGAAAAGAGCCGCGAGCAACCCCTGAACGATCCACAGCAGCACATTGAGTCTCATTGGCGTATCTCCTCCGCTAACTGGTCGAACTACGATCGCCAGGATCGACATCCATAAGAAAAAGCTGTGACGTGTCGATCTGGACGCCCCCCATTCGACGACTAGCTGGAAAGGAAACTGACAATGCGATTCATGATGTTGTTGAAGGCGGACAAGACTACAGAGGCGGGCGTTCTCCCGACGCGCGAGGACCTCGAGATCATGGGTAAGTACAACGGGGAGCTGGTGAAGGCGGGCGTGCTGCTCGACGGGGCGGGACTGCAGCCAAGCTCAAAGGGCGCGAAGGTCACGTTTCAGAACGGGAAGGCTCAGGTGACGGATGGCCCCTTCGCGGAAACGAAGGAGCTCATCGCCGGCTATTGGATGATCCAGGTCAAGTCGAAGGAAGAGGCGATCGAGTGGGCGAAGCGCGCTCCGTTCGGCCAGCTCCCGAGCAGCGGCCGCGTACCGGAGATCGAGCTGCGCCAGATGTTCGAGATCGAGGACTTCGCCGACGTGCCTCCTGCCGTCGCCGAGATGGACAAATCGTTCAAGGCTAGACGTGACGGCAGTTAGTAGCGTTCGGCTTTGAGCTGAATCCGTATCTGAATTTCAACGGCCAGTGCGCGGAAGCGTTCAAGTTCTATGAGGGATGCCTGAGCGGGAAGATTTTGCAGGCACGATTGTGAGCAGTCGATCTTGAAGTAGCCGAGTGAAATCGTCGCTGTTGCAGCAGCGGAGGGAAGATGGTGTGATCGGTCGCAGTGCCGGTGACCGATCCAGTACATGAGGCGGTGAATGCCGTCTATCTCTCCGACTCCCGCCGCGTCCTCGCTACGCTGATCCGCCTGCTGGGCGACTTCGACGTCGCTGAAGAAGCGCTGCACGATGCGTTCAGGGCCGCGCTCGAGCAATGGCCCCGCGACGGTGTACCCACGAATCCGCGCGCGTGGCTGGTGTCGACCGGACGTTTCAAGGCGATCGACAGCTTACGCCGGCGCTCGCGTTTCGACGCACTCGATGAAGCCGGCGACCAGGCCGAGATCGCTGTCGTTGATACCGCGGTGTGGGCCGACGAAGAGAGTGTCGAAGACGATCGGTTGCGGCTCATCTTCACGTGCTGCCACCCGGCGTTGGCGCCCGATGCGCAGGTGGCTCTCACGCTGCGCGAGGTCTGCGGTTTGACGACGGAGGAGATCGCGCAGGCGTTTCTGACGCCGGCGCCCACACTGGCGCAACGCATCGTGCGCGCGAAGGCAAAGATCCGGGACGCGCGCATTCCATACGAGGTGCCGACCCGGGCCGCGTTGCCCGAGCGGCTCGATGCCGTGCTACGTGTGATCTATCTCGTATTCAACGAAGGCTACGCGGCGTCGTCGGGCACGTTGGTCACGCGGCACGATCTGTCTGCAGAGGCGATTCGCCTTGGGCGGCTGCTCGTGGATTTGCTGCCCGAGCCTGAGGCACGTGGACTGCTGGCGCTGATGCTGCTGCACGAGTCGCGGCGGGCGGCGCGTACGTCGGCGTCGGGCGACGTGATCCTGCTCGATGATCAGGACCGCTCGCTGTGGAACCGGGATCAGATCGCGGAGGGGACACGGCTCGTTGAGGGGGCCTTGGCGTCGAGGGGATTCGGCCCGTACACGATCCAGGCAGCGATTGCGGCAGTGCACGCCGATGCGTCCACCGCCGCCGCGACGGACTGGGCGGAGATCGTGGGCCTTTACGACGTGTTGTTGCGGGCAGACGCGTCTCCCGTGATTGAGCTGAACCGGGCCGTCGCGGTGGCGATGCGCGACGGCCCGGCGGCGGGCCTGGCGCTTATCGACGCCATCCTCCAGCGGGGCGACCTCCTGGACTACCGTCTGGCGCACGCCGCGCGGGCGGAGTTATGCCGGCGGCTTGGAAGAACGGTGGACGCCCGCGCGTCGTACGAGCGGGCCCTCGCCCTTGCGCGCCAGGAGCCAGAGCGACGGCTACTCGAGCGGCGGCTAGCTGAGCTCTTGTAGAGGGGTCAGGGGTCAGGGGTCAGGGGTTAGGGGTTAGGGGTTAGGGGTTAGGGGTTAGAGTTCCCCGATCTTGGCTGTCGATTCAAGGCCCGCCACAACGACTAGCAGGTGTGAGCCATATGAAGTACTTGTGCCTTGTCTATCTCGAGGAAGCGAAGCTCCGCGCCGTCCCGGACCGCGAATGCATGGCGTGCGGCGACGGGTTCAGGAAGAGCGGACTCCTGGTTGCGGCGGAGGCGCTCCAACCGGTCGAGACCGCAACGACTGTCCGCGTCCGGAACGGGAAAGTGTCGATCACCGATGGTCCCTTTGCAGAGACGAAGGAACAACTCGCGGGTTTCTACCTGATCGAAGCGAGAGACCTGAACGACGCGATCCAGGTGGCTTCGAAGATTCCACCGGCGCGAGAGGGAAGCATTGAAGTACGGCCTGTCAGACAGTTGGACCTGCAATAGCGGCGCCGTTCGCGACGTTTTTCTTGCGGAGCCTGCGGGATGCGACGAACAGCCCGGTTCCGAGCAGCGTGAGGCTCGCGGGCTCGGGCACTGGAATGTCCTGCGTGCGCGGCTCGAAGCTGTACGCCAACTGATCCTGATGGCGGCCGCCCGCGACGTCCGTCAGATTCATCGCGTACACGCGGTTGCCAAGCGCAAACAGCGTGTTCCAGTTCTGATTCGCCAACGCGTAGTTTGCCAGCAGGTAGCCCGCGCTACTGTTACCGCCGATGTCAGACGCTGTTCGTTCGTCCTCGAGGTACCAGATCGCGTTCTGAAAGTTCGCGCCGACGTCGTTTGACAGGCCGAGCCCGGTCGCGGCGGAGTACATCGAGGCGTAGCCGCCTGACACAACCTCGTAGTAGAGCCACTTGGTCGCATCGGACACCGGGTCAGGATTCCCTCCAGCCACGCCGCCATTCCTGGCGCTGTCGGACAACTCGAAGTTGTATGTACCGCCGTAAGAAAAGTGCTCGTTGTACTCGATGCAGAACGTGATGAAATCCGCAACGCCCAGAGCCGCCCCCGTCGTCTTTGCCTCGAACGGGCCGCCTCCTCCCGCCGCGTTGGTGATGAAATTCGAATTGCCCAGGTTGTAGTCCGTGAGTACCAGCGTGTTCGCCATGGCCGCTTCCGGCAGGACCAGCGTCGCCGCGAGGAACATGAGAAGAACTGTGAACCGACGCACTGATGTCATTACGATTTTTGCCATTCCTGAACCACCGAGAGTGCAAGAGCTGTGCATGGACGTCGCGACCGGAGTGTCAAAGTGATCACTTCAGTCTGATTGCTCAGCAAATGGTTGAAGTTGTTTTGCGTTGATCGCGCGTCAGGCCCGCCCGTAAATCTGAGGAAGGTGCATCGCAAGAAGCCTTTTGTGGATGTGCAAGCCGGAGTTCTCCGCGGCGTCGTTGCAACGCGTTGCACGCGGTTTCAACTGGAAGGATGGCGCCTCACCGATCGAAAAGACCCCGCCCTAAAGAAACCTGTTTGGCGTCGTGACCGCGCCGCGCCGGGTGTCTCATACAGACATGGCGTATCGCGACGTCAGACCTGTCCCGCCCTTCGTGCCGACGTATTCGATGGCAGACCGCGTCGGCACATTCCTGCGCGCGGTCTATGGCTGGATGTGCGCCGGCCTGTTGATCACCGCGATGACCGCATGGATCGTCGCGTCGACTCCGGCACTCGTCCTTGCGGTGCTCACGAACCGCCTCCTGTTCTGGGGACTGATCATCGCGCAGCTCGGGATCGTGTTTGCCCTCTCAGCGCGGGTCCACCGGCTCGCCCCCTCCACGGCGTCGGTTCTCTTCATCGCGTACTCGGCACTCACGGGTCTGACGATCTCGTCGGTGCTGCTGGCGTTCACCGGCGAGTCGGTCGCGACGACGTTCGTGGTGACCGCCGGGATGTTCGGCGCCCTTGCCATCTGGGGCACGGTGACGCCGCGCAATCTCCAGGGGGCCGGGCAATTCCTGTTCATGGGCGTCGTCGGCATCGTGCTCGCCTCGCTCGTGGGCCTCTTCTGGCACAGCGACGGACTTCAGTTCATCATCTCGTTCATCGGCGTCATCGTCTTTTCGGGCCTCGCGGCATACGACGCGCAGCGGCTGAAGGGCATGGCGCTGGCAATGCCCGAGGGTCAGACGGGGTCGTACGCGATCGTCGGCGCCCTCGCGCTCTATCTGGATTTCGTCAACCTGTTCCTGTTTCTCCTGCGCTTCATGGGCCATCGACGGGATTGAACGATGGTTACGCGGGCGGAGGACGTGTCGTGTCTTCGACGTCCTCCTGTAGCTGAAAGAAAGGGAAGGTAAGTGGCCATGAGTGTAAAACTGAATACGCGCGCCTTTGATCACGCGAAGGCACTCGTCGAAGCTGGACTCGTAGTCATCGACGATCGCGACGCATGGAGCGAGCACCAGCCTTCCGCGCAGGAAGAGAATGCATTCATCGAGCGCCACGGTTTTGGCGAGTATGGCAGGTGGCACCTGGGCATCGACTCCGCGCATCCCGAAGGCACGAAGGGTCACTACAAGTTTCCCTATGGCGATTTCGAGAAGATCCACCGGTGCGCCCTGTTGTCGGCGGAGAGTCGAGCAGGACAGTACAAGTATTACGACATCGAGCTTGCGGTCGCGCATGTGCACGGGATGCTCGAAGGAGTCCATGCCAAACGGTAGCAACGGAATGTGTAGAGGCACCCGCGTGGCTGCGCCGGATAGACAATAGAGATCCGGTGAATGCACTTGTGTGTCAGGCGATCCGTGAAAGGCGAATCATTCGCCTGCACTACGACGGCGGCCTGCGAGACGTCGAGCCGCACTTCCATGGAGCGAGCAGTGAGGGCAACGACTTGCTCCGGGCTTATCAGGTTGGGGGGTACAGTCGGTCCGGCCAGCCGCATGGCTGGAAGACGTTCAGGCTCGACCATGCGTCTGCCTTGGCCGTAACTGACAGAACCTTCAGCGTTCCACGTCCGGACTACGATCCCGAAGACAGCTCCATGGCCACGATCTACTGTCGCCTGTGAGGCGAGCCTGCCTGGAAGCTAATCCTTTCGACCACTCTGCCGGACGAGGCTCGCTCGATGCGTTGGAATCAGCACGTTCTTTGCGTCGCCGGGGAAGGAGGAGTGTTGAAATCTGCAACACCACGCTTCGCTGGTGCTACACAGGAGACGTTATGAAGCTGAACGAGTTTCTGCTGGCCGAAATGGATCGCGAAATCGATCGTTCGCGGCGCGCATTGGAACAGGTCCCCGAAGGGAAGTACGACTGGAAGCCACACGAAAAGTCGATGATCTTCGGCTATCTGGCCGACATGGTGGCGACGATCCCGTCGTGGATTGTGATGGAGGTGACTCAGAACGAGCTCGATGTTGCGCCGGCAGACGGCTCGACGATGAAACAGGAGCCGAAGAAGACGAGCGCAGCGCTGATCCAGGCGCTCGACAAATCCGCGGCGGATGCGCGTGCGGCGCTCGCGAAGACCACCGACGAGCACCTGAAGACGACGTGGCAGTTGAAGGCTCGCGGACACGTGGTCCAGGAGGCGCCGCGCTACGAGATGATCCAGGACACCATCAACCACTGGGCCCATCATCGGGGACAAATGACCGTCTACCTGCGTCTAATGGGCGCAAAAGTCCCCGCGCTCTACGGGCCCTCGGCGGACGACAAGAGCTTCCGCTAGACGTCGGGGCTGTCGGCGCGGGCCCATCACTACAATTGAGGCATGGCCGGTCGAGAGTGCTACCACTGCAAGCAGTGGGTCGAGGAAGGGGAGGAGCACGACTGCTGGACCACCACCGAGACGGCCCTCACACAGGATCTCTCCGAGGATCTGCTGAACGCCTGGGAGCGGCTGCGCGAGACCGCTGTCTCCTTTGGAGATCAGCGGATTTACGCCTCGCACAAATCGATCATGTTCTCGCGCAGGTCTTGCTACTTCTTCGTGCGTCCGAAGAGGAGCTTCCTCGAAGTGTGCGTGTTCCTTGGCCGCGCGCTGAAGGCTCCTCAGGTGCGACGCGTCGATCGCGCATCGAAGTCCAAGATCGTTCACTTCATTCACATCAGACACCGGGACGAGGTGGAGGCGCCCGTCACCGACTGGCTCCAGGAAGCGTATGAACTGTCTGATGTCCTGCCCTCAACCGCCTCCACCAAGGCGACGGCGGGCCGCCGAAGCGTCACGCGAAGACGGAAGGCTGACACGACGCGCGCCAAATCGAAGCCCCGAAAAGGCATCGCAGCCAGGAAGTCGAAGCGGCAGTAAATCACTTCCCGTTGTACGCCTCCTGCAACCGCTTCAAATCGAGTTTGTCCATCTGGAGCAACGCGTTCATGACCTGCTTCGATTTCGCGGCGTTCGTGTCGTTCAGCATCCGGCCCAGTGCGTTCGGGATGATCTGCCATGACAGCCCGAACCTGTCCCTCAGCCAACCGCATCGACTGGTCGCCCCCCCATCCGCGGTAAGCTTCGCCCACAGCTCATCGATTTCCTCTTGGGTTTCGCATCCCACGAAGAAGGAGATGGCCTCGGTGAAGGGGAACTGCGGACCGGCGTTCAGCGCCATGAACTTCTGGCCTTCGAGCTCGAACTGCACGGACATCACCTTCCCCTGCGCCCGATTGATCGATGTGACCTTCGAGCGCTTGAAGACCGAGGTATAGAAGTTCATTGCCTCTTCGGCTTGCGTGTCGAACCACAGAAACGGCGTAATTGTCGGCATCATTGGCTCCATTCGATAGGGAATTGGTTGTCCCGCGTTTGTGAGTAAGTCGGAGCCCGGGGCCGATTCTCGACATCGGATCGCGTGAAAACCCGACACCGGGTCTCGTTTGAAGAAAAAACCTCTCCTGTATAATCCCGCCGCAACTTCAGAGAGGGGTTTGACGTGAAACAACTCTTGGCCATTTCGATTGCGCTCGGGGCGCTCTCGCTGCCCGTCGTAGGGCATCTGCAGGCGCAGGGCGCCGGCAATAGCGGCTTGACTGTGGAGGGCGGCGTCGCCTTCATCAACCCCGGTTCTCCGGTTGTGCCCGCCGCAGACGCCGACAGCCAGCCGCTTCCACGGTTGTCGGACGGAAAGGTCGACCTGACCGGACCGTGGGTCGGAGGCGGTACGATCGCCGACATCGAGCGCGACGGCGGGCTAAAGCCGGGCGAGTTGCCGCTGCTCCCCTGGGCGAAGGAGCTCAGGGAGAAGCGAAAGTCGCAGGACGATCCCTATACGATCTGCCTGCCGATGGGCGTGCTGCGAACCAATCCGTACCCGTGGAAGTTCGCGATGTCGTACACGGCGAAGGGGCTGACGCACATTTACATCCTGCACGAGCTCATGGATGCGGGCGCGCACCGCGTGGTGTACATGGACGGCCGCAAGCACCCGGATGACTTACTGCCCACGTGGGAAGGACACTCGATTGGATGGTGGGAGGGTGACACGCTCGTCGTCGATACGGTCGGCTTCAACGACAAGTTCTGGTTCGACCGTCGTGGGACCCCGCACACCGAGCAACTGCACACCATCGAGCGGTACACGCGACCGAACTACGGCACGATCGTCAACGAGGTTACGCTCGAAGACGCAGGAGCGTTGTCGCACCCCGTGCAGCTGAAGTTCACGGCCAGGCTGCTTCGCCCTGACCGGCAGACAGGCACGGGCGACCTGATGGAGTTCATCTGCAACGAGGACAATCAGTACGGCGCGGCCGGCAACTTCCGGCCCGGTACCGGGGCAGGGAACAAATAGATTGGTCAGC
This sequence comes from Vicinamibacterales bacterium, assembly GCA_036802945.1. Lineage (GTDB taxonomy): Bacteria > Acidobacteriota > Vicinamibacteria > Vicinamibacterales > UBA2999 > Gp6-AA40. Next base: position 20,801 of record DAIRVG010000077.1, read on the forward strand.
GAGTGCCGTCAGGAAGCAGCACTGATTTGCCCGATGACTGCCAATGAGATAGACGAGGCAATCTCGATCTGCGTCGGAACGGACTCCGCAATTTCGCGCTCGTAAGTGTCGCCCCAGGTCTGGACTTCTCGGCGCGCGTCGACGAGCGACACTGCGACTCGTACACGATCACCATACCGACGCACACTTCCCTCCAGGAAGTAATCGACGCCTCGAGCTGTTCCCACCTCACCTTCAGGCTGCGCCACGCCAAGACGCGACAGTGTCGATCTTCGCGCCATGAGCTCGAGTCGGCCCGCTCCATGGTGGCCCAGTTGCGCAAACAACTCCTCGGTTAAGCCATCGACGAAAGCATCGTCCGGCTCGTGGCCGGTAAACGGCAGAACAACGAGGCGCATGTTGCGCAACGTGGACCTGCTTATCCACCGGTATCCCCGGCGGGGGACGGTTTCAATGAACCGCGGCCTCTGCGCATCGTCGCCAAGCGCCGCCCGGAGGCGCTTGATAGCGGTATTGAGACTGTGCTCGAAGTCGACAAAGGTGCCCTCGGGCCACAACCGCCGAGACAGCTCTTCGCGTCGAACGACCTCGCCAGGCCGATCGAGCAGAAGGCACAGGATTTCAAAGGGCTGCGTGGGTAGCGTGATGCGCGTCGCTCCCTGGCGCACTTCGCGGGCGCCGATGTCCAGAGCAAAGGACTGACGCTGAGACACCACACTGTCGCCTGGGCACCGCTGCAGCGCTGGCCGAGATGGTCCAGACGTCCATTCGCCTGGTGTGAAGACAGCGTTTCGCCAGGACACGACGTTCACCCCAGGCTGTTCCCAGTGAACTCTGAACGAGCAGCGCGAACCGGCATCGCTGGTCTCCTCACACTCGCACGCCGACCGTCAACCAGTATTCACGCGGCACGCAAATACCGAGCTCCGTAGGGAAGCCCGCGTGGAAGGCGATGAAATCGTCGCGGAGCGCAATGCGTCGGTCCGCGTCGAGGCTGGCTGCAAGCGATCGCGTGGGACCGTAACCTTTCGAGAAAGTGTCCCAGGCCGCCTCGCCGCTCGGCTCGCGGTAGTAAGACACCCCCTTTTCGAATCGGAGCTGGAACGCGCTCCCAAGCAGCTCTCGGATGCGCTCGGTACGGCCCCATTCGAACGGTGACCGTGGAGCCGGGCTCGGCGGCGGAGGCATGTATCGCCTCATGACCTCGAACATCTTGAAGAGATTGCTGTCCGATAGCCAGGTCGTCAGAGCGATCCGGCCGCCTTTGCGGCAGACCCGAGCGAGCTCCCCGGCCGCGGCATCGGGACGGCTGGCGAACATGACTCCACACGTGGAAACGACCGCGTCGAACTCTCCGCTCTCGAAGGGAAGATTTTCGGCATCCCCGAGCTGGTAGTCGATCGGCAGCTTTTCCGCTTCGGCCCTGGCTCTTGCCGCGTCGAGGAGCTCGCTTGCGATATCAACGCCGACCACCGTGGCGCCGCGCCGCGCGACGACACGAGAGGTCCAGCCTGTGCCGGTCGAGAGATCGAGGATCCGTTCGCCGGGCTGAGGGTTCAGCCGTAGTACGCAGTGCTCAATGGAATCGGCGATTCCCCGGCTGATCTGGTCATAGTCCTTCCCGCCCGCGCTCCAAACCGTCGCGGGCCGTTCGTTGTGCGGCTGTATCCTGTTCATCGTTTCAGTCATTGTTGCGCTCCTTTGGTCAATCCACCCCTAGCCGGCTATCCCGATTGCCTCTGGCGCCGTCGTTGTGTCACAAGGTTACGGGGAACGTAGGTCAGAAGTCCCGGGACTCCGCCGGGATTTCTCCGGGATTGTGGTGGCGCCTGGAAGAGCTGGAGAAAGCCCGATGGAGCAAGGCGTTAACTTCGGTGACTATCGGTTCGATTTCGAGACCGGGCGGCTATGGTCCGGCGAACGCGAGGTCCGGCTCACGCCGAAGGCTTCCTCCGTGCTGAAAGTGCTGGTGACGCACGCCGGAAAGCCGGTCACGAAGGAGGAACTGTTCACGTCGGTGTGGAACGATACCGTCGTCAGCGACGACGCGCTTACGTCGTGCATCCAGGAGCTGCGGCGGGCGCTGGCGGATGACTCCAAGCAGCCGCGCTTCATCGAAACGCGACATCGCCGCGGATACCAATTCGTTGCTCAACTCACGGCGGCCACGGCGGCGGCAGGCGCTGCCGATTCACCGGTGCCGGCGCATGACATCTCCGCCATCGCAGTTCTTCCGTTCGCGGATATGAGTCCCGATCGCGATCAGGACTACCTGTGCGAAGGTCTCGCAGAGGAGCTGATTAACGCCCTCACCCATGTTGATGGCCTGCGGGTCGCGGCTCGTACCGCGTCCTTTCAATTTCGTGCGTCCGGCGCAGACGTACGCGAGGTCGGCCGGCATCTCGGCGTCGGGACATTGCTCGAAGGAAGCGTTCGCAAGGCGGGCGATCGTCTGCGCGTGACGGTCCAGCTCATAGAAGTCGCAACCGGCTACCACCGGTGGTCTCAGCGTTTCGATCGCATGCTCGACGACGTGTTTGCTATCCAGGACGAGATCGCGGAAAGCGTCGCAACTTCGCTGCGAGGCAACGTCCTGAATGGGCGTGAGAAGCAGGCGTTGCTGCGGCCTCAGACAGGCGTGGGGGCATACGAGTACTACCTGCGCGGACGGCAGCACCTTCCCCGGTTGACGCGGCCCCACTTGGAGACAAGTGGCGAAATGTTCGAGCGCGCGATCGAGCTGGATGCCGGTTACGGTCCGGCGTGGGCCGGGCTGGCGATGGTGCATGCCACCCTTTACGAGTGGTACGGCGCAACAGAAGACGACCTGGTCACGGCAGAACGCGCCAGCCAACGGGCGCTGGAATTGGCACCAGGCCTGGCCGAGGCTCATGTGGCGCGCGGCTGTGCGCTGTCGCTGTCCCGGCGCTACGCGGAGGCCGCGCGCGAATTCGAAGACGCCATTCGCCTCAACCCCAATCTGTTCGATGCGTACTACTATTTCGCTCGAACCAGCTTCGCGTGCGGTGAGATCGAACGCTCGGCCGAGCTCTTTCGGAAGGCGGCGGACGTTCGCCAGGAGGACTTTCAAAGCCCTATGCTCCTCGGGCAGTCGTTGCGCATGCTCGGACGGCATGACGAAGGACGTGACGCCTCACGCGAGGGAGTCCGTCGGGCCGAACACGTCCTCGTCCTCAACCCTGTCGATGGGCGGGCACTCTCTATGGGCGCGGTTCACCTCCTTGAGGACGGGCAGACGGCACGTGCTCTCGAGTGGTCCCAACGAGCGCTGGAGCTCTATCCCGATGATATGGGTACCCTGCTCAACGGCGCCTGCCTGCGCGCCAGGCTAGGCTTGAAGGAAGAAGCGCTGGAGTTACTCGAGCGCGTGTTCGCGCGAGGTTGGGGAAAGCGTGACTGGGTGGAGCACGATCCCGACTACGACATCCTGCGCGACGACCCGCGTTTCAAGAGGCTCCTCGCGAAGCTCAAATGACGTGTCCCGAGCCTCTGTGGGATTCGGAGCGGCGTATATCCGAGGAGGTCGCTTGACCCAGGTTGCTGGCACCTCAATTCCAAATGTTGCCGGGGTTGCCGCGATCGCGGAGATACGCAACCGCGTGATCCGGAACCTGGAAATTACGGAGTGTTACGCGGACCTCTCCGCGGCCGTGCGTGCGCGTACAGGGGGCGATGCAGACTGGTGCACCTTTGCGACGTGGGCGTCGCGTCAGGCGGGCAGCACGATACGCGGCGAGGATCTTTTGGATCGATTTGAGCGGCGTCTCGGCCAGAAAGCACGGTTGCTCGCGCCGCTTCAGTCTTTCAAACGGATGCTGCTGCGCAAGGGACTATTCGAGCCTGAGACGAGGCTCGGGCGCGTCGTGGCGCTGGTTCATACGCCATTCGATGCGTTTGAGCGCGCAAGCGACGCAGTGGCTGAAGGCAATCTGAAAGTATTTGAGGAGATCGGCCGGGAGTTTGCGCGGTTCCTCGCGAGCGTCCCAGTCGACGCTCGCGCGGACTCACACGAGTTTCTCGCATTCGCTGCAGAGCTCCGTCCCGGCCCCTCGCCAGAAGGGCAAGACTACCTGGGCGAAGCATTTGCGCACTACCAGCAGCAGCGGCACGAGGCAGACCCCGCCGCGCGTGCCTCGTGGATCCTGCTGGCGAACTTGAAAATCGGCCTGCATGAGCAAACCCGTCTGCAGCCGCAGATTATCGCGGCCGTCGATGCGCCGTTGACCACGGCGGCGGACCTCGGCGCGCGGGTGCTCGAGGTCTTGTTTCCACGTTCCCATCGGTGGCCGAAACTCGTGCGGCAGCCGACGGCGGCAGCCGTCGGCTGGCTGGCGATGACGGTGCGCAGGGAGGCCGCGGAAATCACGCGAGGCGTGGTGACCGAGTCGATGATGGTCCTGGCGCTCCCCAACACTGTGCTGGCGCTGGGACGCAATCTCGCTGCTCCGATACCGGCCGTGTTCAACGGAACGTTACATCCCGCGCTGAACAGCTTCATGAAGGAGTACGACCCGTGCGGGCCTGGCAGCGACGACTGTGGCGCGAAGGACTGGTGCGATCTGCGACAGCGCATGCACTACATCCTTCATCTGTTCAGAGCGTACGCGCAGGACCGTTCGTTGTTTGCGCGGCCGTTCACGTCTGCACAAGTCGCCC
>DAIRVG010000077.1:25577-27100 GCA_036802945.1 Vicinamibacterales bacterium
GGAACCCTGTTCCTGTGGGGCTGTACTTCACAACCTCCTGCCGCCGAAACGCAGCAAACCACGCAGACGCCGCAGGACGCGGCGCCCCTCGACTCCGCTCGGGACACGCAGCCGGAACGGGCCCTGCTCGAGGAGCTGGCCCTTGGCAACCGCATGCTGGCGAGAGAGCTCGCGATCCTGGATATCCAGGGTCATCTAACCGCCCGTAGCCGGATCAATCCCAACCACTACTACATCGCGCGCTTCCTCTCTCCCGGCGCTGTCACGACAACCGATTTCATTGAGAACGACCTCGATAGCAATCCCGTGAACGGGCCTCGCAATGACCAGGCTCGAGAAATCTACCTCCATGGGGAAATTTTCAAGGCCAGGCCGGACGTGATGGCGATCGTGCACGCACACACACCGGAATTCGTTGCCTTCGGCATGAGCTCGGTGCCGCTCTGGAGTGGCGAGAGCATGGTGCCGGTATGGGACATTCGCCCCTTCAACAAGGGGCGTTCGGGAATCGTCAGCACGCCGGCGCTCGGCCACGCAATGGCTGCGAAACTGGGCAGCAGCGAAGCCGTCCTTCTGTGGGGGCACGGCATCGCATTGACAGCCGGCTCCATCCCCGATGTCGTGAGCCGCGCGAACGATCTGCGCAACGGCGCGCAGCTGCAGCAGGCGGTGATTTCGATGGGCGGCACCTGGAAGCCGCACGCGAAGGCCCACAGCACGGACGGCGCCAGCGATCGCACGTGGGAGTACTACAAACAGGCAGAACTCAAAACCACCGGCGGACGCGTGCCCACATCGCCGACGCCGGCGGCAGCAAAGCCCGCCAATCCTGACGAGGCCACCACCCGCGATCTCGTCCTCGCCAATCGCATTCTGGCGTCCGAGGAGCTGGGGATCCTGGATACCTTCGGCCATGTCAGCGTGCGGAATTCGCAGAATCCCAATAGCTACTTCGTGGCACCTGGCGTATCAGCGGGCGCGGTGAAGGCCGGAGATGTTGTTCAGCGCGATATGTCGAAACCCGATAGCAACATCCAGGGACTCTCAATCGATGACGAGGTGTACAAGGCAAGGCCGGACGTGATGGCCGTCCTGTACGCGCGGACGCCGGAGGTTGTCGCGTTCACCGAGGGTCCCGAAAAGCTGCGCCCCGTCGTGAATGGCGGAGCGTTCATCGGTGATGGTTTGCCAGTATTCAATATAGGCAGCCTCGATCCGAAGCAGCCTCTCCTTGGCAATCCCGCGCTTGGCCGCGGCGTCGCTGAGGCGCTGGGGAAGAAGTCAGGCGTGCTGCTGACGGGTCACGGTTTCGTTCTGACCGGGCGGTCGATATACAACCTCGTGGACCAGGCGTACCAACTGCGCATGAATGCGAAGATCCAGCAGCAGGCCGTCGCGCTTCGCGGGAAGGTTACCCATCTCAACGATCTGCCCGTGCCGCCCGAACCCGCGCAGACGAATCAGCCGCCGCAGCCGCCGGCGTTACTAGGGCCTCCCGAAGGCCGCGCGTGGGTCTACTGGAG
>DAIRVG010000078.1:0-26804 GCA_036802945.1 Vicinamibacterales bacterium
AGGAGATCAAGGAAGGCGACACCGTCAAGCGCACCGGCCGCATCATCTCGGTGCCCGTCGGCGATGAGATGCTCGGGCGCGTCGTCAATGCGCTCGGCCAGCCGATCGACGGCAAGGGCCCGATCCAGACCAAGCAGTTCCTGCCGATCGAGCGCCTCGCCCCCGGTGTTGTCGACCGCCAGCCCGTGAAGGAGCCGCTGCAGACGGGCCTGAAGGCCATCGACGGGATGGTGCCGATCGGCCGCGGCCAGCGCGAGCTGATCATCGGCGACCGGCAGACGGGCAAGACCGCCGTCGCGGTCGACGCGATCATCAACCAGCGCGGCAAGGACGTGATCTGCATCTACAACGCGATCGGCCAGAAGCAATCAACCGTCGCGCAGGTCGTCCGGACGCTCGAAGAATACGACGCGATGAGCTACACCATCGTCGTCGCGGCCACGGCGTCCGATCCGGCGCCGATGCTCTACATCAGCCCCTATTCGGCGTGTGCGATCGGCGAATACTTCCGCGACAGCGGCCGTCACGCGCTGCTCGTGTACGACGACCTGTCGAAGCATGCGCAGGCATATCGCGAAATCTCGCTGCTCCTGCGGCGCCCACCCGGCCGCGAGGCGTATCCCGGGGACGTCTTCTACCTGCACTCGCGCCTGCTGGAGCGCGCGGCGAAGTTGAATAACTCACTGGGCGGCGGCTCGTTGACGGCGTTGCCGATCATCGAGACGCAGGCGGGCGACCTGTCGGCGTACATTCCGACGAACGTCATCTCGATTACCGACGGGCAGATCTTCCTCGAGGGCGACCTGTTCCACCAGGGCGTGCGTCCCGCGATTAACGTCGGCAACTCGGTGTCGCGGGTCGGCGGTTCCGCGCAGATCCGCGCGATGCGCCAGGTTGCTGGAACGCTGCGGCTCGATCTCGCGCAGTACCGCGAGCTCGCCGCCTTCGCGCAGTTCGGCAGCGACCTCGACAAGCAGACCCAGGCGCAGCTCAATCGCGGACGCCGGCTCGTCGAGATTCTGAAACAGCCCCAGTATCAGCCGCTCGGTGTGGAGAAGCAGGTGGCGATCGTCTACGCCGCAACGAAGGGCTATCTCGACCCCGTGCCGGTGGAAGCGCTGGGGCGATACGAAGAGGAGCTGCATCGATACCTGGAGACACAGGCGCCGCGCGTGCTGACCGGGATCGCGGAGAAGAAGATTCTCGATGACGAGATCAGGGGAGCCCTGGACGCAGCCCTGACGGAGTTTGGCAAGCAGTTCAGCGGTACCATCGCCGCCGCCGCTGTCGCGTAACGCATGCCGTCTCTGATTGATCTCCGGCGCCGGATCCGCGCGGTCAAGTCGACGCAGCAGATCACGAAGGCGATGAAGATGATCGCGGCCTCACGCCTCAAGCGAGCGCAGGATCGTGTCATCTCGGCGCGCCCGTTTGCCCAGCGGATGCTGAAAGTGCTGAACGGCCTCGTGGCCCGGGTCGAGCAGGACGCGCACCCGCTGCTCCGGATTCCTCCGCAGGGCAGCGGCCGGCCGCTCCTGATCGTGATCACCGCAGACCGCGGCCTGTGCGGCAGCTTCAACTCGAACGTCATCAAAGCCGCCGGCCAGTTCATCCTCAACGAGACGCCCGGTCGCGACGTGGCGCTGGGCCTGATTGGGCGCAAGGGTCGCGATTTCTTCCGCCGCCGCGGATTCGACGTGCGCTACGAAGCGGTCGGGATTTTTCAGAAGATGACGTTCGGCGACGCGGCGGACATCGCCGATGCCGCTATCGAGGATTTCACATCAAGCAAGGCATCGAGCGTCTACCTCGTCTATAACGAGTTCAAGTCGGTGATGTCTCAGCGGATCGTCGTGGAGCGACTGCTGCCCATCCCGCGCCTGGAATCGGACGCCGCCGTTGCGGGACCTGCTGTCGATTACCTCTACGAGCCGACACCCGAGCAGATCTTTCGCGACCTGCTGCCTCGGCACGTGCAGGTGCAGGTCTACCGGGCACTGCTCGAATCAAACGCCGCGTTCTTCGCGGCGCAGATGACCGCGATGGACGCGGCGACCCGGAACTCGGCGGACATGCTCGAGAACCTGACGCTCTATATGAACAAGGTTCGGCAGGCCGCGATCACCCGCGAAATCATCGAGGTGGTGTCGGGCGCGGCCGCGACGTAGAACAACGAAGGGGGAAGGTGGCACCCCCAGCCCCTCCCCTGGCATACAGAAGGAATCAGCTATGGCAACCGCAGCAGCAACTGCGCAACGAACTGGCAAAGTTGTTCAAGTAATTGGTCCCGTGGTCGACATCGAGTTCGCCGACGGACACCTCCCCGCGATCTACAACGCGGTCCGCGTGGTCTCCGACGGCGGAGGCGGCGCCGAAAAGATCGACGTCGTCGCGGAGGTCGAACAGCATCTCGGCGAGAACCGCGTGCGAGCAGTCGCGATGAAGCCGACCGACGGCATGACGCGTGGCATGCAGGTGATCGACACAGGCGCACCGATATCGATGCCGGTCGGTCCCGAGACGCTCGGCCGCGTGCTCAACGTCCTTGGCGAGCCGGTCGATTTCCCTGATCGTCCCGTGATGTCGAAAGAGCGCTGGCCCATCCACCGGCACGCGCCCACGCTCGAACAGCAGTCGACCGAGCTGAAGATGTTCGAGACGGGCATCAAGGTCATCGACCTGCTCGAGCCGTACCTGCAGGGCGGCAAGATCGGGCTGTTCGGCGGCGCGGGCGTCGGGAAGACCGTCATCATCATGGAACTGATCCACAACATCGCGCTGAAGCACGGCGGCGTGTCGGTGTTCGGCGGTGTCGGTGAACGCACGCGCGAAGGCAACGACCTCTGGCTCGAGTTCCAGGAGTCGGGCGTCATCGACGTGAACGACCCGTCGAAGTCGCGCGCAGCCCTTGTCTACGGACAGATGACGGAGCCGCCGGGCGCGCGCCTCCGCGTCGGTCTCTCGGCGCTCACGGTCGCTGAGTACTTCCGTGATGCGGAAGGCAAGGACGTGCTGCTCTTCATCGACAATATCTTCCGCTTCACGCAGGCGGGCTCCGAGGTGTCGGCGTTGCTCGGCCGCATGCCGTCGGCCGTCGGCTACCAGCCGACCCTGCTGACCGAGATGGGCGAGCTCCAGGAGCGCATCACGTCGACGAAGAAGGGGTCGATCACGTCGGTACAGGCGATTTACGTTCCTGCGGACGACTACACCGATCCGGCGCCGGCGACGACATTCGCGCACCTCGATGCGACGACCAACCTCTCGCGGCAGATCGCCGAGCTGGGAATTTACCCCGCCGTCGATCCGCTGGCGTCGACGTCACGCATTCTCGATCCGCGTATTCTTGGTGACGAGCACTACAACGTCGCGCGATCGGTGAAACAGATCCTGCAGCGCTACAAGGATCTGCAGGATATCATCGCGATCCTCGGCATCGACGAGCTGTCTGAAGAGGATCGGCTCACGGTCTCGCGCGCGCGCAAGCTGCAGCGATTCTTCTCGCAGCCGTTCTTCGTCGCCGAGCAGTTCACCGGCTTCAAGGGCAAGTACGTCCAGATCGCGGACACGATCCGCGGTTTCAAGGAGATCGCCGAAGGCAAGCACGACGCGCTGCCGGAGCAGGCGTTCTACATGGTCGGCACGATCGAAGAAGTGGTCGAAAAAGCTCAAGGGATGAAAACGGCCTGATCATGGCTCTACCAACGAAACTGACCCTCGAGATCGTGACGCCCGATCGCGCCGTTCTCCGCGAGGAGGTCGACGAGGTGGTGGTGCCTGGCAGCGAGGGCTATCTTGGCGTCCTGCCTGGTCACACCCCGCTGCTCTCGACGCTGAAGGTCGGCGAGCTCTGGTACCGGCAGGGCCAGGAGAAGCATTACGTCGCGATCGCGTTTGGTTTCGTGGAAGTCCTGCCCGATTACGTCACCGTGCTCGCGCAGATCGGCGAGCGCGCCCAGGAGATTGACATCCAGCGTGCCGAGCGGGCGAAACAGCGCGCGGAGGCGCTGCTCGCCAGCCCGACCTCGTCGGTTGATGTCGATATTGAGCGCGCTCGCATCGCGCTGATGAAATCGCTGATCCGCCTCCAGGTCGCCACGCGCGCCCGCACACGCGCCTAGACGACCGGGCAGGGCGAGCCTCGTGAGGCTGCCTGTGGGCTCAGGCCCGCCTCGGCTACACTGGCGACAGTTGCTCGCCAATCTCAAACAACTGTTCCGATATCGGGCGCTGATCTCCAGCCTCGTCGCGCGGGAACTCAAAGCGCGCTATCGCGGTTCGGTCCTCGGTTTCTTCTGGTCGTTCGTCAACCCGCTTCTGCTTCTCGTGATTTACACCGTCGTCTTCACGGTCGTGTTGCCGGGGGTGCACCCGCCGGAGCTCGAGCCGTACGCGGTCTTCATGTTCTGCGGGATCCTGCCGTGGACGTGGTTTTCCTCGTCATTGCTCGAATCGTCCAATGTGCTCGTGGCCGGCGGAAACTTGATCAAGAAGGTGTTGTTCCCGGCCGAAGTGCTGCCAATCGTCACGGTGCTTGCCGGGCTCGTGCACTTCTGCCTGGGGTTGCCGATTCTGGCGGCCTTTCTGATCTACTACCGCGTGCCGGTCACGCCAACGGATCTCCTGTGGTTGCCGCTCATCGTCGCCATACAGCTCGTGCTCACGGTGGGGCTGGCCCTGCTGGTCTCCGCGCTGACCGTTCATTTTCGTGATGTACGCGACCTCCTTGCCAACCTGCTGACGCTCTGGTTCTTCGCGACGCCGATCATCTATCCCATCACGCAGGCACCTGAGCGCGTGCGGCGGCTGTTGGATCTCAATCCGTTTACTCACCTCGTGATCGCGTATCAGGAGGTGCTGTTCAAGTCCGGACCCTTCACGCAGAGCAACCGGCTGCTTGCGGTCGGCGCGGCCTCCCTCGTCGTCCTTCTCTTCGGGTACTTCGTGTTCGATCGGCTGAGGGATACGCTCGCGGAGGAAGTATGACGAGCGCCACGATGGCCACCAAGACGGTTTTGGCCACAAGGAACACAAAGGTCACTATGGTTTTTGCAAATCGTGTTCTTTGTGACCTCTGTGGCCAATTCGTCTTTGTGTTCTTGGTGGCCACCGTATGAACGCGATCGAGGTCCGCGACGTCCATAAGCGCTATCGCCGCTACGGCCGGCGCAGGCAGTTTGCGACGCTGAAGAGCGCGCTGTTGTCGGGCAGCCTCCTGCGCGACCTCACGCCCGACGCGGTGTTCGAAGCGCTCAAGGGTGTGTCGTTCGACGTGCCGTCGGGCAAGACGTTCGGGATCGTTGGCCGCAACGGCTCGGGCAAGAGCACGATGCTGAAATTGATCGCGGGTATCGGCAAGCCGACCTCGGGGACTGTTCGCGTCGACGGACGCGTGTCGGCGCTCATCGAGCTTGGCGCGGGCTTTCATCCCGAGATTTCCGGACGTGAGAACGTCTACATCAACGGCATGATGCTCGGCCTGAGCCGCCGCGAGATCGCCCGCCGCTTCGACGATATCGTCCGTTTCGCCGAGCTCGATGAGTTCATCGAAGCGCCGGTCAAAACGTATTCGTCTGGCATGTACATGCGCCTCGGCTTTGCCGTCGCGATCAACGTCGACCCGGATGTGTTGCTCGTCGATGAAGTGCTCGCGGTCGGCGACGAGGCGTTCACCCACAAATGCCTGGACAAGTTTGCGGACCTCAGACGCCGCGGGCGCACGGTGCTGCTGGTCACGCACTCGCTGGACCTGGTCACCCGTTTCTGTGACGAGGCGCTCTGGCTCGACGGCGGCGTGGTGAAGGCACACGGTGATCCGAAGCGGGTCATCGACGCGTACTTGATGGATGTGGCGGGTGCGGAGAATCGGCAACTCGCCGCCGACGATGCCATCACCGGGACTCGGGATTCGGGACTCGGGACTCGTGAGACCAGAACTGCTGCATCGAATCCCGAATCCCGAATCCCGAATCCCGACCAGAGCGAGCCCTCAGACATGTTCAAGGCCTCCGAAGGCCGGTGGGGCTCGCGCGAAGTGGAAATCACGTCGGTGCATCTTGTGGGCGCCAGTGGGGATCCTTCCCACATGTTTCAATCAGGCGAGGGTGTCGAGATCCGGTTGCGGGTTCGCGCGAATCAGTCGGTCACTGATTTCGTATTCGGCGTAGGCATCTTCAACACCGACGGCGTCTGCTGCTACGGCACCAACACGTTGATCGAGGGCGCCACCGCCGGCGAGCTCTCCGGTGACGGGGAGGTGCGCTTCGTGATCGACAAGCTCGATCTGGTTGAAGGGACCTACAAGCTGGATGTCGCGGTCCACCGGCAGAACGGCGTGCCATACGACTATCACCGGCTGCTGTATACCTTTCGCGTCAAGTCGACGCTGAAGGAGGCCGGCATTTTCCGCCCACCGCACCGATGGTCGTTTTCGGGTGGGATTCGCATCACCGGCTTATGACCAGCAGCGGCACGCCCGCGATTTATTCCATTGACCATGCGGCGGAGCTCGCCGAACGTGTCCGGGACCGAGGCGCGACGGTCGTATTCACCAACGGTGTGTTCGATCTGCTTCATCCTGGTCACGTGCGTTACCTGCGCGATGCCCGGCGCCTTGGCGATGCGTTGATCGTTGGTGTGAACTCGGATCGCTCGGTCCGCGCGATCAAGGGACCCGAACGGCCGATAACGCCGGCTGAGGAGCGGGCGGAGGTCCTGCTTGCCCTGGAGTCTGTGGACGCGGTCGCCATCTTCGACGAGCAGACGCCCGACGCGATTATCAGGCGTGTTCAGCCGGACGTGCTCGTCAAAGGCGCCGATTGGGGACCGGACAGCATTGTTGGGCGCGATACGGTCGAAGCGCGCGGGGGCCGCGTGGTTCGCATGGAACTGGCGCCCGGCCATTCGACGACCGACCTGATCAGGAAAGTGAAAGCGCTCGCCCGTTAGCCTGACAAGGCTGTCTCCCCATGTGACAATGGGAGTTGCTTGCTCACCCAGCCCTTGCGCGCTGCGGTGGGCCGTCCGCATGTACACCAGATGACCACGGCAACCTCTCTCACCCTTCGCGCCCTTTTCAGCCAGGCAGCCGCCAAGGCGGCCCTCGATAGACCCTCTTCAGTTGTTGCCGGCCTCACTCCGGCGGCTAAGGCGTTTGCAGCCGCGTTTGCGGCGCGGGCTGCCTCCGGAATCACGGTCCTGGTCGTGCCAACGGACAAAGACGTAGAGCAGATGACGGCCGATGCTCGGTTCTTCTATGGCGCGCTCGAGGGCGCGTCTGACGCCGATGTCGAACGCGCTGTGCTGCCGCTGCCGTCGCTCCAGGTCGATCCCTACCGGGGGATGACGCCTCACTTCCGGGTGTCGGCCGCGCGTGCGCGTGCGCTGCACGGTGCCGCCACCGGCACGGCGCGCCTGATTGTCGCCTCAGCCGCTGCCCTTCTGCCCCGCGTCAGCCGTCCCGAGCGGCTGCTCAGCGCCTCGCTCGACATTCGATCGGGAACCGAGATCGATCCGCAGCAGCTCGCGGATCTCCTCGTTGACGCCGGCTTCACCCGCGAGGATCCCGTCGACGAGCACGGTTCGTTCGCCATCCGCGGCGGCATCGTCGACCTCTTCCTCGCCGGTGACGCCGAGCCCGTCCGGATTGAGTTCGTCGGTGACATGGTCGAATCGCTCCGGCGGTTCGACCCGGCAACGCAGCGCTCGACCAGCGTGACCGATCAACTTCTGATCGTTCCGGTTCGCGAGCGATTCGAAGCAGAAGACGATCCGCTCCCTGTCTTTGATTTTCTTTCCGCCTCGCGCGGTCTGCGGTTGCTGGTGTCCGAGCAGGAACAGGTCAAGGAACAGGCACAGAAGGTCCGTGAGCAGCTCGCGTCCAGCTATGACGATGCCGCGGCGCGCGGGCACGTCGTGGCATCACCGCCCGATCAGGCCTACGTCGCATGGGACGATTTGGATACGCGCCTCGGGCCGGCGCCACGCCTCGAGGAGCTCGCGCTCGACGAAACCGTTGCCGTCCGACAGGTACGATGCCAGCCCGCGATGGAGTTCCGGGGTCGCGTCAATGATTGGATCACGGAGGTCCGCCAGGCACGCGAGCACGGCGACACGATCCTGTTCATTGCCGACAGCCATGGCCGTGCCGAGCGGACGATTGAGATCCTTAAGGAATACGAGATCGTTGCCATTCTCGTCGAGCGGGCCGAGGATGTGCACGCTGCAGCGGTGCTCGTCGCGGTCGGATCGCTTTCGCGGGGCTTCCGGCTGGCTGATGCGGGCCTGCAGGTGTACGCAGAGGCCGATGTCTTCGAGGAAGAACGCCGCGCGCCCGAGAAGCGGCGCAATCTCGCGAAGACGTTCCTCTCAGACCTCCGGGATCTGAAAGTCGGCGATCTTGTCGTCCACGTCGATCACGGCATCGGTGAATTCGTCGGCCTGAAGCAGATCGGCGTCCGCGGCAGTGCCGAAGGCACACACGAATTTCTCGAGCTGCGCTATCACGGGGACGACAAGCTTTTTGTTCCCGTCGAGCGGCTCGACCTCATTCAGAAATACACAGGCGGCAGCCGTCCGGCGCTCGATCGCCTTGGCGGCACGACCTGGGAAAAGGCCAAGACGCGCGTCAAGAAGGCGATGCGCGACATGGCCGAGGAACTGCTGAAGCTTTACGCCCAGCGAAAGGCCGTACCTGGACACGCGTTTTCGCCTGACACGCACTGGCAGGAGGAGTTCGAGGACGCGTTTCCGTACGTGCTGACCCCAGATCAGGTCACCGCCATCACGGACATCAAGCGCGACATGGAGATAGCCACACCGATGGATCGCCTGCTGTGCGGCGATGTCGGCTACGGCAAGACCGAGGTCGCGATGCGCGCGGCGTTCAAGGCCGTCATGGATGGCAAGCAGGTGGCGGTCCTCGCGCCGACCACGATTCTGGCGTTTCAGCACGCGAAGACGCTGCGCGACCGGTTTGCAGGATTTCCTGTGACGATCGACATGGTGAGCCGTTTCCGCACGAAGCAGGAAACGAACGACATCATCGCCGGTGTGGCCTCCGGCAAGATCGACATCATTGTCGGCACGCATCGCCTGTTGTCGAAGGACGTCCTGTTCAAGGATCTGGGCCTGCTCGTCGTCGACGAGGAGCAGCGGTTCGGTGTCGCGCATAAGGAGCGCATCAAACAGATGCGCAAGCGCGTCGATGTGCTGACAATGACCGCGACGCCCATTCCCCGGACGCTGAACATGTCGCTCGTCGGTATCCGCGACATGTCGATCATCGAGACGCCCCCGAAGGATCGGCTGTCCATCCAGACCAATGTCGTGAAATTCGATGCGCCCGTGATCGAGCGTGCGGTGAGGAACGAGCTCGCACGCGGGGGCCAGATCTATTTCGTCCACAATCGTGTCGAATCGATCTTCTCAATCGGCAACCTGCTGCAGCGTCTGGTCCCGGAAGCGAAGATCGTCATCGGCCACGGACAAATGGGAGAAGACGAGCTCGAGAAGGCGATGCTGGGATTCGTGGAGCGCAGGTTCGACATCCTGCTGGCGACGACGATCGTCGAGAACGGACTCGATATCCCGAATGCGAACACGATCATCATCAACCGTGCCGACAGGTACGGCCTGTCGCAGCTCTATCAGCTCCGCGGTCGCGTCGGCCGGTCGGATCGCCCGGCGTATGCCTATCTATTGATTCCGCCGCAGGAATCGTTGTCGCCCGTCGCGCGGAAGCGGCTGGCGGCGATCAAGGAATTCAGCGACCTTGGCAGCGGGTTCCGCGTCGCGGCGCTCGACCTGGAGATTCGCGGCGCCGGCAATCTCCTTGGCGGGGAACAAAGTGGCCAGATCGACGCGGTTGGCTTCGAAATGTACATGAAGCTGCTCGAGGAGACCGTCCGCGAGCTGAAGGGCGAGGAGCTCGAAGACGACCTGCGCGCGACGGTCAATCTTGGAATCGACCTCAAGATAGACGAGGGCTACATCCCCGACATGAACCAGCGGTTGATGGTTTATCGCAAGGTCGCGGCAACGCGCACCGAGACCGATCTCGAGGCGACGCTCGACGAAATTGCCGATCGCTACGGTCCGCCCACCGCCTCAGTGCTGAATCTTGCCGAATACGGGCGGATTCGCATCATGGCCGACCGGCTGGGAATCGAGACCATCGACCGGGAGGGCCGGCTGGCCGTCATCAAATTCAGGCCTCAGGCGAAGATGGATCCGCTCCGCCTCGTGAAGGTGGTGCACGAGTGGCCGGGCGCCATCCTGGTGCCTCCCGTGTCGCTGAAGCTTGAGCTGGACGCCGCGGCTGGGAAGCCAAAGACGCCCGCAGCCCTCCCGACGTCTTATAACCGTCCCCCCTATCCGCGCAGAGGCGGACAGGCGGGCGTCCCGAGGGAAACTAGCTGGTGGACGGCGCGTGCGACCACCGGCCAGGTGACGTCAGGGTTCACGAAGGACGAAATCCTTCGCAAACCTCAGCAGGATCCCCGCGCCGAGGGCGGGATGTTCTCACGGCTCGAGGCGCTCCTGGCCGCGCTGGCGGGACCCCGTTGACGTTGCTAAGATGATGAATTCCAAGGAATTGCAAATGATGAAGAAATTCGCGGTCGTCGCCGCCCTTCTGGCAGCGCTCATTGCCTCCTCCCCGCTGCGGGCGGAGATTCTCGAACAGGTGCTCGTCAAGGTGAACGGCGACATCGTCACCAAGGGCGATTTCGAACGAGTCCAGGTCGAATTCCTGCGCCAGCGTCCCGATCTCCAGAACGTCACGGCCGACAGTCCAGAGCTTCAGAAGGCCGTTGCGGCGAGCACGCCGCAGTTGATTCTCAACGCCGTTGACGAGCTGCTGCTCGTACAGCGCGGTCGCGAACTCGGCTACACGATGACCGACGAGCAGTTCAAGAGCGTCCTCGACAACATTAAGAAGGACAACAACATCGATGATGAGACCAAATTCCAGGAAGCACTGAAGCAGGAAGGGATGACCCTTGCCGATCTGCGCCGGCAGCTTGAAAAGAACATGCTGGAGACGCGAGTGCAACAGAACGAGGTGCTCGCGAAGATCAGCGTGACCGAAGACGAGGCGCACGCGTACTACGACGCGCATAAACAGGAATTCACGACGCCCTCGGCGATCATGCTCAGGGAGATTCTGATCGCGGTGCCCACGTCGGATCGCGGCGTCAACGTGGCGCAGGACGATGCCGCGAAGGCGAAGGCCGAGGATGTTCGGCATCGGTTGCTTGGCGGCGAACCGTTCGCACGGCTGGCCGGCGAGGTGTCCGACGCGTCGTCGAAGGCCAATGGCGGGTTGATCGGTCCGATCAACATCGACGAGCTCGCGCCCGCGCTTCAGAAGGTCCTCGAGAACATCAAGGCCGGCGAAACCTCTGAAGTCATCCGCACGCAGCGCGGATACCAGATTCTCTTCCTCGAGTCGCGCTCCGAGACGAAGGTAAAAACGTTCGACGAGGCTCGTTCCGACATCAGCGACAAGATCGCCGAGCAGAAGCGGCGAGGCGAAACCCAGAAGTACCTCGAGAAGCTCCGCAGCGCGGCGACCATCACGTGGAGGAACGACGAGCTGAAGAAAGCGTACGAACAGGCGCTGGCCGAGCGGCAGAAGGCGCTCGCGGAAATGCCGGCACAGGCCAACAACTGATTCGCCGATGAATCAGGATTCGACGATCGAGCCCGGCGGCACCGGCGTGACGCGCGTGTCCGAGCAGGACGTTCGCTGGTACGCGCTGTGGACGCGGTCGCGGCACGAGCAGGTCGTGCGCGAACAGCTCGAGCAGAAGCACATCGAGTCGTTCCTGCCGACGGTGACACGCTGGAGCCGGTGGAAGGACCGTAAGAAGAAGATCGACTGGCCTCTGTTTCCCGGATACTGTTTCGCCCGCTTCAATCTTCGCGAGCGTCTCCCCATCCTGAAGTGCGCGGGTGTCGTCAACATCATCTCGTTTGAGGGCGAGCCCGCGCCGATTCCCGAGCACGAAATCGATGCCATCCGTATGCTGATCGAGAGCGAGCTCGCGTACGACCCGTGCCCGATGATCCGCGAGGGCATGATGGTGGAGGTCGTGCACGGACCGCTCAAGGGTGTGATCGGCCGCCTCATGCGCAAAGGCGCACACGCCCGTCTCGTCCTGTCGGTGGACCTGATCGGACAGGCCGTCAGCGTTGAAGTCGACGCCGCCGACGTCAAAGCGTACTGAGCACCACGAAGACTCGACGACCACCAGGCATCGAATGAAAATCGGCAACGTCACGCTTCCCTCGCCATTCGTCGTTGCGCCTATGGCGGGGATGACCGACACGGCCTTTCGCCGTCTTGTGAAGCGGCAGGGTGGATGCGGCCTTGTCGTCACCGAGATGGTGTCGTCGGAAGGTCTCGTGCGTGGAATCGATCGCACCCTCGAATACGCCGAGTTCACCGAGGAGGAGCGTCCGGTCTCGATTCAGATCTTCGGCGGCGATCCCGACAAGATGGCGGCGGCCGCCCAGATCGTGGAGGGCATGGGCGCCGATATCGTCGACGTGAACATGGGCTGTCCCGTGCCGAAGATCGCGAAGCATAACGCCGGGTGCAGCTTGATGCGGGAGCCGCATCACGCGGCGTCGGTCATCAACGCGATGGCGAAGGCGGTGAAGATTCCGGTGACGGTGAAAATGCGCGCCGGCTGGAACGAACGATCGCGCAACGCGCCGGACCTCGCGAGAATGGTGCAGGATGCCGGTGCCGCTGCGGTAACGATCCACGGCCGCACCGCAGAACAGTCGTACAGCGGATCGGCGGATTGGGAGCTCGTGTCCGGCGTCGCGCAGGACCTGAGCATCCCGGTGCTGGGCAGCGGAGACTGCATCGAGCCGCAGCAAATCGTCGATCGTCTCCGGTCGGGCGTCAGCGGCGTTCTCGTCGGGCGAGGAGTGCTGCGTAATCCATGGGTGCTCGCCCAGGCCGCCGACATCGTGAGCGGGCGAGCGCCGCGGGAAGTGACCCTTCGCGAACGCGGCGAGTTCCTGCTCGACTACATCGATCTGCTCGTCAACGAACGCGTCAACGAGGGAGACGGATTCCGGCATCTCGCGCCTGGCGTCGAGGACAATCGGAACGGCGAGCGCGTAGCGCGAGGCCGAGAGCGCTGGGTAATTAACAAGTTGCGCGCGCTGTGCTCGTGGTACTCCAAGGGGTTCGAGCATGGGTCACAGCTCCGCGTGCGCGTGAACAGCGCGGCCAGCGTTCAGGAGCTGCGCGAAATCATCGACGAATTCTTCGTGGGGTGTGTTGTTGCTGACGGGTTCCAGCTTGGCCAGCTTGCGACTACCTCGTCGCCGCGATGAGCCCAGTGTCGAATGAATGTGGGGCGTGGACGAAACGATTCCACCACACGGCAAGCCTCAGAAGGCGGCGAAGACGACGGGTGCGTTTCATGTGCTAGTTGACCAGAATGAGGGCCAGCAGCGTGCTTGCTAACCCGATAAGTTGCCAGGCTCCAGTTGTCACGTCACCGTGGCCGGTCCAATCCGCATGCCAGCCCGAACCATCGGCAGGGGCGCTATTCGCGGGGAAGCGGACGCTCAGCATCGCCCGCGCGGGGTAGAAAACGGAAAATGGCTGGAACAAAGGGCAATAGGACGCTCAGGGTCGCATGCGATCTCGACGGCACAATCGCGGACATGGAGGGCGGGCTCCAGCGCGAAGCCGAACGGCTCTTCGGCCCCGATGTCCTTCTCCGCCCAGCTGGCAGTACGCACCTCGAAGCCCCGGTGGATGTCGACGCGCTCGCCGACAGCGCGTCGAAAGTCGATGTATCCGCCGGCAAAAAGACTCTTACGTCGCGCCAGCTGCATCAGCTTTGGGCGCATGTCGCCACGATCGAGAACTTCTGGACGACGTTGGAGGAGATCGAGCCGGGATCGGTGGCGCGTATGGCCGAGCTGAGAACCGCTCATGGTTTGGAAGTAATTTTCCTGACCCAGCGGCCCGACACGGCTGGTGAACCCACACAGCTGCAGACGCAGCGATGGCTGGTCGCCCATGGCTTCGAGCTACCGTCGGTGTGCGTGCTTCGCGGGTCACGTGGAAAAGCGGCGGCCGCGCTGCGCATCGACCTCGTGTTCGACGATCGTCCTGAGAATTGCCTGGAGGTAATCAGCGAATCAAAGGCGCGGCCGATCCTCGTGTGGCGCGACCCGATTGAGACGGTCCCGCCTGGAGCCGCCCGCCTCGGTATTGAGATCGTCTTTTCGATTGCGGACGCGCTGAAGCGTGTAGAGGAGATGGTTGCCTCGCCGCCGAAGTCGACCCTTGTTTCCCGTCTCCGCAACGTCATGGGCATCTGACGCCTGTCTTGGTTCTACCATCAGCTTCCCGGGCCGCCGTCGGCCAACATTCCTCGTAGTCCTTCCGCGCTTCCTTCCATCTCGAAGTCATACACCAGCGTTTCAGCAATTGCCGCGAAGAATCTCGTGGAAATCTCCTGGTGCGCAGGATGGTCGAGGTATGCCCGAACGCCGTCGGCATCGTCGAATTCCATGATCGCCGCGTACGGGAAATCGGTACGCATCAGCTCCTCATAGGCGCGCCCCATGCGCACGCGGCGGCCGACGCGCGCCCGGCGCAAGGATGGAATCTCGCGAAGCGCAACCGCGTACGCGTCGATGAGCGCGCGCCGTTCAGACAACGGCACGTCGGCACGCAAACGGAAGAGCACCACGTGTGCGATCAACGGCGGGGACCCTTGGGCGGACCCTGCCGCGGTCGAAATGGACGACGTGCCTTGATGTGGCCGCGTTCCGACGGACCAGGCGGCGGAACCTTGGGTTCGTCGGGCTTGGGCGGGGGCGTCGGTTTGGTCGGGTCACCCCGGCGCGGCTCGCGATCCGGTCCGCGCGGTCGTGGCGGCTGCTTGGGGTCGTCAGTATCCTGTCCACGAAGGCCAGGGTTCCGGTTCCAGCCGCCAGGCTTGGGTTTCCAGCCACCCGGCTTGGGCCGCCAATCATGTCTGCCCTGTGGCCCGCGTGCGTTTCGGTCGGGTTGGCCCTGCGGCCCATGCGCGTCGCGAGGAGGTCGATCGCGCCACAGGCGTTCCGGCTTCGCGCCGCGCTCCCCCGGTGGCCGTTCGCGCCAATCGCCCGGCTTGGCGCCCGGATTTTCGCGCGGGCGATCACGCCAGCTGTCACGTCCAGCGGGACGCGACTCCCGACGGATATCGGGTCGCGGCGGATCGCCATGCGGCTTCGCGCGAGGGGGAGCGTTTTTTCTCTCCCAGCGCTCCTTCCGCAGCGCGGAGTTCTGCTGCTTTTTCGCGTCGACGAACTTCTGGCGGGGATCGCGATGCTCGCCTCCGGGGCGCCAATCGCGACCGCGCTTCTCCTGATCAGGCCGGCCTTGTGACTTGGCTCTTGGCGCGTCATGGCGACCCTGGTTGCCTTCACTCCGCGTCTCGCCATAAGGCCTGCGGCCGCGGCCATCGTCGTGTCGAATCCGAGCGGCCTCCGGCGAGTCCCACAATTTTCCGCGCGCAAACCACTTCATTTCCGCGTCAGGGTGTTTCTCCTTGATGCGCTGAAACGTCGGCAGCAGTTCCTCGCGCTCTGACGCGCGGAACGCGGTTGGCAGCCCACCCGCGATGATGGTCCAGTAAGCGTAGCGAGGAGGCATGGCTGCGGGTCCCTTCTAATCGACCAGGCGCTTGAGTTTTTCGACGAGCGTCGTCCGCTTGATGCGGAGCAATTCGGCGGCCTTGTTCCTGTTGCCGCCGGTGCGTTCGAGCGACTGCCGGATGAGATCGCGCTCGATGGACGACAGGTATGCCGGGAGGTCGAGGCCCTCGTCTGGGAAATCGATAAACGGTGTTGCAGCCGCCTGCGGGGTGGCGTGCATTTCCGGTGGCAGATCCGCGATGTCGATCTCATTCCGGCCGGCGCCGAGCGCGACGGAGCGTTCAACTGCGTTCTCGAGTTGACGCACGTTGCCCGGCCACGAGAACGCCATCAGCGCGCGCATGGCGGCCTGCGACACGTGCATCGCACCACCGGGTGAGAACTTCTCGAGAAAGTGCGTGACGAGCAGCGGAATGTCGTCGCGGCGCTCGCGCAGCGGCGGCAACTCGATTGGAATGACGTTCAGCCGATAGTACAGGTCCTCACGAAAGGTCCCTTCGGCGACCATCCGCGTGAGGTCCGAATTGGTCGCGGCAATGAACCTTACGTCGACCTTGATCGTGTGGCTGTCGCCGACACGCTCGAATTCGCGCTCCTGCAGCGCTCGCAGCAGCTTCATCTGCAGACCGGTGCTCATTGTGCCCACCTCGTCGAGAAACAAGGTGCCCTTGTGCGCCTGCTCGATCCGCCCTTGCCGCGTGCCGACCGCGCCGGTGAACGCGCCGCGTACGTGGCCGAACAACTCGGCCTCGAGCAGGGTTTCAGGGATCGCGCTGCAGTTCAGGGCGACGAAGCGATAGGCGCGCCGGGGACTACTGTGATGAATGGCACGGGCGACGACTTCCTTGCCCGTGCCCGTCTCGCCCGTGATGAGAATCGTGCTCGACGACCTGGCGACGGTCTCGAGGAGCTGGAACAACGCGCGCATCGGGCGGCTGCGGCCGAGGATGCCTTCGAATTGATACCGCTCCTCGAGCTGCGATCGCAGGTAGGCGTTTTCAGATTTCAGCCGCCGCTGTTCGATGGCTTTCTGCAACACGTGCATCAATTCGTCGAACTGAAACGGCTTTGCGATGAAGTCCGATGCGCCCCGCTTGATCGCATCGACCGCGTCCTTCATCGTTCCGTAGCCCGTAATGACGATCCCCACAATGCCGGGATAGCGTTCCAGGGCGGTTTCAATGACCCGGGTCCCGTCGATGCCAGGCATGCGGAGATCGGTGATGACCACGTCGAACGCGAACTGCTCCAGCATCTGAATGGCCTTCTCGCCGCTGTCGGCCTCCACGACCTCGAAGCCGCGGTCACTCAGACGCTCCGCCATCAGCGCCCGAAGCGCCGGTTCGTCATCGACAAAGAGAAGGTGCAACAAGGCGCCAACATATTGACAGGGGAAGGGGATCAAGGATAGGGGGAAGGGGAAGGGAAGGGGGAAGGGGGAAGGGGTTAGAGGGGAGGTACTAACGATCCGCCGAGGACCCTCCGATAACACGTTTGTCTATGGACCGCCAGACTCTATCCATCATGAAGGCGTGCGAAGCGGTTGGTGTCAGCCGTCGCACTATTTACAACTGGATCTCTGCCGGCAAGGTGGAATACGTTCGTACCGCCGGCGGATCAATCCGAATCTTCGCCGACACGTTGTGGCGCGACGCGAGCTCGCGTCCGACCAACGGAAACGGCGCTCATGCCACCACGGGGCACGGCGCGTGAACGTTTCAACAACATCAATGGACTACGTCGGGATGGATGCGCCGCAAGCAGATCAATTGCGCCTGTTATTTCATCAGCTGAACAACCAACTCGGGATCATTCTGGCACACGCTGAGCTGTTAGAAGCCAAAGCTGCCGATACGACGAACCGTGCACGCGCCGAGCAGGTCGTGAAGAGTGTGCTCGATGCGATGGGTACAGCCAAGGAAATCAGGCGCCGTTCCGAGCCACGCGCTACCGCCTAAGTCCCGTCCCGGCACATAACACCAGGAACTCAGCCTGGCTGTTTCATTCACGGAACGAAGTTGAGATTTGTAATTCATATCGTCAAACGGTTGGCGATAATCCCCCAAAAACCTGCCGCCGAGTTGACGTTCAAGCCGTTCAGCTCTGATCCTGCACGCTCGCTCCCACCGTCAGAAAATTTTGTTAAACAACATACATTCAACGATTTATCCAGCCAGCTCGGCCTGAAATTGTAATCGGCGGTTCGCAGGCTCATCCTTTTGGTATACCCGTTGCCTTAAGCGGGACGGAGGAAACACGACATGCGCCCGCGCACCCCTCGAACTGCCACTCAGAACCCCCGGGTTATTGCCAGTCTTCCGTTCGTCGAGCAGCTGGCCCGACGGGTGGCGGCCACCATGCCTCACTCAATCGATATCGGCGACCTTGTCCAGGACGGAGTCATCGGGTTGATTGATGCCGCTGAGCGGTTCGATGAATCGCGCGGGATCAAGTTCGAAACCTTCGCCGAACGGCGCATCCGCGGCGCCATGATTGACGCGTTGCGCAAGGATGCCTGGCCGCGGGGCGTGCGCCGCCAGCGTCGCGAGCTCGAGGCTGCGCGCGAGACGTTGCGCCGCGAGCTCGGATGCGAGCCGTCGCTCGCGGATCTTGCCGCGAAGATGGGCTCCGACGAAAAGCGCCTTGGCCGCACGATCGTCCGCATCCATGCGATCGAGTCAACCTCGCCACTTTCGAGCGGAGAGAACCTCGACGAGTCGTCGCTCCCCGCCGCACTCCTTCCCTCCGAGCCGGAACAGCCGGATACAGCCTACGAGAAAGCCGAAACAAAGGACCGCATCCGCACGGCGATCGAGTCGCTGCCGGCGCGCGAGCAGAAGGTCATCGGGCTCTACTACTACAAGGAAGCCACGATGAAGCAGATCGGGGCGGAGATCGGCGTCAATGAATCACGCGTCTCGCAGCTCCACGCGCGCGCGATCCGCAGACTGCGCGACGCGCTGGCGGCCGTCATGCCGGCGGCCGAAGCGGCGAAGGCGATGCGCACCGCGATTCTCGAGTTCCAGCAGAAGCCTCGAATGGCGAAGGCGACGCTCGACAGCCAGGGCTGGACGACGGGTGGCGGCCACGCGACCAATCGGGTCATGCAGCCCGGCGTGGTCGTGCCGTATGCACGCGGCAAGGCAGGCCAGCAGCCCGGATTGAAACGTGCGGCGGTGTCCGCGACATCGTCGCCCGCCACGAAAGCACGGCGCGCGAACGCTGCAGCAATGGCGCGGTAAGCCCCGGTTACGCGAGTGTTTCTCGGACGGCCCGGAGCAGGTCTGACAACCGGAACGGCTTCGCGAGCCACCTGCAGCCGGTTTCCTCCAGGAAGCGCTCCGCGTCGGTACCGGCCACGTCGCCGGTGACGAAAATGACTCGGCTCGCGAGCGAAGGCGTCACTGCGGCGATAGCTCGGTACAGAGTCATGCCGTCGATGCGCGGCATCTTGAGATCGCAGATCACAAGGTCGTAAGCAACGTTTCTGACGCGGGTGAGCGCCTCCTGGCCGTCGCCCGCGCGATCCACTTTCAGCCCCGCGTCCGTCAGCGCCTCCGCGACCGCATCCGCGAGAGCGTGCTCGTCTTCGACTAGCAGGACTGACGCCCCGCGAACGGCGTCCATCGGCGGCACCATCGCGCGTGGCGGCGTTGCCGCCGTCTCGGTGCCACTGAGTGGCAACTCCACGACAAACGTCGCTCCGCCGCCGGTGGGCGATTCCACGCGAATACGGCCGCCGTGCTCCTGAGCGATCGCATACGCCACCGTCAGACCAAGGCCGGTGCCCTTCCCCACTTCTTTCGTCGTGAAGAACGGGTCGAAGATCCTGGTCTGCGCGTCCGGCGGCACACCGGGTCCATCGTCGGCGACTTCGAGGATCACGGAATCCCGCTCGACGTCGTGGCGTGTGCGGATCATCAGCGCGCCGCGCCCGTTGGCCGTGAGCACTGCCTGTTCGGCGTTGATGACCAGATTCAACAACACCTGCTGGATTTGGTGCGCGTCGGCGAATACCTGGGGCAGCTCGCCGAATTCGGTGGTGACCGATAGCGTTGGCATGCGTTCATGGCCGCGCAGGGCCAGTGTCTCGCGCACCACCGTGTTGACATCGATCAAGGCGCGGGTCGACTGCCGCTTTCGCGCAAACGTCAGAAGGTTACGGACGATCCGGGCGGCGCGCTCCGCTTCGCCAAGAATCACTCCTACTCCGCGCTTCGCGGTGTCGTCGAGCGGTTTCTCCGACAGGCGCTCGGCCCAGCTCAGGATCGTGGCAAGCGGATTATTCAGTTCGTGCGCGACGCCTGAGATCGTATGGCCGAGTGCGGCCATCTTCTCGGACTGGAGAATCTGTTGGTAGATGTCCCGCGACTGGTCATCGAGCTTCTTGCGCTCGCTGACGTCGCGCACGAGGGCTTCGATGCGCATCGCGCCACCTCGACGCGCCGGCCGTGCCCTCGCCGTCACCTCGACCCACACGGGTGAGCCGCTGGCCCTCCGCATCCGGAGAAGGTGATCCGTGACGGCGCCGTCGGTGGCCAGGCGTTCGAGGAAGGTCGCGCGCGCGTCCGCGTCAATGAACCGTTCCTTCGCGAAGGGTACCACGCTCGTGTCGGGGGCGTCGGCAGCGTAGCCAAAGATCAGCTTCAGATGCGGATTGGCCGCGAGCGTCGTGTCGCCGGCGTCACTGCCGGCTGGCGCGAGTGCGCCTATGAACACCCCTTCGTGCACCGCCTCGAAAAGACGCGCGAAGGCGTCGGCGCGATTCGCCTCCCGCGCATGGGTCGTGACGGGACGGGGGGTCTTTACGATGCGGTCGCCGGACCTGTCGGCGGAGCTGGCAACGTGTAGAGATTAGCGACCACGAGTAATGGTAAGCACTGTTCGTGGTCATTGTCACTCGCACAACAACCGCGCCGACTCGGGTAGCCTCTACTTACATGAACTCGGGTTCCGAGAGCGCCCTCCGCGGATCCGCGTACCTCGCGTGGATCGCCGTGTGCGTGCTGTGGGGCACCACCTATCTAGCCATTCGGATCGGATTGGAAACGATCCCACCTGCGCTGCTGGGCGGATTGCGCTATACCGCGGCGGGCAGCCTGCTCGCCGCCATGCTGGCGTTTCGCGGCGAACGGATGCCACCTTCTTCCCAGTGGCCCGGCCTGGCACTCGTCGGGCTCTTGACCATCTGCATCGGCAACGGTGGCGTCATTTGGGCGGAGCAGTGGGTACCAAGCGGGATCGCCGCGGTCACCGTGGCCACCGTTCCCTTCTGGATGACCGGGGTCGAGGCGCTTATGCCAGGTGGCGACCGTGTGTCCGCATGGCTCGTACTCGGCCTGCTCGTCGGCTTCGGCGGAATCCTGCTTCTTGTCTGGTCGGACGTTACGGCCGGCGGCGTCGCGGGGCACCAGTTCCTGCTCGGTATCGCTGCTTTGCAGATGGCATGCGTCGGATGGGCGGCTGGCTCCGCCCTGTCGCGCCGCCACGCCCGCGAAGAAAACGTGCTTTCGGCGGCCGCCGTGCAGATGGCGTTCGGCGGCGTTTTCATGCTCATTGCAGGGACGCTGCGCGGCGAATGGGCCCATCTCGCATTCACGCAGCGGACGCTGGCGGCCGAAATTTACCTGACGATAGTGGGATCGATCGTGGGATATTCCGCGTATACGTATGCGCTCAAGTACCTGCCGACGGCGACGGTATCGCTCTACGCGTATGTGAATCCGATTATCGCAATTGTGCTTGGGGCGCTGCTACTAGGCGAGCCGTTTGGCCCACGCGTGGTCTTCGCGTCCCTTATGGTGCTCACGGGATCTGCGCTGGTGCAGTGGAAAGGCCGGGCAGAAACGGGGGCCCGGCCTCCGTTGCGAAGCGGTGTGACTGGCCGTAGTGTCGCAACTACGGCCAGCTCACGCCGAAGCTAACCCGGCTAATCGTGGTAGGCGAAGGCGGAGGCGGCCGCCCGGGGGCGGCACGCCGCCGCCTCACTCACACGACCCGGCGACCGCTCACCAGCCGCACCAGGAACAGTACGACCGCGATCACCAGCAGAACCCAGATGAAGTTGCCGAGCGTGTAGCCGCTGACCATCCCCAGTAGCCAAAGGACGATCAGGATTATCGCAATGGTCTCGAGCACGTCTGAACCCTCCTCACAGTTGTTGCTGTGCCTCGCTGTTGGGGGTGCAACTTGAGTACCGCGGCGCGGGCAGCCTCAGCTGTATTCATGCTTTGTGTCCTCGTCTCGCCCGCGCGCGCGCAGCAACAGGCGCCGCCGGCCCCGCAACACGTGTCAGCAATCGACATCGCGCAGTTCTTCGCTGGCGCTGCGCTTGGGCTGGGTCTCCATGAGTCGGGTCACCTCGTGCTCGACGTGGCGTTCGATGCGTCCCCGGGTGTACGGAAAGTTTCAGCCGGATTCATTCCCTTCTTTGCCATTACGCATCAGCCCGTCTCCCCGGCGCGCGAGTTCGCGATCTCGTCTGCGGGCTTCTGGGTCCAGCACGCCACGAGCGAGATTCTCCTGTCCCGTCGGCCGAACCTCCGGTTCGAGCACGCGCCTGTCGCGAAAGGGCTGCTGACGTTCAATGTTCTAACGTCCGTGATGTATGCGGGAGCGGCCTTCGCGCGGAGGGGGCCGGTTGAGCGTGACACGTATGGAATGGCTGTCGCCGCGAGCATCCCGGAGCCATGGGTGGGCGTGTCGATTCTTGCGCCCGCGACGCTCGACGCCGCGCGCTACTATCGGCCGCGGTCGCGCTGGCTGCGCTGGACAAGTCGCGCTTCGAAAGTCGCCGGTGCGCTGATGATTGTGAAAGCGGTCCGCTGACCACTCGCGTGACGTGGTTCAGCCTTCCGCCTTGCCAGTCGGCATTGGCCCCAGCGCAAACGTCATCGTACCGTCAACGACGATACGCCCGTCGACGCGCGCGACGCCTTCGAGCTGTCCCATCCGGCTGCGCAGCCGTTTCACGCGTGCCTCGATCTCGACGACGTCGCCCGGATGCACCGGGTGGCGGTAACGCACGCGATCGATGCCCATGAAGTAAATGAGCTTCTCGCGGTTCTCCGGCTTCGAGAGGATGAGAATCGCGCCGACCTGCGCCACCGTCTCGGTCAGGATCGTCGGCGGCAGCGTAGGAGAAGCACCGGCGTGGTGTGAGAGATAGCGCTCGTTGAGCGAGACATTCTTGATCCCCACGATCCGCTTGTCCGGTTCGAGTTCGGTAATCCGATCGACAAGCAAAAACGGGTAGCGGTGCGGGATGATGCGCTCGATCGCGCTGTAGTCCAAAGGCAGTACGAGGGAATCCATCGGGGACTGTTCAGTATAATCCGCGTCAAACAGACTGATGAACGAATCGCCTCAACGACCGGCACCGGTGCGCCCAGCCACCGACACGGAGCTCCTGTCGACATTGTTCGAGCTGGGGCGTGAAGTGACGTCGGTGCTCGACCTTGCCGATCTGCTGGAGAAGATCCCGCAGCTCATCGCTAGGCTCACCCGGTTCAGCGCGTTCTCCGTCTATCTGCTGGACGAGCCGCGGCAGGAGCTGCACATCGCCTACGCCGTGGGCTATCCCCAGGACGTTGTCAGGACATTGCGTCTTCGTGTCGGTCAGGGCGTCGTGGGCGCGGCGGTAGAGCAGGGACGTCCGATACTCGTGAACGACATTTCGAAGGAGCCCCGCTTCATGGGCCCGCTACGAAACATGGTCTCGCAGCTGGCCGTGCCGATGCGGCGGAAGGGACGCGTCATCGGCGCGCTGAATCTGCTCAGCGACACGGCCGGAGCCTTTACGGACCAGGACGAAGCGCTGCTGCGTCAGTTCGCCGCACATGTCGCCGTCGCCATCGAGAATGCGCGGCTCTTTCGATCGGAGCGACAGTACACGGCGACGCTCGAGACGTTGGCGGAGATCGGCCGCGAGATGTCGTCGATCCTCGACCTCGACGTGCTGCTCACGCGGATCGCGAGCCTGACGAAGCGGCTCATCGACTACCGGACCTTCGGTATCTTTCTGCTGAACGCCTCCACGAGCGAACTCGAGATGAAGCTTGCGGTCCGCTACGGCGAAGAAGGCACTGCGAGGAACGTCAAGCTTGGTGAAGGGCTTGTCGGATGGTCCGCGCTCCACAGGGAGCCCGTGCTCGTTGCCGACGTGTCCAAAGATCCGCGGTATGTCAACCTCATCGAGGACGTGCGGTCCGAGTTGGTGATCCCGATGCTGATCAAGGAGCGATGCATCGGCGTGTTCGATCTGGAGAGCCCGGAGCTCAATGCGTTTACCAAGGAACATGAGGAATTGCTGACGCTTCTCGCCAGCCAGGCCGCCGTCGCGATCGAGAATGCGCGTCTGTACGAGGAGGTCCGGCGCAATGAGGAGCGGATCGAGAAAGAGCTGCGATTCGCACAGCGCGTGCAGGCGGCGCTGGCTCCGACCGAGGCGCCCACGCAGCTGCGGAGCGCAGACGTCGCTGGGCGGTTTTCGCCGGCCCACGAGCTTGGTGGTGATCTGCACGATTTCATCCTGCCCGATCCGGATAGTCTGGTCGTGGCGGTTGGTGATGTCTCCGGCAAGGGCGCGCCGGCGGCGCTCTACAGCGCGTATGCGGCAGAGCTCGTACGATCACGGACCGCCCGACGGCGTTACACCCCCGACAAGTTCAGCGTGGCGGGCGTCCTGCAGTCGATGAACACGATCCTGCACGATCGCCAGCTCGAGGAGTACTACTGCACGCTCTGCTACGCATTCTTCGATTTCAAGCGCCGCGCGGTGACGATTTCAAACTCGGGACTGCCGTATCCGATTCGCTGTTCGGGCGATCAATGCGGGCAGATTGAGCTGCCTGGCGTGCCGCTGGGATCATTCTCGGGAGTGACCTACGACGAGGCAAGGGTGTCGCTGCTGACGGGGGACGTGTTTGTTTTCTGCACCGACGGAATTTTCGAGGCGTCGAGCCCGGATGGCGCGGAATTCGGAGCCAAACGCCTGTGCGATATCGTGAACGATCACCGCACAGGCACCACCCGCGACATCGTTGACGCGATCTTCGAGGCGGTGATCGCGTTCCGCGGCGGCGCGCCGCAGAACGACGACATGACAGCGGTAGCGGTGAAAATCACCGCCTAGCGGATCTTGTGATTCTCCTCCTCGATGTGCAGCCCTACTGACTGACCACCGAAGGTCGCGAGCTCGCTCACACGACCCTTGACCTGCACGCGCGTCCCCTTCGACAGCGATCCGCCCGAGTGCGAGACGACAGTAATCTGCCCGGTGCCGTCGTCGACGCTATAGAGCCGGTACGGGACCAGCGGTATACCCCAGCTGTTGGTCACGACGCCGTTGAGGCTGACGGTCTTGTTGTAATACTTGCCCGGCTGATCCTTGAGCTGCGCGACGTGCACGCCGCGTGCGGCGCAGCCCGTAATGAGCATCGCGCTCAAGAGCGCGATGGCGATGCGCGGTGCTTTGGTCATAATTGAAATCCCGTCCTTCGAACGTCAGAAAATCGGTCGCGACCGGATCGTGAGCGATCTGCCGGGTTGCGGCGATGCCAGCGCCTGCCTGAAGTAACGCACCCCGGTGATCCGGCGCGACCGCAGGATGTGCTTCAAAAGGTATGCCCGACCGGACCGAGCCCCTTTGGCCTGAAAATGGCCGCCTCGACGTGTGGAGCGTCACCCGCAGGGGGCAGTTCATCAGTAGGTATTCAGGTAACGGTCGATCTCCCACGTCGACACATGCCGGATGTAGCTGTCCCATTCGGCCCGTTTCGCGGCCATGAAGTGGTCAAAGATGTGCTCGCCGAGGGCGTCGCGCATGAGCGCGCTCTTTTCGAGCTCGTCCAATGCCTCGCTCAGATTCCCAGGCAGCTCGTCGATGCGCAGGTGACGGCGCTCGCGGTGGCTCATCTTGTAGATGTTCTTGTTGACCGGCGGTCCGGGGTCCGTCTGCTGCTCGATGCCGTCCAGGCCGGAGCGAAGGATCACCGCGAACGCGAGGTACGGGTTACAGGACGGGTCGGGCATTCGCAGCTCGACCCGCGTGTTCGAGCCGCGCGCGACAGGGACGCGGATGAGCGGGCTGCGGTTTCTCTCGGACCACGCGATTGCCGTCGGCGCCTCGTACCCGGGCACGAGCCGCTTGTACGAATTCACCAGCGGATTCGTAATCGCGCAGAAGCTCTTTGCGTGGCGCAGCAACCCCCCGATGTAGTTCAGGCACGTGCGACTGAGCTGCCATTCGCCGGCCGCGTCGAAGAACAGATTCTTGTTGCCCGCATACAGGGCCTGGTGCGTGTGCATGCCGCTGCCGTTGATGCCGAAGATCGGCTTCGGCATGAAGGTCGCGTGAAGGCCGTTCCGGTTCGCCACGTTCTTGACGATGAAGCGGAAGGTGCCGACATTGTCGGCCGTGGTCAGAGCGTCATCGTGACGGAAATCTATCTCGTGCTGGCCTGGCGCGACCTCGTGATGTGCCGCTTCCACGTGAAATCCCATCTGCTCGAGCGCGAGGATGATCTCGCGCCGAACGTCCTCCCCTAGATCGACCGGCGTCAGGTCGAAGTACCCGCCGGAATCGTGCGTCTCGGTCGTCGGCTCTCCGTTGTCGCGGCGCTGAAAGAGAAAGAATTCCGCCTCCGGGCCCGCCTGCATGAGGAACCCTTTCTGGGCGGCGAGTGCGATGGCGCGCTTGAGCGTCGAGCGCGGGCATCCCGCGAAGGCAGTGCCGTCCGGGTTCGCGATATCACAGATGATGCGGCCGACGCGTTCCGATCCCGCGTAACTCCAGGGGAAAACCTGGAAGGTGTTGAGGTCAGGCTTGAGGTACATGTCGGATTCCTCGATTCGCACGAAGCCTTCGATCGAGGAACCGTCGAACATGATCCGCCCGTCGAGCGCCTCGTCGAACTGCCGGTCCGGCACCTCGACGTTCTTCGTTGCGCCAAGGATATCGGTGAATTGCAGGCGCATGAACTTCACTTTTTCACGCTCGGCCCGCTCCAGAATGCGGGCCTTCCGGTCGTCTTTCGCCATGGCGTGATTATCCCCGGGGATCAGGGAGCAGGGAGCAGGGATCAGGGGTTAGGGGTTAGGGGTTAGGGGTTGGGGGTTGGGGG
>DAIRVG010000079.1:0-3152 GCA_036802945.1 Vicinamibacterales bacterium
CGGAAGTCCGCCCGCAAGAGCGCTGGTGCAGGCCGGAAGCGCGCTGCCGCACGAAAGACCTCGCGCCGCAAAGTCGTGGCGAAAAAGACCGCCAGAAGGAAAAAGACCCCCATAAAGAAGACCGGGGCCGCTGCCCGGAAGAGCTCGGCATCAGTAAAAGCGACGCGTCGGAGGAGGGACAAGCGCGCCGTGAAGCGGACGCGAACTCATGTGGCGAAAAAAGCGGTCGCGACCCGCAAGCCCGTCGTCCGCCAGACCGTCGCCCGTAAAGCCGTCGCGCCCAAGCCCGTGGCGCGCAAAGCCGGTGGCCCTAAAGGCCCGAGCATCGCACGAAGCCCGAGAAGTGTCGTGACACGCAAGGCGCCCGCGCTCGACCGCGCCAGGCGCACTGTGCAGGATGACGACATCGTGCCGACACCGCCATCCTCGTTGGATCTGGATCGCACCGCCTCGTCGGCGCGCAGCGGGCGGCGTGAGCTGAGTAGACGCCTCGACGAGCACACCGAAACGGGACCGGCGCTGACCGCAGGCGACGTCGACGCGGATTGGGAGTCGGCCTACAGCGTCGGCGACGAAGCGCCTGGGGGCGACAACCCGACGCCGGATCAAGATGTGGTTGACGACATCGGCAAAGCGGTTGGCGTGCAGTACGAAGACAACGAGGAATTGAAGGGCGAGGCGAAGATCGCCAAACGGGACAAGCACCGTTGGGAACTCGACCCGGCGTCAGCGGAGGACTACGACGACCGGTAGGTCATTGGTGATTCGTGATTCGTGATTCGTGATTAGTAATTCTGGATTTGGGATTTGGGATTGAATCGCTAATCATGAATCACGAATCACCAATCTTCGACTTGACCAGGCCCATCACCTTGTCGACGACCTGGTCGATAGGCATCCCCGTCGTGTCGATGCGCACCGCGTCGACCGCTAGCGTGAGCGGCGATACGGTACGCGTCGTGTCCGATCGATCCCTCGCATGGATTGACGCGGCGACCGCTGCCTCGCCTGCCTGTCCCCCACTGTGCGCTGCGTCGTTGAGCCGCCGCCGCGCGCGCTCCTCCTCAGAAGCATCCAGGTAAATCTTGACGTCCGCCGAAGGGAAGACGACCGTCCCGATATCGCGCCCTTCCATCACGACACCGCCCTCCCCTCCCATCTCCCGCTGACGCGCGACGAGCACGTCGCGTACGCGCGGCAGCCTTGCAACCGCCGCCGCCGCCTTGTCGATCGCTGGGGTGCGGATCGCCTGCGTCACGTCGTGATCATCAATCAACACGCGTCCGCCTTCGACGTTGATGCGCGACCGGTTGGCGAGCGCGGCGACCGCCGCTTCGTCATCGAGGGGAACCCGGTCGTGCTGCGCCTTCCAGCCGACCGCCCGGTACATGGCGCCCGTATCGACGTGCCGGTACTTCAACGCCTGCGCAATCGTCCTGGCGATCGTGCCCTTGCCTGCGCCCGACGGGCCGTCGATCGCGATGATGAGTCTCTTCATTGGCCTTGGATCAGGCCAGTCTAACATGCAGGTTATTGCGCCGCAGACCCACAGGGTCCGCCCTGGAGCTTGTCCCGTTTCCTCGTCATGATCTCGGTTCACGGTCTCGTCATGGTCTCGGTTCACGATAGATGACCGTGCGCCCATGATGACGTGAATCGATCCAGGCGCCGATGGCGCCGTAGAGGACCGCTCCCAACACCGCGCGGCCCAGGACATTGCAATTCTCCGTGACCGATCCCTGGCAACTGAGAACGCCGACCGGGATTCCGGTCGCACCCCCGATGATCGCGCCGCCGGTCAGCGAATCTCCCTCGAGCCAGACGCGGACGATCTCCGTGACCGGGAGCGTGCGCGGCACGCCTCCGAGTGAGACAACCAATTCGGTGTTCGTGGCGCTGACGACGCGAGCCAGCAGCTGGCTGCCGGTGCGGCCCTGCACCCAGACGAGCCGGCCTGCGTACCGGGCAACCGATGAAAGTCCGGTGTTCTGCCCCCACGCAATCGATAACGACGATGCGAGCAGCGCGACGGTCAGCGCTGCCCGCATGAAGGCGAAACGCCCAACTCCCAGGTGCCAACTCCCAAGGCACTTTGCGAGTTGGAGGTTGGAAATTGGCGTTGCGGGCGACTGTGAGCGAGCCCGTGAAGAATCACCGAGATAGCTCCTCCTGGATCAGTTTTTCGTAGACATCGAACGGCTGCGCTCCGATGACGGCCCGCCCGTTGATGAAGACGGTAGGCGTCGCTTCAATGCCTTGCCGTGTGCCCTCTTCGAGATCGGCGGTGACGTCGGCGCGATGAAGTCCTCGCTCGAGGCATGCGGCGAACTGACCGAGATCGAGCTTCATGGTGCTGGCGTGCCGCTTCAAGTCGTCCGGCGCCAGCGATTGCTGATTGGCAAAGAGGAGGTCGTGATACTCCCAGAAATGCCCCTGGTCACCGGCGCATCGCGCGGCTTCCGCGGCCCCGCGCGCCTGACTGTGGATCGGCAGCGGAAAATCTTTCCACACCAGGCGGAGCCGGTCCCCATATTTGTCGCGAAGTCGCGTCAGTACCGGCTCGAGTTGTTTGCAGTACGGACATTCGAAGTCGGAGAACTCAACGAGCTGAATCGGCGCGGAGGCGAGACCTCTCGCCTGATCGACGTCCGCAATGGCGACAGGCTGACGAGGCGGTTCGAGACGAATCGCTATATGTGCCGACGTGCGCAACTCGCCGACGAACCGGGCACGCGCATCGTCAAGGTGCTGCTGTTGCAGATAGGTTTGCGCCATCGGCTTCACCTGATCGAAGCTCACGCCGCCTGGAAGCGGTAACGACCGCTCGTACATCTGCCGGATCTCATCGTCGGTCACGGGCGCCACTCGTTTCGGCAGTTCCGCCGCGAGGAGATGCTCGACGCTCACCCCACGCGACGCCGCCTCGCGCTGCAGGAGGTAATCGCCGAGGACGGCATCGAGCGCTTTCCGCCTCCCGTCGTACCAACCCTGTCGCACTCTGGCGTACGACGCAGCCTCATGCGCCTGCCACCATGAATCGAGATCGCTCTCGTGCACGACGAAGTCGCCGATCGCGGCGACGTTGACATCGGACTCCGCCGTTTGAGCGCTCGCCGTAGCGGCGAGAGACAGGACGGCGGCGATCGTGAGCA
>DAIRVG010000079.1:3252-9234 GCA_036802945.1 Vicinamibacterales bacterium
TCCAACCGTGACAACGCCGAGCGTGAGGCATGCGATGAGGGAAGCCAGGGGTCCTGGACACATGGAGGGTCTCCTTTGACCCTCATGCCCCTCTGAAGTGCACGGGGCGATCCATCGCGCGTCACGGCGAGACTCGTTCGAATCACGTTGAAAATCGCCGGACGTCTATCGGCCTCGTCTCCGATGATGCAGATCGCTAACGCGTTGCGTTGGTCGAAGTACTCAGTTGCTGCGCACGGCTGATAACATGACCGGCATGGCGTCGAGGAACAGATGGCGCGTGCTCGCCGCGGTCCTCCTGATTGCGGTCCTCGTGTACTTGGCCGCACCCTACGCGCGAGCAGCGTCGCTGTTTATCCGTGTGGCACATGTCGGCGGGCGCGTTGAACAATTCGCGAAGGATCGCGCCCATACCGTCACGGTTCTGCCGCGCCACATGGTGTCGACGCGTCTGGGCGAGGTGGCCGCGCAGTTCTACCGGCCCGACGCCGCGACCTCACGTACGATCCTTCTCATCCCCGGCATCCACTCGATGGGGATCGACGAACCGCGCCTCACGGCGCTCGCGAAGGACCTCGCCGGCAGCGGTGTCATGGTGATGACGATGGCGCTGCCGGACCTGCAGCGGTATCAACTCACCCCGCGCTCGACGGATGTGATCGAGGACGCGGTCGAGTGGATGACGAAGCGGTCCGATTTGGCGGCCGACGGACGCGTCGGCTTGATCGGCATCAGCTTTGCCGGCGGGCTGTCAGTCGTTGCCGCGGGGCGGCCGGCGATTCGCGACAAGCTCGCGTATGTGCTCTCCTTCGGCGGCCACGCCGATCTGCCGCGCGTGATGCGGTACCTGGCCACAGGAGAGGAAGCGCAGGTTCCCGGAGTTGAGACTCACCCGCCGCACGATTACGGCGTCGCCGTGATCCTCTACGGGCTGGCCGATCAAGGCATCGTCCCGCAAGAGCAGGTCGCGCCGCTGCGAAAAGGAGTTGAGACGTTTCTCTACGCCTCGCAGCTGACCCTGGTCGACATGCGCCAGGCAGACGCCACGTTTCAGAAGGCTCGCGACTACGCGAAGACGCTGCCCGAACCTGCGGCGATGTACATGGCCTACGTGAACGATCGCAACGTGGCCAAGCTCGGCCCGGCGCTGGTGCCTTACCTGGGCGCTCTCGGCGCCGACTCGCCTACGCTGTCGGCCGATCGCGCGACGGACCTTCCCACGGCGCCGGTCTTTCTGCTGCACGGGTCAGAAGACGTCGTGATTCCGCCGGTCGAATCGGTGCTCCTCGGAAACTATCTTCGCGAGAGGAACGTCGAAGTGCACCTTCTGCTCAGCCATCTCATCACGCACGCCGAGATCGATCGCACGGCGGCGGCGACCGAAACGTGGAAGCTCGTGTCATTCTGGGCGAACGTCCTGAAGAGATAGCGTCGTTCACGCTTCCCGGTTCTCGCTTCTCAGTTCGTGTTCATGTTCAGTTCGAGGTTCAGGGTTCGATGTTCGAGGTTCGCGCGAAGCGCGGAACCGAACTTGAACACGAACAGAGAAGAGAGAATATAGAAGCGTGAACGACACAAATGGCGCCCGTCTTCAGAAAATTATTTCGCAGGCGGGGATCGCGTCGCGCCGTGCCGCCGAGAAGCTGATCGCCGAAGGGCGCGTGACCGTCAACGGAGAGACGGTCAGCGAGATGGGTACCAAGGCCGACCCGACGCGCGACGACATCCGCGTCGATGGCCGGCGCATCAAGTCGGCTGCGCGCCTTCGCTACATCCTGCTCTACAAGCCTGCGGGCTTCGTGACGACCCGATCCGATCCGGAGCGGCGGCGGACCGTCCTCGATCTGCTCGTGGGCGTCAGGGAGTACGTGTACCCGGTCGGGCGGCTCGACTACGACACCGAAGGGCTGCTGCTCCTCACGAACGACGGCGACCTCGCGGCAAAGTTGACGCACCCCCGTCACGGCGTTGAGCGTACTTACGAAGCGCGGGTGGCGGGTATGCCGGATACCGATGCCATCGATCGGCTCCGCCGCGGCATCCCGCTCGATGGGCGGCGGACGCTGCCGGCCGACGTCTCACTCCTGAACAAGGGGCGCACGGATCGCGAAGGGGTGCTGGCAATCACCATTCGCGAAGGGCGGAACCGCCAGGTCCGCCGCATGTGTGAAGCGGTCGGGCATCCGGTGCGGAAGCTGATACGCGTCGGGATCGGGCCGCTGAGCGATCGAGGGCTCAAGCCGGGATCGTGGCGCGAGCTGACCCCGCAGGAATTACGAATGCTCAAACAGACGGCAGCGTGGGAGGCGCCGAAGCCCGGGAAAACGCCCGACAGAAAGAAAGGCCGCGACTGAGGTCAGCTTTCGTTTTCGGCCTCGCCGAGGGGGAGCATCTCGTCCGGAGGCGTCTGCTCGATGAGGCGCGCCGGCGGATCGAAGCCGAGCGCTTCGGCCATGTCTTCGATCTTCGGTAGATCGCCGAGATCATTCAGCCCGAATCGAATCAGGAATTCCTTCGTCGTCGAATAGAGGAACGGACGGCCGACGACATTCTTGCGGCCGACGATCCTGATCAGGTGCCGCTCGAGCAGCGTGGTCAGCACGCCCGATGTGTTCACGCCGCGAATCTCGCCGATCTCGAGCGCCGTGATCGGCTGCTTGTAGGCAATGACCGCCAGCGTTTCCAGCCCCTGCACGGTCAGCTTCTGTGTCGAGCGCTCGTGGAACAGCCGCCGCACCCACTCGTGCAGTTCCGAACGCGTGACGATCTGGTAGCCACCGGCGACTTCGACAAACTGGAGACCGGGACGCGACTCGTAGTCCGCCTTGAGCGTAGCGATCGTGGCAGTGACGTCCTCCTTCGGCTCGTCGGCGAGCAGCTTGAAGAGCATCTTCGGCGTCAACGGCTCGGGAGACGCGAAGATGAGCGCCTCGACGATCGCTTTGAGCTCAGCCGATACCTGCGAGCGTTCGGTGGCGACGCCTTCGCCTTGGGGGTTGGGCGTTGGAAGTTGGGAGTTGTCTATCATGAATCTTGAGGATCACCAATCGGATGTGGCGCGTCCGCGGGGCGCGCCCGCTTGTAGACGCGGATCGGGCCGAACCCGCCCGACTGGAATACGCGAATCAGCTTGAGGCGGATCATTTCCAGCAGGGCCAGGAACGTCACGATCATGAACGGACGCGAGCCGTCGCCATCCGCGAACAGATCCTCGAAGCCGCAGGCCTCGGTTTCCGACAGCCGGTCCAGGAGCTCGTGGATTCGCCCCTCGATCGAGATCTGCTCGGGCGGCAGCACCATGTGGGGACGTCGATTCGCCCGCTCGAGCACACCCTTGAACGCCGCGAGCAGGCTGAAGAGATCGATTTCGAGCTCGGGCTCGTACTCGTCTCCCGCTGCCTCCGCGACGCTCGCGTCGGGACGCATGAACTGCGCGCTGCGCACGGTCTCGCGGTCGTGCAGCAGCTCCGCGGCAGCCTTGTATTTCTGGTGTTCGAGGAGGCGCCGCACGAGCGCCTCGCGCGGATCTTCCCCGAGCTCCATGTCGTCCTGCGACGGATCGGGGCGCGGCAGCAGCGTGCGTGACTTGATATGAATCAGCGTAGCCGCCATCACGAGAAATTCCCCCGCGACGTCGAGGTTCAGCTCCTGCATCAGGGTGATGAACCCCAGGTACTGCTCGGTGATGAGCGCGATCGGAATGTCGTAGACGTTCACCTCGTTCTTGCGAATGAGGTGAATCAACAGGTCGAGCGGCCCCTCGAACGAATCGAGCTTGACCTTGTACGCGTCGGGTGAAGATTCGAAGTCAGTCTCTGTCACAGGAGAGATCCGTCAAGGGCACAAAGACGAATTCAACCACGAAGGACACGAAGGGCACGAAGAACTACAGATCACGAAGAATATTTTGGGGCTTTGTGTTCAAGAGAAACATTATTTGCGTCCGACAAACAAATACTTTGTGTCCTTGAAACCGGCCTAGTACCGCAGCTTGACTGCATCCCGGACGCGTTCCATCGTGGCCTGCGCGATCACGCGGGCCTTGCGCGATCCTTCGACCGCGATCTCGCGGATGCGATCGGGCTTGGCCATCACCGCGCGCCGCCGCTCGCGCATCGGCTCCAGCATCGCGTTCATCGCAGCCGCCAGCTTGGTTTTGACTTCAACGTCGCCCACGTTGCCGGCGCGGTAGCGCGCCTTCAGGTCTTCGACCTCGGCCGTGTTGGCGTTGAACGTGTCATGGTACATGAACACCGGATTGCCTTCGACCGTCCCCGGGATGTCCGCGCGGATCCGTTTTGGATCGGTGTACATCTGCCGCACCTTCTTCGTCACCGCCTCCGCATCATCCGTGAGGTCGATGGTGTTGCCATAGCTCTTGCTCATCTTCCGGTTGTCGAGCCCGGGCAGGCGCGGCACCGGCGTCAGCAGCGGCTGCGGTTCGACGAAGATCTCGCCGTAGAACTGATGAAAGCGGCGCACGACCTCGCGAGAGAGCTCAAGATGGGCGACCTGATCCTCGCCAACCGGCACGAACTTGCCGTCATAGATGATGACGTCCGCCGTCTGCAGCAGCGGATAGCTGAGGAAGCCGACCGTCGAGAGATCCTTCTCGGACAACTGCTCCCGCTGTTCCTTGTAGGTCGGCACGCGCTCGAGCCACGGAATCGGGATGACCATCGAGAGCAGGAGAAACAGCTCAGCGTGCTCGGGTACGAGCGACTGGATGAAAACCGTGCTGCGCTCCGGATCAATGCCGGCGGCCAGCCAGTCGGCAATGTTGTCCATCGCGTGAGCCGTGATACCCGACGTATTGGCATATTCGCTCGTCAGCGCGTGCCAGTCCGCGACGAAATAAAAGCAGTCGTACTGCTCCTGCAGCGCGACCCAGTTATTGAGGGCGCCCACCAGGTGGCCCAGGTGCAGTTTTCCCGTGGGCCTCATGCCGCTTACTACGCGAGGTTTGTTCATGCAGTCAGCGAAGCCAGTACAGGAGGAACCGCGCTGGAGGTGAGATGATCGTCGCCAGAACGCCTGAGAACATCAAGGCGTAGAGAATGATGAAGCCGTACGGCCGAAGGCGCTCGTACATCTCGGCGACCGGTCCCTGAAGCAGCCCCGCCACGACATTCCCGCCATCGAGCGGCGGCACCGGCACCATATTGAATACGGCGAGCAGCACATTCAGACCGACGGCAACGTCAAGAAACCGGATGAGGGGCGTGAGCGCCGCGTCAACCGTCGGCTCGAGCGTCGTCCCCGGCAACACACGCAGCACGAGCGCAGCGATCAGGGCCAGCACCAGGTTGCTGGCGGGACCCGCCGCCGCGATCAGCATGTACTTGCGCTTCCAGTTGCCGCGAAGACGCGTGATGTTCACCGGCACCGGCTTGGCCCAGCCAAGCAAGAAATTCACGTTCGTGAGCAGCCCAATCAGCGGAAACACGATCGTCCCAATCGGATCGGCATGAACGGCCGGGTTGAGTGTGATCCGTCCAAGCAGGCGAGCGGTCGGGTCGCCCAGGCGGTCGGCGGTCCATGCGTGGGCGGCCTCGTGGACTGAAAGGGAAAAAAGCAGAACCACGAAGATGATGAAAACCTCGACGAGGTTGATGTTGGGCAGCATGTAGGGCGGAAGGTGAGCCTCCGCGGAAGAGCCAGCGTACTAGAACAGGCGCGGGTTCTCCAAGGCGAACGCGGGAGTCAGGAGGCGCGTCGAGTCGTCGTGACGTGAAAATGCTCGCTCAGCGCGTCGACCGCGTTGGGAACGAAATCGCCCGCCAATAGCCCGCTGACGGCGCAAATAAGGCCGATCAGCATCACGACCAGGCCGGCGACCGACGCCGGCGCCGACCAAAGGAGCCATGCGCCAAGCATCGTCAGGACGGCGCGCGCGGCGAGATGAAGTCCGTGTAAGCGAATGGCGTCCATGTCGTGCTCCCGCGCGGCACAGTGCAATCGCCTCGCCAGGTCAAAATGTCG
>DAIRVG010000079.1:9334-21260 GCA_036802945.1 Vicinamibacterales bacterium
GCGAGCGGTTGCTCCGGCGCCGCGACAGGCGTATCGTTCTGGCGCGCCGCGCTGTGTTTCCG
Source organism: Vicinamibacterales bacterium (assembly GCA_036802945.1). Classification (GTDB taxonomy): domain Bacteria; phylum Acidobacteriota; class Vicinamibacteria; order Vicinamibacterales; family UBA2999; genus Gp6-AA40. The sequence goes on from DAIRVG010000079.1 coordinate 9,397, forward strand.
CGACGGCAAACTGGGGGCGTTCGCGTTATGACGGCCACCTCGCGTAAAACACTCTCATTCCCGCAGCACACGTTGCACGTCCCGCTCACACCGCTTCGCATGCGCTCACCGCGGCGGCCGCGGGCGTTCCGGCCCGCCGATCAGAAGCTCGTCGAGCGCGTGCGCCGCGAGTTCAGCGACATGCGCGGTCTGTCGCTGACCCTGGCGCAGGCGCGACGGCTGTTTTATTTGGGCGATCAGGAGTGTTACGAGATCGTCGCGCAGCTGTTGCGGGAAGGCTTTCTCGATCTCGGTGCTGACCAGCGGTACCGGCTTAAAGCCATCCAGCTCAGGCGGTCCGGCTGAAGCTATGAAACGGTCCGGCTAAAGCCGGACACGACCGGTGCGTAGCGTCCGCCGTCAGGCGGACTTTGCGAAGTAGTCGAGGACAGCGCCCGCAGCTTTCGGACCGACGACGCTATCGAGCTCCTCACGGGTGGCCCGCCGCACACCCGCCAGACTCCCGAACGCTGTCAGCAGCGCCCGCCGGCGGCGCGGCCCGATCCCCGGCACATCGTCGAGCGCCGATCGCAAGTCGCGCATCGTCCTCGCCTTGCGATGGAAGGTCACCGCGAAGCGGTGCGCTTCGTCGCGGTTGCGCTCGATGAGCAGGAGCGCGGGATCGTCCTCCGCCAGAACAATCGGTTCCTGCCGATCGCGCGTAAAGATCACTTCCTCTTTCTTGGCGATGCCCACCGCGACGAGATTGCCCAGCCCGATCGCCTCGAGCGCGTCGTACGCGGCCGAGAGCTGACCCTTGCCGCCGTCGATGAGAATCAGGTCTGGAAACGGACCGCCGTCTTCGAGGATCTTCCGGTAGCGACGTTGCACGACTTCGCGAATCGCCGCGAAATCGTCGGAGCCGAACGGAGGATCCGGGATCCGGGATCCGGGATCCGGGATTCGCGCCTTGGGAGGGAGTTGGGTCTTGGGCGTTGCAGTTCCGCGAATGCGGAACTTACGGTACTCATTCTTCTTCATCCGCCCGTCTTCACAGACGACCATCGACGCGACGGTCTCGCTGCCCTGGATCGTCGAAATGTCGAAGCACTCAATCCGGCGTGGAACGGCGGGCAGCTCCAGGACGGAGCGGAGCGTTTCGAGCGCGTCGAAGTGCGCCGCGACGTTCTCGTTGAACCGCGTGCGGTACGAAAGCTCAGCGTTGCGCGTCGCCAGCTCCACCAGCGCACGCTTGTCGCCGCGCTGCGGCACGAGAATCTTCACGCGGCGGCCGGCGTTTTCCGACAGCCATCCTTCCATCGCCTCGCAGTCCTCGATGTCGAGCGGCAGATCGATCTCGGACGGCGGCACGCGCATCTCGTAAAACTGCTGGACGGCAGCCTGCAGCACATCCGCGTCGCGAACAGCGAGGCCGCCGGGATTCGTCGCCAGCTCCATCCGTTCCACAACCCGACCGCCACGCATCGCGAACACCTGGATTGCGCCGCCGCTGGGGCCGACCTTCAGCCCGAACACGTCGCGGTCGCCGAGCTGCGCTGTGGCCACCTTCTGCTGGCGGTCGCGGAGGATCTGTACCGTGCGCAACGAGTCGCGCAGCTGTGCGGCCTCCTCGAACCGCTGTTGCTCGGAGGCGTCCACCATGCGCTGGCGCAGCGTGGAAATCAGCTCGTCGTTACGCCCTTCGAGGAGCAACCGCGTGTTAGCCACCGCCACTCCGTACTGTTCCTCGCTGCAAATCTCCGCAACGCAAGGGGCAATGCAACGCTTGATGTCGTATTCGAGGCACGGGCGTCCGCGCCGCCCGGTGATCACTTCGTTGCAGGAGCGGATGCCGAACAGACGGTGCGTCAGCCCCATCGTGCGGCGGGCGAGCTTCGCCGGAAGAAAGGGTCCCGCGTAGAAATCGCCGTCGCGCTCCACGCGTCGGGCCACGAGCATGCGCGGAAACGCCTCGCTCGTCGTCAGCTGCAGGTAGGGATAGTTCTTGTCGTCGCGCAGCAGGATGTTGTACTTCGGCGAGCGCTGCTTGATCAGGTTGTTCTCGAGCGCGAGCGCCTCCATCACCGAGTCGGTGAGGATCACTTCGACGGCCGTAATCTCCTCGAGGAGCGCGTCGTGCCGAGGGCTCAACCCGGCGGCGGCCATGTAGCTGCGCACGCGATCGCGCAGCGCGCGCGCCTTGCCGACGTAGATCGTCTCGCCCGCGCGGTTCATCCAGAGATACACGCCGGGCTGCTCGGGCAACCGCGCGATCTGATCCTTGAGGTCCTGGATGGGCATGGGCTACTATGGCGAGTTTGCTCCCGGACTCGACAACCCTCAATTATAACCAACGAATGACGTTTACCGGATTCATCGGGAAGATCTGCATGTTCCCGCTGCGGGCCATCATCAAGGCCTGCGTAAGCCTGCGCATCCACCCGAACACGCTCACGCTCATTGGCGTCCTGATCAACGTGGCCGCCGCCTGTGCCCTCGGCTTCGACCGTTTCACTCTCGCCGGCCTCATCATGATCGTCGCAAACATCTTCGACTTCATCGACGGCAAGGTCGCGCAGTTGACCAACACGGTCTCGCAGTTCGGGGCGTTCTGGGATTCGACGCTCGACCGGTTCTCCGACATCGCGCTGTTCCTCGGATTGATCTATCTCTACGCGAGCCTTCGGCGCACCGACTACGTGATGGTCGCGTCGCTGGCCATGATGTTTTCGATCATGACGAGCTACGCGCGCGCGCGGGCCGAGTCACTGATCGACAAGTGTAAGGTCGGATTCATGGAGCGGCCGGAGCGGATCGTGCTGTTCATGATCGGCGCGTTCACGAACCGCATGGCTGCCGTGCTGTGGGTGATCCTGATCCTGTCGATCGTGACGGTCATCAACCGGATCCACTACACCTATCTGGTGCTCAACGCCAAGCCGGTCCCGCATGGATCGAATCCGCTCAGCCGGGTCTTCTGGCGCGCATTCTTCTGGACCGATGAACGGACGACGCTTCCCTACGACCTGTGGGTGATCGCGATCCTGGCGTTCGTGTGGCTCACACCGCCAGACTGGATCCACGACCCGACGGCGCAGGGGCTGGGATTGTGGGGGTGGGTGTAGAGCGTGGCCCAACTCCCAATCGCCAACTCCCAACTCCCAAAGCGATCGCGCAGGACCGTTACCTGACCGCGACGAAATTCTTGAGCAGTCCGCGGATCGCCGAGTCGAGCGTTTCGCGGCTGTCGGTTTCGACGATCAGCGAGATCAACGTCCGAAGCTGAGGGTCGTCGGTGTCGGAGACACGCGACCGCCTTCCCGTCCGGCCATCCCAATACATCGCAACGACGGACGCACGATCGGCGCGGCCGTGCCAGGCCCGCAGCATCTCCCGCGTGTACTCGTTCCAGTGGCTCACGGGGCAGCAGTGCAGCGATGAATCGGAGACTACGAGCACGCGGCGCGTCAGATCGGTGCGGGTAAATGGCGGCCGAAGCGCAAGCGGCACAGCGAAGGCCCAGCTCGCGGTCGGCACGCCGACGAGGATCAGCGTCCCATCCGGATCGTTCATCGCTTCCTGCTCGAGATCGACGAGCGCCCCGTGCGAGATCGCGGCGCGGCTGTTCCAGTCGCGAACAACGTCCCGTAATTGGCCGGCATAGGCGATCAGGAGCGCGGCGGCGCCCAACGCCACAGCCACACGCGCAAGACGCACGGGCCGGGCGCGCCACAGTACGTCGAGCGCGATTCCCAGCGTCACGGCCCAGCCAAGCGACGCGAGATACATGTGACGTGGAGAGTAGTAACCGGACACCAGGATCGGCGCCATGCCAAACGCAATCCAGATCACGCCGAAGTACATCGCCGGGCGCCAGAGTCTCCGCGCATCGTCACCGGAGGCACGCGCCGCAATGAACGCAACTGCGATCGACGCAAGAGAGACGATGATGCTGTCGCGCGCCGCCCAATGCCGAAGCCCTGCCCCGCCGAACACGAGGCGTGCAAGGTGTCGTGAACTGTCCGAGATGAATTCCCGGAAGCGTCGGGCCGAAAGCACGCCCTCGCGCGCAACTTCGTGGAACAGCGCGTAGCGCAGCAGGAGAAAACCGGCGGTCAACAGCACATACGGCACGTACGGCCGGATCCACTTCCACGACAGCTCGATTCTGCGCCGATCGACGATGACGTCGAACAGGACGAGCGCCGGCGCGAGCGTAATCGTGTTCTGCTTGCTGAAGAGCGCCGCAAAAAACAGCGCCAGGGACCAGAGGTAGCTTGCGGAGCGCCCGCTGCGCCGCCATCGGACGAATAGCAGAAACGAGGCGAAGTAGAAACACGTCGGAAGAGAATCGACGCGCCCGGTGACCCACGCGACGCTCTCTGCCTGGATAGGCAGCAGCACGAACACGAGGCCCGCGAACATCGCCGGCACGAGCGTCATCCGGGCTGCGGCCTGCGCGATCCACATCACCAGCAGTCCGTTCAACGCATGGATCGCGATATTGAGGATGTGGTTCGGCACGGGCGATGCAGCGCCGAACGCCGCCGCGATCTGATACGACAAGGCCGGGAACGGACGGATTTCGTCGGGGACGTAACCGTAGACGTTCTCGGTCCATGGCGCGACGAACCAGCGCGGGAAGTAGAACCAGGGTTTCTGCGACAGGAGGCCGACGACCCCGAAGTCGTCCTGGAGAAAATAGTCGTGAATCGTCGGCGCGTAGGCGACGACGGCGGCGAGCACGACGACGCACGTCGCGACCACCACGCTCCGTCGTCGTAGAGATGGACCTTCACCCCTCGACGACGCTCGGGGTGACCCTGTCGAAGGGTCCGGTCCGCCTCCGTTCAGGTCAACCGGCATTTGATAATCAGCGCAATCATCCGAAACCCTGTCCGAAGCGTCCCCTTGAGCGTTCCCGTAATCTTCGACTCTCCAACCCGCCCGCGATAGTTCACCGGCACCTCGATGATGCGGATGCCGCGCTTGAGGCCGACGATAACCATCTCCGGGAGGAAGTGGGACCCGCCGACAGTCAGATCGTCCTGGATGCGCACGAGCGCGGTGCGGTGGGTCAGTCGCAGCGTGCACCCGCAGTCGGTGAGCGACGGCCCGTCAAAGAGGACCTGGATCATTTTTGCGACAACCCAGTTGCCGATCCGGAGGAACCATCCCATGTTGGCCTGTTCCCAGATCAGCTCGCGCGTAGTGCGGGTCCCGCAGACCATCTCGAAATCGTCGGCGTATGCGAGCAGCTTCAGGACGTCGCGCCCGACGAACGTACCGTCCGGCTCAGCCATGATGACCAGGTCGCCCGTCGCCTCGCGCAGCCCGCGCCTCAACGCGTGACCATACCCTTGCGCGCTCTCCCGCACGACGCGCGCGCGCGTCGCGCCCGCTTCTTCCGCCGTGCGATCGCGCGAATTGTTGTCGACCACGATCACTTCGTCGACGATGCCGGACGCGAAGAAATCCTCGACCGCGGGGCGGATGTACTTCTCTTCGTTGTAGGCGGGCAGCACGATGCTGACGGTCTTCGAATTCCACATGAGCCGTCAGCCTTTGTGCGCGACGACGAGCATCTGCCCGGCCATCGGCTTGATCGGCGAACGGAGATACGCGCGCACAATCCACGGACGAATCGGCATCGTTGCGCCATGAATCGAGTACGGCAGAAAGCGCGGCTGGACGAGGTCAATCCGGAAGCCGTGCGCCCGGAGCAGCGCCGGCAGCGACACGTCGGTAAAGACGGCGCGATGCGTGTAGTCGTCGAAGTACCTGCGCCACGCGTACCGGAAGTTTGGCTGGACGATGACGATGCGTCCGCCCGGCTTCAGCAATGCGGCCACGTCACGCACGACCGACGCGGCAGTGTCGGGGGCGAAATGCTCGAGCACGTTCGACGCGAGCACCACGTCGAACACCGACTCGCCAAGACTTCGCAGGCCGCGCGACGCGTCCATCACGACGGGCTGCACGTCCCGCGCCGCGTACCGCGCGAAGTCGGGCCACACGTCCACTGCCACGCGCCGTGCCGCGGACACATTGTTGATCCAATCGCAGTACCCCGCGCCGATCTCCAGGACGTGCGCATTCGGCGGTACCCATGACGCCAGATGCCCGGCAATCACTCTCCACACCGTCGCGCGCGCCGGGTCCTCGGGTAGATGGGCTGCGTGGTACCCGGTCACCGTGCCTGCCATGACGCCGGAAGGTTCTTCGCGATTTCGATCCCGTCGAAAGCTGCGCTCGTCCTCGCTCCGTGCTGCCGCACCCATGCCGCCATCCGACCGAGACCGTCCTCGAGCGACGTCTGTGGACGCGGGGCGAACACCCGCCGCGCCTTGTCGTGGGTCGAATGGGCGTGCTGCACCTCCCGGCGCGCTTCGAGGTGCGTGACGTGTGACGGCACGCCCATCGCGACGGACACGGCGGTCGCGAGCTGCAGCAGCGAATACGGCTGATCCGCGCCGATGTTGAACGTCTGGTTCCAGCAGGCCGGCACGTCGATCGCCTCCGCCATCATCGGCGCCACATCGTCGATGTAGCTGAACGCGCGCGTCTGCGTCCCGTCTCCGAAGATGGTCATCGGCAGACCCTGCAGGATCTGGTTCATGAAGATGCCGACGACGTTGCGATATCGATCGCCGACGTTCTGCCGAGGGCCGAAGACGTTGTGGGGACGAAAGATGACGTAGTTGAGACCGAACATCTCGCGGCATGCGCGAAGCTCGAGCTCCACCGTGTGCTTCGCGATTCCGTACGAATCCTCGGGAGAGACGGCGGTCTCCTCCGTCATTGGCACGGGGGTGCTCCCGCCGTAGACCGCGATCGACGAGCTGAACACGAACGTCGTCACGCCGGTGTTGATCGCGGCGTTCAGAACATTGACGCTGCCGATGACGTTGTTCGTGTAGTTGAAGCGCTTGATGAAATGACTGAGGCCTTCGGCCGCGTACGCGGCGAGGTGATAGACATGTTCGAAACGGCCGTCCGCGAACACGCGGTCGACGAGATGATGGTCGGTCACGGTGCCCTGGACGAAGGTGGCGGCCGAGGGAACGTTCTCGAGAACGCCGCCGCTCAGATCGTCGAGGATGGTGACGCTGTGGCCACGGCTGATCAGAGCGTCCGCCACATGGGAGCCGATGAACCCGGCTCCTCCAGTCACTAGAACACGGCTCATCGGGTCGGCGGGAATCTTACGACGCTTTTCGCTTCTTTGCTCCGTTGGCTGCGCCCTTGATCGGCTTGACCGTGGCCACCTTCTTCAAGTCCGCCTTCGCGGGCTTCTTCTTGTCGTGGCTGACGGAATCGAGACTGCGCTTCAGCGCTTCCATCAGGTCGACGACCCGTGCGGGTTCCTCAACCTCGGGCGCCACGATCTCTTCGCCCGCAATCTTCGCGTCGATGATCTTGCGCAGGCCTTCCTTGTACTCGTCCTTGTAGTCCTTCAGGTTCAGCTCAGCGTCGAAGGTCGCGATGACCTGCTTGGCGAGCTTCATCTCCGCCGGGTTCACCTTGGTGGGGACGGAGCTCAGCTCCTCGATCTGATCGATGCTGCGGATCTCGGCGTCGTGGTGCAGCGTGTACATCACGAGGCCCTTCTTCTTTGGCCGGATTGCCACCAGGTACTCACGGCCGTAGAGCGCCATCTTGCCGATACCCGCTTTGCCCGCCATGCCTTCGCGCATGACGGCAAACGCTTCGGCGGCCATCGGACCATCCGGCGCCAGGTAGTACGCGCGGTCCACGTAGATCGGATCGATTTCCGAGTCGTCTGCGAACTGCACCAGGTTGATCACGCGCGTGGATTCCACGCGGACCTTCTGGATGTCCTCGTCGTTGACGATGACGTAGCGTCCCTTCTCGAACTCGTAGCCTTTGACCAGCTCGGAATTCGGCACCTCGCGCTCGCAGTGGGAGCACCACCGCTTCTGCTGGATGCGCGTCTGGCATTCGGCATGGAGCTGATTGAAGGAGATGGCATCAGCCGATTCGGTCGCCGGGAAGACCTTCACCGGGATGTTGACCAGGCTGACCTTGAGGAAGCCTTTCCAAGTAGGACGTGGAGGCATACCGGAATCTTATCGGTTCAGAGGGTTCAGCGGTTCAGAAGGTTCAGGGGGTCCCCCGAACCCCTGAACCCTAAACAGCATCAGCCTCATCCCTACTGCCCAGATCGAGACCGGCGCCGCCGATGTGGATGGCGTGGGCCTTTACCTGGTCCCGGAGGAGCCGGCGGGCCTGGCCATACAGGGTTCCGGGCACTTCGAGCCGTTTCGCGATGTTCCGGAAGTGGGAAATGAGGATCAGCGTCACCGACCCCTCTTCCTTCCAGGAGACCGCCGAGATCTGAGCCCACTTCAGGAACCCGGTGTCCGACCAGATCCCGTCCTTGTAGAACCCCCGCGCGATCCGTGTGCTGAGCGGAAGGGCATAGCCGTAATACACGAACATCATCGACTCGCCGAGCAGGGTATTGAGCGGACGATGCTGCACGAACAGCTTGAAAACGAAGAGGAAACCGAGCATGACGCCGAGCGCAAGGCTGAACCCATAGAACCGCGGCTTCTCACCCTGCCACACCAGCAGCGCCGACCGCTTGCGGACTCGGAAGCGCACGAGATCGACAAGGATCAGGGCATTGGCGATGAAAAACCCGACGCCGAAGAAGAAGAGGACGCGCTGAAGGAGATCCTGCAGCCCCATGGGTCTCAGATTTTTTGGGATTTGGGTTTTGCGGCTTGGGATTTGGGATTTGGGATTTGGGATTTGGGATTTTCCTGCGCCAGCGTCGGGTCGAAGCACGCGCGGCAGCGCGCCTCGTACGTGCCCTGCGCGCCGAGCAACACGCGGTCACCGCTCAGGACCAGGCGCTGCGTGTGGTTGGCGGGATTGCCGCACACCATGCAGATCGCCAGCGTCTTGGTGATGTACTCGGCAATCGCCAGCAGCTGCGGCATCGGGTCGAACGGCTTGCCGAGATAATCCTGGTCGAGGCCGGCGACGATGACGCGCTTACCCTGATCCGCAAGCTCGTTACAGACCGCAGGCAGATCCTGGTCGAAGAACTGCCCTTCGTCGATGCCGACGACCTCCGTGTCCGCCTCGACGAGATCCAGCAGCGCGCGGGAGCTGCTGACCGCGCGCGACGGAATCCGCATCTCGCTGTGCGAGACGATGTGATCGTCGGCGTACCGGGTGTCGACGGTCGGCTTGAAGATCTGCACTTTCTGGCGCGCGATCTGGGCGCGGCGCAGCCGGCGGATCAGCTCTTCGCTCTTCCCGCTGAACATGCTGCCAACGATGACTTCGATCCAGCCCTGATTGGGTTGATGCCGAACGACGTCCATTTACTGATGTTTTAAACCACGAAGGTCGCGAAGGTCACGAAGAATAAAACCCTGCAACCCTTCGTGTCCTTCGAGTCTTCGTGGTTATGCAATCTTCGGGGTTAACACTAACGCCCAACTTCAATTCCCAACTTCCAAGGCGTCCTTGCGCACCGTGCTCCTTGGGAGTTGGGCGTTGGACGTTGGGAGTTATCTCCTGTTCAGGCTCGCGACAAATATTCACCGGTTTCGGTGTTGATTTTCACCACGTCGCCGGTGTTGACGAACGGCGGCACGTTCACGACGAGGCCGGTCTCGAGCGTCGCCGGCTTGATCTGGTTGTTCGCGGTCGCCCCCTTGATCCCCGGTGCGGTGTCGAGCACCTTGAGATCCACCTGCGGGGGCAGTTCGATGCCGACCGGCTCCGTGCCGTAGAACTCCACCTTGATCGTCATCTCGGGCTTCAGGTAGTTCGTCGAGTCGCCGAGCGCCTCGCTCGAGATGTGAGTCTGTTCGTAGGACGTCGTGTCCATGAAGTAGTAGTCGTCGCCGTCGTGGTAGAGGTACTGCATCTCGCGCTCGTCGAGCGTCGCGCGATCGAGCGTGTCCTCCGATCGCAGCTTTTGATCGGACAGGTTCCCGCTCCGGATGTTCCGGAATTTCACCCGGACGAATCCACGGAGGTTGCCTGGCGTGACGTGCTGAAGCTCGAGGACCCGGAACAGGTCCTGATCGATCTTCACCAGCATGCCTTTCTTGAGACGCGTCGCGTTTATCGAGGCCATAAATTGGTTGGCGGGTCGCCCGCCTCCGCGCTTCGCGCTACGGCGAAGTCTCGCCGAAGCCGGAGGCGTCGGCGGACAAGGGCCCGCCCTACACCGACAACCGTAAACTCAGGATCGTAGCATACCGAATGGCTATGCTAGGATGCCGATCGTGGCGTTTGCGCGCTGGGATCCCATCCGTGATCTGCTGGCCATCCAGCAACGCCTCGACCGTTTCGCGCCCGGCCCCGCGGGCTGGGTGCCTCCAATCGATGTTCACGAGACTGCCGACGAATACGTCATCACGGCGGAGCTCCCCGGCCTGCGACGGGACGACATTCAGATCCAGGTGAGCGACGGCAGGCTTCAGCTCTCGGGAGTACGCCGCGAAGGGGGTGTCCCCTACGAGCAATACCACCGCGTCGAGCGCGGGCACGGCGAATTCAGCCGCACGTTCCAGCTGCCCTTGCCTGTCGACACCGATCACATCACAGCCGACCTGCGCGACGGCGTCCTGACGGTCATCTGTCCAAAGGCTGCTGAAGGGAGCGCGCGCCGCATTCGAGTGTCCTGACCTATGAGAGCGCGGTCGCTGATCTTCGCGGTCCTGATTCTTGGTTGCGGATTCCTGGCCGGCCTCGTGGTGACCAGCCGTATGCGCGCGGCCACTGAACCGGCCGGTCCACCCGCCGCGGCCGCCGCGCCGGATCCGCAGCAAACCGCGCGCCCCGCCATCGTTACTCCAGGTCCGGTCGCGGGTAGCTTGCCGGACTTCACCGTGGTGGCCGCCCTCACCGTTCCCGTCGTCGCGAACATCTCGTCCACGCAGGTCATCGCCAGGCAGAATTCGCCGTTCTCCAACGACCCCTTCTTCCGCTACTTCTTCGGCGACGACAACGACCTGTACGGACCGCAGCGCGACATCGAGCGCAGCCTCGGTTCCGGCGTGATCGTCAGCGCCGACGGCTACATCCTCACCAACAATCACGTGGTCGCCGGCGAGGCGGGACGGATCTCGCTGCGCCAGCTCCCGGCAATCAGCGTCGCGCTCGGCGACAAGCGGGAGATGCGCGCGCAGATCATCGGCGTCGACCCCACCACCGATCTCGCGTTGCTCAAGATCAACGCGCAGAACCTGCCGACGATGCCGTGGGGCGATTCGTCGCGTCTGAAAGTCGCCGAGTGGGTGCTGGCGATCGGCAATCCGTTCCAGCTGAATGAGACCGTGACCCTCGGGATCGTCTCGGCGCTCGGCAGGACCAGCCTTGGCATCTCGGGGTACGAGGACTTCATCCAGACAGACGCGGCGATCAATCCGGGGAACTCCGGCGGCGCGCTGGTCAACACGCGCGGCGAGCTCGTCGGCGTGAACACGGCGATCTTCAGCCAGAGCGGGGGGTACCAAGGGATCGGCTTCGCCATTCCCAGTAACCTTGCGCGTCGGGTCGTCGCCGACTTCCTCAAGTACGGAGAGGTGCGGCGCGGGTCGATCGGTTACGTCGAATACGGGCCACTGACCACGCAGCAGGCAAGCGATCTCGGCGCGCCGAACGGGCGCGGTCTCTACGTCGGCAGAATGCGCCGCGATTCCGCCGCGTACGACGGCGGCCTGCGTCCCGGGGACATCATCATCACCTTCAATGGGACCGCGGTGAACGACAGCGGCATCCTGTCGCGCCTCATCCAGGATTCGATGATCGGCAGCACCGCCGCCGTCGAGATCCTGCGCGACGGGCGGCGGATGCAGTTGAAGATCCCGATCCTGCGCGCCACCGGGCAATGA
>DAIRVG010000079.1:21360-26418 GCA_036802945.1 Vicinamibacterales bacterium
GCCCTCGGGCTGGCGCTGCTTGTTGCCTATCTCGTCGCCGACGTCGTCGCGCGCGTCGCGCAGTCGATCCTCCGCGCGATCATCGAAGAACGCGAAATCGAGGCGCTGTTCGTGGACCGGCCACGGCGCATCGTGCGCGTCGCGATCTTCCTCGTCACCGCGGCGGCGCTGGCGTTCCCCGCGCTGACGCTCGCCGGCTACCGGACGAGGTTCGGCGGCAACCCGGAAGCGCTGATTCGATGGGTGCTCGACGCAGGCCTTCGGATCGCGATCATCGCGGTCGCGGCGTACCTCGTGATTCGCATCGGGTCCGCAGCCGCGCGCCGCTTCGAGCGCGAGATGAGCCGCGGCACCGGCCTCGACGTCATCGAGCGCACCAAACGCGCGCAAACGCTTGGCCGGCTCCTCCAGAAAGCGCTCTCGGTTCTGGTGTTCGGCGTCGCAGCGCTGATGATCCTGCGGGAGCTGAGCGTCGACATCACGCCTGCGTTGACGGGCGCCGGCATCGCGGGGGTCGCGATCGGGTTCGGCGCGCAGACGATCGTGCGTGACGTCATCTCGGGCTTCTTCCTGATCCTCGAGGATCAATGCCGCGTCGGCGATGTCGCCGTCGTCAATGGCCAGGGCGGGCTCGTCGAGGAAGTCAACCTGCGTACGATCGTGCTCCGCGACGAGGAAGGCACGGTGCACGTCTTCCCCAACGGCGAGGTGAAGACGCTCGCCAACAAATCGAAGGATTTTTCCTACTATGTCGTGACGTTCGGCATCGGCTACGACGAAGATCCGGAGCGCGTCACGGCGGCCATGCGCGACGCCGCGGCGACGCTCGTGGAGGATCCGGCGTTCAAGCCGCACATCCTGGCGCCGTTTGAGATCCTCGGGATCGATGCCTTCGAACCGGGGCAGCTCGTGTTGAAGGCGCGCGTCAAGACGGTGCCGCTGAAACAGTGGCTGGTCGGACGCGAGTTGCGAAAGCGGATGCTGAAGGTGTTTGCCGAGCGGGACATCGCCCCGCCGACGGGTCGCATGATTGTGACGTTGGAAAATCCCAAATCCCAAATCCCAAGCCCCAAACCCCAATCAACTCCCAACCTCTAAACCACGAAGAACACGAAAACCTCACCGGCTTCGTGTCCTTCGTGCCCTTCGTGGTTCTATTTGGGATTTGGATCTTGGGATTTGGGATTTGGGATTTTCCCTACACGCCGTGTCCGTAACCGGATTCGTGATGCCCGGCAGCAACGCCTGACGGTGTATCGAACGGATCGACCGTCTCGGTGCGCGGCGACGGTCCCGAGCGAACCGCAGTGACCACGGTGACGACGTCGCTGTCGGCGATGATCTTGCGCTCGTCTGCGATCACCATCAGCGCGCGATAGACCTCGAGCAGCTCGCCCGATTCCAGCTGCAGCCCGAGCTCGCTGCACCGCTGCTGGACGGCATGTCGGCCCGAGTGCTTGCCAAGCACCAGCGGGTTCCACGGCGCCCCGACGTCCTCGGCGCGCATGATCTCGTAGGTCCGGCGATCCTTCATCATGCCGTCCTGGTGGATACCGGCTTCGTGCGCGAAGGCATTCCGGCCGACAATCGCCTTGTTCACCTGCACACCCTGGCCGGTGAGACGGGTCAGCAGCTCGCTCGACTGGTAGAGCTCGCGCGTGTCGACGTTGGTCGTGAACGGCAGCCGCTCGTGTCGCACCTTCAGGATCATCACGATTTCTTCGAGCGATGCGTTGCCCGCGCGCTCGCCGATTCCGTTGACGGTGCACTCGACCTGGTGCGCACCGCCCTGCACCGCGGCGATCGAGTTCGCCACTGCGAGCCCCAGATCGTCGTGGCAGTGCGTGCTGAACACGACCTTGTCCGAGTGCGGGACGCGCGTCCGGATCGTCGTGAAGAACGCCTGCATTTCGTCGGGCGTCGCGTAGCCGACCGTGTCGGGCAGGTTGATCGTATTGGCGCCCGCCTTGATGACCGCCTCGACGACGCGGCAGAGAAAGTCGAGGTCGCTCCGCGTGGCATCCTCGGCCGAGAACTGGACATCGAACGTATGATGGCGCGCGTAGCGCACCGCTTCCACCGCGGCGTCGAGACACTGCTCGCGCGTCATGCGCAGCTTCACCTGCAGGTGGAGATCCGAGGTCGCGATGAACGTGTGAATGCGCCCTTTCTCCGCGGGCTTGATGGCTTCGGCGGCCTTCTCGAGATCAGCGCGATGGCAGCGCGCCAGGCATGCGATCGTCGGACGGCGCACTTCCTGCGCGATGCGATACACCGCTTCCGCGTCGGCCGGCGAGGCGATCGGGAAGCCCGCTTCGATGATGTCCACGCCGAGCGCGTCGAGCTGACGGGCAAGCCGGAGCTTCTCGGCCGGCCGGAGCGAAAATCCGGGTGCCTGCTCGCCGTCGCGCAGCGTCGTGTCGAAGATTCGGACGTGTTGTGCCATCGGGACCTCTCCCCTTCTTCCCAGTAGACGCGACCCCGTCTGATAATGTCAAAATGATAATTATTCTGTTTGGATTATCGGCGCTTATGATGAGGATGAGCAGTGGAACTGAGTGAATTGCGCGTTTTCCTCAAAGTTGCTGCCGAACGGAGCTTTTCCAGGGCCGCCATGAAGCTGCACCGGACGCAGCCCGCTGTCAGCCAGGCGGTCAAGCGGCTCGAGGAGAGCGTCGGGGAGCGGCTCTTCGACCGGGCCACGAAGGACGCGACCCTGACCGACGCCGGGCGCCTCCTGCGCGATTTCGCCGAACGGCTCCTCCGCCTGTCCGAGGAGGCCGAAATCGCCGTCAAGGACCTGCGCGACCTGCGCCGCGGCCGGGTACTGATTGGCGCCAACGAAGCCTCGGTTCACGTCGTGCTGCCGCTCATCTCCCGGTTCAGGGACGCGCACCCGCTCGTTCATGTCGATGTCCGGCGAATCCCGGCGCGCCAGATCGGGGCGGAGGTCGCACAAGGGACACTCGACTTCGGAGTCCTCACCTTCCAGCCCTCTGAGCCAAAGCTCAGCTCCATCGTCCTCGGGCACGACGAGCTGGTGATGCTGGTGCATCCGACGCATACGCTCGCGAACAACAAGGAAGTGACGCTGGCGGAATGCGGACGGCACCCCGTGATTGCGCACAACGATCCGTCGCATGTCCGCGATCGCGTGCTGCGATTGTTCGAACAGCACCACATCCCGGCCAACATCCTCGTGTCGCTGCCGAGTCTCGAAGGGATCAAGCGCGCCGTCGCGACGAACATGGGTGTGGCGCTGCTGCCGCGGCGCTGCGCGGAATCAGAGATCGGCAGAGGAGAACTTGTGGCCCTGCCGGTTCCGGAGATCAGGCTCCGGCGGCAGGTGCGGCTCGTCTTCAGACGCGCAGGCGAGCGGTCGCACGCCTCCGCTGCGTTTCTCAGCTCGGTTGAGGAGAAGAAAACCCGCTCAGATAGGGAAGTCGAGAAGCGAGCGCATTGACCTCCTCATAGCGGTCCATGAGCAGCCCCGTCGTGTCCCACGCGCCGGTCATGAGCGCGTCGCGGACGTTTGCTGGCGTCGAGAACGAAACCGTGAGGCTTCCAGCGTCGCACACGCCGTTTCTTAAATCGAGCCGCAGTGTCGTGGCCGGATCGCGCTCCACGAGCGCCATCAGCGCCTCGATGTCCCTGGCCGCGGCCGTCACACAGGCCAGGCCTATCATCAGCGAGTTGCCGAAGAAGATCTCGGCGAACGATTCGCCAATGACCGCGCGAATACCCAGACGCCGCAGCCCCTGCGGCGCGTGCTCGCGCGACGAGCCCGAGCCGAAGTTGCGGTTGACGAGGAGGATCGACGCGCCCCGGTATTTCGGCTCGTCGAACGGGTGAACCTGTCCCGCGCGCGTCGCGGCAAGGCGGTCGTCCTCAAACAGGTGGGCTTCGAGGCCCTCGAAGGTAATCGACTTCAGGAACCGCGCCGGCATGATGCGGTCGGTGTCGATGTCCTCGCCGCGCATCGGCAGTGCCCGTCCCTCGATCGTTTCGATCCGTTCGGCGCTCATTACCGCGCCCCCGCGGGAACTTCATCGACGAGCTCGCGCACGTCGGTGACCTGACCGGCAAGCGCCGCGGCGGCGACCATCGCTGGGCTCATGAGAAGCGTGCGGCCGGTGGGACTTCCCTGCCGCCCCTTGAAATTACGATTCGATGACGCCGCGCAGACCTGGTTACCTTCCAGCTTGTCCGGGTTCATCCCGAGACACATCGAGCAGCCGGCGTCGCGCCAGTCGAAGCCGGCGTCGCGGAACGTGTTGTCGAGCCCTTCGCGCTCGGCAGCTTTCTGGACGGCCACGGATCCGGGCACGACGAGCGCCTTCACGTGCGGCGCCACATGATGGCCGCGGACGATGCGCGCGGCTTCGCGGAGATCGGAAAGGCGGCCATTGGTACACGAGCCGATGAACGCGACATCGATCTTCAACCCGGCAATCGATTGCCCGGCCTCAAGTCCCATGTACGTAAGCGCATCGGATGTCGATTGCTGGTCCGCTCCCACGGCTCTCGGGACCTTGCCGTCGATCCCGATTGACTGTCCGGGATTGACCCCCCACGTCACGACAGGCGTCAGCTCCCCCGCGCGAATCTCGACGTCATCGTCATAGACCGCGTCACGATCGGAGGCAATCGAACGCCACCACGCGTTCGCGCGTTCGAACGCCTCGCCTTGCGGAGCGAACGGCCGCCCCTCCAGGTACTTGAACGTTGTTTCGTCGGGATTCACGTAGCCGACGCGCGCGCCCCCTTCGATCGACATGTTGCAGATCGTCATCCGCTCGTCCATCGACATGCGCTCGATCGTGTCGCCGGCATACTCGTACGCGTACCCGTTGCCGCCGCTGACCCCCAGCCGCTGAATGATCGTGAGGATGACGTCCTTCGCGTAGACGCCGCGCGGCAGCCGGCCGGTGACGCGGATGCGGCGCACCTTCAGCGGTTCGAGCGCCAGGCACTGCGACGCCAGCACGTCGCGCACCTGCGATGTGCCGATGCCGAACGCCACCGCGCCGAAGGCGCCGTGTGTCGATGTGTGGCTGT
>DAIRVG010000080.1:0-26365 GCA_036802945.1 Vicinamibacterales bacterium
CTGCGATCCCACCGCGAGTAGACGATGACCTGCGTGTCGCCGACATCGGGAATCGCGTCGAGCGGCACGTTCCGCAGCGCGCGCGCGCCGGCGAGCGCGGCGGCGCCCACGAGCAGCAGGACGAGGAACTTGTTCCTGACCGAGAAGTCGATGATGCGGTCGATCATGGCTTCGCCTTCATGCGGCTCTCGGAATCGACGAAGAAGGTGCCCGAGATCACGATCCGCTCGCCAGGCATGAGCCCTTTCGTCACCTCGACGTCGTCGCCGACGCGCCACCCCGTCTCGATCAGGCGCGGCTCGAAGGATCCGTCGCCGCGGTCGACGAACACCGTCTTGCGCAGCCCCGAGTCCACAATCGCGTCGGCCGGCACGACGAGCGCCGCCGGCAGGTTGACCGGGAACTCCACGTCCACGAACATGCCTGGCTTGAGCGCCCGGTGCGGGTTGGCGGCCTCGAGCCGCACCTTCAGCGTCAGCGTCGCCTCGTCGAACAGCGGTTCCGACGGACTCACCGTCGCCGGCACGACGCGGCTTTCTCCAGCGGTGGTGATCCGCGCGGCGGCGCCGCGCCGGATGAACGGTAGCTGGTGGCGGTACACGTCGGCCAGAATCCACACGCGGGTGAGATCCGCGATCCGGTAGAACTCGAAGCCGCGATCGAAGCGGAGACCGGGCGTGACGCTGCGCTGCAGCACGACGCCGTCCACAGGAGACTCGACGCGGATGTCGGGCACCACTTCCCGACGTGCGGCCATGTCTTGCAGCTGCGAGTTGGAGACGCCGAGGGTTCGCAGCTCATCGGCCATGCGGTCAATCGCTCCCGCGCCGCCTCCCGCGCCGCCTCCGGCGGCGTGCCCCCGCGTTTGTGCCTCCGGCTGCGGCTGGGACTGCGTCAACGCGATGCGGTAAAACGCCTCGAGACCCGTGTAGTACGACTGCTGCGCATTTCTGAACTCGAGCTCGGGTGCCAGGAATGATGCCAGCACCTGGTCCTTCTTCACCGTGTCGCCGGCCGCGACGCTTTCCACGTTGCGGATCCAGCCGGCGACGGCGGCGACGATCGGATACGTCCTGTTCTCGTCAGCCGCAACGCGCCCGGTCGTCCGCAGCAGCCGGGTGGCGGCCACCCGGTCAACGACACCGAGCCGGACGCCGATCGCCTGCTGCCGCTCCGAACTCACCTGCACGGCGCCGTGCGGCAGCGCGCGGGCGGCAGCGTCGCCGCCCGTTGCCGCTCCCGCACGAACCGCTTTCAGGGGCATGCCGCAGATCGGGCAGTTGCCAGGATGGTCGCTGTGGTAGTCCGGGTGCATCGGGCAGGTGTAGCCGGTCGCCGCGTGCGCGCTCGCGTGCGCAGCGGACCGGTGCGCCCACCACGTGCCGCCGGCGAACGAGCCGGCGGCGAGCGAAACAACGAGGGCCGTGACGGCGATGATGCGTTTCATTCGCGTGGCCTCCGTGTCAGCTCGCCGCCAGCGCGGCGTCCGGCCGGCGTTCGTTCTCCGACCATGTCATGCGACCAGTGACAGGTATGACTGCGCCAGCACCAGGAGCAGTGTCAGCGCGGGCAGAGCGATATGGGACGATCCCTCGCGATGCCTGATCAGGGTTGCAAGCGCGCCGAGCAGCACCGCACCCAGGCCTGCGGCTCCCACCAGTTCGAGTCCCGGCCACCAGAAGAGCGCCAGCGCGACAACTTCCGCGATGCCGGCTGCATACATGAACCGCCTCGAGTACCCCCAGCGCTCCCAGTTCGGCGCCACCGTGCCGGTGAATTTCTGCACGGCGGCGCCAACGAAGATCACGCTGATCACAAGCTTCAGGATCACTGCTGTCTTCCGGCAGAAGCGATCGACGCATGCGGGGCATCGTGCGAACCACCGAGGGCACGCTCGTGGAGAACCTTGTAAACGCGATCTCTCTCGGCGGCCTCCGCAGTGGACAGGGGCCGTGGCTGGGGCGGCTTTTCATAGGCGTCATACTCGTAGCCCATCTGCGCGGTACGATCACTCGCGCTGACCGGCAGATCCGCGCGCTTGCCGCTCCTGTCCCCATACGAGAACACCCGATTGAGGTATTTGGGATCGGTTGGATTCTTGTTGCCGAGCCGGCTCCAGCTTTCCCAAATCCGGTCCATGTTGGCGTGATGGAGATAAAACATCGGGTCGCCGCCGACCGTGGAGAATTCGGCCATATCGCCGCCGAGGGCGAAGTGGGTGAAGAAGTGCGGGTTCTGGTCCATCCTGGGATTGAACCCAAGGTTGCCGTTCGGCGAATCGATGTAAAACGTCTCGTTCAAGGCGCTTAGATTGATCCACTCTTTATAGAGGACATCGATCCGATCGCCCCCATTGACCCAGGGCCAGCGCGTGCCGTTGTATAGCGTGGTGCCCGGGACCCGGAACGCGGCCGGGACGATGAAATCATCGGGGTTTCCGGTGACCGGGTTCCAGTAGGGGAGCGAAAACTCCTCATCGTGGAGCACCTCGCGGATGACCCCCTCGAACTGTTGAAGCATCAGTCGATGCCAGGGCAGGAAGTACCACTGTTGAAAGTGCTCGGGGTCGGAGGGGTCGGAGGCGTGCGATTGGCAGCCGTTCCACACGGCCTCCGCATCGGCTCGAGCCTCCGGCGGGAGTGACGCGATCACTTCGGTCTTGAGCTTCCTGGAGTGATCCCACAAAAACGCCGGAAATCCCTTGATCCAGTGGGTATTCCACCACCACTGCCACGAACGCTGATCGTGTTGCGGCAACTCCCGCATGATCTCGACCGCCTGCGCGTACTTCGCGAGCATCACCTGGCCTTCGGGGCTGTTGACGTTGTAGCGCGTGTAGGCCTTTTTCGCACCCTGGGGAGACACGGTTGCCGCAATCCTCGCGATTGTCGCGGGCTGCTGAGCAACTGCCGGCGTAACGGTCGCAGCCGGTGCTGGAGCCTGCGAAGGCGCCGCGGCCGGGCTCGTGGCAGCAGCTGGTGGCGGCGGCGCACCGAACTGCAGCTCCAGGATGTCGTGCATCTTCGTGGTTGTTGAGAGTGTCGGGTCGAGGAACGTCAGCGCTCCGGCCGACTGCATCATCCCGCTCACCAGGTGAAAGCGATTGCCGATCACCCCGCCCGCGATGCCGTGACGCGGCATCGGCATGGAGGGCAGCGTCATCCACGAATTCGTCACCGGGTCGTACGCCTCGACGCTCTTGAACGCACCGACGAGATCCTTGGTCGTCACCTCGCCGCCGGCGGCGTAGATCCTGCGGCCGTCAGAGCCCGACGCTCCGCCGCTTCGAGGGGTGGGCATCCGTTCCTTCGGCACGCTCCACGAGTCGTTGACGGGGTTGTACTCCTCCACCACGTCGGTGTTCGTGGCGGACAGGATGAAGCCATGCCCGGTCCGGCCGCCGATGACGTAGATCTTGCCGTTGACGACGCCGCTGAACGCGTGGTTGCGCGGCACGGACATTGGCCGGCGGCTCTCCCACTTGTTCGTGGCAGGGTCGTACACCTCGTTGGTGCCGAGGACCCGAGACGGTCCGAAGAACGAGAAGAACGGGTCCTTGGACCCTTCCGTCGTCGTGGCGCCGCCGATCACGTAGATCTTGCCGCCGACTTCCGCGGCGACCGCGGACCCGCGCTTGCCGGGCAGCGGTGGCAGCGACTTCCAGGAATCCGCCGCCGGGTCGTACTCCCACGCGCTGTCAATGGGCTCCCAGGCGCCGCCAACCGGGATGGCGGTGTCCTTCGGTGGGACGAAGCCGCCCATTACGTAAATCTTGCCGTTCGCAGCGGCCAGCGCCGCATGGTGGGTCAGCCGCGGCATCGACGTCTTCTTCGTCCATTTGTCGGTCGCCGGGTCGTACTCGTACGCGGCGCCGCGGGCCTTGCCCCCGTCCCAGCCGCCAAACACATAGAGTTTGCCGTTGGTCGTAACGCCGTAGAGCTCCTCATCGGGCTCCGGGAATGGTGCGCCCTTCTTCCAGGGGGATGTTGGCATCTGCGCCAGGGCGGTCGTGACGAACACCACACTGGCGATCATCACGGCAAGCATGGCAGTTACTCGTTGGAATGCTTTCGACATGGATTCTCCTTTTCACACTGAGTGGACGATCGATGAGGGGTTAGCGCGTGTTGACAATCAGGCCAAACAACACGTAGTGAACGTCTCGATTTCCTTTGCTGGTTTCCCACATGTAGGACGGCTGCACGAAGACCCGCTTGTTGAGTGGCAAGGTGACACCGGACCAGATTCGCTCTCTGTTCCACCCGCCCTTAGGCTCGTAGAACGCTTCGTACGAGGCGAACGGTTTCCAGATGTGGCCTTGAACCGCGAGGGGATGCGCGATCGAGATTCGACCGCGATAGCGGTTCATATCGTCCAGTGGAGTTGGACGAAACCTTCTGACATACATGTTGCGGGCGGAGATCTCAAACTTGCGAGCGGCGAACGCCACGGTTCCGTCGATTCGAAACTGATGCTCGTCGTAGCTGTCGGTGAAGCTTCCCGGCTGCGGCGGCAGCTTATTGAGCCCGCTTGCAGGAACCGAGTACCCCATATAGCTGGGAGTAACCGTCAGGAACTTCGCCATCCGAATCGGAACGTCAACTTGTGCGACCGGTGTGTCCAATTCGCCGATGTAGAAACCGGAGAATTTGAGACCGATCTGCTTCTGCACAGGGGCGCTCAGCACCACCCAGGCCGAGGGCGCCAATAGCGCGTCGCGTCCATCGCCTGTATCAGGCAGCGTAGGTGGGTCCACCTCCTGGGCCGCACACGGCGCGGCGAGCGAAATGACACAGACCACCAAAGCGCTTCGCACCAGATACCGGGCAAACATTGTGAGTACTCGCATAACCATCTCCACGGATGTCGTCATCGACGCGACAGTCACCGTTCCGCGAACCTCGTTGTGAGGTCCGCTCCATGACGCGTCGTGAGATGGCAACGGCGATGCCGCCGCGCGATCGCTCGCGCACTCGCCAGAATGCCCATGTTTCCTGGCGATCGCCGCGCAAATCAGTGTGCGTATTCGGGCGGGGCGAGCGATAACACGCGGCTGACGTCACACCAGCGCGGTACGTTCGCTCGGCGCTGCTCGGCGTAATCGGATCGCGCCGAATAAGGCGCTCGAAGGGGTCAGGCTAGGACTCGAAGGCGGCACGCTCGAAAACGCACGCACCGCCTGAAAGCACGCAGCACGGTGAAGGCACGCGCGGCCTTGATGCGCCCGACCACGAGAAAGGCAATTGCGTCGATCTCGCGGCGTTTCTCACAGATGGCCTCACGAGCGAGTAGAGAGCGACTCTCAGTGCCGAGCGGGAGGCATCACCTTTGCCGTGCACATGGACGGAGGCGTCACAGATGGCACAGCAAAGGGTCATAACAAGTGTGGTTGTCGTTCTCGCATTCGCCTGCGCGGCGAGCGCAGGCTTTGCACAAACGCAGGCGACAACAACCAACGGAACACAGGTATCAGGGGATCAGGATCAGTCTGCCGCCGCACTGGCCCAGGAGGCCGCCAATCCGTTCTCCAGTCGTTGGCTGCTCCAGATACAACAGAACAACAATTGGATGGACATGCCGCTCGAATCCGGAGATCGGATGCAGAGCAACCTGATGTTTCAGCCGTTGCTGAGTGTGGCACTCAGCGAGAAGTGGGGGCTGTACATGCGTCCAGTCGTCACCATCGTCAATTCCTTGCCCGACCTCGATCAGAACAACCAGAGTGAACGAACGAACGGGTTCGGCGACACCGTCCTTGGAGTTGCCGCGGCGCGTCCCCTGTTCGGGGGGCGGCTCGTGCTCGGCGCAGGCCCCACGTTCGCGTTTCCGACGGCGTCGGCGCGAGAGCTCGGCCAGGACACGTGGCAGATCGGCCCCGATGTCGGAGCCACGCTGCTCGGCAAGAACTTCATCGCCTACGGCTTCGTGCAGCAATGGTTCAAGGTCGGCGGAGACGGCCAGGACACGAGCCAACTAAACGGAACGTTCAACTTCACGTACACCTTCGCAAACGGGTTCACGCTTGGCACCCAGCCGAACCTCTCGGTCGATTGGGAGGCGCCCGAAGACAACCGAGTGGCATTTTCAATCGGACCACAGATTGGAAAGCTCTGCAGATGCGGAGGCACGCCGACGCTGTTCCAGTTGCAGGTTCAGTACTACCCGGTTCGTCCAAACGTCGCCGGTCCGACGTGGAACATTCAGCTGCAAGCGACTCCGACGATTCCGGCCCTCATCAAGAAAGCCCTCTTCTGACGAGGGTCTAGGTTCAGACCGCGGCGCGTGATGCGCTGCGTCCACTAACTCCCATGGAGAGAGTCATGTCAAGCACAGTCGTTCGGTCCGACTTCGGACCCGCAGTAAGAGAAGGCAACGTGCCGCGAACGATCGCGTACTGGGGAGCCACGGGTCTGGTGACCATCGTGCCGCTGCTCGCCGCGTTCGCGTATCTGACAACCAGCCCGGAGGCGGTCGAGAACTTCCGGCATGTGGGATACCCCCAGCAGTTGCGCGTCCTGCTCGGCGTCGCGAAGCTGGCCGGCGCTACCGTGCTGCTCCTGCCACGGCTGCCGGTGTTGAAGGAATGGGCCTACGCAGGCTTTACGTTCATGTGGATCGCGGCATCCGTGGCGCACTATCTGGCCGGCGACAAGCCCTTGTTTCTGCTGCCCGTCGCATTGATCGCGGTGCTGACCGTTTCGTACGTCACGCGCTCCTCCGATCGACGCATTTCCACGGACGCGATGCTGTCGTAGCGCCCGCGAAAGAGAGGCTGATGATGCTCCTCCAGAGATCGAGCGCTAACGCCGTAACCACGACCGGCGCGTCTGTCGGTGCGAACGCGGTGTCGGTAGACGTCCGGCAGGCGGGTGCCTGCACCATCGTGGTCGTGAGCGGCCGTGTGACCGTTGATTCATCCCCTCATCTACGGGCCGTGCTGCACGAGACGATCGGTGCAGCGCCGTCGGCTGGGATTGTGATCGACTTCACAGGGAGTTCTTATCTGGATACCTCCGCAATCGCGACACTGCTCGAGGCCGCAACGCTCGCGTCGAAACTGGCCGTACAGCTCCGCCTTATCGGGCTGGCCGGTGATGCCAGATTCGTCGCGGAAGCGACGGAGTTGGACCACATTTTTCTCGGCTTGGGTTACGAGGTGCAGTTCGCGTGACGCCAGTCGAACGAATTGGTCGCTCCGCGATACGCGGCGCCGAAGAGGTCGGCACGCTGGCGCTGCAGTCATGGCACGTCACGCTAAGGCTGCCGCGCGTCGGTCCCCTCATTGGCAGGCGGCGGCGATGGCGCGCGACGATGCAGCAGATGCTCACGATCGGCGCCGACGCGCTGCCGATGGCGGCCATCATGTCCTTCTGCATTGGATACGTCCTGGCGCTGCAGAGCGCGGCGGAATTACGCCGCTTCGGCGCGCTGCAGTTCGTCGTCGATTTGTTGGCGATCAGCTTCACCAGGGAATTGGGTGCGCTGATCACGGCGCTGGCCGTGAGCGGGCGTACGGCGTCAGCGATTGCAGCAGAAGTCGGCACGATGGTGGTGACCGAAGAGATTGACGCCTTACGTGTGATGGGGCTCGATCCCGTCGAATTCACACTCGCCCCCAAATACCTGGGCGCGTTGATCACGGTTCCGTGCCTCACGGTGCTCAGCACGTTCTGCGGCGTGTTTGCCGGGTATGTGTTCCTGTCGTCGAGCATCGACATGAACCTGCGCGTGTACT
Organism: Vicinamibacterales bacterium; assembly: GCA_036802945.1. Lineage (GTDB taxonomy): Bacteria > Acidobacteriota > Vicinamibacteria > Vicinamibacterales > UBA2999 > Gp6-AA40. The sequence continues at coordinate 7,736 of DAIRVG010000080.1, forward strand.
TCCACGAAGTCGTTGATTCGATCCTGTTGCGTGACGTCTGCCTCACGCTGATCAAGAGCGAGATCTTCGCGACCATCATCGTGCAGGTCGGCTACATGGAGGGGTTACGTGCCCGCGGTGGCCCGGAAGCGGTCGGGACTGCGGCCACATCGGCCGTCGTGAAGTCCGCGTTTCTCGTCATCCTGGCGGATCTCGTGGCTACGGCGATGTTTTACCTGATGGGATGGAGCGTAACCGGATGACACCGTTCACCACGCGGGCGAAAGACCCTGTGATCTCGATCAGAGGCCTCTCGGCGAGCTACGGCGAGCGGCGCGTGCTGCACGGGGTCGACCTCGAGATGTATCGCGGCGAAATCTTCGTGCTCCTCGGCGGCAGCGGATCGGGAAAGACGACCTTGCTGAAACAGGTGCTGGGCCTCGCGAAACCAGACGCCGGCACGATCCTCGTGAACGGCGTGGACATCACCGCGTGTGCCACATCCGAGTTGACCGCTGTTCGCAGACGCATCGGCGTCGCATTTCAAGGGTCGGCTCTGTTCAGTTCGCTGACGATCGCCGAGAACGTCGCACTGCCGCTCCAGGAGTTGACGCAACTGGCCGACCCGATCATCGCCCTCATGGTGTGGATGAAGCTCAAGGCCGTCGGCCTGGCAAACGAGAGCGACTTCCTTCCTCACCAGTTGTCCGGAGGGATGAAGAAGCGCGCCGCGATCGCCCGCGCGATGGCCCTCGATCCCGATATCGTCGTATTCGACGAGCCCTCGGCGGGACTCGATCCGATCGTCGCTGCCGGGCTCGACGAGCTCATTCTGTTTCTGAAACGCGGCTTCGGCATGACCGTGCTCGTGGTCACGCACGAGATGCAGAGCGCGTTGCAGATTGCCGACCGGATGGCGCTCCTGCACGACGGTGAACTGATGACCGTTGGCACGCGCGAGGAATTCGTCGCAACGCATCATCCCCGAGTGCGCCAGTTTCTCGAGCGAACACCCGACCCCGCACCGCGAGCGGCGGCCGACGGGTTCGCCGCCGCTTTCCTGCGAGGGATTCACCATGAGTCTTGAAGCCAAGGTCGGCGTTTTCGTCATCGTCAGCCTGCTGGTCCTCGGCGCGACGGTGTATTTCGTGCGCACAACGCAAAACGTGCGTGGACAAGTGGTCTACACCACGTACCTGCGCTATGCCGGCGGCGTCGCCGACGGCACCCCGGTATTGTTTGCGGGCATCCGTGTGGGGCAGGTTGCGTCGGTGCGGCCGTCAGCCGCCGACCCGACGCGGATCGAGATCACGTTTGCGGTCAAGGCCGGTACCCCCGTCAACGAGGAATCCATCGCACGAGTCGGCGGCGTGACCCTCATGAGCAGCCCAGCGCTCTTCCTCACCAGCGGCAGCAACAACGCCCGTCGCCTAGGCCCGGGCGAGTCCGTGCGATCGCAGGAAGCGGTCAGCCAGACTGAGATTGCGGCGCGCTTTGCGACGCTGGCTGACAGCGCGAACGACGTCATGATGCTGCTCAAACAAGAAGTGCCGGCCGTCACCGGAGAGGCCCGGGCGGTGCTCGCGAATCTCCGCGAGATTAGCGGAACGAAGAACCAGAAACACGTCGAGGCTATCCTGGCCGAACTGAACACGATGGTGCGGCGAGAGTCGCCGAAGATCGCGCACATCACCGAACGCATGACCGCACTCGCCGGTCACGCGGACGAACTGGTCGTGTCGGTCCAGCCGCTGGTGGCCAATCTCGATCACGCGGTCACCAACGTCAGCACCACCGTCGATGCCGTTCGCGAGCCGCTAACCAGAGACCTGGCTGAGTTGCAGCGCACGCTGGAGAACGCGCGAGCGCTTATCGACAGCGTGCGGAGCGTGGTTGGCGACAACGAAGACGACATCCATCAAACGGTGCGGTCGCTGCAAACGGCGTCCGAGAACGTGCGGCTGCTGAGCGAGACGCTCAAGGAGCGCCCGTGGAATCTCATTCGGACGACGCAGCCCCCGGACAGAAAGGTACCGCGATGACGAACAGACGCAAACGCGCAGTGCACGCCGCATTCGCTCTTGTCGGAGCGTTGGCCATCAGCGCCTGCGGCAGCGCCCGGTATCCCGCGTACTACACGCTGCACTTCGAACCATCGACTCAGGCACGGGCGCCGGAACGCAGCATGGGTACTCTCGCGATCAAGGAATTGCGCTGCCCCGATTATCTCTGCGAGGGCCGCATCGTCTATCGTCCGACGCCAGCTGAAGTCGGCTTCTACCAACATCACCGTTGGGCCGTCAGTCCACGGGCGATGATTGCGCAATACCTCGCGGAACGTGTTCGAGCGCGATCGCTCTTCGTCAGCGTCTCCGGTGACGAGTCTCGCATGGCCGCCGACTTCGTGCTGAGCGGCACACTCGAACGGCTCGAGGAAGTCGACGAAGCACGCCACGTGGCTGCCGTCTGCAGTATCTCCGCGCAGTTGGTTGACACTCGAACCGGAGCCGTGGTGTGGAGTGGCACGGCAACCGAACGCGTTTCGGTCGAACAACGCGACGTGGCGGGTGTCGTGACCGGCCTGGCGGCGGCGGTGCGGGCCACTGTCGATCGGCTCGTCGCCGACATGGAGCTCGAGCTCGGACGAGGGGCAGCACCGCGCGACGTTCCGTAACGCTCCCTTCTTCCTCGCACGCTCGCTAGGCTTCGACCCTTCCGAGTCCTAAGGAGTTTTCATCGTCACTGTTGGTTCTGGCCCGTCCAGATTGTTCCCCGTTCGTTCTGGCCTCCTTACGCTGGCGGTGCTGACGCGACGGCGGACGCGAGATCGGCAACCGAAGTCAGTGCGATCACCGCGACTGGGAGTTGCGGGTGGACGCCCGGAGCGCGACGGCAACACCGCCCATTCGTTCGAAAACACACGAACCGTCTGTCACCAGGCACCGCGCGCGACGCACGTGGACCGCCCGGCCGCTCGAGCGCACCACGAAACTCGCAGATCTCCGTCGGATTCGTCGCGAAAGTACTCGCTAAAGGATTGAATCGGTCTGTGCCGCGCGCGGGCATCACCCTTGCCTTTGCCTGTAGCGAGTGCAGCGCGTATCGCGATCGGTCACAGCCTCACAAGGAGAAGGTCATGTCACGCAGGATGACGGTCCACACTGGCGACATGAACAACTTCACGGTTGCCAATGAGGGCACGGCGAAGACCACGATCGGCAACGCCAGGTGTCGCTCCGGCGATGGTGCGAACTCGTTTGCGAGCGGAGGCTCTGCACTCATCGTCGCGGATGTGGCAGACAGCGAACGTCGAGCCCGCAAGTAGATGCCCCGCGAGTGGTGAGAAGCGCTGCCGCCAGGCGCGGAATCGGTGAATGCGCGCGGGTCGGCATGGGCCCAAGACGCACAACGCACGACGAGGAGGAACGATGAAACGGAACATTGGGTACTGGGGTGCCACCGGTTTAGTGGCGATCGTGGCACTGCTTGGCGGGTTCAGCTATGTGACCAACTCGCCCGAGGCGGTTGAGAACTTCCGGCACGTGGGGTATCCGCAGCAGCTACGTGTCTTGCTCGGCATTGCGAAGCTGGCCGGCGCCAGCGTGCTGCTTCTGCCATGGCTGCCGACGTTGAAGGAATGGGCCTACGCAGGCTTTACCTTCACGTGGATCGCGGCAACCGTCGCGCACTATCTGGCGCAGGACGGTTTGTTCTTGATGCCGGTCGCGTTGCTCGGGGCGCTGGCGGTGTCGTACGTGACGCGCCCGGCGAATCGCCGCGGTTTCGCGAAATCGATGCTGCCACAGGCCGACCGCTCGACCCCGTTTCAGGCTTCCGGGCCATACGGCTTCGGCAGTGACACGCAGATCTTCGTGCCCGATGGGCAGTAGGGAACGGAGGGTAGCTGCGCCGGGCCGATGTCGATGTGACCGTCCGCTCGCGCAGAACGGGCAAGGCCCTGATTGTCGAGAGTCAAAAAAAGGATTGTCGAGAGTCGAGCCACCGACCCTAAAGAGTCACTCCCACGACCCGGTCGGAGGGTCACAGTTGCGCCCGAACGACGAATAATCGTGGGGAGGTACGTCTTGCGACGCCTGTATTCAACCTTCGCCGGCGGCTGGCCAGGGATCGGCCTACTGCTGATGCGTCTGGTCGTCGGCGCGGTCGTTCTCTGGCACGCCGGCCCGAGGCTGTTCAGCGATCCGCCGTTGCACGGAATCATCGCCTACGCGTCGATGGCAGTGGCGGCGCTTTTTCTCATGGCGGGGTTATGGACGCCATTCGCTGGTGCGGTCGTCGCCATTGTCGTGATCTCCGAGCTCCTCACGACCGGCGAGCCTTCCGTTGCACACCTTCTCGCAGCAACCATCGCCGCCGGGCTGATGATGCTCGGACCGGGCCGATTGTCGATCGACGCCCGGCTTTTCGGATGGAAGCGCATCGACGCACCAGTCCACAAGAAGTAGTTCGAGAGTCCGGGTGAGGCTGGAACGCCGTACCCGAAAGGGTCCTCCCGCAAGCCAGCCAAGTCGTCTCAATCCACTCTTGTGGGTCGTCGGAGGCCCTCTCACTGAGTCGTCGCAAGACACCCTACTCAGTCGTCTCACCAGCGCTTATGAGCCTGCCAATCTGCCCGAAGGGAGGTTGTGGGCATCGGCGTGAACGCACAGAATCGCCCAGAACATTGGAGGGACACGCGATGCTGGCAATCACCGAAAGCGCCATCGACCAACGGGACTCTCAGGGCTTGTTTTTCGAAGGGTCGCTGGAACTGCTCCGCGAACTCGCCGTCACAACCTATGTCGACACCGCACTGCCGCGGCTGTCGGCGATCCTCAGCAAGATGCTGCCGCACGATGCGCTGCGGATGGCGTGCTTCGATCATCGAGGTCGCGCCGTCATGAACGGGTCAACCGCCGATGTGCCTGATTTGATGTCGGCCGAGGTGGACGAGGAAGTCATCATCGACGATCGGCCGGTCGGCGCCGGCTACCGCTCGTTCCTCGGGGTGTCGACCCGCGCGCCCGAGCCGCTGATACGCGTGGCCTTCTGGTCGAAGCGGCCGCTGGCGTTCAACCGCACACAGATGCCGCTTGCACGGTGGATCGCGTACCACCTCAGCCTCATGGCATGCCGCGGGGATCACGGCAAAGCCACCCATCAGATCGACACCGAGCGGGCGCCGCGACCCGACGCGTGCGTGCAGCGAGCGGTCGATCGTGTGAGAGTGAGTACGAACCTGCGAGTCGTCGGAGACTCTGTCGCATGGCGCGAGGTGCTGCGCAAGGCGACGCAGGTCGCCCAGACGGACACGACCGTGGTGGTGACCGGCGAGTCGGGCACCGGCAAGGAGGTCGTGGCGCGCTTTATCCATGGGGCCTCTGCGCGCAAGAGCCGCCCCTTCGTGGCGCTGAACTGCGCAGCGCTCCCCGAGCAGCTCCTCGAGTCCGAGCTCTTTGGCTACGAGCGCGGCGCCTTCACGAGCGCGCAGCAGTCCAAGCCCGGACAGATCGAGCTCGCTGCCGGCGGTGTGTTGTTCCTCGACGAGGTCAGCGAGATGAGCCTCACCGCGCAGGCGAAGTTCCTCCGCGTGCTGCAGGAGCGCGAGTTCCAGCGGCTCGGGGGCACGCGCCTCATCAAGGCCGACGTCCGGGTGATCGCGGCCACGAATCGCGATCTGCGCAAGGCCGTCGAGCGAGGTGATTTCCGCGAGGACCTCTTCTACCGGCTGAGCGTCTTTGACATCCAGATTCCGCCGCTACGTGAACGCCCCGCCGACATCGTTCCGATGAGTGACGCGTTTCTGCAGGAGATCGGCAAGTCTTTCGGCCGGACACCGGCGGATCTGACGCCTGACGCCGAACAGGCGCTGCTGAAGTATCACTGGCCCGGCAACGTTCGCGAGCTTCGCAATGTCCTGGAACGCGCCGCGATTCTCTGTGAAGGCTCGCACATCGACACCACCCATCTGGCGCTGCAATCGGCCAACCGATCGGTCAGCACTGAGACGACCACCGATCTCAGCGTGGTCGAGCGCACCACGATTGCGAAGGTGTTGCGCGAGTGCGGCGGCAACAAGACGAGGTCGGCACGGCGACTGGGGTTGTCACGCACGCAACTTCACCTTCGGATTCGGAAGTACCAACTCGACGAAGCCGGCGTGTCGTAATCGCTGCGCCGTGCCCCCCAGCCGAGGGCGTGAGCGGTGACATACGTGCAGCGCGTACACCGGAAGAGAGGCGCTGCTTTGGGCAGTAAGCCACTCAACAGCGCACGAGAGAAATGCCATGAGCGACGAAAACAACACCGGGAATGTGCCGATCAGCAACTGGACGTTAGCGACGGGAACGAAGCCTGGGGCGCGTGAGGTCTATTCGCCTCCCAGGAGGAACATTGACCCGCATGAAGTGCCGGGAGCCAAGTGAGGTTAGGCTGCACTCGGCGGAATCATTCCGGAATACCTTCTGACCCCAGCACCTTGACCTGCATGTGTGCAACCGCCCGGCGTTGTCCGCCGGATCCGATGACGCTCGCACTCACATCATAGTTGCCCGGCGGCAGGGCCCGAAATTCGAGCATCGTCGTCTTGGGCGCGCGATCGCCCTCGAGCTGAATCGTGCTGGACCGATAGAACTCGCCGGACTCCGCGATCACCTCGATCGAGCGGTTCTCAGTCGCCGGTTCGACGCTCGTTCGGATGACGACGTTTGCCGGCGCAAATGCGATCTCGGGCGACACCCGGATCGAAACCGGTTGTTTCGCACCGGTTACCGTCGTCGCCGTCAGCATCATTCCCACCACGACATATCGAGTGTTCATCGCATTCTCCCTTCGCACCACGCAGCGACCGCGCTGCGCTCACGGCGTGGGAAGCGCAACGCGGATGCCGTGATGAGAAGCGCATGAAAAGCGCGCCAATCCGTCGATGGCACTGCGGCGACGCGCGGACAGCCGTCTGAATCCACACGGCGTGTGCGTCCAAGTGCAGCGGCTGCGGCCGTTCTCGCGACTAGATCCGCATTACACGGGGATCTCTGCGATGCGCGCTGATGGCATTCGAGTTGCCGTCTCTGGACCCGTGACTCGAACTCAACCCACCGCGGGTCCTGTTCGCCAACGCGCGGCCGGTGGCGGCGCGGACTGGCGACTACCCTCGACTCGCTCAGGCGTCGGGATACCGACGCTCCCGCCTCTCAAGCCCACCTCATTTGGGACGATGGACAGGTTCCGCTCTTGGCGGAACTGTTCATCGTCTTCCGCCTTGCATCTATGTCGCTACCGTGTTGGTGACAGTCACCCGACCCGTGTCGACCCAGGAACATCGCACGTGCGAGGGGCACGGTTTTCGTAAGGCCGCTACAAGAGACAGATGGACACAAAACACGTCCGAGCCGCTGATCGTGCGCTGCGACCTGTTCTGCGCGCCACGCCCTTTCGTCACGGTAACGACAGGGCGATGGTACAAATCCTTACGGAGAAACAGCAGACTGAACTGGGAACCATCGCGACAGAGGTTTGCTTTCAGCGTCGAGTGAGCGTTTACCGCAGTGACTCGCCAGCGCACTCGGTATTTATCGTGAAAGAAGGGATGGTCAAGGCGTTTCTGGACCTCTCCAGCGGACGGCAACGCGTGCTCGCGTTCCTTTTTCCTGGCGACGTGTTTGGCCTGGCGGAGGATGGCCATTACGTCAACTCTACGCAGGCAGTGACGCCGACCACCTGCTTCAAGATACCGATCGGCGCACTGACGGACGTATTCCTCCGCGACAGCGAGCTCGAATTGCAGTTTCTTGTCAAGATGACGAACGAATTGCGGGAGGCGCAGCGGCAACAGATCATCCTGACGCGTCTCGGAGCGCGCGCACGCATTGCCATGTTCCTGCGTATTCTCGAACGCCGCCTTGGCAACGATTCCTCGCGCATCGAACTGGCGATGAGTCGCACGGACATTGCGCGGTACCTGGGACTGTCATCCGAGGCCGTCAGTCGCGCGTTTGGCAGGCTCCACCGGGAGGGTATCGTCGGGTTCCCGAGCCTTCACGTGGCGCAAATCCTTGATCGGCACCAATTCGAGCGGCTCGCGCTGGGCGCGTAGGGCTCGCCGGAGGACTCGCCAGGCATGCCGAATGAGACGCTACCTCCGCCTCAATTCATGGAAAGCGCGACGGGATCACTCGCTAATTGCGGGATGACGTCGGGCATGAGCGCGTCAAGTCCGCGTCCGTCGAACCGCTCCGCCCAGGTCTCGACAGGAATGGCCAATGTCTCAGGATCGATCGCCAACATCGACAGGAGCCGGCACACAGCGTCGTCGTCGATCGCGAGGTAGACAATCACCAGGTCGGGTCGTTCGTGCCTTACACGGGCGTACGCATGTTCAATCGATTCCAGGATCACTGCATCGTACTTTCCAGGATCGTCCAGCAGACCGTCGAGCATTCTCGCTCGCTGTGCCTCCGTGCTCACCGCAACGACCTTCCGCAGCATGACCCGGTAGCAGGCAAGGGCAATGCCGTTCAAATCGCCGGCTGATTCCGCATGCAGGTGTTCGTCAACACGCGATTTGTGCGCGGTGGTGGCTGCCTGCACACGTGTCGCAAAGCCGCCTGGCATTATCGTGCGCATCCATCGACGCAACCGCCGCTCAGTGGGCGGAGCAGGTCTTGCTAGAAGCCCGGAACGGAAGATACCTCCTGAATCGAGCGCTAATCCGCGTGACGATGGGAACCGCCGCGCTCTTACTGGCGCATCAGGTCGCGGGGAAGGCGCTTCGCGACGTGACTTTCCTGACATCGTGGTCGTCGACGGCGTTGCCGCTGATGACGGTTGGCACGGCGGCGTTCACCGGCGTTCTCGTGCCCGTGGTTTCCCGTCTGATGGCGCGCTTCTCTCCCGTTCGCGTGGTCGGGGCCGGCTTCGCGCTCAGCGCCGCCGCTCACGTCCTTGAATGGAGGTGTTACGACCTGAGCGGCTGGACCGCCGTCATCATCTATCTCCACCTGGCTGGTGTCGGCGCTGTGTTGCTCTCTGGCTTCTGGTCGTTGATTGCGGAGCGCTTCGACCCGGCGGGAGCGCGTGCAGCCGGCGTAGGCGCCCTCGGCCCACTGGTTACCGGTCACTCCTTCGGCCGGCGCGTCTCGCGCGGCGCAAGCAGCGCGATGATTTCGTCAATTGGTTGCGTCAGGATGGGCTTCTTCAGACGGCGCGTGATCGAGCGGCGCCCACTCAGGGCAAACCACACGTCGCGTGCCGATCCACTGCTGCCATTCGGCTCTCACTCGGATTTGCCGCTGACATTCCCCTCTCGACGACGTCGTCAGGACGGTCGATGCGCGGAGTCGCGCACCGATGTGTGATTACGCACGGAGCACCAATGGTCTGTCGCGTATTCGTGGCGATGATGAAAGCCAGCGAATGGCGTTCGCTTTGCCTGTGGTCGCGACGAGGTATGCACACGACCGCAGCGCGGGACGTCGCTCAGGTTGCCGCGTTGCACGTCGCCTTCCCTGCACGACGCCGTCGGCCGACGTCAGCGACGCTCCCGCCGGAGTTGCTGGCCGATGTAGCCCGGCGCCTCCGCTGGGCGGCGGGGGTCTACGCCGGATGCATCGTATTCGGACATTTCGGCCGTCGCCTCTTCTTCGCCGCCAGTGGCTCGGTCGATATCGCCTTCCATGTGTTCGATCTCATGGGTGTGGCGCTGGTCGCAATGGGACTCGTCGTCTACGGCGTGGCGCGCAGCGACCGCGTGTCAGCCACACGACTTCTGGATATCGGTCTGGTATTTGAGGTTCTTGGCGCGCTGGGCATTGCTCTCGTGCCCATCGCCGATCACCTGCCGCAACTTCCCAGGGGCCTGTTTGCTTACGTCCCGGCCGAGTGCGTGTGGATCGTGGTATTCCCGCTGGTCGTTCCGAATACACCAACGCGGGTTCTGATCGCGTCGCTGCTCGCGGCATCGATGGGACCGTTGGCCGGCGTGCTCGGCGCGGCATTCGGCGGCACGCCGATTCGGCACCCGCTCGAGTTCTGGGCGACTTACCTGACGACGAACTATCTCTGTGCTGGAGTCGCGTTACTCGTTGCGAGAGTCGTGCACGGGTTCAGCGTTCATTTGAAAGAGCTGCGCGCGATTGGCAGCTACGAACTGCTCGATCGCATCGGCGAAGGCGGCATGGGAGAGGTGTGGCGAGCCCGCCATCGTCTGCTCGCCCGTCCGGCGGCCATCAAGCTGATACGCGCGGACGTTCTCGGCTCCGGCGCCCGCACGCGCGAGGACGTGATGCGACGCTTTGAGCGGGAGGCCAGGGAGACCGCGCAACTGGGCTCCACGCACACGGTCGACATCTTCGACTTCGGCGTGACGGAAAGCGGCGACTTCTACTACGTCATGGAATTGCTTGAGGGAATCAGTCTTCAACGCTTTGTCGAACTGTTCGGACCGATGGAGCCGCCGCGCGTCATGTACGTGCTCCGCCAGGTGCTGCACTCGCTCGGCGAGGCGCATGGCCGAGGACTCGTTCACCGCGACATCAAGCCGGCCAACATCCTGCTCTGCCGGCTCGGTCCTGATGACGACTTCGTCAAAGTGCTGGACTTCGGGCTGGTGAAGCACGTGGATGCATCTGCCGCAACGCTGTTGACCAGGGAGGGAACCACCGCGGGGACGCCGTCGTACATGGCGCCGGAAATTGCGCTCGGACGCGGTGAGGTCGATGGTCGTGCCGACCTGTATGCGCTCGGTTGCGTCGCCTACTTCCTGTTGACCGGTCAACCGGTGTTTGCGGCCGACAGTGACATCGCGGTGACAATGGCGCACATCCAGGACACGCCTGTCCGCCCCAGCCTGCGTTCAGAGTTCAACATCCCTGAGCCCCTCGAAGCGTTGGTCCTCGCGTGGCTCGCCAAGGATCCCGGTGCGAGGCCGGCTTCGGCGAAAGAGTCGGACCGACGGATCGCCGCCATCGACGTGCGGAATCCATGGACCGGTGAAAAGGCCCACGTTTGGTGGGAACTGCATCTGATGAATTTCATGGACCCGACGACAGCCGAAGCGCAGAAGAGATCAGATACCGATACCGACGCGGAGACTGAATGCCACCGCTGCTGGCCCTCTCTGTCTCGCCGCCCGTTGTCGAGTGCGTCAACCGCAGAGCCTTAGCTATGTCTATCGCGCGACCCACGACTCGCCTTTACATCGACCTTCCTTCCCATCACTCGTTCCCGGTATTCCGGGTCATCGGCGAGCCCCGCACCGCCGCGGTCAATCTATGAAGAAGACGTGGCTCGATCGAATGCTGTCGCTGTTCACCGACGTGCGAGCTGGCGAGGGCGCGACGGCCTTCATGATGCTCGTCAACGTGTTTCTTCTACTGGTCTGTTATTCCGTCATCAAGACCGCGCGGGAGCCGCTCATTCTCCTCGGCGGGGGAGCGGAGGTCCGCTCGTACGCGGCTGCGGGGCAAGCGCTGACGCTGATGGGTTTCGTCCCGCTGTACAGCTGGTTTGCGCGGCACGTGAACCGCGGAAGGCTGCTCGTCGGCGTGTACCTGTTCTTTCTCGTGAATATCGAGCTGTTCGCGATGGGTGTCGCGGCGCGGGTCCCATACATCGGGGTCGGGTTCTACATCTGGGTCGGTATTTTCAACATGTCGCTCGTGGCGCAGTTCTGGGCGTACGCGAACGACATCTATACGAAGGATGTTGGCGACCGCCTCTTCCCGATGATTGTCGTGGGGCAAACAGCAGGAGCGCCGCTGGGGGCGTTCATCGCGGGCCACCTGTTCGGGGCGCATGTGTCTACACAGGCGATCCTGCAGATTTCCGCGGGTCTCCTGGTGGCCAGCATCTTCGTGTTCCTGCTGATCAACAGCCGCGTGCAGCAGCGCGTGCCGGGCGACGGGCGCCGGCTTTCGGGGGCCGGTGGTTTCTCGCTCGTCTGGACCAATCCATACCTCCGCGCGATCGCCGTGATGATGATTCTTCTGAACGCCGTCAACACGACGGGCGAGTACTTCGTCTCGCACCTGGTGACCGCGCACGCGCAGACCTTGGCCGCTGCGAATCCTCTATTCGACGCACGGGCCTACATCGGCTCCTTCTACGGCGACTACCAGTTCTGGGTGAACGTCAGCGCCCTGATCCTGCAGGCGTTCGTGGCATCACGGCTCGTGAAGCACCAGGGGCTAAGGGGCGTGCTGCTCGCGCTGCCCTTGATCGCGCTCGGCGGATATTCGGTGATCGCCGCGGGTGCGAGTTTCGCGATCGTCCGGTGGATCAAGACGGCGGAGAATGCCACCGACTATTCGATCATGAATACCGCGCGCCAGCTTCTCTGGCTGCCGACGTCGACAGACGAGAAGTACAAGGCGAAGCAGGCGATTGACGCGTTCTTCGTACGGAGCGGGGACGTGCTGTCTGCCGCGCTCGTGTTCGTGGGGACCGCCGTCCTGCACCTGACCATCGCGCGATTCGCGCTGGTCAACGTCGCGCTCGTCGTCGCATGGTTGGCCGTGGCGCTGGTGGTGCTCCGCCGCCATGACGCGTTGCTCGAGCGCCGGGCGAAGGCCGCATGAAATCGTTCGTTCTGGCGATGCGGTTCCTCGGCTGAGAGCGCCAGACACCGAAGAATTATTCGATCCAGAACACCCTTCGTCAGGCCTCGACCTGCCGACCAGCCGCGAAACCAAGTAATAGGCGAAGGCGGCATCGATACGTTCTTCACGCGTGTGGGAGATATCGTGTCGGCCCGCGTCGTCGCGCGCGGTGTGCTGCGGTGGCACCAGCAATTCCCGTTCGACTACGGCGATGACTCGCGCCGGCTCGACCGACAGCCCAGGATTTTTGATCAGAATGCGGGTCATCGCGCGGCTGCAGTAGTAGCGCACTTCGCACCGCGGATCGTCGAGTCCGATAAGCAGTCGATCCAGGCTACGTCCCTCCGGCACGGCCGCCAGGATCCGTGGAAGCCGGCGGCGAACGGCAAAGTCGGTGTTGGGGTTCACCATGGCGTCGGTCAGGATGCCCAGGTGACTCAGCACGACCTGCTCGAGCGCAGCGCGGGAGTTCATCGAGAGTCGCACAGCTCATCCACGGCTCTCAATGCCCCCTGTGAGACCACGTGCATCGCAGTGACGCGGCTGACTGCTGATCCGTCTGCGTGACAGTCTCCCGCCCTTCTCTGCATGCCATAGCGTTGTTCTCCACGGTGCAGACCCGCGTGAACCTTGATTCATGGGGATTGCTTTCTCAGTACGATTCGACGGCATCGCACACATCGTCTGCTGGGGATCGGCATTCGGACCACGACTCGAACGGAACGCACCGTCCGAAAACGCGCGGACCGTCTGTCATCACGCACCGTCCGGCACGCAGGAGGACGGTCGCGACACGCGTCCGCACAACGAACCTTGCAGATTTGCGCCGGGTTCGGCCCGAACGTGCTTACGAATCGGTTGAATCAGTCGGTTCCGCGCGCGGGCATCACCGTTGCCTTGCCTGTATCGAGCGCAGCGCGTATCGCGCGATCGGTCACGGTCTCAAGAGGAGAACGTCATGTCACGCAGGATTGCAGCTCTCGTCATCGCGGCAATGTCATTTGGTATTCGCACCCAACAACCGCTGGGGGCTGCGCGGTGACTATCGTTTCGCCGCGACACGATCCAAAGACGACGCGCCCGCGTTCTTCGGCTAGGACACGCGATATGTCCATCGCGTCTACGCGGGCGTGATCATCAACACCGTGCGGTAACCCGACTGCTCGCAAACAACAACTGTGGCCGCACCGGCCATTTCGAGGACGACATGAAGGATGTTCAGACGTATGCGTTCAGGGCCGCGGTCGCGGTCATGATTGTGTGGCTGGCGCTGCCAGTGTGTGCACAGGTCCCGTCCGAAGAGCCGTCGACGCGCGCGAGCGTGCTGGACGAGGCACGGCAGGGGCTGACGAGCCAATCCGTGCCCCCGGCACGCTCCTCCGTCGAACGTGGTCTGTACTGGTACGACAATCAATACCTGTTGGCGAAGCTCTCCGCCGGGTGGAAGGGTTTCCATATGGCTGGCGGAGATTTCCCAGCAGGTGCGGGACTAAACTTCGGCGTCGGCTACGACAGGTCGCTGACGGGGGCGGACGCAGACCGGCGCCTGCCGAATCGGATCGACCTGACGGCTCGAGCGGCCTACAGCACCCGCGGATACACGCGCCTCAGCACCGGTGTGACCGCACGCAATCTCGGCGGGGCTCCGGTGGACGTCGACGGTTTCGGCCAGTACTACGAATTTCCGCAAGAGGATTTCTTCGGCCTGGGGCGCGACAGCGAACAGTCTGACCGCACCAACTACCTCCTCGACGCGTTCGAGACGGGTGGCCGCGTGCACTGGAGGCCATCGATTCTGGATCTGGGCGGCGGAGTGTCCTACCTGCGCCCGCGCATCGGCCGCGGAACGGATAGCCGGTTCCCGTCGCTCGAAGAACGATTCATCTCGGCCACGATCCCGGGTCTGGGCCCGCAAACGAACTTCTTGAAAAGCGAGCTGTCCGCCGCGATCGACGTGCGTGACAACCCCATGCTGCCGAGAAACGGTGGACGCTACGCCGTCACGTTTGCGCAATTCGACGATCGCGAGCTCGGCCGGTTCGACTTTCGCAGAACCGACGTCAGCCTGCAGCAGTACGTGCCGTTGCCAAACCGTTCGCGTGTGCTCGCTCTTCGCGCTGAAGGCGTATTCACCGATGCCGATCGCGGCAATCAGGTGCCGTTCTACTTCCACCCGACGCTCGGTGGTGCGAGCAATCTCCGGGGATTCCGCGAGTTTCGCTTCCGTGACGAGAACAGCGTCCTGTTAGGGGCCGAGTATCGATGGCAAGCGTGGTGGGCGCTCGACGCCGCGTTGTTCGTCGACGCTGGCACCGTTGCCCCTACCCGCCGGGCGCTGTCGCTCGACACGATGGAGGCGGCCTACGGCGTTGGATTCCGCGTCCACAGCAACAGCGCGTTCGTCGCCCGTTTGGATCTGGCATTCAGCCGCGAGGGTTTCATTCCGCTTCTGAGGTTCGAACATGCGTTCTAAATCACTCATTGCATGCCTGATTGCCGGAGTCGCCGCCGCCACGATGTCGGCGCTGTCGGCGCAGACCTTGCCGCAGCCCGTTCAGGACTCGCTGCGGTTCTATCCTGACGATCCGCTGTGGAGCGATGACGACCGCCGCACGATTCCACCGCCGGTGCCACACGACCTGTCGAAGAGCTACGAGTTCGTCGCCAACACGTTCAGCGACACGGCGCGCTCATTCGGGCCGGCGCTGAACGTGAACACGCTCGGCGAGGTGCCCGACTCGAGCTGGTTCACCAACCGGATTGGCCAGCACGACATGACGATCGACGAAGTCCTCCGCGGACCCAATAAGGTGGACGGCCCAGCGCCAGGCGTGTGGCAGGTCACCGGCCGGCCGGACGCCGGCATCACACCGAAGTTCACGATTCGGGACGCACGCGGCGATACGTACCTGATCAAATTGGATCCGGAGTCGAATCCCGAGCTGCCGTCTTCGGTTGAACTGATTGCGACGAAGTTGTTCCACGCGTTTGGTTATCACGTTCCGGAAGACTTCATCGTCACCTTCAACATCGATCGGCTGACCGTTTCCCCCGGGGCGCGGGCGCGAAATGCAAGCGGGGATCGCGTGCCGATCCGGCAGGCCGACGTCGAGCGGTGGCTGCGAAACATGCCCCGGAACTCAGACGGTTCGATCCGCGCGCTCGCGAGTCGTTACGTGCCCGGAACGGTGGTTGGCCAGTTCATGTTGACGGGGCGGCGCTCGGACGATCCGAACGATCTCTATCCTCACGAACGCCGGCGTGAGCTGCGAGGGATGCGGGTATTTTCCGCATGGCTGAATCATGACGACGCGCGATCCATCAACAGCATCGACACCTACATCGACGATGATGGCCGGCACTACATCCGCCACTACGTGCAGGACTTCGGGTCCACATTGGGCAGCGGCAGTACGTCGGCACAACAACCACGCGGCGGCTATGAATACCTCCTCGAGCCGAACCAGATTGGAAAGGGTCTGGCGGGGTTCGGCTTCTACAAGCGGAACTGGATGTCGGCCAAATGGCCGTCGGACCCAACGATCGGCAACATCGAGGCCGACGTCTTCCATCCGGCGACGTGGAAAACCGAGTACCCGAATCCCGCCTACAACCAGATGGACGCCGCGGATGCCTTCTGGGCGGCGAGCATCGTGTCGAAATTCACCGACACGATGATCAAGGGCATCGTCGAAGAGAGCCGGTTGTCGAACTCCAACGCGGCAGCGTATCTCGCGGACGTCATCATCAAGCGCCGCGACGCGACTGTGCGATGGGGTATCACGGCGACCAATCCGGTTGATCGATTCGAAATCAAGCATGGACCGACGCCGGCGCTGACGTTCGACAACGCGGCCGTTCGTCTGCATCTCGTGCAGGAGCAACCGCGGTATGTGGTGCGATGGGCGTCGTTCGACAACACGACCGGCACCATCCAGTCATTTCAGGCGCCGGTCGACATCGCGGGCACGTCGGCTACGATTGCGCACGACATCTGGGGGCCTCCAGACGCTGGTGGCATTCGCTACGCTGTCATAACAATTTCGACGATTGACCGTGCGTTTCCCCACTGGACCAAGCCAGTGGTGGTAACGATTCGCAATCGAAACGGTCTGCTCGATGTGGTCGGTATCGTTCGTCCGACCGAGCTTCCAGATCTGCCGGACGACGGGCGTCGAGCTCGAAGGTAAATGCCATGAGCACTTCTACAACAGGCCGCCGGTATCACTTCGTAGTCGTCGGCTGCGGATTCGGCGGACTCCGCGGCCAAGGCGTTGCGGCGTGCCGATGTCGTACGGGTTGGCAGCGGAGTGAGATACGGTAGCGGCGCTGAGCGCAAGGCCTGAGACCTAGTGAACGAGCCCGGCTGGCCGCTCGGCAAGGCGCAGAGGACCCTGCACGCGCTACCGCCGCGGCGTTCGCGGCTTAGAGTCTCGTCCAGCGATCAAGCGCCCCACCGGGGTGGGTTCAGTTTTCACTAGGGTCGTTTCCACGGTCGGCTTATTTGTGCCAGCCGTCTTCGTCTTCGCCGCTTGTCTCGCCAACAGCTTCTTTAGGACTTCCAGAGGGATCTGCTTGAAATTAGTCGCGCCTTTCCGCTTGCGGCGACTCGAATTGGCCATGGGAGGAAGGCTAGCAGTGCAAGTGTGATACGGGTGACCTCCTTTGGAACTCCATTTAGCCTGCGGGTAGAACTCGCCTACGCCTCGTATCGACACGGCGATCCTCGGAGAAACACGCTGTGCTTCTTCGATCAGCTCCTGAAGTTGTAACGGTGGTGTAACCAGGGGATGGAGGGCGGACGCGAATCCAGCCTGAGGAGTCAGCCTTCCCTCAAGCTGAGAAGAATCGAAGCCGATCGCAGCCGACCGCCGAAAACCGGGGGCGGCTTTTCGTCGAATGGCCGATCGAAGCTGTTCGAGGTGGCGTGTTTCGGACTTGCGAAAGTGACCGCAGCGCTCACCCGCATCGAGGAGGGCAACTTTTCGAAGGTCAAGGGCGTTGAGCGTGGGGCGGTCGTCACGTCCAGGACGTGGTGACCGCCCTTCGTCCGCGCGACTCTCGGCGACTCACTCACTCTTCAACGGATCAGCCAGCGGGCAATAGCACTCTTCAACGGATCAGCCAGCGGGCAATAGCGGGCAAGGCGCCACGGCATCGCTGGCAGCCACGGCAATGGTGGCAATTTAGAATCTGTAACTTACAGAAACCAAAGGGTCCTGTTGGGTTCGAATCCCACCCTCTCCGCCACAATAAGTCGTTTTAAATCAGCAATTTATATTCATCAGATAGCGGTCGCGTGCCCTTCGTTGGCTCGAGACGCGGTTTTCGAGCGGAAAGACGCGTGGATTCCGGCCTGTTTTCGCACACGCTTCGCGAATGATGTCCGGCTTCCACCCTCCCACCCGCCGTGGCGATCAGCGCGATGAGGGGTCGCGCCCGCGGTGCGGGCAGCGAGTTCGCGCTGGCCACCGACATCCGCTTCGCCAGCCGAGAGCGGGCCGTCCTCGGCCAGTTCGAGATCGGGGTCGGCGCCGCATCTGGTGGGTGTGCGATCAACCGCCTTTCGAGCCTCGTCGGTCGCGTCGCAAGACTGGAATAACATCAAACAACGAGACTTTGAAATGCCACTCGCAAAACTTCATGTCTTGGAAGGTCGATACAACGAGCGTCGCCTCGGCAGCGTGTCGAAGGCCGTGCAGGATGCGCTGATCAACATCCTGAAGATTCCTTCGGACGACTTCTTCCAGATCATTTACGAGCTTCCGCGCAACCGCTTCCTGCACACGTCCTCGTTTCTCGGGATGAAATATTCCGACGACTTCATCGTGCTTGAGATCGTTTTCATTTCTGGCCGGCCGAAGGACATCCGCCTCGCCTTGCTCAAGGAACTGAACGAACGGATCGTCGCTGGTGCTGGAATATCACCGGATGACCTCATGATCCTGCTCTCTGAGGGACCGGGCGAGAACTTCTCCTTCGGTCAGGGGCTGGCACAGCGGGCGTTCGTCTCGCAGGACAAGCTGAAGACGGACCCGTAGATCCCGTGAGACTC